>JAXMAU010000004.1:0-170919 GCA_046350215.1 Gemmataceae bacterium | reverse complement strand
GAGATCAAGGACGAAACGCTCAAGATCATCACGGTGGAAGACCCGGTCGAGTACCAGCAGCCGGGGATCAGCCAGATCCAGGTACACAGCAAGATCGGCCTGACGTTCGCGGCGTCGCTGCGGAGCATCCTGCGGCACGACCCCGACGTGGTGCTGATCGGCGAGATGCGCGATCTGGAAACGGCGGAAGCGGCGATTCAGGCGTCGCTCACCGGCCACCTGGTGTTCAGCACGCTGCACACCAACGACGCCCCCAGCGCCTTCACCCGGCTGATCGACATGGGGATCGAGCCGTTCCTGGTGGCGAGCACGGTGGAAGGGGTGATGGCGCAGCGGCTGGTGCGGACCATCTGCTCATCGTGCAAGGTGGAGTACACGCCGGAGCCGCACGAGGTGCCGGCCGACTTCCCGGTGCCGGCGGGCGGCCCGCTGCGGGTGTGGAAGGGCGCCGGCTGTCGCGCCTGCCGCAACACCGGCTTCCGCGGCCGGACCGGCATCTACGAGCTGATGGTGACCGGCGACACGATCCGCGAGATGTGTGTGCAGCGGCTGAACGCCTCGGCGATCCGCAACCAGGCGCTGAAGGAGGGGATGCTCACGCTGCGGCAGGACGGCTGGCGCAAGGTCCTGCAGGGGACGACAACGGTCGACGAGGTCGCCCGCATGACCGCCGGCGACATCATCGGGTGACCTGGCCTTTCGAAGCGGCAAGACCTGATCCGCCCCAATCCCCGACCCATTGGCTCGCAAGATCTGCCGCGACCTCGGCGTCGCGAAGCCATGAGGACGGGTCGGCGGCATGTGACCGTTTGTTCAGGCATGGTCGTGCCACGGCGGTCGTCGTAGCGGGGTTCGGCGCGTCTGCTATAATGCGGCGACACTGGGTTCTCGCCGGAGTCATCATGGATATCCTTCAGCCGCCGCTGAAAATCGTTCAGTACCCGCATCCCGCCCTGCGTCACCCGGCCAAACCGCTCACCGCCATCGATCGCAAGGTGGTGCTGGTGGCCGAGGCGATGCTCGAGTTGATGTACGAGCACCGCGGGCTGGGGCTGGCGGCGCCGCAGGTCGGGCTGCCGTTCCAGATGTTCGTCACCAACTACGCCGGCGACCGCGAGCAGAAACCGCTGGAGGGAGTGTACATCAACCCGGTGATCGTCGAGCGGCGCGGCACGATGGAGGGCGAGGAAGGCTGCCTGAGCTTCCCGCAGCTGTTCCAGAAGGTCCGCCGGGCGAAGACGGTGCGCGTGCAGGCGTATAACTTGCAGGGGCAGCTGATCGAGGGCGAGTTCAGCGACCTGCCGGCGCGGATCTGGCAGCACGAGACCGACCACCTGCACGCCATCCTGTTCATCGACAAGTTCGGGCCGATCGGCAAGCTGGCGGCGCGGGGCGCCCTCCGCGAGTTCGAGCACGAGTATCGCAAATCGCAGGAACGCGGCGAGATCCCGCCCGACCCGGAGATCGAGAAGCGCTTGGACGAGCTGGAAGGCGAGGCGTGATGGTTTAGCCCCCCGTGAACACACCGGGGGCGCGTGCGTGTCGAGGACTACCCTATCGGGGCGTATCGCGTTCGCCCCCTCTGTGTCGACCATCCTCATTAGGGCGCTCCGCATCTGCCCCCGGTGTGTTCACCGGGGGCTAAAAAACCGGAGCGAGTGCGTGTCGTATTCACGGGGGGCTAATAGGAGTCGCGGATGCGGATTGTCATGGCGGGCACTGGTGTCTTCGCCGAGCCGACGTTCGAGACGTTGCTCCAACACCCCGGCCTGGTGGTGGGGTTGTTCACCCAGCCCGACCGCGACGCCGGCCACGAGCGCGGCTCGACGCGGCAGACCGGCAAGGGGATGAAGGCGATCGCCCAGGCGCACGGCCTGCCGGTGTTCCAGCCGGCCAGCATCAACACGCCCGAGGGCGAAGCGATGCTCCGCGAGCTGCGCCCCGACCTGCTTGTCGTCGCCGCCTACGGCCAGATCCTCAAGAGCTTCATCCTCGCCGTCCCGCCGCTGGGGTGCATCAACGTCCACGCCGCGCTGCTGCCGAAATACCGCGGCGCCGCCCCGATCAACTGGGCCATCTACCACGGCGAGACGATCACCGGCGTGACGATCTTCCGTCTCTCCACCGGCGTTGACACCGGCGACATTCTGGCGCAGGAAAGCACGCCGATCGGCCCCGACGAGACGGCCGGCGACGTCGAGGCGCGGCTGGCGGTCCTCGGCGCCCAGCTGGCGGAGCGCGTCGTCCTGCAAATGCGCGACGGGACCGCCCCGGTCGGCACGAAGCAGGACAACGCCCTGGCGACGCGAGCGCCGAAGCTCACCAAGGAACACGGCGCGATTGACTGGAGCCGCCCCGCCGATCGAGTGTGCTGCCAGGTGCGCGCGATGCAGCCGTGGCCGACGGCGTATACCTACTGGCATCGCCCCGGCCAGCCGCCGCTGCGGCTGATCGTCTGCCGCGCCCGGCCCGCGCCGCCGCCGGTCGCACCACTCGCGCCGGGGCAGATCGTCGCGGAGCGGCATGACGCCTTGCTCGTCGGCGCCGGCGACGGCACGCTGGTGGAAGTGGTGGAACTGCAGCCGGCGGGCAAGCGGCGGATGTCCGCCGTCGATTTCCTGCGCGGGAGGAGGCCGCAGCCGGGCGACCGCCTCGGCCCGGAGCACGCATGATCGACGCGCAGCCGACATTCTGTGGCCGGACGCACAACGCTCGCAGCCTGGCGCTGGAGGTGCTGCTCGAGTGCGCCCGCCACGAGCGGTTCATTCAGGACGTGCTCGACCGCCATCTGAGCGCGCCGGCGGCGCGGCGGATGTCGGCCGCCGACCGGCGGCTGGCGACGCACCTGGCCTACGGCGTGCTCCGCCGTCGCGGCACGCTCACCACGCTGCTGCAGCCGCTCGTCACCCGCCCGCCCGAGGCGGTTGAGCCGTGGCTGTGGGACACCCTGCAGCTGGGCGTCTACCAGCTGGCGCTGCTCACGCAGATCCCGCCCCACGCGGCGCTGCACGAGACGGTCGAGCTGGCCAGCCAGTACGGCCGGCCGCGCGCCAAGGGGTTCATCAACGGCGTGCTGCGGGCGTGTCTCCCCCTCATCACCGACGAGCGCGTCACCGTCCCGGCCGCCGACGCGCTGCCGCTGGAGGGCGGGGTGTATCGCCGGCTGACGCGACCTGCGCTTCCCGAACCGGCCACCCGTCCGGTAGAATACCTGGCTCGCGGGTTTGCCCTGCCGCTGTGGCTGGCCGAACGATGGGTGACGCGGTACGGCGCCGACGAGGCATACCGGCTCGGCTTCTGGTTCGCCGGCCCGGCACCGCTCACGCTTCGCGTCAACCCGCTGCGGTGCGACGTCGACCGCCTGCTGGCGGCGCTGGCTGACGCCGGGCTGTCGGCTGTTCGCGGCGATCATCCGCAGACGGTCCGCCTCCGCGATCACGTCGCGGTGCGCGAGCTGCCTGGCTTCGCCGACGGCTGGTTCTGCGTGCAGGACGAGTCGGCCACCCGCGTCGGCGCCGCGGTGAACCCGCAGCCGGGGGAGACCGTCCTCGACCTGTGTGCGGCGCCGGGCGGCAAGACGACGCATCTGGCCGAGCAGATGCGCGACGAGGGCCGCCTCGTCGCCTGTGATGTCGACGATGGTCGCCTGCAGACGGTGCGCGAGCTGGCGAATCGGCTGGGGCTGCGATGCATCGAGACGGTGAAGATCAATCCGACGCGGCGGGAGGAGGTGCCGGCGGGGCCGTTCGACCGGGTGCTGGTGGACGTGCCGTGCAGCAACACCGGGGTGCTCGGCCGGCGGCCCGAGGTCCGCTGGCGGCTGGTGCCCGAGGACATCCGCCACCTGACGCTGCTGCAAGAGCGCCTGCTGCGGCTGGCGGTCGAACGAACGCGGTCCGGCGGAGTCGTGGTTTACTCGACGTGCAGCATTGAGCCGGACGAGAATGGCGGGCTGGTGCGGCGGGTGCTCGCCGGACTGCCGGGGGCAACGCTGGAGGCGGAGGAGGAGTCGGCGCCGGGGCGGCCGGCCGACGGCGGATACTGGGCCAGGGTGCGGGTGGGAGCATGAGCACGAAGAAGCTGTACATCGAAACCGTCGGCTGCCAGATGAACGTGCTGGACAGCGAGCTGGTCGTCGGCACGCTGCGGCGGCAGGGCTATCAGCTGACCGACGAGCCGGCCGACGCCGACGTGATCTTCTTCAACACCTGCAGCGTCCGCGAGCACGCCGAGGAGAAGATCTACAGCGCGCTGGGTCGGCTGCGCGGGCACATGGCGCGGCACCCGGACAAGGTGCTCGGCGTGCTCGGCTGCATGGCGCAGAAGGACCAGGAAAAAATCCTGCGCCGCGCCCCGTTCGTCGACATCGTCTGCGGCACCGGCCAGCTGGCGCGGCTGCCGGAGCTGATCGCCGAGGCGAAGCGGACCGGCGAGGCGCAACTGGCGCTGTCGCTGGCGCGCAACGAGGCGTCCCGGCACGAGGTGACGGCCAGCTTCGAGAGCTTCGACCCGATGCGCGACCCGGCGATGCGGCCGACGCCGTTTCAGGCCTACGTCCGCGTCATGATCGGCTGCGACAAGTTCTGCACCTACTGCGTGGTGCCGAGCACGCGCGGGCCGGAGCAGAGCCGCCCGCCGGAACACATCGCCTTCGAGGTCCGGCAACTCGCCGACGAGGGAGCCAAAGAGATCACCCTGCTCGGCCAGACGGTGAACAGCTACAAGTTCACCCACGGCGACGGGCGGACGGAGCGGTTGTCGGACCTGCTGGCGCGGATTCACGACACGCCGGGGATCGAGCGGATCAAGTTCATCACCAACTTCCCGCGCGACATGGGCGACGACCTGCTCGACGCGGTGCGCACGCTGCCGAAGGTGTGCCCGTACCTGCATGTGCCGGCGCAGTCGGGGTGCAACGAGATGCTGCGGCGGATGAAGCGACTGTACACGGTCGAGTTCTACCGCGACATGCTGGCGCGCTGCCGCGAGCGCGTGCCGGGAGTGGCGATCTCCAGCGACTTCATTGTCGGCTTCTGCGGCGAGACGGACGAGTCGTTCGAGAAGACGTGCGCCCTGGTCCGCGAGGCGAAGTTCAAGAACAGCTTCATCTTCAAGTACAGCCCGCGGCCAGGGACGAAGGCCGACGACCTGTACCCCGACGACGTGCCGGAGGAAGTGAAGAAGCGTCGCAATAACGACTTACTGGCAATTCAGAACGCGGTCAGTTTGGAGGATCACCGGCGGCTGGTGGGACAGACCGTCGAGGTGCTGGTGGAGGGGCCGAGCAAGACGGCGCTGAAGCGCGGCAGCGGGTCCGGCCCGCTGCAGCTGACCGGGCGGACGATGAGCGATCACATCGTGGTGTTCGACGGCCCCGAGCGGCTGACCGGCCGTACTCTGCCGGTGCGCGTGGTCGAGGCGTCGGCGTTCACCCTGTACGGCGAGGCGGAAACCGGCGAGCAGGTGGGCGTCGGCGCCGAGTCGGCGTGCGGCGTGCCGGAGTCGGACGCCTCGCCCTCGCCCTCGCCCCGCCGCGTCGGGCTGCGGATGGTGTGAGGGGCGTGTTTCCTGTCGAGCGTTGCTCTCCCAACCGGACTACAACAGCGCGTGTCCGTGGTCCGTAGAAAGAAAGCGCCGGTCGCGCTCGCCAGCCAGATCAACCTCCTTATCGGACCTTCTTTATGATCAAGCGCTTGGCGACGGTTCTCGTTCTCCTAACGATCTGCTTCGTCGGTCTCCCGGCGGAGGCGGCACCGCCGAACGTGGTCCTGATCGTCGCCGACGACCTCGGCTATGGCGAGCTGGGCTGCTACGGGCAGAAGCTGATTCGCACTCCGCACCTCGACCGCATGGCGAAGGAAGGGCTGCGCTTCACCCAGTTCTACGCCGGCTCGCCGGTGTGCGCGCCGTCGCGCTGCTGCCTGATGACCGGCAAGCACGGCGGACACGCCTGGGTGCGCGACAACCGCGAGGTCAAGCCGGAGGGCCAGACGCCGGTGCCGGCGAGCGAACTGCTGCTGCCCGAGCTGATGAAGAAGGCGGGCTACGCCACCGGCGCGATCGGCAAGTGGGGCCTCGGCGCGCCCGGCTCGGAGGCCGACCCGATCAAGCGCGGGTTCGACCTGTTCTACGGCTACAACTGCCAGCGGCACGCTCACTCGCACTACCCGACGTACCTGTGGCGAAACGACCGCCGCGAGGAGCTGGCCGGCAACGACGGCAAGAAGGGCACGCAGCACAGCCAGGAGCAGTTCGAGCGCGAGGCGCTGGCGTTCGTCCGCGCCCGCCGCGACCGGCCGTTCGTCCTGTATCTGCCTTTCACCATCCCGCATGTCGCCATTCAAACGCCCGACGCCTGGCTGGCGCCGTACCGCGGCAAGTGGGTCGATCCGCCCTATGACGGCAAGAAGGGCTATTTGCCGCATCCTTCGCCGCGCGCCGGCTACGCCGCCATGATCACCCGGCTCGACGCCACGGTCGGCCGCCTGCTCGACCTGCTCGCCGAGCTGAAGCTGGACGCCAACACGCTGGTGCTGTTCACCTCCGACAACGGCGCCACCCACGACGTCGGTGGCACCGACACTCGCTTCTTCGATTCGGTCGGTCCGCTGCGCGGCCGCAAGGGGAGCGTCTACGAGGGCGGTCTGCGCGTGCCGCTGCTGGCGCGCTGGCCGGGGACGATCGCCGCCGGTCGGACGACCGACCTGCCGGCCTACTTCCCCGACGTGCTTCCGACGCTGCTCGACGCCGCTGGCGCTGCCGACCGCACCCCGGCCGGCGTGGACGGGGTGAGCCTGCTGCCGACGCTGCGCGGCCACGACGCCGAGCAGAAGCGACACGCCTACTTGCTGTGGGAGTTCGCCGGCTATGGCGGGCAGCAGGCCATTCGCGTCGGCGACTGGAAGGGCGTGCGCGTCGGGCTGCAGAAACGCGCGGCGCCGCTGGAGCTGTACAACCTGAAGGACGACATCGGCGAGACGATCGACGTGGCGGACCGGCACCCCGAGGTAGTGAAGCGGATGACGCGGCTGCTGGCCGAGGGGCGAACGCCGTCGAAGCTGTTCCCGATCAAGGGGCTGGGCGGCCGATGAGCGAGTGGGCGAGGCTCGCTCACCGGCGAATCATCCTGGAGGAGAGAGAGCGGAAAAGGAGTCGAAGGCCGCTCACGGCTGCGGCGCCGGGCGCTGGCGGACCTCGACCCAGTCGCGGGCGGCGCCGGTGAGCGTTTCGGTGGCGACGATGCCGGGACCGCCCAGCTCGGTGTAGACGCCGGTCAACTTCGGCCCCTTCTCGATCTGGTAGACCGACAGCCCGACGGTGCCGCGGTTCGCCCAGGCGACCGACAGGGTGTCGCCCTGCCGGATGCCCATGCCGAGGTAGGCCACGCCGCCCGGCACCTTGCCGCACCAGGTAGGCGTCGCCGCGGCGCTCGATCTCGGCCGCCATCACCTGCTTCTGGCCGCGCCGCCGGGCGCTCTCCGACCGATACTTGCCGGCGATCTCGATGGCGTTCGTCGCCACCGCCTTCGTCCGTTTGAACGTGGCGACGAAGACGGACGAGTCGGCCCTGGTCGCGAACCCGGCCAGCGCGACTCGCCCTCGGGGTCGAAGCACACCTTGAGCGTGTCGCCCTTGAGGTCGTAGATGCCGAGCATGGTGTTGTCCTCGTGCTGCCCCCGCCGCACGCTCACGTCGATGCGGCGGGCGAGCGGTTGGGCAGCAGCCGCAGGATGCCGGCCTGCAGGGCGCTCGCCGTCGCGCAGCAGGTACAGCTCGCCGCCGACGAACAGCGTGCGCTTGCTCACGTCGACCGAGGATTTGCCGCTGGTTTGCAGCGAGAGCAGCTGCCAGGTGCCCTGCAGCCGGTTCAGGTCCTTGCGGGACACCTCCTCCCGCGGAGCAGGGGGTTCGTCGTCACCGCGGAGCGGCAGCGGGGCGAGGGCCAGGATCGTCAGCACGAGCAGGAATCGGACCGACATGGTGGATCCTCCAGGAAATGGGCAAGCTGACTATAGCCGGAGGATGCGCAGGCGAACAAGATGAGATAGGCGGCGGGGACAACGGCGGCAAGGGGGGCGCGGCGGCGCCGGGGATTTTTTTCGCCGGTCGCGCGATCAGTCCTTGTCGCGAATCAGCCGCACCCCCAGCCGCCGCAGCGCCCACCAGCCGAAGCGGAAGTAGCCCATCACGACGACAGTACCGACGGCGTAGGGGATCAGGCGCAGCCAACGGTCCTTGAACAGGCCGGTCGGTTCCACCCACAGCACGTAGACGACGGCCAGTCCGCCCGTCAGGACGAACGCGCTCAGCAGCAGTAGCCAGCCGACGAACGTCATCGTGGCCAGGTCGAACGAGCCGCCGGAGAGCGGGGTCGCCGCCGCGGCGGGACGGACGATCTGCGGGCGAGGCGGCGGGACCGCATCGCGCTGGTCGGGCGGGATGGCGTCGCGCAAACGGGCAACCGCCTCCCGGCGGCTGGCGCGCACGGCCGCCCCGATGACCAGCGTCCGGCGACCCAGCTGTTCCACCTGCTGCAGCTGGCCGGCGGCGTCGGGCCAGCGGCTCAGCTCGGCGTACAGCTCGCCCAGCAGGACGGCGCTATTGAAGTCAAGCGGGTCCCGTGCCGTCGCTTCCTCCAGTACCGGGATGGCGGTAAGAGCGCCTTTCCCCTTCCACAGCGCCATCGCCTTGTAGAGTCGCAGCGCCGAGGTGTGAAAACCCGCCCGTTCGGCGTCGGCGATCCGCGCCAGCGCGTCGTCATAGCGCTTCAGGCCGATGAGCACCGCCGCCAGCGTGGCATACAGCGGCGCCGAACCGCGCCCGGCCTCGATGCGCCGCTCCAGCAACTCCACTCCCGCGGTCGGATCGCCCTCGCGCACATGCTGCACCGCCGCCCGCTCGTAGCGCAGCCGCCACCACCAGAATCCGATCACGGCCAGGCCGAACAGCAGCATGGTGGCGACCCCGGCGACGGGCAACAGGACGGTCGCTGTCCACCCGCGTGCCAGGGCATGCGTATACGCGCGTAGCGCGAAGTAGCCGACCAACATCAGCACCCCCGCTGCCCCGCCGGTGCGCGGGTGCAGCAGGGCGACCGACATCACGAACACCACGGCTGCCAGCAGGTAAAAGTGATGCGGGCGGGCCGCCACCTCGTCGCCAGCCGTCAGCCCGCACACCAGTAACAGCGGGGCGAACGGCAGCAGCACCACGCCGATGATGATCTGCGACACTCGACTCATGGTCGCCTCCGACGCCGGGCCAGGTGGAGTTGTCGACTTTGTCGACCTCAATACTTGGCGAGATCGCCCTTCGGCCCCAGGCCGGTCCGCTTGACCACGTCGTTGGCCGAGTCCATCATCATGCGCAGCTCGCTGCCGATGGCGATGAACTGCCACCCCTCGGCGATGCGGGCGCGGGCCTCCTCCGGGCTGAAGCAGTGGACGCCGGCGGCGACGTTGTACTTCTTGCAGGTGTCGAGAATCCGCTTCATCGCCCGCGCCGTCGCCTCGGCCGATGGCGGGCTGCCGTCCTTGCCGCGCATGCTCGCCGCCAGGTCGTTGGGGCCGACGAAGATGGCGCTGATGCCCGGCACCGAGAAGATCTCGTCGGCCGCCTCGACCGACTGGATGTGCTCGCACTGCAACACCACGATCACCTCGTCGTTGGCCCGCGCGAGGTACTCCGCCGGGGTGCAGCCGAAGTTCAGCGCATGCACGCTGCCGCCGACGGAGCGGTTGCCGGTCGGCGGATACAGGCAGGCGCGAACCGCCTCCTCCGCCTCGGCCCGGCTGTTGACCATCGGCACCACCACCCCGTGCGCGCCGTTGTCGAGCACGCGCTTGATGTGGTCGTGGCGGTTGGCCGGCACCCGCGCCAGCGCGGTGCAACCGCCGTCGGCGATGGCGGCAAACATGTGCGTCGCCGTCTCCCAGTCGACCAGGCTGTGCTCGATGTCGACCGTCAGCCAGGCGAATCCGCAGCGGGCCAGGAACCGCGCCGCGGTGATACTGCCCAGGGACAGCCAGGTGCCGACCGACGGCTGGCCGGTGGTGAGTGCTTGCTTGACCGCATTGACGCGCATAAGGGAGCCTCATCGGGACAGGGCCGCCCGCGCCGGCGCGGGCGAACGGTGGCGAACGGATGCGAGTTGCGAGTCGTTATACGAGGTCGTCGCCCGGCGGGCAGCCGTGATACAATGGCGGCATGTCAGTCCTCGACCGTGAAGAGTACATCGAACAGGCCTATTTCTTTCGCACCCTCCGCGATCGGCTGGCGGAGGGGCAGGCGACGCAGTCGGTGCTGGAGCGAATCGATCAGGAGATCCTGTCGACCACCCGGCTGCCGATGGCGATTCAGTTCCTGGCCGCCGAGCTGAAGCACAGCGGGTTGTTGTCGTCCGGTTTCGCCCGGCTGGGGCACTATTTTTCCCCGTACCAGGCGTTCATCGTCCGCGGCAGCGAGGACGAGACGCGCCGGTTCAGCGCCGACCAGGCGCTGCTGGTGCTGGAGCGCGAGGCCGAGTACCGCGCCGGCAAGGTGTCGCAGGCCGGGCTGTTCATCTACCAGTTCGAGGTGATCAGCCGCAATCGGCTCGGATACACCGAGGGGCTGCAGGCGATGGCCGGCGACCCGTACTACGACGCCGACTGGCGGGCGTTCTTCGAGATGGTGCGGCAGCAGCTGGGCAGCGTCGACTTTGCCGACCTGCTGTTCGCCCGGTCGCACCTGTACGTCACCGAGCAGCGGCGCTTCGATCCCGGCTACGAGCCGCCGGTGCCGCCGCTCTTCGGTGAGAAGGAAGGCAAGATTGCGCGGGCCAACGCTGGCCGCGATCCTCTGTACCTGTTCGCCGCCCTGCAGCGGCAACTCGGCTACCCCGAGGTGCCGCGACCGAAGCCGCGCGAGGACACCGGCGTGCGCCTGGAGACGTTACAGCTGAAGATTCGCGACCTGGAGCTGCGGATCAAGCTGCTGGAGGCCGAGCAGCGGGGCACCCTCGACCTGAGCAAGCTCGTCAACCCCGACCTGCTTCGCGACCAGGACGACAAGTGGTGACCCATCGCTCGGCCGGGAGGGTGTCATGCCGCCGCTCGCCAACGTCACGCTGGAGATGAGCCTCAAGCCGTTCCGCGACCTGCGCGACGACGCCGTCCGCGCGGTCTGCCGCACGCTGTTCCGCCAGTGGGCACGGCTGACGGCGCTGGCCGAGCGCGTGTCGGTGCTGCTGTGGACGGCCGATGGGTCGGAGATCCTCGACTACGCCGGCCGCCTCGACGACCCGATCGAATGGGCACGCTACATCGGCCATCCCAACCCGCGCGAGCCGGTGAAAGGCGATCCGGAGAAGCAGGCGCTGCACAGCCGCGCCCGGCTGTACATGGACGATCCGCCCAAACACACCTATCGCACCCTGGCAGCCATCGTGCGGACGATTCGCGACGTCGGCCGGCAGGAACTCGGCAAACCGATTCGCGTCGGCGCCACCTTCGACCCCGGCGGAGAGTTCGCCCGCTCGCCGTTCAAGTACGAGCGGCACAACGAGATCTGCCTGGGCGGGACGATGGGCCGCGGCAGCTTCGTCTGCTGCTACGGCGTGCTCCACGGCGACACCCGCGCCTACGCCGGATTTCCGAAGGGCATCCCCGACGGCACCCCGCTCGGCACCTTCCTCGGCCGGCAGGCGCGGCACTTCCTGCACGACCTCGGCTTCGACTACCTGTGGTTCTCCAATGGCTTCGGGTTCGGGCTGGAGACGTGGAAGACGACCGGCCCGCTGTTCGACGGCAAGACGTTCCACCCCGAACGGGCCGCCGAGGTGCGGACGAAGATCGTCGACTTCTGGAAACGGTTCCGCGCCGAGTGTCCGACCGTCCCGATCGAGACGCGCGGCACCAACCTGGTCGCCGGGTCGGACCTGGCGAGCAATGGCACCCCGTTGCGCGACCTGTACGGCGGTGGCTTCGGCATGACCCCGCCGCCGAACTCGCCGTGGGCGGCGCTCAACGGCGACTTCGGCCTGGAGCTGGTCGGCTACCTGTCGCGGATCGCCGAGCTGCCGCCCGACACCGGCTTCCCGTTCCGCTTCTACATCCACGACCCGTGGTGGCTGAACAGTCCGTGGCTCGACCGCTACGGACGCCAACCGCACGATATCTACCTGCCGCTCGCCGTCGCGCGGCTGGACGCCGGCGGGCGGGTCGAGACGGCGCGCTCGGTCGCCCTGCTCACCGTCGATGACTCCTACGGCCGCATGCCCGACCAGGTGCCCGACGAGGTCTCGCCGCACCTGCTCGCCGCCCTGCGCACCCGCCCCGACGCGCCGGGTCCGCTCGTCTGGGTCTACCCGCTTGCCGAGTACGAGGCGATGGCGTTCGGCAAGCCCGGCCGGCTGGCCGAGCCGTTCTTCGGCGACTGGTTCGTCCGCGCTGCCGTGAATAATGGGTTACCGCTTAACACGGTGATCGCGTCGACGAGCTTCGTCCGCTGCGCTACCGACGATCCCGGCCGGCTGACGGCGTCGGTGCTGCTGGCGCCGGTGCCTGACGGCGACACCCCGCTCGCCGGCGCGCTGCTGGCGCACGCCGAGAAGGGCGGCGCGCTGCTGCTCTACGGCCCGCTCGGCCGCGCCGGCAAGCGCCTGCTGGCGGCGCTCAACCTGAAAACCGCCGATCCGCTCGACGGCGAGCTGCGGCTGACGGTCGACGGCGATTTCGACGAGCTGCGCGACCGGCCGTATCCGCGGCGCGTACTGCACCGGGCGCTGATGAGCGCCGGCGGCTGCGAGGCGGAGCTGGCCGACGATGCCGACCCGTTCACCCACGTCGTCGCCCGCGTCGGCAAGGGTGATGAGAGCCGGGTGGCGGCGCTGTGGCGGCCGGTGAGGGGGTGGGACAGCGGGGTGGTCGGCTGGGTCCGCGGCACACACGCCGCCAGCTACCGCGGCGGACACCTGCTCACCGCCGACGACCCGGCGACGTACTTCCCCGGCGAGCTGCTGCTCCGCCGGCTGCTGGCGGCGACCGGCTGGCGGGTGCGCTTCGCCCGCCGCGACGCGCGGCAGCCGGCCCCGGTGCTGACGATCAGCCGCCACGCCAACGGCTGGTACTTCGCCGGCTGCACGCCGAGCACGACGGTCGAGCTGCGCCTTCGTACCCCGGCCGGCGCGCCGCTGTTCGTCGGCGTCGAGACCGAGCTGCGCGACGGCGCCGCCTGCCACCGGCTGCCGCGCGCCTGGCGGCACGAGTGCCGGGCGTTCGTCGAGCAGGAGACGGGCGAGGTCAGCTGCGACGAGCAGTTCTCCGGCCACGTCGGCGTTCGCCGCCGGCTGCGGTTGACCGGGCTGCACGACGCCACCGTCCGCTTCTTCCCCGAACCCGACGCCTTCGAGCGGACGACGTTCCTGCTCCACCCGGCGGCGCCGTACCTGACCGGCAACTTCCTGAAGCCGGTGCGCCACCGCGACCTCCGAGGCGACTACTTGCAGGTCGGTCCGGTGAGTGGGCCGTTACTCGTTTCGTGGTGAGGTGGCCGTCTGGCGGCGGCCGGGCGACAATGGCCAGCGGGGTCGGCGCCGGGAGCGGCCCCGCGGGCGCATCGTCCCGAACCGTCCCGGAACGAGGAGAATCGACATGACGCGGACGCTGCTGATCGCCGTCGCCGGACTGCTGCTGACCGGCCCGGCGTGGGCGGACGAGGGCAAGGCGGTGCAGCCGTTCAACGGCACCGACCTGAAGGGGTGGAAGCTGAAGGGGTCGCCGCGGGCGAGCAAGTGGGTGGTCGGCCGCGCCAGCGTCGACGAGAAGAACCCGACCACGCTCCACGTAACGGTGATTCCGCCGCAGGCCGACGGCGGGCCGGCGGCGCGGCAGCTGATCAACTCCGCCCGCGGCATCGACCTGTACACCGAGGAGAA
Organism: Gemmataceae bacterium; assembly: GCA_046350215.1. Taxonomy (GTDB): domain Bacteria; phylum Planctomycetota; class Planctomycetia; order Gemmatales; family Gemmataceae; genus JAXMAU01. The sequence goes on along the minus strand of JAXMAU010000004.1, from coordinate 157,004 downwards.
GTTCGGCGACTGCACCGTCACCATCGAGTTCATGGTGCCCAAGGGGTCGAACTCGGGCATCTACCTGATGGGCGAGTACGAGCTGCAGATCCTCGACAGCTACGGCAAGAAGAAGGTCGGCCCCGGCGACCTGGGCGGGCTGTACCAGGCTGCCGCTCCGCGAGTGAACGCCGCGCGCGCGCCGGGCGAGTGGCAGACGTTCGTGATCGACTTCCAGGCGCCGCGCTTCGAGGACGGCAAGAAGGTACACAACGCCAAGTTTCTGAAGGTGACCTTGAACGGCCAGGTGATCCACGAGAACGTGGAGATGAAGAACCAGACGCCCGGCGGGCTGACCGGCAAGGAGCACGCGACCGGCCCGCTGCTGTTCCAGGGCGACCACGGCCCGGTGGTGTTCCGCACCATCAAGATCGTGCCGCACGCGAAGTACGCGACGGGGGGGCGCCCGCGTCTTCGCGAGGACGACGCAAGACCGACCTGGCTTGCGTCGTCGCGCTTTCTCGGTCACAATCGCCAGGGAGCGGCACGCGGAAAGGGGATTCCAGCGCCATGAGTTCGTTGAGTACCGAACACATCGAGAAGACGCCGGGCGTCTGCGGCGGCCGGGCGCGCATCGCCGGCCACCGCATCCGGGTGATGGACATCGCGGTCCTGTACGAACAGCGCGGGTTGTCGCCGGCGGAGATCGTCCACCAGTACCCCGGCATCACGCTGGCCGACGTCTATGCCGCCTTGACCTATTTCCTCGATCACCGCGGGGAGATCGAGGACGAATTCCGCCACGACGAGGAGGCGGTGCGACAGCTCCTCGCCCGCCGACCATCGAAGGTCTACCCAGGTCGGATCGGCTGAAAACCCTCGTTCACTCGCCCTCGCGTTCCAGCAGCAGCACCGACGTGTCGTCGTGCCGGCCGGCGCCGCAGGTGAACGCTTTCGACTGCTCGAAGAGCCGATCGAGCGTTGCCTCCAGCGGCAGGTCGCGGCACCCCCGGAGCGCCTCGATGATCCCGCGCACCCCGAAGGCGGCGCCGCCTTCGCTCTCGCCGGGCGCCAGCGCGTCGGTCAGACCGTCGGTGTAGAGTAGCAGGCGGCTGGCCGGCGGCAGGGAGAACGTCATGGCCGGGTAGTCCGCGGCGTCGGTGATCCCCAGCGGCAGGCCGCCGTCGGTGTTGCTGCCGACCTGCTCGACCTCGTTGGTGTCGAGTCGGTGCAGCAGGGCCGGCGGGTGGCCGGCCGAGGTCCAGCTCACCCGGTGCGTGCGCGTGTCGACCACCACGTACAGCAGGGTGATGAAGCCACCGCCGGACTGGACGATCGAGTTGGAGCAGAGCTTGGAGTTGATCTCGCCGACGAAGCCGGCGGTGTCGGCGAACCGCGCCTGACCGAACATGCGCACCAGGGTGTGCATGGTCATGATCGACATGCACGCCTTGAGGCCGTGGCCGGAAGCGTCGCCGACGAGGGCGACCAGGCAGTCGTCGCCCGCCCGGAACAGGTCGTAGTAGTCGCCGCCAGCCATCAGCACCGGCCGGCCATGCACGGTACTCAGCTGGGCCGGCTCGTAGCGCGCCACCGCCTGGTAGCCGGCCGGCGGCTTCAACCCGCGCGGGATGATCGCCTCCTGCAGCAGGCGAACGCCGTTGATCTCCTCGCGGAGCTGCTCGGCGAGCTTCCGATCCTCCTCGGCGCGCTGGGCGGCGACCGCCGATTCCAGGGTCGACAGAAGCAGGAAGATGAAGTCGCCCTGCGGGTCGCGATAGATGTAAAAGCGCAGTCCCTGGATGAGAAAGCGCGGCAGGTTGATCATCTCGGTCGGCCGACAGGCGACGACGACTGGGGTGGTGACCAGCAGCGCCTGCAGCTGCGTAAACAGGGCGAACCCCTGGTCGGCACTGCTGGGGTAGGTCAGCGCCAGCAGCACCACGTCCCAGGTGGCGGAGCGTGCGTGGGCGAGCAGGTCCTCGGCCGAGGCGGCGAGAACGACCTCGTGGTCGCCGCCGCCACTCAGGTACAGACTGAGCAACTCGGCCTCGGAACAGTTGTCCCACGCGACGAGGATTTTCATGACAGGTTCCATGCCAGCAACGGCCCACCGATTCCGGCGTCCGCCAGGAGGGGGGATTGGTCGAGGTAAGCGGGCGCTTCCGCATTCCCGTCCCGGGCGAGTCTGGGGACCACCCACCGGCATCGGGCATGACGCCGGCAGACACCGCCACGGTCGGTGCGGTAAGGGATTCCGAGGATGGGGCAACGGTGATGGCTACTCTACCCCCGCCGTTCGCCATGTCCACTGTTTTCCGAAGGTCCGAATCAGGCCGCCCAACGACCGACCTGGCCGGAAAGGTCAGGACCTGTCCGGCTCTCAGCCGGTTCTCATCACCGATTCACCGCCTCCTCATCCGCCCGTCGCTACGATGGCCACCGATTCGCTCGGTTCGACGGGGGTTCACGTCATGTTCGATCTCAATCCGGCGACGCACGGTGAAGCGGCGCTGACTGCCGCCCTGGTCGCCTGCGTGGCCGGGATAGTGGGGCTGCTGGCGCCCGGCCGGCGGCGATTCGGAGCGGTGCGCGGAACGGTGTCGGCGGCGCTGCTGTTCGGGGGCCTGGCGCTGGTCGGATGGTTACTGCTGGCGATCGACCGCCGGTTCAACGCGGACGAGCTGGACGTGGAGCAGTTCACCGCCGCCATCCCCAATCCGCCGGAGCGGTGGCACGATCCGAGCGTTGCCGCGCTCACCGACGCCGGCCGGGAGGTGCCGCTCTATCGCGGTTCCGGCGATCGCACCGCGTTGGCGCGGGTGGAGGACGAGTACATCCACTCCCGGCGGCTGGAGCGGCAGCTGATCCAGACCGGGGCGGAAGATCCATCGTACAACTGCCACGGGTGGGTGTTCACGGCGGGCCGGTTCCTGCTGCGCGGCCGGGACGTGGAGACGATCCTGAAAGACAACGGCTACGCGCCGATCACCGACCCCCGCGCCGGCGACCTGGTGGTTTACCGCGACGAGGCGGGCGCGATCACGCACACCGCGGTGGTGGTCACCACCGCATCCGGGCTGGTGCTGCTCGAAAGCAAGTGGGGCGCCGGCGGCCGCTTCCTGCACACCGCCACGATGCACGCCTACGACGTCGACGGCTGTGTCTACTACCGCTCCCCGCGGCGCGGCCACTTACTCGCCATCACCCCGGCCGGCGACACGGCGCAACAGGCGGAGACGGATGCGTCCTCGTGCGGCACGTAGCCGAAGAAGCCTACTTCTTCCCCCACTTTTCTGTTCCCTCCTTGAAGCATCCTGGACAGGCGGTCATGGCGCCTCCTTCACCGTCACGCCGCCTATGGTCTCTGCACCGCAGGTCCTGAGCAGTCGGGTGAAGTGGTCGGCTTCGTCGATTCGCAGCACACCACAACCGCGGCGGCCTGTGCGGCGTGAGATGGGGGCCTCATCGAGCCGGGCATGCGGCGTTCATTCTGCTCGTCCCAGGCAAAGTGAGGAGCCACCCCTGGATTCCGCGGTGCTGGACAACGTGGAACAGCGGCGGTCGATGGCTGACGTCATGACGCGGCATGAGAATCCTTTTCATGGGAAGCCGAGAGCGGCCTTTACGGCGTCTTCGACCTGTCCCTGGACAGGATGCCCGCAAGTACGCCCCTGCAATAGACTTGCCCTGCGCATGGGCGCGACCGCTCGGTCAGGATGACCTCAAGCATCAAGGACATCCGCGATCTTGGCGAGTTGATTGAGGGTGGGTTGGCGTGGCCGTTCTCCAGATCGGTAAGCCCACGCAGGGTGACGTCAGCTTGGCGAGATCTCCTCTGCCGCAGGCGAAGGTCCTTCCGCCGGGTTCGGCACTTCTGTCCGATCTCTTGTGGGGGTCATGCCTCTCCCTCCGATGCATCAACGCACCCAAAGTCCGCTTCGCTGAACCACCGGGTTTCTGGATCAGCAGAAGCCAGCCAGATGCTTTTGAAGGAGTCTACCGATTGGACAAGGTCGAATCAAGGGGAATGCGCACCATAGTGCGCTTTCGGGACCTGTTCCGCCTTCCATAACCGCGGCGGCTCGCCCGAGGCCGGCCCACTTTCATACCTCCTCGTGCCGCCTTTTGTACCCTCATGCCTGTTAAAGGCTGCCAGGCCCAGAACCAGATGGCCAGCAGGGTAATGGCCCCCTGTGCTGCTGATTCATGATCCTTTCTGTCCTCGAAAGGTGGTGGCACCAATGATAGTTCCTCAATGCTTTCTGGTAAATTGAGCCACGTATTCGTCCAGCAGTTTCCAGAACAGCCGCATGCCTTCTTTTTCGTCCACGCCTGAAACTGAATGATGTTCTCCCAACTTTGAGCAATCTGAACCGAGAACCGTTTGGCGACCCATTCCTGAAACGCACCGAGGAACTGATGGGTGTTGGTCGAGCAGTGAGTGTCCAGCGCATAGCCATACCCGCGCAGGGGAAGTCGGCCAGTTTCACGACTGATTCCCTACCCAGGTACATCGCCGGGCGATGGCATTTCTGTCAACAGTTCGATAAGGGGAGACATGGGCTACACGGGTGTCCTTGAAGAGACAACAATTCCACCGATCATGCAGCCAGTTCGAATCCATTGCGGGAAAGGCGGCCGTTCGGATGAAGGTTGTCAAACACGAGGCCGTCAACGTTCACGCCAACGTGACGCCCGTTGTGCGTACGGTCGTACTCCAGGTTGTCGTAGCCGCCTGAGGTATGTCGCGCCCGGCGGCAAGCGCCGCGGATCTCGATGAGTTCGCTGTGCTGGTCGGTGGATTGCAGACTGCTTGAATGTTCGGGGCGCACGGTTCACACTGCACACCGAGTAACCCTGAGCCGCCTCAGCAGCGATTTGCTGTGACGAGGAGGATCTAACGTGGGATTCGCTGGTTCTCGCGGACCGATTTCGGTTCGTCGGAGACCCGTAGTTTTCGTTGTTCTGCCAAACCATTACAACTTTCCCCACCCGGCTCGCAGCCTTTCGTCGCCGTCCACTTCACCCCTCGTCCTGCTCGTTCAGCTCCTCCTCGATGTACTTGGTCCACATCTCGATCTCCTCGTCGGGTAGCTGGTTCTCGCGCTCGAAGTCGGTGCTCACCCCGGCCTTGTGACCCTTCAGCCGCGCCGAGACGTGCAGCCGACCGTTGCTCTCGTAGGTGTAGCTCACCAGCACCGGCCAGCCGACCGGCAGGTTCGCCGGCAGGTCGCGGATGGCGCACACGCCGATCTGCGTACACACCTCCGGCCGGTCGCTCTCGCCCTCCAGTACCTTGATCACCACCGCCTTCTGATTCGCGCGGAACGTCTTGAACTCCTTCGTCACCGTGTGCGGCAACGGTGCGTTCTTCGGGATGAGGATCTTGTTCAGCCGTCGCCCCGTCTCCGGGTTCGCCCCCAGGATGCCCAGGCTGTGCGAGTTCACGTTCGTCACCGAGAACGACGGCTCGTCGCGAGCGTGCCGCGGCGCCAGCAGCTCGGCGTACAACGCCGCGCCGTGCGCCACCGCCTCGTCCGGGTTGATCGAGGCGTCCGGCGGCTTGCCGGCAAGGTCCTGCAGCATGCGCACCACCATCGGCATCCGCGTCGAGCCGCCGACCAGCAGCACCCGGTCGATGTCCGCCCACGTCACTCCGGCCTGGCGCACCACCAGCTCGCTGGTCATCCGCGTCCGTTCCAGCAGCGCCGCGGTCGCCTCCTCGAACTCCTCGCGTGTCAGTTCCACCTTGAAGCGCGTGCCGACGTGGTTGACGAACAGCGTTGCCTTCTTGCGCTCGGTGAGCGTTCGCTTGGCCATCTCCACCGCAATCGACAGCTCCTGCAGGCTGACCGGGTTGTCGCGCGGATCCTCGCCATGATGCTCGCGAAAACGATCCGCCGCCAGCGCCACCAGCCGCTCGTCCCAGTCCTTGCCGCCCAGGTGAACGTCGCCGTCGGTCGCCAGCGCCTTGAACTCGCGACCCTTGATCTCCACGATCGTCACGTCGAACGTGCCGCCGCCCAGGTCGAACACCAGCACCCGCAGCGGCTTGTCGCCGGCCAGCGTGCCGGTGCGGTCGAGGAACCCCAGCTGATAGCCGTAGGCGATCGCCGCGGCGGTCGGCTCGTTGATGATGTCGAGCACGTCCAGCCCGGCCAGCTTGCCGGCGTCCATCGTCGCCCGCCGGCGCGTCTCCTCGAAGTAGGCCGGCACGGTGATGACCGCCTTGCGGACCGGCCCGAGTTTGCGCTCGGCGTCGCCCTTCAGACTGCGGAGAATGAGCGACGAGATCACCTCCGGCGGCATGTACTCGCCATTGATCTTCTTGCGGTAGACCTTGTTGCCCATGTCGCGCTTGACCACGTCGGCGACGCGGTCGGGCTCCAGCAGCGACGCCTGGACCGCCTCCTTGCCGACCACCGACCCCTCGTCGTCAAAAAGAACGACACTGGGCGTCAGCAGATCGCCGTTGGCGTTGGGGATGCACACCGGCCGGCCCTGGGCGTCGACGTAGGCGATGAGCGAGTAGGTGGTGCCCAGGTCGATGCCGACGGCGACTTCGGCGGCCTCCTCGCCGCCCTTGTCGGCCGTCTTGCCGGCCGGCGCCGCCACCGGAGACGCCAGCGGCACGTCGCCGACCGGCTGCGCCAGCGGCGGTGAGGCGCCCGGCGGCGTCTTGGCGGCGGCGTCGGGCGGGAAGTAGCGCCGGAGCAGGCTGGCGATCAGCGCCGTCGCGTTGGGCCGCAGGTCGACCACCCCGCTGTTCAGGTCGATCACCTTGTCGCGGACCTCGTGGTACAGCTCGACCCACTGGTCGTAGCGGCGGCGGAGCAGCAGGCGGATCGGCGGCGCCAGCGCTTCCCAGCCGGGCTGGAGCACCAGCTGGCGGAAGTGCGCCTCATCCTTGACGTAGGTGGCCGGCTTCCCCACCACTTTCTGGAGGGAGCTTTCGACCACCTTGACGCCTTGTTTCTGGAAATAGTCGAACAGGGAGTACGCCATCGGCCGCCACCTCGCCAAGCACCCCGGTTCGGGACCGTCCGCGCCCGCCGCGGGCTGGCCCCCTGGGCTGCGGGCGGCGGTCCCTGTAACCTGACGGGTAGGGCCATTTTATCACACCAGCCCGCCGGTTGCCCCGTCACTTGCCGGTTCCCCGCCCGGTTTCACGGCGAGGCGGAACTCCCGGTCGGAGCCGGCGTCGAATCAGGAGAGGGCGGGAAGGTCTTCGGAATCGGCGGCGACGAGCCGCCCCGCCCCCTCGGTGCAGGACTTCGCCACATGCTCGACCCGTACCACCGCTGGCTCGGCATCCCGAAGCACCTGCGGCCGCCCACCTACTACCAGCTGCTCGGCATCGCCCCCGACGAAACCGACCGCGAGGTGATCGAGGAGGCGGCGCTGCGGCAGACGTCGCACGTTCGCACCTATCAGACCGGCCCGTTCGCGCAGCCGTGTACCGCCCTGCTCAACGAGATCGCCCAGGCGAAGGCGACCCTGCTCAACCCGGCGAAGCGGAAGGAGTACGACGCCCGGCTGGCCGAGGCGCTGCCGGCCGTCCCGCCGCCTGCCCCGCCGCCCACCGACCAGCCGGCGTGGACCGGCGCCGAAACCGCCTTCACTCCGGAGCCGCCGGCGTTCCCGGCGCTGGCCGACGCCGGTCCGCCCGCCTTCCTGCCGGCCGGTGGGACGATCGCGGCGCCGGCCGACCTGGCCCGCTATCGCGGCGGCGGGCTGGCGCCGTTCCTGGTCGGCGCAGTCTACCTGGCGCTGCTGCTCGCGGGCGGGGCGGTGACGTTCAAGCTGTCGTTCAACAGCGCCGCCGGCCTCGCCGACGATGCGACGCCGGCGCCGGTCACCCCGGTCGAACCGGGGCCGGCGCTGCCGGCCAGCCGGGCGACGCGGTTGAAAGGTCAGGAATCGATCGTCAACGCGCTGACCGGGCTGGCCGATGGCGGACCGCTGTTCGCCGCCGGCGGCACGCTGTTCGGCCCGCAGCCGACGCCGGTCGACTGCATCGTCCGCGGCTGGGACCTCAAGGACGGCAAGCCGGTCCACCGTTTCGCCTTCGCCGAGGCGCCGGTGCGCTCCCTGGCGGTGTCGGCCGACGGCAAGCGCCTGCTCGCCGGCAGCGGCGGCTACCGCGAGCGGCTGGCCGAGCGGCAGCCGGTCGACTGCGTGGTACGGCTGTACGAGGTCGCCACTGGCCGGCCGACGGCCACGCTGCAGGAGCACACCGGACCGCCGGTGGCGGTGGCGTTCGTCCCCGGCGGCAACCGGGCGGTGTCGTGCGGTGAGGACTTCACGGCCCGGCTGTGGGATCTAAACTCCGGCCGGCAGGAGCGGCTACTGGACAGGCTGCCCGCCGTACCCCGCGGAGTGGCGGTGGCGCCCGACGGGGGGCACGCGCTGATCGGCTGCGTCGACGGCACGCTGCGGCGATGGAACCTGACCGACGGCACCGAGCAGCCGGGCAGCACCCAGGCGATCGGCCCGATCGCCGCGGTCGGCTACGGCCCCGACGGATGGCGGATCGTCCACATTCCGGAGCAGGGGCGGGAGCGCACGCCGGCCGTCGTTGGCGAGGGCAAGGTGCCGGTCCGCCGATCGCTCACCGGGGCGCCGCGGGCCGCGCTGTGCTGGGCGTTCTCGGCCGATGCGGCGCTGGTCGCCTGCGGCACCAGCGACGGCCAGGTGACGGTGTGGATCGCCGGCACCGGCAAGCAGCTGTTCTGGACCCACGACCCCGATCGTCCCGTGACCGTGGTGACGGTGCTCACCGGGCGGCAGGGCGACGCGGTGGCGGCCGGCACCGCCGATGGCGGTGTCTGGTACTGGCCGATCTCGTCCTCACGGTGAGCGCACATGAAGCCGAATGCCGAGCCGACGGTCGAGACAGTGTGCGAGCTGCTGGCCGCCAGTCCGCTGCTGACGGCGGCGGAGGTCGCCGAACTGCGGCAGCGCTGGGACCGCGAGGCGACCGACCCGACCGACGTCCAGGCGTTCAACGGCTGGCTGGAGGATCGCCGCTACCTGAGCGACTTCCAGCTGTCGATGGTGCTGCAACGGCACGCCAACCTGCTGGTACTCAACGAGTACAAGCTGATCGACCGGGTCGGCCGCGGCCGGCTGACGATGGTGTACAAGGCGGTCGACCGGGTCGGCCAGCCGGCGGCGCTGAAGGTGCTGCCGCCGTCGCGCGCCCGCGACAAGGCGACGCTGGCGTGGTTTCTCCGCGAGGCGCAGCTGGGCAGGCAGCTGGACCACCACAACCTGGTGTGCCCGAAGGTGGCCGGCGAGGCGAACGGCGTCCACTATCTCATCATGGACTTTCTGGAGGAAACGCTTCAATCTGTGCTCGATCGCCGCGGCCGGCTGCCGCCGCAGGAGGCAGTCGAGCTGACGGTGCAGGCGCTGGAGGGGCTGGCGTACCTGCACGCGCGCAAGCTGGTGCTGCGCAACCTGGAGCCGGCCAACCTGATGCTGGTGATGCCGGCGCCGGGCACCCTGCCGCCCGACGTGGTGCCGCAGCCGACGGTCAAGATCCTCGACTTCAGCTTCTGCCGGCTGCCGAACGAGAAGCCGACCGACGGCCGCGGGCGCGGCAAGGGGCTGGAGGGCAATCCGCTCGCCTCGCCGGCCTACCTCGCCCCCGAGCAGGCGCGCGACGCCGCGAAAGCGGACATCCGCAGCGACATCTACAGCCTCGGCTGCATCCTCTATCACGCGCTGGCTGGCCGCCCGCCGTTCGTCGACGCCGACCCGGCCAAACAGATGGGCATGCACCTGACGGCGACCCCGCCGCCGCTGCTGGCGCTGAATCCAGAGGTGCCGGAGGGGCTGGCGTTGATCGTCGGCTGGATGACCGCGCGCGATCCGGCGCAGCGCTATCAGACGCCGGACCAGGCGGCCACCGCTCTCCGCGCCTTTCTGGCCACGCTCACGCCGGTGGTTGACGTCGAGCCGGCGGCCGAGGCGACGGTCGAGCTGGTGGAGGCCGCCGGGGCGGCGCCGACCGACCGGCCGCGGGCGCGGAAGCCGGTCCCACCGCCGCCGCCCGCTCGCCCGCGTTTGCCCGACTTACCGCCGCCGGAGGTGCTCCGCGTCGACTCGACGCCGGAGATTCGCGTGCCGGCGAACGTCGAGCTGGTCGGCACGCTGGAGACGAGCCGCGACTGCGAGACGCTCTCGGCCGCGCCGATGTTCGACGAGGCGGTGACGCCGGCTCCGCCTGGGGTCGCCCCGTCGGAGCTGGCGTTCTCGGCCGCGCCGGCGGCGGCGCGGCTGCGGCGGGGCCGCGATCGCTCGCAGCGCCGCGAGATGGTGTATCTGTTACTCGGCGGCCTGGGAGTGCTGGCGGTGCAGGCGGTGGCGTGGGCGCTCGGCCAGGTGTTCGCCCGCCGCCGGGGCGACTCGTCGCACCGGGACAAGTAACCCCTTATCGGCGCCGGTAGTAGTAGCGGACGACCTGGCCCCAGTTGCCGCCGGCGATGTCCTGCGCGGTGTCGTGCTGGATCAGCCCCAGCTCGCCCAGCTTGCTCGTCCACTTCCCCGTCACCTCCTGCCGCGCCGCGTGGGTGTAGATCATCCGGCCGGTGGCCGGGTCCGGATACCCGTACACCGCTACCGTCTGGTACAGCCGTGGGTTGAGCAGCCGCGGGGTGAGCGAAGCGTAGGCGGTGAACCGGCGGGCGGCGAAGAATCGGTGCATGTCCGCGTAGTTGTCGGGGAAGAAGTAGTTGTTCGTCAGCCCGACCGACCAGGCGAAGCAGTTGTACTGCCCCGGCGTGTACAGCAGCTTGTTGTTGTCGGGCTTGAAGGTAAAGATGCCGGTGCCGGGGCCGAGGACGACGTAGTTCTTCAGGTTCGGCCAGGCGTTCGGGAAGTGCTCGCGCACCCAGTCGATGTCGTAGCGCGCCAGCGCCTTCCAGCCCTCGCCCCAGTACTTGTTCCACAGGTCGTACCAGCGCTTCTCGGCCGGATAGGCGAGGGCGCTGGCCTGGGCCATGAAGTCGTTGGCGATCTGGATCAACTGCTTCTGCGTGTCCCCGCTCGCCGAGCGCGCCAGCTCGTAGAACTTCACCGCTTCGACGATCTTCTTGCGGGCCTGCATGCAGTCGTCGAAGATCTGCCCGGCCGACGCCAGCCGGCGGATCTTGTGCTCGTTGGCCAGGGCGAACCCGTCCTCGTTGTGGCCGAACTCATACGCCAGGTACGGCGCCTGGCAGGCGTTGCGGGTGAGCTTGACGATCTGCCACAGGTACTTGAGCGACTCCTCGTAGACAGCGCCGGGGTTGGCGGCGTTGCTCGCCACCGCGTTCGGCTGAGCGGAGGCGACCTGAGCGGCGAGGGAGGCCTGCTGCACCGCCAGCGGCACCACGGCGGCGGGCACCTCGCGGGCCTCCAGCCCCTCCAGCCGGGGCCGGAACTGCGGGCGGGGAGAAGCCGGACGGGAGTGTGGCGCGCGGTTCGAGCACGCCTGCGCGCAGCGGCGGAGGAGCGAGAGCAGCATGGCCTGGCACCGGGGGTTGGCGGAAGAAGATAGAGGGTCGCGTGTACGACCTACTACGACCGCCCCCCCCGGTTGTGACGGACATGGCCGCTCGATTCGCGAAAAAGGCGCCCGCCGCCGCTGGTATCCCCCGCCCCGGTTACTCCGCGTCCACCGCGATCTCGTACCACAGCGTGCGATGGCTGGGGCCGATCGCGAACGTCGCCTTGCCGTCGGCCAGCGTCACCGGCACCCGGCCGGCGCGCTTGCCGGTGCCGTCGAGGGCGTGGACGGTCACCGTCTTGCCGCCGGTCGGCAGCGTCACGGTGGCGGGAATCCCCTGCGCCCGCGCCGGCCCCTTGCCCCAGCGATTGCCGACCGACGTCCGCGTTTCGTTCCAGCCCATGCCCTCGTTTTCCACCCGGCCGACGGCGGTCAGCAGCAACGAGCGCGACTTCTCCGTCGCCTGCCCGTCGAGCGCCGACAGTGCGACGACGGCGAAGGCCGGCCCGTCAGCGGGCACCGCCACCGTCGGGCCGCCGACGTCCACGCTGCGCCCGGCGAGGGCGCCGACCAGCAGCTTCGACGCCGGAGCATCAACGGTCAGTAGTGCCTTATCGGTTCCGGCACCGGTCAGCCGCAGCGGCGGATTGTCGGCCGGCTTGCCCTGCCGGTTCAGGGTGGGGGCGCCGGTGCCGTCGACGAACGCCAGCGCCAGCCGGTGCGTCAACACTTCCTCCGGCGGGCTGCCGGCGGCCGACCACAGCCGGGCGATGTTCGGGCCGTACCGCCCCAGCAGGGCGGGCACGCTGCCGGTCGGCACGCGCGCTCGGTCGTTGCCGCCGCCGGCGCAGGTCGCCGCGGTGGAACAGCAGCGCGCCGCCGGCATCAGCGCCATCTTGGCCGGGTTGCTGTCGATCGAGAAGAAGCCGCGGACGCGCGTTTCGGCCAGGTGGTCGCGGTCGCCGGTGTAGTCGAACAGGTAGACGCCATCCCAGTCCTGCCAGGCGGCGAACGCGGCCAGCAGCGGCACGCACTCGGCCTGGTAGTCGTTCGGCGCCGGGTGGTTGTACTCGCTGACGGTGAACGCCCGACCAGCCAGCCGGTAGTGCGCCAGCCCCGGCATGGTGCCGGCCGACTTGTGGCGGACCATCGCCTTGTTGTCGATCCGCCAGTCATTCGCGTCCCACGGCCGGCGCGGGAAGTGCGGGTGCTCCCAGTAGGAGTGCATGTCGGTGAAGTCGGCGCTCCGCTCGCGCAGCGCGCCGCCGAGGCCGCCGTAGCTGGCCTGCGAGCAGAGCACCAGCGACTTCGACTTCAGGTCGTTCTGGATGTACTCCTTCAACCCGACCGTGTAGCGTTTCTCGACGTCGATCAGGAAGGCGATCCAGTCCTGGCCGGTGGGGCTGGCGGACGGCCGGGCGGGCGGCACCGTTCCCTTCTCCACGCTGGCGTCCGGCGCCAGGGCACCGACGGCGCCGGGCCGCAGGCTGACGCCGGCCAGCTCGACCGTGCCGCCCGCCTGCCCCAGCCCGAACACCAGCCGGTTGCGGCTCCGGCAGGGTGTCGGCGGCGGTGAACACGAACCGGAACGATCGCCATTCGCGATCCAGAAGGGCCTCTTCCTGCAGGCCGATGTTGTGCCAGTCGTCGGCGGCGATGCTGGCGGAGACGGACACCGGCCGCTTGCGGTCGGCGCGGGCGTGGAAGGCGACGGTGTACAGCTGGCCGTCGCGCAGCCGCAGCCCGGACTGGTTCATCTGCACATGCCACGACGCCTGGCCGAGCCGGTCGAAACGCCCACCTTCAGCACCGGCCCCCGGGACCCCTTCCGGCCGGTCGGCGGCAGCCGCCTGCAGCACCGCCCTTCGCCCCCTGGTGCTGCTCCAGGTGCCAGCTCTTCGCGCCACTCGTCAGTAATTCCTTACTGGCAACGGTGCCCGTCGCCTTCCAGGCGGTGCGCAGCGCCGCGGTGCTGCCGTAGCGCTCCTTGAGCCAGGCGTTCCACTGCCGCGTCAACTCGGCGCGGTGCGTGCGCGGCAGCGTGGACAGGGTGCTTCCCACGCCTCGCCGAACAGCGTGTCCTCGTTGGTCAGCTCGATCACCGCCACCGCCGGCTCCTCGGTGTAGCGCGTCTTGGTGTACGGGTTGACGCGGTCGAGCAGGTCCTTCGCGTACTTCTTCTGCAGCTCGATCATCCGCGGCTCGTAGTAGCTGACCGCCTTGCCCAGCCGCGGCAGGCCGTCGGTGTCGGGGAAGCCGTCGGCGGCGTTGAGGTGCCGCGAGACGTGCAGGTTGACGTTGACGTAGATACCGTGCTCTTTCAGCTGGTGGACGAGGTAGTCGAGCCGGTCGAGCTGTTCCTTGTCGAGATGCTGGTTGTCGCGGTACGCCGGGTCGAAGATGCCGCGCGGCGCGTGGTAAAAGTCCATGTGATGCAGGCGGACGATGTTGATGCCGAACTTGCGCATCCGCGCCGCCAGTTTGGCGGCGTCCGGCTTGTTGGGGAAGTTGGCGCCGAAGACGAAGTTGACGCCGAGCAGACGGACCCGTCGGCCCTTGCCGTCGACCAGATGGCCGTCGCGGGCCTGCAGGAAGCCGTCGCCGCCGGCTGGTGTCGGGAGCAGCGCGCCGACGTGGACGGCGGTGCGGCTGTCGTCGTCCCACGGCAGGACAAACGGGAACCAGCCGGCCTCGGCGCCGCGGGCCGCGGGAATCGCACCAACCACGGCCAGCAGGCCGAGGACCATCGTTCGCCATCGCATGAGACGTGCCTCCTCCGCTTCGCGTGCGCCCCCCGCGGCGAATCCTAGGCCGACCCGCGTCGGGCGACAAGCAGGCGGGGCCGTACCGGCCGAATGCGCCGGCCGTGCCTGTCGCGTCGACGGCAGCGTCTGCCGGTTCACCATCCCTCCCAGGCTTCCCAGATTGTCGAACTTCACCGACCCGGCCGGATCGATAACCAACTGTGCCCGGAGTGCGGATCTGTTGGCAGGGGAGTCATCCGTGAAGCGCATCGCCTGGCTGGGGTTCGTGGTGTTGTTCCTTGTCATCCTGGGTAACACCGAACCGGCGTCGGCCCACCTGTTGCCCCGGCCGCGGAAGCTCGACCGGCTGCACCGCAAGCTGCATGGACGGGTGGTCGACTTCACGCACAACCACGGCCAGGATCGGCGAATCTGGTCGCCGGCGCTGGGCGAGCGGCGCGACCTGTACGTCTACCTGCCGCCGGGCTACGACCCGCACAAGCAGTATCCGCTGGCGATCTACATGCACGGGTTTTTGCAGGACGAGGTGAGCTTTGTCGACATCGCGGTGCCGCGGTTCGACGAGGCGATCGCCTGCGGACGGCTGCCGCCCGTGATCATCGCCGGCCCCGACGCCAGCGTTCACGGCCTCGATTGCATCGCCACCACCGGCACGTTTTTTCGCAACAGCAAGCTGGGCAATTTCGAGGACTTTCTGGTCAACGACGTCTACACGTTTTTGCTGACGCACTTCCCGATACGCCCGGAGCCAGAGGCGCACGCCCTGCTGGGGGTGTCGATGGGCGGCGGGGCGGCGTTCGCCAAGGCGTTCAAGTTCCCGGACAAGTTCCGCGTCGTCGCCAGCGCCTTCCCGCCGCTGAACCTGCGCTGGGTGAGTTGTCGCGGCAAATACTTCGACGACTTCGATCCGGGCTGCTGGGGCTGGCGGACCGACTTCACGCACGGTCGCGAGGTGGTCGGCCGGTTCTATGGCGGGATGGTGAAGGTCCGCATGCAGAGCATGATGTACCCGCTGTACGGCCGGCGCAACCCGGACATGAGTGAGCTGGTGGCCCGCGAGAACCCGATCGAGATGCTCGACAGCATCCCCGTCCCGCCGGGGCTGTTCCAGCTGTACATCGGCTATGGCGGCAAGGACGAGTTCAACATCGACGCCCAGGTGGAGAGCTTCCTGCACCGCGCTCGCGAGCGGGGAATCGAGGTGACGGTCGACTACCGGCCCGACGGCAAGCACGACGAGAAGACGGCGCTGTCGATGCTGCCGGCGATGCAGCGCTGGCTGGGGGTACAGCTGGGGCCGTATTGCCCCCACTGAGCGACGCACCAGGGTGAGGTGCCGGCGGGCGGCTGACGGGGGTCGGCCGCCCGCCCTCGTTTGCGCCGGTTGCCCTCCTTTCCCCGACGCGGCGGCAAGCTGGTGGAGCCGGGGAATCGCCGCAAACCCGGTCCGGCGACGTGAAAACTTGATCTCCCGCGCCACCGAGGGTTCTGGTAAAGTCCGCCCCGGTCGATACTCCGGAGGGGGATGGCAGCGGCCGTGCAGTTCGCCGGCGTTGTCGCTCCGGGGGCGGACCGGGGGAAGGAGGTCTTCCGTGGCCTCACGCTGGCGCATCCGGCACAAACTGCTGCTCGGCCTGGGACTCGTCGTGTGCATCATGGCGTTGCTCCTGGGCGGCACGCTGCGTGGGCTGTGGTCGTACTACCAGACCACCAACAGCATCCGCGCCAAGCTGGCCGAGCTGTTCGCCGCCGAGGAGCTGCGCACCAGCGTTACCGAGCTGACTGCCCCGGAGACCGCCGCCGGACTGGTCGACCACCCGGACCGCCTGACCGGCGAGGTCCGCAAGCTCCGCGACGCCCTGGACGCCTACCAGGAGCAGCTGAAGGAGACGCTGGCACACGGCCGCGACCACGACAACGGGATGTTCGAGAAGGAGCTGATCGTCCGGCTGGGCGAGGACCTGACCGGGTTCCAGCGCGCAGTCGACGAGCGGGTCCGCCAGGCCCGTGGCGGTATGCTGTCCGACTCGGAGCGCAAACGACTGCACATGGAGAAACTGGCCGACCCGATGACGACCCTTCGCCGCGATGCGCTCGACCTGCGCGACCACATCAAGGACGAGCTGGGCCGCCGCATGTACGAGTCGCGCAGCCACTACCAGGTGTCGCTGTGGATCGTCGTGCCGGCGAGCGTGGTCGGGCTGCTCATCATGGCCGGGCTGATGCGCTCGTTCTACGCCTGGGTGTTCAACCCGATCCGCGACCTGGAGGCGGGCGTCGGCCGGGTGGCGCGTGGCGACCTGGGGCACCGCATCGACCTGCACTCCGGCGACGAGATGGAGGACCTGGCGCGAGCGTTCAACGACATGCTCGGCCGGCTGAATGCCCTGTACAACGACCTGGCCCGGCAGGTCAACGAGCGAAGCCGCCAGCTGGTGCGCTCGGAACGGCTGGCGTCGGTCGGCTTCCTCGCCGCCGGCGTGGCGCACGAAATCAACAACCCGCTCGCCAGCATCGCCTTTTGCGGCGAGGCGCTGGAGGCGCGGCTGGGCGGGCTGCTGCACGGACTGCGGCTGGCCGGCCGGCAGACCGAGGAACAGCAGGTGTTCGGCAAATACCTGCGGATGATCCAGGAAGAGGCGTTCCGCTGCAAGAGCATCACCGAGCGGCTGCTCGAGTTCAGCCGCACCGGCGAGCCGCGGCGGGAGACGGCCGACCTGCGCGAGCTGGTGCAGGCCGTGCTCGACGTCACCCAGCACCTGCCCAACCACCGCGGCAAGCAGATCGCCTTCGAGGTGGCCGCCGCCGACCGCGGCGGGCGAGTGACGGCGTGGGTCCACGCCGAGGAGATCAAGTCGGTCATCCTCAACCTGGTGGTGAACGCGCTGGAGAGCATGGACGAGGCCGGCCGGCTGACGATCCGGCTGACGCAGCGCGGCGACCGCGCCGAGCTGCGCTTCAGCGACACCGGCTGCGGCATGACGGCGGAAGTGCTGGAGAACATCTTCGAGCCATTCTTCACGCGCAGCCGAACCGGCAAGGGAACCGGGCTGGGGCTGACCATCAGCCACCTGGTCATCAGCCAGCACGGCGGCGAGATCGAGGCGTCCAGCGCCGGGGCGGGGCAGGGGAGCACGTTCGTGGTACGGCTGCCGGTGCAGCCGGTCGAGCCGGTGACGGAGCTGACGGTCGGCGGGTCGCGGCCGGGTGCTCAGGCGGGAAGCCGGGGCGGGAGCGCTGCTCCCCTCCAGGCAGCGTGACGTGGCGGGGGGCGCCAGGGACGGCGCCCCGGCAAGGGAGCGGGAAGCATGACAGACAGTGCCATGAACCGAGCCGCAAACCATCCCGGTGCAGGGACGCACCGCGCTCTGCGGGTGTTGTTCGTCGACGACGAGACCTCGCTCCGCGAGTTCATGAAGTCCGAGCTGCCGCGGCTGGGCCATGAGGTGACCGTCTGCCCCGACGGCCGAACGGCGGTCAAGACGCTCGAAAAGACGACGTTCGACGCCGCCATCCTCGACCTGCGCATGCCCGGCATGTCGGGACTGGAAGTGCTGGAGGTTCTGAAAAAGGTCAGCCCGGACACCGAGGCGGTGGTGATGACCGGGCACGCCAGCATCGAGACGGCGACGATGGCGATGCGGCTGGGAGCGGCCGATTACATCACCAAGCCGTGCAAGCTGGCCGACATCGAGGCGGTGCTCACCCGTGCCGCCGACCGCCGCGATCTGAAGCACAAGAACCTGGCGCTGGAGAGCCGGGTGCAGAAGGCCGAGGGGCCGAGCATCATGGTGGGCGCCGCGCCAGCGATGCAGGAAGTGAACCGCTTCCTGGCGATGGTGGCGCCGACCGACGCGACGGTGCTGATCCTGGGCGAGACCGGCTGCGGCAAGGAGTTGGCCGCCCGCACCCTGTGGCAGCTGTCGCGGCGGGCCACCATGCCGTTCATCCCGGTCAACTGCGGAGCGCTGGCCGAGCACCTGGTCGAGAGCGAGCTGTTCGGCCACCGCCGCGGGGCGTTCACCAGCGCTGACAAGGATCATAAAGGGATCTTTGAAGTCGCCAACGGCGGCACGGTGTTCCTCGACGAGGTCGGCGAGCTACCGAAGAACGTGCAGGTGAAGCTGCTGCGCTTCCTGGAGTCGAAGGAAGTCCGCCGGGTGGGCGATTCGCAGCCGTTCCGCTCCGACGTGCGTGTGTTGTGCGCCACCAATCGCGACCTGCGGCAGATGATTCAGGACGACCAGTTCCGCGAGGACCTGTACTTCCGCATCAACACCTTCGAGGTGCGCCTGCCGCCGTTGCGTGAGCGCCGGCCGGACATCACTCACCTGGCCGTTCACCTGCTCGCCCGCGCCGCCCAGCGGCCGGTGGAGGCGGTGGCGCCGCTGCTGTCGCCGGAGGTGATGAAGGTGTTGCAGGAGCACGACTGGCCGGGCAACGTCCGCGAGCTGGCCAACGTGATGGAGCACGCCTTCATTCTGGCCGGCGGCAGGCGGATCACGCCGGAACACCTGCCGCACCTGGTCCGCCGCGTCGTCGGCACGGTTCGCGGCCCGGCGCTGATGGCCGCCCCGGTCGATCAGACGCCGCGGACGCTGGAGGAGATCGAGATCGAGCACCTGCTGCGCGTGCTGGAGAAGCACGGCGGCAACAAGACGTCGGCCGCCGCCGAGCTGGGGATCAGCCTGAAGACGATGTACAACAAGCTGAACCGCCTCAACGCCGAGCGCAAAGCGGCGGGGTGAGCGGTCAGGCAGGGAGTTGCACCTTCCGTGCCTCTCCTACTTCCATGCCAGCTGAAACAGGCCGTGGATAATCTTGAACGCGCCGACCACGATCGCCCCCGAAGCGATGACGTAGCTGCCGCCGCCCGCGAGTACCGCCGCCTGGTAGCTCAACGCGGTCACCAACCCGCCGGCGACGAGGATCAGCGTCCCGTACAGGAGGTTTCGCGTCCCGGCCACCTTGATCGCCCGCCGCCGCGCTTCTACCATGCCGACGAGCAGCGTCGTCGCCGTGTCATGATCCATCCCGCGTTCGACCAGTTTCTCCCGTATCACCCTCGGGTCGACCCCGGAGTGCAGCTGATACGCTGCGAAGTGCGTGAGTGCGTCGAGGTTCAGTTCCGGCGACTGGATCGATTCGGACATGGGCGGATCCACCTCTCTGAATCAGCGACCGAAGAAGCGCGCGTGCGGCGTCCGAATGCGGGAAACTGGGATTGGCCCCTGCGGACGGTACGTATTCTGCCGTCCTCGCGCGCCGTCGTCAACAAGCTACCCGGCGCGCCAGGGGACGGCCCTTGTCCACTTCCGCATGGATTCCTTGACAGGATGAAGACGGCCAACAATAGAATACCGGAACAGGAGGAGGCTTCGTCATGGCCCCGGCTGACTTTCACACCCTGTTGCGGGCGCGGCCGTTCGTGCCGTTCCGCGTCGTCACTACCGACGGCACCACTTACGAGGTGCGGCACCCGGAGATGGTGTTAGTCGCACACGCCTCCGCAGTCATCGGCTACCCGGACCCCCGCGATCCGGGAACGGCGCAGCGATACGACATTGTGTCGATGCGCCACATTGTTCGGTTGGAACCGGGAGTACAACCCGCCGAACAGACGTGACGGGACTGTCACCGTGCCTGCGCCCGCACCCCGTCGACGGCCCAGTCGACGACGCGGCGCTCGGCCCAGCGGATGCCGCCGGCGCCGTCCCAGCCGACGAACCCGACGTGTCCGCCCTGCGGCACGATCGTCACCTCGACGTGCCCCGGCACCTGCAACTCCTCGAAAGGCGCCACCGCAATGAACGGGTCGTCCCGCGCCGTCAGAATCAACGTCGGCACCGTGATCCGGGGGATCAGCGGGAAGGACGACGACCGCTGGTAGTAGTCGGCGGCGCCGGCGAAACCATTCCGTGGGGCGGTGTACAGCTCGTCGAAATCGCGGAGCGTCATTCGGCGCGGGAACCGCAGCGGCGGCAGGTCCGGGAAGGCCGCCTGCCGCCGTTCGGCCAGGCGCACCAAATCGCGGACGAACTGTCGCTCGTAGACGCGGTTGCGCGGCAGCGCAATCAGCGCCGAACACCGTTCCAGGTCGATCGGCGGATTGATGACCGCCACCCGCGCCAGCCCCGGCACCGGGTTGTCCGCCGCCTCACCGGCCAGCTTCAGCGCCTGCGCCCCACCCAGCGACAGGGCGAACAGCAGCAGCGGTGACAGCGGGCTGTCACGGTGCAGCAGGCCGAGCGCCGCGCGCAAATCCTCCGATCGGCCGGCGTGATACGTCTGCCGCGCCAGCGGCAGCGACTCGCCGGCGCCGCGCAGGTCGATGCGAAACACCCGCACCCCCCGCGCCAGTAGCAGCGCCGCCAGCCGGCGGATGTGCGTCGAGCGGTGCGATCCCGTCAGCCCATGCACCAGCAGCGCCATCGGCTCGCCTGGCCGCCACCCGGGCGGTGCGTTCTCGTGCAGGACCACGGCGTCGCCGTCGGCAAACGGCAGGACGTGGCGCCGCTCGGGCGGTGGACAGCCGCCGCCGGGCAGGAAGGCGCCGAGCAGCGTCTGGACGTGGGGGTTGCCGAGCAGCGGCAGCGGGCGAAAGTCGAACGGCGGGGGGACGGACGGCATCGCGGGAACCTCGAACCAACCCTGACGGGCCGGGTGTTTACCTCCTATCCTAGACGGTGGCCCGCTGCCGCGACACCGCGTCCGCCGGCGACCGGGCCGATCTGTCCTTCCTATGCGGCCCCTGTCATGACACCGTCTCCGCTGCTTCGCACCCCCCCGTACCCGGCGAAACTCGGCTACCGCATGCCCGCCGAGTGGGAGCCGCACGCCGCCACCTGGATCGCCTGGCCGCACCAGCGCACCGACTGGCCCGATCGCTTCGAGCCGATCCCGTGGGTCTACGTCGAGATCGTCCGCGCGCTGCACAAAGGCGAACGGGTGCGTATCCTGGCACTGCCGCCGCAGGAGAAGGAGGCGCGAACGATGCTCGGCCGCGCCGGCGTTGACCTCAGCCGCGTCGACTTCGTGCCGTTCGCCACCGACCGGGTGTGGACGCGCGACTCCGGGCCGACCTTCGTCACCAACCCGTCGGGCGACCGCGCCATCCTCGACTGGCACTTCAACGCCTGGGCCAAGTACGACAACTGGCAGAATGACGACCGGCTACCCGAACAGATCGCCGGCCACCTGGGGCTGGCCCGCTGGCAGCCGGAACGCGGTGGGCGACGCGTGGTGCTGGAGGGCGGCAGCATCGACGTCAACGGCCAGGGACTGCTGCTGACCACCGAGGAATGTCTGCTCGGCGAGCAGCAGGCGCGAAACCCCGACCTGTCCCGCGCCGACGTCGAGCAGGTGCTGGGCGATTACCTCGGCGTGCAGAAGGTGCTGTGGCTGAACCGTGGCATCACCGGCGACGACACGCACGGCCACGTCGACGACGTCGCCCGCTTCATCGGCCCGCGCACGGTGGTGGCGGCGGTCGAGGAGGAGAGCGACGACGCCAACTATGAGCCGCTGCAGGAGAACCTGGAACGGCTCAGGACGATGACCGACGTCGAGGGCCGGCCGCTGGAAGTCGTGCCGCTGCCGATGCCGGCGCCGCTGTACTTCGATGACCACCGGCTGCCGGCCAGCTACGCCAACTTCTACGTCGGCAACCGCTGCGTCCTGGTGCCGACGTTCAACGACCCGCGCGACCGCCTCGCCCTGACCACGCTCGCCAAGGTCTTCCGCAGCCGCGACGTCATCGGCATCCACGCCGTCGACCTCATCTGGGGACTCGGCACCCTCCACTGCCTGACCCAGCAGGAGCCAGCGACGAATATGTAAGGAAGAGGGGAACCACAAAGGACACGAAGAACACAAAGAAAGATCAGAAAGAAGAATAAGAAGATAGGAAGAGAAGAAATAAGATATTTTCGATCCGTACGAAGCGGCATTCTGGGCTGTTCACATCCGCCCCTTCGGGGCTAAGACGCTTCGGCGCCGCTTCCAAGCCCCGAAGGGGCGACAGTCAATAGCCCAGGGTGTAAACCCTGGGAAGATAGGAATAGTAGAGATAAGAATGATTCGATCAGCGCGACGCATCGCCCTCGTGCTGCAGGCGCGCGGCTTGCAGGGTGTTGTACAGCAACATCGTGATGGTCATCGGCCCGACCCCGCCGGGTACCGGGGTGATCGCCGAGGCCACCGCCGAGACACCGGCGTAATCGACGTCGCCGGTCCAGGTGCTGTCATGCCGCCGGTTGATGCCGACGTCGATCACCACGGCGCCCGGTCGCACCATGTCGGCCTTGAGGTAATCCGGCTGACCGATCGCCATCACCACCACGTCGGCCTGGCGCGTGAACCGGCCGATGTCGGGAGTGCGGCTGTGAACGAGCGTGACGGTGGCGTCGACGCCCTTGCGGGCCAGCATCAACGCCAGTGGCTTGCCGACGATGTTGCTGCGGCCGGCGACGACGACGTGCTTGCCGGCCACGTCGTAACCGTGCCGGTCGAGGATCTGCAGAACACCATAAGGGGTGCAGGCGAGGAAGCGCGGCCGGCCGGCGGCCAGCAGGCCGAGACTGGTCGGGCTGAACCCGTCGACGTCCTTGAGCGGGGCAACGGCGTCGGTCACCGCGTCCTCGTCGAGCCGCTTCGGCAGCGGTAGCTGCACCAGGATGCCGTGGACCGCCGGGTCCGCGTTCAGACGGCCGATGACGGCATGTAGCTCGGCCTGGGTGACGTTGCCGGGCAGTTCGTGCAGCCAGCTGGCGATGCCGACGGTTTCGCAGGCGCGCTGCTTGTTGCGGACGTACAGCCGGCCGGGGTGGTTCTCACCGACCAGCACGGCGGCCAGGCCGGGACGGACGTCGGTGCTGTTGACGAATCGGGCCACGTCGACGGTCAGCTCCGCCTGCATCCGCTGGGCCAGTTGTTTGCCGTCGAGGATCGTCGCCGTCATGGTCGTGCAGTCTCCCGCGTTGGGTGGGTCATGCGAGGAGGGTATCCCTTCTCGCTCCCTTCCCGTCGGACGATGGGGTCACAGATGCCGCACCAGCTCCGGCAGCATCCGCCCGGACGGGCCGGCCAGGCGAACGTCGGCGCGGCCGCTGGCGGCGGTCGGCTCGGGGTTGAATTCGAGGACGGCGGCGCCGGCCTCGCGGGCGATGTCGATCAGCCCGGCGGCCGGGTAGACCTGGGCGCTGGTGCCGACGACCAGGAAGCAGGCCGATCGGGCGGTCTGCGTACACGCCTCCAGCCACACGTCCTGCGGCAGCGGCTCGCCGAACCAGACGATGTCCGGCCGCAGCAGCTCGCCGCACTCGCTGCAGCGCGGCAGCTCAGGCAGCACCTCGCCGGGCCGGTCCTCGACCAGTCCGCAGCCGATGCAGCGGACGCGGCTGAGCCGGCCGTGCAGCTCGAGCACGTTGCGGCTGCCGGCGGCCCGGTGCAGCCCGTCGATGTTCTGCGTCACCACCGCGAAGCGATCGCTGCCCCAGCGGTTCTCCAGCTCGGCCAGGGCGCGGTGGCCGGGGTTCGGCCGCACCTCGCGCAGCGCGTTGCGCCGGGCGTTGTAGAACCGCCACACCATCAGCGGGGCGCGCTCGAACGCCTCGGGGGTGGCGACGTCCTCGACGCGGTGCCCTTCCCACAGTCCGCTGGGGCCGCGGAAGGTGGCCACGCCGCTCTCGACCGACACGCCGGCGCCGGTCAATACCGCCACCCGGTCGGCCCGCCGCAGCAGGTCGGCCGCCTGCTCCAGCGCCTGTTCCAGCTCGCCGCAATCGACGTGATGATGCACGGATGGACCCCCTCCCCCGAGTGGACCGTTTTACGATAACCCACCCTCGCGCCGCTGACAAGAACGCGACGTCCACTTCTCCCGCCCCGCTGCCTCCGCCGATTGGCGGTCCGAGGCGTCGTGCCGACAATGCGCTCTTGTTCCTGTCCGTGGGTGTCGATATGGAGGGGATGATCGAAGCCGCACCCCGCGAAAGCTGCCCCGCTTCTCCCAACCACCACCCCGACGCCGGATCGCTCATGGCCCGCCCCGTCGTCATCGCCGAGGGATGTCGCCTGGCCGTGCTGGCCGCGCTGGCACTGGCCGGGTCCGTCGCGCGCGGCGACGCCCCGCTCGTCGACGTACCGTCGCTGTGGCAGCCGCTCGCCGCCGACGCGCCGCGGCTGCCGGCGACCGCGTGGGCGGCGCCGCCGGTCGGGACCGCCGCGCCGCCGCACCGCGTCCGGCTGTTCTGCATCCAGCCCGGCTTCCTGTGCGACACGCCGGGGCTGGAGACGGACGAGCCGTCCAGCGCGCCGGCGGCCGACGACGGCGACCTCGACTGGCTGAACGTGTCGGCCGGCAACGACAACCCGTTCCTCGACCTCCGCCGCGCCGGCGACCCCGGCGGGGTCGGCTACACACGGGTGAACACCCAGGTGCAGCTGTTCGACACGGCGCGGACGGCGTGCAGCCTGGGCCTCCAGGCGGTGACGCCGGCCGGGCTGCAGTTCGACGGGCTGCCCGATCACCTGGGGCCGACGGTGGTCACGCCGGCGCTATCGCTCTACCACGCGCTCGACGAGGGCACGGCGATCCAGGCGTTCGTCGGCAAGAACCTGCCATTGATGAACCACGCCGCCCGGCCGGTCCGGCGGGCGCTGCAGTACGGGGTGGCGGTGCAGAAACCGCTCGGCGACGACCCGACTGACCTGTTCAACGGACTGTACCTGTCGTTCGGCGCGCTGGGGACGATGCGGCGAGAAACCGAGGGGACGGATCGGCGGCTGACGCCGGTGTGGGAAATGCTGCCGGGGCTGCACTACCAGATGGCGGACAACTGGTGGGTGTCCAGCGCGGTGGTGCTGCCGGTTGGCCCGGTGCGGACCGACCGGCAGCACTGGCAGGTGACGTGTTCGCTGCAGTTCTGAACTGCCGCGCTTACTTGTTCGCCTTCTCGAAATACTGCTTCGACCCCTGGACGTCGGGCTTCATCGCCATTTCGCCCTTGCTCCAGTTGGCCGGGCACACCTCACCGTGCTGCTCGAAGTGCTGCAGGGCGTCGAGGGTGCGGACCGCCTCGGTGACGCTGCGGCCGAGCGGCAGGTCGTTGATCAGCGCGTGGCGGACGATGCCGTTCTTGTCGATCAGGAACAGCCCCCGGAGCGACACCCCGGCGCCGTCGAGCAGCACGCCGTAGTCGCGCGAGATGGTCTTGTTCAGGTCGGAGACGATCGGATAGCGGATGTCGCCCAGTCCGCCCTGCTTGCGCGGCGTGTTCACCCACGCCAGGTGCGAGAACTTGCTGTCGACCGACACCGCGATCACCTCGCAGCCGCGCTTGGTGAACTCGTCGAGCTGGTCGCTGAAGGCGACGATCTCGGTCGGGCAGACGAAGGTGAAGTCGAGCGGGTAGAAGAACAGGACGACGTACTTGCCCTTGTAGTCGGACAGCTTGAGCTGCTTGAACTGCCCGTTGACGACCGCGTCGGCGGTGAAGTCGGGGGCCGGCTTGGTGACCAGCGACATTCGGCGTTCCTCCCGTAACACAAAGAAGCGAGCCAGGGTGGTTCGACCCTTCTTTGTACGGCGCCGCCCGCGCGGTGCCAACCGGCGCGGGCGGTGCCCCGGGAGTTCGTCCCCCCTACCGATCGTCGAGGGTCTCGGTGTCGACGACCTTCGCCGAACGGTTGGGGGGCTGAAGCACTTCTCGCTATACCCCGGCCAGCTCCTGGCGAATGCGCAGGACGTCGGACGGCCGCGCCGTCTGGACCACCTGCGCGCTCTCCAGCAGCATCGCCTCCAGCTGGGGACGGAGCCGGCCGAAGGCAGCGACGCAGCGCGGGTCGAACTGGGTGCAGGCCCCGGCCTGCACCTCGGCGAATGCCGCGTCCAGGGGCATCGCCGGCCGGTACGGCCGGTCCGACGTGAGCGCGTCGAACGTGTCGGCCACCGCCACGATCCGCGCCAGCCACGGGATTTGCTCCCCCCGAAGCCGGTCCGGGTAGCCCTTGCCGTCGTAGCGCTCGTGGTGGTTGCGAACGATCGGTAAAATCGGCACCAGGTCGGGAATCGTCTCGACGATGGCGGCCCCGCGGAGGGTGTGGTTCTTCACCACCTCGTACTCGTCGGCGGTCAGCCGGGACGGCTTGCGGAGCAGCGCGTCGGCGATGCCGATCTTGCCGATGTCGTGCAGCGGCGTGCCCACCTGCAGGTGATAGCGCTCGGTCGCCGACACCCCCAGCTCGTCGGCCAGCAGCAGTGCGTAGTCGGTTACTCGCTGGGTGTGGCCGCCGGTGTACTCGTCGCGCAGCTCGACCGCCTGGGCCAGGGCGATGACAGCGGACAGGATCAGCCCCTGCTGCGTGCCGACCGACGACCGCATCGACTGCAGGTCGGTGCCGGCCCGCGCCGCCAGCGCGTCGGCGATGATCAGGTCGCGGTCGCGGAACGGCGCATCGGCAGCGGGGCGGCTGACCTGCAACACCCCCAGCTTCAGATCGGTGGTGCGAACGGGGGCGTAGACCGCCCGCCGGTCGGCCGCCAGCGTGGACTGCCCGGTGCGGTACACCTGCTCGGCCGTCGCCACCTCGTCCGTCGACGCTCGACTTCCGGATCGGGTCCGGACCTGGAGCCGGCCGGTACCGGCGTCCTGCAACGCCAGGAAGCCGGCCAGCCCGTCGAGGGCGTCGATCGCCTCTTCCAGAATCGCGGAACACACCCGTTCCAGCGACGTGTCGGTCCGCGGGCGGAGCGGGGTGACGATGTCGTCTTCCGCCGGCGGCGCCGCCGGGTCGGCCTCGCTCGCCATCCACGCCGCCTGGAACGGCACGCGCGGCAGCTGCACCCGGCTGGTCTTCCCGGCCGGGGCCGGTTCGGCGATCGACACCAGCAGGGTGACCGACCCGAACGTCAGGTAGTCGCCATCGCGCAGCTGCTGGTCCACCCGGCCGATGCGGAGGCCGTTCAAATAGGTGCCGTTGGTACTGCCGGTGTCACGAACCACCCAGCCCTGCTCGGACGGGCTGATCTCGGCGTGTCGGCGGCTGATCGACGGGTGGTCGATCTCCACCTCTGCCCCCTGTACCCGGCCGACGCGGACCGGCCCGGTCAGGTCCCACTTCGTTCCCTGGTGGGCTTCGGAGGCGGACAACTGCAAATGAAAGGCGATCATGGCAAACTCCGGTGCGAGCCGCCGCCTTGACAGCCCGGGGTTTCTCCCCACTTCTCAGTCCGCGGCAGGCGTCATTCGCGAGGCGTCAGCGACGTTACTGACACCGGGAGAAACTAGCTCAACTGTAGGTCACATCGCGATGGCGCGGTGCGGGCGGATGATCAGCAAGCCCCACCAAAAAATGTCAGGAAAAACCTGAGATCTGTGCTACCCGCGAACGGCGATGGCGGTGGCGGTGGCGTAGGCGCGGCAGTGCGACAGCGACAGCAGGACGTCGCCCAGGTGCAGTCCCTCGGCCAGCTCGCGGGTGGCTCCGCCAAGGTGGACGCGCGGCGGTTCGTCGACCGCCAGCTGCACCTCGATGTCGCTCAGCTCCATTCCGCGCCGCCACGGCTGGCCGAGCGCCTTGAGCACCGCCTCCTTGGCCGCCCACAGCGCGGCGAAGTGCTCCAGGGCGCGCTTGCGGGCCTGGCAGAAACGGATCTCGCGGTCGGTGAACACGCGGGTCAGGAACAGCTCCCCGTGCTGCTCGATCATGCGGCCGATCCGCAGACACTCGACGATCTCGGTCCCGATGCCGACGATTTCCATGACAGCCGCCTCACCCGCCAGCTCCTGTGCTGATCTTAGCAAACCGGCGGGGGGCGGGTACAATCGAACGGGTCCTGACACTGATAGCCCGTTCACGCCCGCCGGCCGACGGGACCGCGAGGAGAGACACGCCGATGACCGACCGCGACCTGCTGGCCGACCTGAACGAGGTCCAGCAAGAGGCCGTCACCCACGTCGACGGACCGCTGCTCATCCTGGCCGGGCCGGGCAGCGGGAAGACCCGCGTCATTACCCGGCGGGTGGCCCACCTGCTCCGCGGCGGCGTACACCCGGCCAACATCCTCGCCATCACCTTCACCAACAAGGCCGCCGGCGAGATGCGGCAGCGGATCGACGCCCTCGTCCCCGGCCATGGCGTGTGGATCAGCACCTTTCACTCGATGGGCGCGCGGCTGCTGCGCATGTACGCCGATCGCCTCGGGCTGGACCGCAACTTCACCATCTACGACCAGTCCGAGCGGCTCCGCGTCGTCAAGACGGCGCTCGAGGACGCCCAGATCAACGCCCTGAAGGTGACGCCCGAGAGCCTCATGCACGCCATCAGCAAGGCGAAGAACGGGCTGATCAGCCCCGGCGCCTACTCGGCGCGGGCGCGCGACTTCTTCGAGAAGGTGGTCGACCGCGTCTACCCGATCTACGAGAAGCGGCTGCGCGACAACAACGCCATGGACTTCGACGACCTGATCTACTGGCCGGCGCTGGTGCTGCAGAACAACGCCGAGATCCGCCAGGAACTCGACGACCGCTTCCGCTACGTCCTCATCGACGAGTACCAGGACACCAACCAGGCGCAGTACCGCATCGCCCGGCTGCTGACGGTGACGCACCCGAACCTGTGCGTGGTCGGCGATCCCGATCAATCGATCTACAAGTTCCGCGGATCGGACATCTCCAATATCCTCAATTTCGAGCGCGACTTCCCTTCCGCCAGGGTGCTCACGCTCAATCTGAATTATCGCAGCACCCGGTCGATCCTGGCCGCCGCCGGTCGCGTCATCAGCCACAACCTGCAGCGCAAGGCCAAGGAGCTGATCACCGAGAATCCGCACGGCGACAAGGTCAAGGTGGTCGTCTACCCGACCGGGGTGGACGAGGCCGACGGCATCGCCCGCCATGTCGCCGCCGCCGTCCACGCCGGCCGCCGCCGCTACCGCGACCACGCCGTCCTGGTCCGAGTCAACGCCCTGACGCGCGGGCTGGAGCAGGCGCTGGTCCGTCATCGCGTGCCGTTCCAGATCGTCCGCGGGCTGGCGTTCTTCGACCGCAAGGAGAACCGCGACGTCATCGCCTACCTGCGCCTGCTGGTCAACCCGCGCGACGACATGTCGTTCGAGCGGATCATCAATGAGCCGTCGCGCGGCATCGGCCAGGTCACCCTCGCCCACCTGAAGGGATACGCCGAGACGAACCAGCTGTCGCTGCTGGCCGCCTGCGGCGAGGCCGAGCGGATCACCGGCGTCCGCGGCAAGACGACGGTTGCCCTGAAGGAGTTCTACAAGACGATCGTCGGCCTGCAGGAACTGCTGCGGGCGCAGCCGGACGAGCTGATCAAGCAGGTGCTCGATCGCACCGGCTATCGCCGCATGCTGGAGGAGAGCGGCGACGAGGAGGACCAGCAGCGGCTGGCCAACGTCGAGGAACTCATCACCGCGGCGCGGCAGTTCGGCGAGCAGGACAACGCCGCCACGGTGGCCGAGTTTCTGGAGAACATCACCCTGGCGAGCGACATCGACAACTTCAACGAGGCGCAGGATGCCGTCTCCATCATGACGATGCACGCCGCCAAGGGGCTGGAGTTCCCGGTCGTCTACCTGGCGGCGGTCGAGCAGGGCATCCTGCCGCACCAGCGGGCAGTCGACTCGGAGCGGCGCGACGAGGTGGAGGAGGAGCGGCGGTTACTGTTCGTGGCGATGACGCGGGCGAAGGAGGAGCTGTACCTGAGCCACGCCCGGTTCAAGCGCGAGTTCCGCGGCCAGGAGAACTACCCGGTGCCCAGCCAGTTCCTCAACGAGCTGCCGCCGGAAGCGGTGGAGACGGTCGACTCGGCCGGACAACCGATCGCCACCGCCGCCGATCGCTACCGCAGCGGCGGCGGGCCGCACGCCCGCGACGGCTGGGCGGCCGCCGGGGTGGACACGGCGATCCCGCTGCCGGTGCCGCCGAAGGAGCGCTCCGACGAGCCGTACATCGTCGGCATGCTGGTACGGCATCAAACCTATGGGGTCGGCAAGGTGATCGAGCTGACCGGCTTCGGGGCGACGCGCACGGTCAAGGTGCGCTTCCCGACGCAGGGGGTAGTGCCGTTCCGCGTCGCCCAGGCCAAGCTGCAGGTGATCGCCCGCCAGTGATCAGTTGGGTGGCACGCCCTGAGGCTCTGCGAAAGGCGTGAGCGTGGGGATGGTCGTGACGCGCATCCACGCCCGTCGCTGCGCTCCGAGCGTGCCACCCGACAGAGGCGCTGTTCTGGGTGGCACGCCCTGAGGCTCTGCGAAGGGCGTGAGTGTGGGAGAACGCTTGACCCGCATCCACGCCCGTCGCTGCGCTCCGAGCGTGCCACCCACCGTCCGCCTTACCGGAGCCGGTGGGTGCCCGCCGTCGAGTGTCAACTCTCCCCGAGGAACGGCCGCAAATTCTCGATCGTCTGCCGCTCGTGCAGCTGGGCCTTGCCGAAGCCGGGGGCGGCGCCGGCGGCCTGCGCCTCCTCCTGCGTCTCGGCGTAGTTGCTCACCAGCATCATTGGCACTTCCTCCAGGTCCGCATCGCCCTTGACCGTGCGGATGAAGTCCAGCCCGCTCTCGCCGGTGGCGTCGAACACCCGGTTCACCAGCACCAGGGCATACGTCTCGCGGCGGAGCTGCCCGAGCGCTTCCTCGCCGGTCGCCACCGGCAGGACCCGGGCCGAGAACTGGCTGTGCAGCAGGTGGCTGATCGACCCGTGGTCCATGCTGCACTGGCCGACGCTGAGTACGCGCTTTCCGGTCATGGCGAAAGACACCCTCTAGGATGAATCTTCGAACCGTCACCCCCCATTGTACGGAGTCGTCGTGACCGCGCGTGGACGATCGCTGGCCGACTTGCTGGCGCTGAACCGAACGGTGGCGGTGGTGCTGCTGGCGGTGCTGTTCTTCGGGCTGGGCGAACAGCTGTGGGAGCCGTTTCTGTCGGTCTACCTGGAAGCGGCCAGCGAGCTGAAACGGCAGGCGGTGCGCGCCGGCGAGGTGTCGGCGTCCGTCCTCGTGCTGGTGGGCGTCTATGCGCTCTTACGCAACGTGTTCGAGGCCGGCTGCTACGTCGGCGGCGGCGGGCTGACGGCGCGGCTGGGCGACCGCGGGTCGCTGCTGCTGTTCGGCGGACTGTCGACCGTCGGCTACCTGCTGTTCCTGGTGGCGCCGGGGCCGGCGGTGGCGATCGCCGGGGCACTGCTGATCCTTGGCTGGGAGCCGCTGGCGGTGCCGGTCACGTTCACCACCGTCGGCTCGACGGTCGACCGATCACGGCAGGGGATGGCGTTCGCGGTGCAGTCGATCCAGAAGCGGCTGCCGAAGATCCTCGGCCCGCTGATCGCCGGCTGGGTGCTCGAATGGGCTGGACGGCACGCCGCGAGCGTCGAGGCCGGGCGGGTGGCCGGCATGGGGTGGCTGGTGGTGATGGCGCTGGCGCTGGGGCTGGTGTCGCTGGCGATGCAGGCGGTGTGGATGCCGCACCGCAAGCCGCCGCCGGACGACGCCGGGTTGCGCCAGGTGGTCGCCGCGTTTCCGCGCGAGATCCGCTCGCTGTGGCTGGCCGAGACGTTCGTCCGCTGGGGCGACCAGCTGGTCCGCGAGTTCATCCCGCTCTACCTGGTGATCGTGCGGCAAGTGCCGGTCGGCTGGGTGGGCGTGCTGATGGCGATCCAGCACACGACGGCGCTGCTGACGTACCTGCCGGTCGGCCGGCTGACGCGCACCACCGGGCTGAAGCCGTTCGTTGGCCTGACGTTCGTGTTCTTCGCGCTGTTTCCGCTGGCGCTGGTGACGCTGCCCGACGGCTGGGGACTGGTGGTGGCGTTCGTGATCTATGGGCTGCGCGAGATCGGCGAGCCGGCGCGCAAGGCGATGATCACCAACGGCATTCCCGAGGCGGTGCGGGCGCGGGGCGTCGGGCTGTACTGGGGAGTGCGGAGCGTGCTGATCGCGCCGGCGGGGCTGGCCGGCGCCGGGCTGTGGCTGGCGTTCGGCCCGGAGCGGTCGTTCGTCGCGGCGTTCGCCAGCGCCGCGGTCGGGGCCGCCCTCTTCTACGCCCTGGTGGGGTGGACGGGCAGGGGGCCGGCGTCGGCAAGCGCGGCATAACGCGGCGATCCGTCGTCCGCGCTGCCGTCGACAGCGGCCGGGGGAGTATCGGGCCGGTTGGAATGCATTGTCCGCACCGGGTTGGACGATGAAAGCCAACAGCGCACGGACGCTCCTGTCGCCGACGGATGGCTCCCTCGTTGCATCTCACCGCGGGGTCCGCTGATGACGAACACCTTCGGCCAACGCCCGAGCCGCCGCCGTTTCCTCCACGCCGCTGCCGCGATGCCGCTGGCGTGCTTGCTCCCGAACCACGCCGCCGCAGACGCCTGCGCCGCGCCGCTCACCGTCAAGCAGGTGCTGCGGATGAGTCCGTGCGAGCTGGATCAGCTGTTCGCCGGCGGCGCGCTGTGCGAGCAGCCGGTCGGGCCGTGGCACGGCAAGATCATTCTGCGTGTCGACAAACGTCATCCGTACCGGACGGCACGGGTGCAGGGGCTGGTGTGGAAGGGCAAGGAGTTCTACCCCGACGGCGCGTTCACGAATCGCTGGCTTGGCTTCCGGCGGCCATCCTCGTCGCACGTCCACGTCGGCCCCAGCTGGTTCGACGGCCAGCCGTGCCTGATCCTCGACTACCCGTCGGGCACGCCGGTGTTCGGCAACGCCCGCGACGAACTGCGGTTGATCGCGCAGCCGGCGATGATCCTCGGCCGGTTCTACGAACGGCCTGTCCGTGTCCGAAACACTCAGGGCTATTTCGTGTTGCAACCGAAGTGCGGCGGCTGCTGACGCCGTGGCCGGTCAGGAGTTGCCGCTCTCGCCGGTCAGCCGCGCGAAGATCGCCGCGACCGGCAGCGTGAAGGCCGGGCAACACGTCGCCGCCGTCGAGGGTGTCGGCCGCCGTGAGCGTCGTCGCGCGCGTCGGCGGCGGTGTGGACCTCGACGATCCGGTGCGCCGGGTCGACCAGCCACACCAGCCGGGCGCCGGCGCGGAAATACTCGCCCACCTTCCGTTCCATCTCGCGGCGGGTGTTGCCCTCGCTCAGCACCTCGACCGCCAGGTCCGGCGCCAGCGCCGGAATCGGCTCGGTCGGAATCCGCCGTCCTGGCAGCCGCGACCAGCTGATGAACGACAGGTCAGGAATACGGACGACACCCTCGAACAGCCGCATCACCCCGTCGGGTCCGACGACGATGCCGAGATCATTGTGTCGGGCGTAATTGCCGATCGGACCGGCCAGGTCAGCAGTGACGACCGCATGTAAAAAGCCGATCTCCTTCTCCACGAACGTGCCGTCGACCAGCTCGCACAGGTGCGGGTCGGGGTGCGCCTCGGTGAGCAGGTCGCGTTCGGTGGCCTGGCCGGGCGGCGGGTTCAGGCGGATGCGGCGGGCCGGGATGTCCCCGAGACGAGCGAGCAGGTCGGCGACGGTGACGAAGGGTACGGCGGCGGTCACGGTCTGGCTCATCGGCGGCTCCTTTCTCCGGCCGATTGTCCTCACAACGGTACGAGCGGGCAAGGGCAGCTGTTAGCACACCCACTGGCGGAGGAAGCGCAGGCTCTGCCGCAGCGAGCGGATGCGCGCGTCCAGGCTGCCCTCGTAGGCGCGGTCCTCGACCTCGACGCACACCGGCCCCTTGTAGCCGGTGTCGGTCAGCGCCGAGAAGAAGCGCGTCCAGTCGACGTCGCCCATCCCCGGCAGCTTGGGGGTGTGCCACATCAGCCCGGTGACGCCCACCTCGTACAGCCGGTCGCGGTCGATGCGAGCGTCCTTGGCGTGGACGTGGACGATCCGTGAGCCGAACTCGCGGACGGCGCGGGGGATGTCGATGAGCTGCCAGACCAGGTGCGACGGGTCGAAGTTCAGCCCGAGCGTCGGGCCGGGGAACAGCTCGAACAGCCGCCGCCACACCGCCGGGGCGATCGCCAGGTTCTTGCCGCCGGGCCACTCGTCGTCGCTGAACAGCATCGGGCAGTGCTCAATCCCCAGCCGCACGTCGGCTCGCTCGGCCCGCGCCACCAGCGGCTTCCACACCGCTTCCACGTCGGCCCACTGGGCGTCGATGGTGCGCTGCGGGTCGCGGCCGATGAACGTGTTGACCACCGGCACTTCCAGTCGCTCGGCGGCGTCGATCACCTGCGCCAGATGGTCGGCGACCTTGCGGCGGTGGTCGTCCTCGGGGGCGAGCGGGTTGGGGTAGTAACCCAGTCCGGAGATGCGCACCCCGGTGCGGC
Source organism: Gemmataceae bacterium (assembly GCA_046350215.1). Taxonomy (GTDB): domain Bacteria; phylum Planctomycetota; class Planctomycetia; order Gemmatales; family Gemmataceae; genus JAXMAU01. The sequence goes on along the minus strand of JAXMAU010000004.1, from coordinate 122,475 downwards.
GGGTCAGCTCGCGGACGTAGGACACCTTCTTGTCGTCGAGGGCGGCGACGTCCAGGTGAGTGACGCCGGCGTAGCGGCGGTCCGCCTTGCCGACCGGCCAGCACATCACCTCGACGCAGTCGTACTCTTCCTCGTGGGCAACGCCGAACACTTCTTCCAGGCTCAGCTCGGGCAGGATGGCGCTGACAAATCCCAGTTTCATCGGAGAGATTCCTTGTTCACATTGCCGACATTGCCCAGCTTGCGGAAAGGAGCCTGGCCGTCGGACCTCGTCTGGTCCCGGATTGTGCGCCCTGGTATACCGCTTGTCCAGTATCGACCAGCCAAATCGGCAAAATACTGCTCACTCTCGGAGGCCGCCATGTCCGCACCGCTGCCGCTCTCACCCGTCGATTCCGGGGTTCCCCCCGCCGACGCCTGGGAGGCCCAGCAGGCGCGGCGGCTGGGCTGGCTGACGGCGGCGGTGGTGCTGGTCGGCGTGGCCTGGCGGCTGACGCGCTACCTGCTGCAGTTCCCGATCTGGGGCGACGAGGGCATGCTGCTGGTGAACTACTTCCAGCGCGGCTACCTCGACATCTTCGGGCCGATCGACTACTGCCAGATCGCCCCGCTGCTGTTCCACTGGGCGGAGATCACCGCCATCCGGCTGTTTGGGACGGGCGACCTGGCGGTGCGGCTGCCGGCGCTGCTGGCGTGCCTGGGGTCGGTGGCGCTGTTCTGGCGGCTGGCAGCCCTCACCCTGCCGCCGCTCGGTCGCACGCTGGCGGTGGCCATCCTGGCGGTGTCGATCTGGCCGGCGACCACCGGGGCGCTGGTGAAACCGTACTCCAGCGACCTGTTTTTCTCCCTCGCCCTGCTGGTGCCGGCGGCGACGTGGTTCCGCCAGCCGGATCGGCTGGGGCCGCTGGTCGCGCTGACGCTGATCGCGCCGCTGGCGATGGCCGGTTCGTATCCGGCGGTGTTCGTCGCCGGCGGTATCAGTATCGCCTTGCTGCCGGACGTGTGGCGACGGCGCGAGGGGCGGTTGTGGGCGACGTTTGTGGCGTACAACCTGGCGGTGGGCGGGGCGTTCGTGGCTCACTACCTGCTGGTCGGCCGGCCGCACCTGGCGTCGCCGACCGCTGGCACCACCACCGACGCCGGCATGCACCTGTACTGGCAGGCCGGCTTTCCACCGACGTCGCCGGTGGCACTGCTCCGCTGGCTGCTGCTCGCTCACATCGGTCAGACGGCCGCCTACCCGGTGGGGGGACAGAGCGGCGCCAGCCTGGCGACGGTGGCGCTGGCGGCGTCCGGCGGATGGCTGCTGTGGAAGCGCGGACAAACGCGGCTGCTGCTGGTGATTGCCGGCACGTTCGCCCTGTGGTTCGTCGCCGGCGTGCTGCGCAAGTACCCGTATGGGATCTCGTGCCGGCTGTCACAGCACGTCGCTCCGTTCTACTGCCTGCTGGCCGGGCTGGGGCTGGCCGGACTGCTGGCGCGGCTGGCGGAGCCGGCGCGCTGGCGAGGTACGCTGGCTGCCGTCGGCCTGCTGGCGGCGCTCGGCGTCGGCGGCATCGCCCGCGACATCTGGCGGCCCTACCGCGACGAGGACGCCCTGTGGGCGCGGCGGGTGGCCAACGACCTGCTGGCGCAGGCCGGCGACGACCCGATCGTGCTGCTCCGCCCCGACCCGATGATCCACCCGTCGCTGCTGTGGTATCTCGGGCGCGACAACGACCGATTGGCCCGTCTGGGAGTGACCGATCCGCGCACACTGGCCGCCGACGGGGCATCGGTGTGGACGGTCGACGTGGTGCAACTGGCGGACGAGCGGGCGACGGTCGGCGGCTGGCTCGGCCAGGGCTGGCGGTTCACCGAGCGGACGCGACCGCGGCTGAAGCCGCGCGAGCCGCGCGAGCCGTTCTGGGAGTGCTGCATCGATCGGTGGGTTCACGACCCGGCGTCGAGCAGGCGGACGATGCGGACCATCGGCCGGCCGCCGCGCTGACCGCCGCTTGTACGCGCCGCGGACGGACCGTAGCATGAGGGAACACCCTCCGCAGCGGGCGCCGGGGGCGGATGATCGACGCCATGACCATGACCCTGGACGACAGCTTCCTGCAGGACATCGTCGCTCACCCGGACGACGACGCCCCCCGGCTGGTGTACGCCGACTGGCTGGACGAGGCCGGCGACGCGGCTCGCGGCGAGTTCATCCGCGCGCAGGTCGCCGCTGCCCGGCTGGAGGCGCAGGAGGACGCCGGCGACACGCTGACCACCGACGAAAGGCGGCGGCTGGAGGAGGCGACGACCCGCGCCGATGCCCTGCTCGACGGTCCCGGTCGCGCCTGGGATGCCCGCGTCCGCCGCGCCCTGGTCGGCTACCGCTACCAGCGCGGCTTCATCGAGCACGTCACCCTGACCGCCTCTCAGTTTCTCAGCCAGGGCAAGGGACTGCTGGCGCAGGCGCCGATCCGGCAAGTGCGGCTGGAGCACGGCGGCATGCGGGTCGAGGAGGTGGCCGCCTCGCCGCTGCTGGCGGCGCTGACCGGGCTGGAACTGGCGTACTGGCGGATGGAGGAGGCGGGGGTGGTCGCCCTGCTCAGTTCGCCGCAGCTGGGCGGGCTGACGGCGCTGTCGCTGCGCTGCAACAACATCGGCGACAAGGGAGTGGCGCTGGTCGCCCGCTCGCCGCACCTGGCCGGGCTGACCCGCCTCGACCTGGGGCACAACGACGTGTACGTCGAGGGAGCCGCCGCCCTGGCCGCGTCGCCGCACCTGCGCCGCCTGCGTCAACTCGACCTGCACTTCAACGAGCTGCGCCACGCCGGCCTGGTTGCCCTCACCCGTTCGCCATTGCTGGAGTCGGTGCGCGACCTCGACCTGGGGTTCAACGAGATCACCGACGCCGGCGTACTGGCGCTGGCGGCCGTCCGCGGCGAGCCGTTGACGCGGCTGGTGCTCAGTCACTCCGAGCTGACCGACGCCGGCGTGCGCGGGCTGTGTCACAGCGACCGCCTGATCGACCGGCTGCGGCACCTGGAGCTGCAATTCAACGCGATCGAGGACGAGGGGGCGGCGGTGCTGGCGTCGGCCGGCCTGACGCACCTGCGCCGGCTCGACCTGAGCAAGAACCGGATCGGGCCGACCGGCACGCGCGCGCTGGCGGCGTCGGCCGATCTGGCGGGGCTGACGCACCTGGACCTGGAGAGCAACCCGATCGGCGACCGTGGTGCGGCGGCGCTGGTCGCCTCGCCGCACCTGACCCGGCTGGTGCGGCTAACGCTTGGATCGAGCAACGTCGGCGTGGCCGGCCGCGAGGCCAGTTACGGCGAGCGTCAGCGCCCGCCTCAGTTGGCATGGCGACGGCGGCGGGTGGTGGCGCATGTCACCCCGGTTCACTGATGGAGCGCAAGTCACGGTCCCCTGCTACCCTGGATTCCAATGACTCAAGGAGCCAGCGAGGCCGTTCAGCTCAGCCGCACCTGGACGATGCGGCGGCTGCCGACGCGGACGCGATCAGCTCGGTCTGCACGTCGACGGCCGCGTTGGCGTCGCCGATCTTGGCGCTCCGGGCCGACGTTCATCGCCGCCCGATCAGTCGCCGCCCGTTGTTGCTCGTCGCCAGACCGACTGCCACCAGCAAGAACGCCGCCAGCTTGCCGTCCTGCAGACTCGCCGCCGGCACTGCCGCCTCGGGGATGTCGGTCGGGTCCCGCTTCTGCGAGAAGCGCGCTCACCCGGTCGCGCCGCCGTCGCCGCCTCGGCGCCATAGTAGAACGCCACGATGTCGCGGCCGAGCGTCTTTCGCCTCCATCGGGTGCGTCCTGGGCGCCGTCGACGAGGGTCAATCTCGGTCTTCAGTCCGGTCGGTGAGCAATTCGAGCCACTTCTCGCGCATGAGCGTGTCGGGAATGCTCATGGTGCGGTCGACACCGCGCGGCATGCCGACGCCGACGTAGTTGCCCAGACTTCTTGCCCATGCGCCGCTCGCCGTCGAGGCCGCGGAGGATCGGCAGAGTGACGCACACCTGCGGTTCCTGCCCCGGCCTCCTCCTGCAGCCGCCGGCGGGCGACCATCAGGTTGAACAGCTGCTCGCTGCTGCCCAGCTTGATGTCGGCGGATCTCCACCGAGTCGCCTGCATCAGCGGATGGGCGGCACCTCGTGCAGGTAGATCGGTATCGACGGCCCGGCGAAACCGCTTGGTGAAGTCGTCGCGCTCCAGCATGCGCTGGACGGTGATCTTGCTGGGTCGCGCTGCCAGCACGTCGAGGAACGCGAAACGGCCGAACCACTCGCCGTTGCGGCGGACCTCGGTGTGGTTGATGCCGTAGATCGATCTCGCCGACCTGCGCCAGGTAATCGCGCGTTCGCCTCGACCTGCCCGGGGTCAGCCGGGTTGGTCTGGGTCACGGTTGGACGGGTCGCCCACCGTGCCGCCGTGTAGTTGCTGATGATGAGCACCGCCTGGTGCCCCAGCTCCTGGAAACCGCCGCAGCTTGCGGATGTAGACGGTGTGGCCGAGGTGGACGTCGATGCCGGTCGGGTCGATGCCGTACTTGACGCGCAACGGCTTGCCGGTGCGAACGCTGCGGTCGAGCTTGACCAGCTCGTCGGTCGGGGTGATCGCCTCGACGCCGCGGCGGATCACGGCTAGCTGTTCGCCGACGCTCTTCATGCCGATCCCCGCAGCTGCGGCAGGCAGCTCAGGATATCTGGCCGCGGCCGACCGCCTCGAACGCATGACGGTGATGGACGATCCGGGGTTCGCGGCGGCCGGGCGGCCAGGACAATGCCAGCACGTCGAACCGGGCCGGTAGTCGAGCAGTTGCCGGTCAGCGCAGGAAGGCGGCGCCGCGGCGCCGGTCAACCGCCGCGCTGCTTGTCGGGGCTGACCGACTTCTCCGGCCGGGCCACGTCGGTGTCGGCGGTGCTGCGAACCTCGACGAAGACGACGCAGCCGGCGTCGAGGGCGACCAGGTCGATCTGCCATGCCCGGTCACGACATTGCGTGCCAGGACGCGCATCCTCGTGCGCGCAGATAGCGGGCGGCGGCCCGCTCGAGCGCGTGCCGAACTGCTGCCGCCACCACGGCCGGCGAGACGAGGCGTCATGGCACCCTTTGCTGCTCACGACCCCGCCTGGTCGGCCTTCTTCTTGCGCCTCTTCTCACCACCTGCGCAAGCCGGGACGAGCAGCTTGCCGCCCTTGCTCCTGCGCTCGCGGAGCCGTGTCGCCTTCGTCAACGGCCGCGCAGGTAGTACAGCTTGAAGCGCGGCGGACGGCACCGTCCGCTTCACTCGAGCCCGGCGATCTTCGGCGAGTGGACCGGGAAGGTCCGCTCCACTCCTTCGCCCTGGACGATGCGGCGGACGGTGGTCTTGCGCAGCCCATCGCCGCGGCGAGCGATCACCACCCCGTTGAACACCTGGGCGGCTCCTTACCGCCTTCGAGGATGCGCTGGTGGACGTCGACGGCGTCGCCGATGGTGCTCGCGGGGACGTCCTTCTTCAGCGCCGGCCTGTTCGACCAGCCCGAGCAAGCGGTTCATCATGGCCCATCACCTCCTTGCAAGTCGCCTCGATCGTGTTCGCGTCGCCCGGTCGGCTGCGTTGCCGGACTGCTCTGCCAGCGGCCACCGCCGGGTGGTTGCCGCTGAGGAGGACTCGAACGTCTGGTCCCGCGAAACGTTCGCGGGCGGGTGTACTGGGGATATTCGAGCTGGCCGACCCGCTGTGCGACTCCTCGACCAGACTGTCCGGGTCGCCCAGCACGCCCGGCACATAGCGGATCACCGTGACGATCAGCACCATCGCCGGCACTGCCGCCGTTGCAGACGAAGTCGCCGACCGAGATCCGGCGGCTTCAGCCCCAGCCGAATCCGTCGTCGAACCCCTCGTAGCGGCCGCACAGTACCATCAGCCGCCGGTGCTGCGCCAGGTCGCGGACGACCGCCTTGCGGAGCCGCTCGCCGGCCGGGGTGAGCAGGATCAGCTGGGCCGGCTCGGCGGCCATCGCCTGCACCGCCTCGACCGCGCGTAGACCGCTTCACATCAGCACCATACCAGGTCCGCCGCCGAAGGGCCGGTCGTCGACCGGCTTGTGTCTGCCCGCGCCCAGTCGCGGATGTTCCACGGGCGGATCTCGACCAGGCCATTCTGAATCGCCAGCTTGAGCAGGCTCTGCGTCGATAGCCGGAGAAGATCTCGGGGAACAAGGTCAGCACGTCGAGCGCATGAGCGGCCCCGGACGATCAGACGCCGGCCGGAGCGAGGACGGCGGTCGCGGCCGCCTTGGCCTCGGCCTCCTTTCTTCTCCACACCTCCAGGTACTTCTTCAGCAGCACCGCGACGTGCTCCGACGGCTTGCCGCCGACCGACATCCAGTACTTCTTGATGCGCGACGGCACCAGGGTGACGCGGTTCTCCTTGACCTTGACGTGCGGGTCGTAGGAACCCAGCTTCTCGAGCACCTGCCCGTCGCGCGGCTGGCGGCTGCCGATGGCGACGATGCGGTAATAGTGGCGGTGCTTCCGCCCCAACTGCTTCATACGAATGCGTGAATCAATACGGCGTTGCCTCATTCTGGAATGAAAACAGCAGCGGCCAGTCCTCCGTCCGCCTGGTCCCTGCCACGAACGATCGACACTTACCTCTTCTTTTCTTGTTCCCCTGCGGTGCTCTCTGGCGCGCTCCTGGGGCTTTTGCGATGCCCGGTGTCCCCTTCTTCTTCAGCATATTCGAGCCGGGCATCAAGGCACCGGACTGCCCCCGGTCTGGACACCATCTTGATCCGCTCCCACAGGCTCATCTTGGCCATCTTCCGCATCAGGTCGCGGACCTGGATCGAAGTGCTGAGGAACTGCTTGACGTCGGTCGGCTGCATACCGCAGCCGCTGGCGCAGGCGCCGCAGGTCGATCAGGTCGGGTTCTGCTGCCCGCTCGCGTCATCGAGTCGATCATGCCCTGGATGCGGCGAAACATCACCGGGTCTTCGCCCTTCAGGATCATCTCGCTCATACCGCGCATCGACCGAGCAGGTCGCGCATCGGCCCCATCTTCTTGAGCTGCTCGAACTGCTTGCGGAAGTCATCGAGGGTGAAGTTACCCTCTTGCAGCTTGGCCTGCTGCTTTTGAATCTCCTCCTGGCTCAGCTCGCTCTGGGCGCGGGCGACCTTGCCGATCAGGTCCATCAGGTCGCCCTGGCCGATGATCCGGCTGGCCATCCCCTCGGGGCGGAACGGCTCCAGGCGGTCGACCTTCTCGCCAACGCCGATGAACTTGATCGGGACGCGTGTGACTTCGCGGATCGACAGCGCCGCCCCGCCGCGCGCGTCGCCGTCCATCTTGGTGAGAATGACGCCGTTCAGCTCCAGCGCGTCGTTGAACGCCTTGGCGCTGTTCACCGCGTCCTGGCCGGTCATGGCGTCGCAGACGAAGTAGATCTCGTCCGGCTTGGCTTGCCGGTCGATCTCCTTCAGCTCGTCCATCGGCATGTCGGCGACGTGTAGCCGGCCGGCGGTGTCGAGGATGACGGTGTCGAGCAGGTTCTTGGTGGCGTAGCTGACGGCGTTGCGGCAGACCTGGACGGGAGTGGACGGGTACTCGGCGAAGACCGGGACGTTGATCTGCTGGCCGAGTACCTTCAGCTGCTCGACGGCGGCGGGTCGCTGCAGGTCGGCGGCGACCAGGATCGGCTTGCGGCCCTGCTCGCGGAGGGTCAGCGCCAGCTTGGCGGCGGTGGTGGTTTTGCCCTGCCCTTGCAGGCCGCACAGCATCAGCACCGTCGGCCGATCTTTCGCGAAGCGGATACGGGCGTCGACCGGCCCCATCAGGGCGACCAGCTCGTCATAGACGATCTTGACGATCTGCTCGCTGGGGTCGATGGTCCGCAGCACGGCCTGGCCGAGCGACCGCTGGGTAACGCGGTCGATGAACTCCTGCACGACGTTGTAATTGACGTCGGCGTCGAGCAGGGCGGTGCGCACCTCCTGAAGCCCGTCGCGGATGTTCGACTCGGTGAGTCGACCACGGCCGCGCAGCTTCTTGAGGGCGTCGCTCAGGTTGCGCTGAAGACCTTCAAACATGAAGTCCGTCTCACGAAGCCCACCCCGACCGGGCACGCCGCGGCCCGTCAGAGCAGTAAACCGCACATTATAGAGGGGGGCGGAAGAGCGTGCAACAGCTCCCCCGGGCAAACCGCCGCCGATTTGCCACCTCGTAATCGGACACCGAGTCGTCGCCCGCTCGCCGCGGGACGGACGACGGCTATTGTACCACACCGGGCGGTGATCGTCGGGATAGCGCAAAACGACACCGGGCCGGGGGTTGGCCCCCCGGCCCGGCAGGTCGTGTCAGAAGTGGGTCACGAACTTAGCGGCAGCAGCCCTTCGGGCAGCACACCGGCGGGCAGCAGGGAGCCGGGCACACCGGCACCTTGACGACCGTGTGGCACGGCACCTGCTCGCAGTAGCACTCGGTCACGTTGACCGTCTCGCACACCGTCTCGCAGACGGTGCGGCAACGGGTGCCGGTCTTCACCACCGGCTGGCACTTCACGACGTTCACGCACACCTCGCGGGTGACCGGGACGCACTCGCACACCGTGCGGACGCCCTGGCACACTTCCGGCACGCAGGTGACGACGTTCACGCACACCTCGCGGGTGGTCGGCACGCACTCGCACACCGTGCGGACGCCCTGGCACACTTCCGGCACGCAGGTCATGACGTTCACGCACACTTCGCGGGTGACCGGGACGCACTCGCACACCGTGCGAACGCCCTGGCACACTTCCGGCACGCAGGTGACGACGTTCACGCACACCTCGCGAGTGGTCGGCACGCACTCGCACACCGTGCGGACCCCGGTGCGAACTTCAGGCTGGCACACCACCGAGCACACCTCGACCATGGTGGTCTGCGGGACCATCCGGGTGACGACCTGCTTGTAGCACTCCATCACCGTGACCGGCTTGCAGATCGTGTGCTTGCAGCCAGTGCAGGGGTCGCACACCTCGACCGGAACGCTGCGGCAGACCGGCCGCTGGCAGGTGACTTCCTCGCACACCGGCACGCAGGTGGTGACCGGCTTCAGGCTCTTGACCGTCACCGGCACGTTCACGGTGTAGGTGAACGGAACCTGCTTCTGGACGGTGGTGTACACCGTCTCCAGCCGCTTCTGCGGGACGACAACCTGCTTGTTCACGGTGTAGGTGAACGGAACCTGCTTCTGGACGGTGGTGTACACCGTTTCCAGCCGCTTCTGCGGCACGCACACCTGCTTGTACACCGTGTAGGTGTACGGGACCTGCTTCTGGACGGTCGTGTAGCAGGTTTCCAGCCGCTTCTGCGGGACGATCACCTGCTTGTTGACGGTGTAGGTGTACGGCACCTGCTTCTGGACGGTGGTGTAGACCGTCTCCAGACGCTTCTGCGGGACGACCACCTGCTTGTTGACGGTGTAGGTGAACGGCACCTGCTTCTGGACGGTGGTGTAGACCGTCTCCAGCCGCTTCTCGGAGACCGTCACCGGCACCATCTCGGTGTAGGTGAACTGCTCCTGCACCTGCCGGGCGACCACCCGGTTGACCGTCCGCGGCACTACCCGCGTCCGCATCTCGGTGCGATAGGTGGTTACTACCTGCTCAACGTAGGCAGGGCCGCACGCCGGCGGACAACAGTCGCCGCGGGCCACGGTAGTGGTCAGGGTAGCCAGCAGGGCGACCCCACCACAAACAACCAGCATTCGTTTCATCGGACCAGCACTCCGACCCAACCGCTGTGAAGACCAGGAACCGCTCCCGATTCACAATGTCCATCTAATCTTCTCCAGTCGCCCCATTCACCTTCTAATACCCAGATTAGCCATGTTGACACAACACCGATGTTGGTGCAGTCAGCACAACCGGCGCAACCGGCAACGGGGGCTGGCGGCGGAACGGGATCGGGCGACAACCACTTCAGTTCGGTGGGGTGATGGCCGATGCGAGCGGCGTTTCTATACTCCCCTGCGGTCGTAAGCGGGGCGGGGGGAGAGGTCGACGATGCAGATCGAAGGGATCATTCCGCCGGTGGCGACGCCGATGCAGGCGAACCAGGACCTCGACCTGCCGCGGCTGCGCTGGTTCCTCGACCACCTGATCGCCGCCGGCGTTCACGGGGTGTTCGTGCTCGGGACGAACAGCGAGTTCTACGCGCTGGATGAGGACGAGAAGCGCGCGGTGATCGCCACCGCGGTGGCACACGTCCATCGGCGCGTGCCGGTGTATGCGGGGACGGGGGCGGAGACGACTCGCGAGGCGGTGCGGTTGACGCGGATGGCCGAGAAGGAGGGCGCCGACGGCGTGTCGGTCATCACCCCGTACTTCATCAGCCCGACGCAGCAGGAGATCTACGACCACTACCGGCAGATCGCCGAGAGCACGGCGCTGCCGGTGGTGCTGTACAACAACCCGTCCACCTGCGGCGGGCTGAAGATCGACCCGGACACCGTCGGCCGGCTGGCCGAGATCCCCAACGTCCTGGGGGTGAAGGACTCGTCGGGCGATTTGCAGAACACGCAGGAATACATCAAATGCGTGCCGCCGCGGTTCAGCGTGATGATGGGGCGCGACACGCTCATCTTCGCGTCGCTGCTGATGGGCACGCGCGGGGCGGTGCCGGCGACCGGGAACGTCGCTCCGCAGCTGCTGGTGGAGATCTACGAGCGCTTCCGCCGCGGCGACCTGGACGGCGCGCGGGCGGCGCAGCTGCGGCTGAACCCGCTACGGCTGGCGTTGCAGTTGTGTACGGCGCCGGGAGGAGTCAAGGCGGCGCTCGACCTGCTCGGGCTGTCGATCGGGCCGTGCCGGTCGCCGGTGTCGGGGCTGGCGGCGGAGAAGCGGGCGAAGATGCGCTCCGCCCTGGAAGCCGCCGGCCTTACCCTCCCCTGATTACCCGGTGGATTCGCCGCCCAATCGTTCGGCGCGGTCTTTGCTTTAGCCCCCGGTGAACACACCGGGGGCAAATGCGGTTCGCCCCGATAGGGTAGTCGTCGACACGCACGCATCCCCCGTGTGTTCCCATGTCAACCCTGGGGAGAATGGGGAACGGCCAACGGCGTAACACCTCTCAATGGGTGAAAACGCCGCGAGCGGCAGGGCGTTCGCCGGCCGGGCTTTCGCTGCCCCGTGCCCGGCCGACGCCGTGCCGCTCGTCTCTCCCGCCGGCGCAGCCCCGCTGCGCCTCCGTCGCCGTTACTTGCGGTGGCGAATCTTCGCCCGCATGCGACGCTTCTTACGGCCCACTTTCCGCCGTCCGGTGCCGCGACGCCGACTGCCCATTCACTCACCTCCTCGCGCAATCATGTGACCGAACCGTTCTTGGAACCCGTCCCACCATCGATCCCTGGAAGAGTCGTTTACCGGCGGGAGAAGTGGTCATTGTAGCGCCGTCGGCACGATTGGCAAGCTCGACCGGCACTCCGCCGCCTCGTGCCCCCTTGTCTGGACATCCGGTCACCGTAGCATAAGAGGGACCAGTTGACGCGAACCTGCCGCTTCCCGCCGCCGGCCGTCCACGGCGGTGACCGCCGTTTGGCGTCGCCCCCTTTTTCCTGGCATCACGGGCCTGTCTTCCGCATGTAGCAAATGAATCGATGCTGACAACTATTCGCGTGAGGGCGGCCCGACCGGGGCAGAGAGCGGTAAAATCGGCCCTGTCATGCTTCAACCACTCCCTCGCACCCTGATAGAGTCAAGTTAGTTTAAGCAGTCTAGGCGATCTGCGAAGAAGAGGGAGAAGGGGGGCTGGCATGCGACGGGTGATCCAGGGATCGCGAATGGTGATAACCGGGGCGTCGAGCGGGATCGGGCGGGCGCTGGCGACGGCGGCCGTCAAGGAGGGGGCGCGAGTGATTCTCGCCGCGCGCTCCGTCGATCGACTCGATGCGCTGGCTCGCGAGCTGTCCGCCGTGTCCGCCGCCGACGTGCTGGCTGTCCCGACCGACATCACCGTCGAGGCCGACCGGCGCCGGCTGTTACAGGCCGCCGTCGACCACTTCGGCGGGCTGGACGTGCTGGTCAACAACGCCGGCGTTGCCAGCTTCGGCCACTTCGCCGCCAGCAACGAGGAGATCCTGCGGCAGATCATGGACGTCAACTTCTTCGGCCCCGCCGAGCTGACCCGCGAGGCGGTACCGCTGCTGAAGGAGGGACGGCAGCCGGCGGTGGTCAACGTGTCGTCGATGACCGGCCGGCGCGGAACGCCGGCGTGGCCGGAATACTCCGCCAGCAAGTTCGCCCTGTGCGGGCTGACCGAGGCGCTGCGGGCCGAGTTCGCCCGCTTCGACATCGACGTCCTGCTGATCGTGCCGGGGCTGACCAACACCGAGCTGCGCCAGCACATGCTGCTCAACACCGGCCGCATGAAGATCGCCTTCGACGACGGCATGGCCCCGGAGTACGTGGCCGCCACCATCCTCAACAGCCTCCGCACCAATCGCACCGAGACGGTGGTCGGCTCAGAGGCCAAATGGATCCTGCGGGTCAACCGCTGGCTCCCCCGCCTGGTCGATCGGCTGATGGCACGCCGGGTGCGTCAGCTCTACGCCGCAGAACGTCCGGTCGCTCCCCCGGCCGCTGGCACCCCCACCAAGTGACATACGGCCGCCCCGAGGAGTCTTGCGCATGTGTGGAATCGCGGGAATCATCGACCTGTCCGGCGACCGGCGTCCGGTTCCGGCTGGCGCCATCCAGGCGATGGCCGCCGCCATCGTTCACCGCGGGCCGGACGAGGACGGGTTCCTCGAACTGCCCGGCCTGGCGTTTGCCAACCGGCGGTTGAGTATCGTCGGCCTGTTCGACGGCCGGCAGCCGATCCGCAACGAGGACGGCAGCGTCGCCGTGGTGTTCAACGGTGAGTTCTTCGACTACCCGGAGATGCGGCAGACGCTGGAGGGCAGGGGGCATCGGTTCCGCACCCACTGCGACACCGAGCTGATCCCGCACCTGTGGGAAGACCATCAGGAGCGGATGTTCGACCACCTCCGCGGCCAGTTCGCCATCGCCCTGTTCGACACCCGCCGCCGTCGTGTGGTGCTGGCGCGTGACCGGGTCGGCATCTGCCCGCTGTACTGGACGCGCGTCCGCGACGCCGGCGGCGAGTGGCTGGTGTTCGGCTCGGAGGTGAAGGCGATCCTGTCGTCCGGGCTGGTCGACGCCCGCCCCGATCCGCAGGGCATCAACCACCTGTTCACCTTCTTCTCGCTGCCCGGCCCCGTCACCTGCTTCGAGGGCATCCGCGCCCTGACGCCCGGCCGCTACCTCGACATTCAGCTGCCCGAGGGACACACCGCCCGCGTCGCCGAGCGGACTTACTGGCAGCTGTCGTTCCCCGACCAGGGGCAGGAAGACAACCGCCCGGCGAAGGTGCTGGCCGACGAGCTAAACGATCGGCTGATGGCGGCCGTCGAGCGCCGGCTGCGTGCCGACGTGCCGGTCGTCTCGTATCTGTCCGGCGGGGTCGACTCCAGCACCGTCGTGGCGATGGCCAGCAAGATTCGCGGCACGCCGATCCCGGCGTTCACCATCCAGATCAAGGCGCCCAAGCTGGACGAGACGGCCGAGGCGTCGCTGGTGGCCAACCACATCGGCGCACACCCGACCGTGGTCGCCGTCGGCGCCGAGGAGGTGCTCAACACCTACCCCGAGCTGATCCGCGCCGCCGAGGGGCCGGTGATCGACACGTCGTGCGCCGCCCTGCTGCTGCTGGCCCGCGAGGTTCATCGCCAGGGGTTCAAGGTGGCGCTCACCGGCGAGGGCGCCGACGAGTGGCTGGGCGGCTACCCGTGGCACAAGGTGAATCGAGTATTGAGTTACCTGGACGTGCTCGGGCTGCCGATGTCGCAGTGGGTGCGCCGCCTCGGCGTCAAGCTGTCCGGCTCGCCGACGTTCCCGAAGCAACTGCTGCTCCGGGCGCAGCAGGCGGTCGGCGGGCACAACGGCTGGCTGGACATCTACGGGCTGATGAGCCTGTCCAAGCTGCGCTTCTTCAGCCCGGCGATGAAGCAGCAAGTGATGGACCGCGTGCCCTACGAGGACATGGACCTGCAGATCGACCGGGCGAAGAACTGGCACCCGTTCCACCGCGAGCTGCTGCTGAGCGGCCGCATCCACCTGGTCGGACTGCTGCTCAACGCCAAGGGCGACCGGGTGGCGATGAACTCGTCGGTGGAGACGCGCTATCCGTTCCTCGACGAAGAGGTCCACACCTTCCTGGCGCGGGTGCCGGCGAAGCTGAAACTGCGGGGGCTGCAGGACAAGTACCTGCTGCGGATGGTCGCCGATCGCTGGCTGCCGCGGCAGATCGCCTGGCGGCACAAGGCGATGTTCCGGGCGCCGTTCGACAGCTTCCACCTCGATGTGGCGCCGCCGTTCGTCGAGCAGCTGCTCAGCCCGGCGGCGCTGGCACGGACCGGCTACTTCGACGCCACCGCGGTCGCTCACTGGCGACAGGCGTATCGCGGGCTGCGCTCGGGCAGCCTGGGGCGGATCTCGGTAGAAATGGGATTAGTGGGTGTGCTTGCTACGCAATTGTGGCATCATACGTTCATCGACGGCAGTTTGGCCGACCTGCCGAGCCTGGCCGGGACGTTCCACCGGTCGGGCGGGCCGCGGCGGGTGGCGGAACCGGCCGGCGTGGCCTGAGTACGGGGGCGGATGATGTCCTACGCACTGGCGACGTTGTGGCATGAGCGGCAGCGCTACCTCCCCGGAGTGCTGGCGGTGGGGTTCAGCGCGCTGCTGATCGCCCTGCAGTGCGGGCTGCTGATCGGCCTGTTCTCGATCACGTCGATCCCGGTCGACAACAACAAGGCCGACGTGTGGATGGGGTCTCCGGCGGTCAGCTCGGTCGATCTCGGCCGGCCGATCCGCGAGGGCTACCTGGCGCGGATGGCGTCGCATCCGGGGATCGCCCACACCGAGGTGTATCTGCAAGGGTTCGCCTACTGGAACGACCGGGCCGGCCAGGGGCAGCTGTGCATGGTGATCGGCAGTCGGCTGGAGCCGATGGTGCCCGCGGACGGGCCGAACCAGGGGGAGGTCGGCGGTTCGCTGGGGGCGGTCAAGCAGCTGTCCAACGAGCTGCGCGGGCTGCTGGCCGAGCCGGGAACGATCGTGATCGACAAAACGGACAAGAAGCGGCTGAAGATCTCCGATGTGGGCGACACCGCCGAGGTGATGGGCACCAAGGTCCGCGTCGTCGGCTTCACCGACGGACTGCGCAGCCTGGCCGGACCGTATGTGTTCTGTTCGGTCACCACCGCCCGCCGGTTGCTGCGGCTGCAGCCGGACCAGGTGACCTACATCCTCGGCAAGTGTCAACCCGGCCACGACCCGACGGAGGTGGCGCGCGAGATCCAGCAGCGCTACGTCAACGACGACGCCCAGACGGCGGACGACCCGTGGTACGCCGAGGCGGCCCGATGGGTGTGCGGCGTGCTCGGCATTCCGTATGGCGACCCGCCGCCGAGCAGCGTCACCGTCTACTCGGCGCGCGAGTTCTCGCGCCGGTCGCAGTGGTACTGGCTGACGCGGGTGAAGGCGGGCATTGCCCTGGGATACGCGGCGGCGCTCGGCCTGCTGGTGGGTGCCGTGGTCACCAGTCAGACGCTCTATGCCGCCACCGCCGCGTCGCTGCGCGAGTATGCGGTGCTGCGGGCGATGGGTATCCCGCGCTGGCGGATGTCGATGATGGTCATCACCCAGGCGTTCTTCGTCGGGGTGATCGGCATCATCCTGGCCGTCCCCACGGCGTTCGCCCTCAAGGCGCTGGCCGAACGGGCGGGGCTGCAGATCAACCTGAACGCCTACCTGCTGTTGGCCGCCGCCGGCGTTACTCTGACGATGGCGCTGGGGTCGGGGCTGATGGCGCTGCGTTCGCTGCGCGACGTGGAGCCGGCGACGCTGCTCCGCTGACCGGAGCCGCTCGGGCGAGATCGAGGAGAGTTTGGACGTATGGACGAAGACCAGCTGAACCCGATTACCCTGCGAGGGGAACATCTGACCCGCACCTTCGGGTCGGGCGACACCCGCATCGTCGCCGTCAACCGGGTGTCGCTGGCGTTCCACGCCGGCGAGGTGGCGCTGCTGGAGGGGTGTACCGGGAGTGGCAAGACCACCCTGCTAGCGATCCTGTCCGGGTTGCTTCATCCCGACAGCGGCACCGTCGGCGTGCAGACCGAGGACGGCTATCACGACCTGTGGAAGATGAACGACGTCCAGCGCGAGCAGTTCCGGCTGAAGAACTGCGGGTTCATCTTCCAGGGATACAACCTGTTCTCCGCCCTGACGGCGCGGCAGCAGCTGGAGATGGTGGTGCGCTGGGGCGAGGGAGCGTCGGCCGCCGAGGCCCGCCGTCGCGCCGACGAGCAGTTGGAACTGCTCGGCATCGCTCCCCGGGCGCACCTGCGGCCAGGCCAGCTGTCCGGCGGCGAGAAGCAGCGCGTGGCGATCGGTCGGGCGCTGATCAAGCGGCCGAAGTTCCTGTTCGCCGACGAGCCGACCAGCGCGCTGGACTGGGAGCACGGCGAGGTGGTGGTGCAGATGCTCCGCAACGCCACCCGCGAGCTGGGCGCCACCGTGCTGCTCATCTCGCACGACCCGCGCGTCGAGCAGTACGCCGACCGCATCTATCACCTGATGGACGGGCGGTTGCTGGAGAATCAGTTGCAGTTGACCGGCGACAGCTGACCGTCGCCGCATGGATCTGAATATCCCGCCCACCGCCACGGAGGCGGTCGGGCGCCCCCTGACCCGGAACCGACCGCGACCGGACGCTTGCTGGGAGACCCCGACTCATGGCCAGTAACCCGACCCTGACCTCCCCGTCCCGTGCCGCCCCGCCGCCGCCGGCGGAGCCGCGCATGAGTGTTCCGCCGGTCGAGCAGCCGGTCCGGCGGGCGGCCCGCTGGCCGCTGTGGCTGGCGCTGGTCGGGCTGACCGTCCTGGCGTCCACCGTCACCCTGGTTACCGCCAACCCGCAGTGGCTGGCCAATCCGCCGCAGTGGCTGGCCAACATCCGCGGATCGTCCGGTGAGCAAGCCACGCGGCCCGCGGTCGACTCCAAATGGCGGCCTGACGTGGCCATCGCCCACGTCGACGCCGCCAGCGGCATCCGTTCGCTCTACCCGGCTGTTCCCGGCCGCGTGGTGGCGCTGCCGGTGCCGGAGGGCAAGGTAGTCGACGTCGGGGCCGTGCTGCTGCAGATCGACGACGCGCTGCCGAAGCTACGGCTGAAGGAAGCGAAGCTCGACCTGGAGGCGGCCCGCGAGAAGGTCAAGGCGGCCGAGCAGGAGCGCGTCAAGCACCGCTACACGGTGAAGATGCAGGAGGCCGCCGTCGACGCCGCCCTGCGGCAACAGGAAGCCGGCGAGGCGCAGTTCCGCAAGGCCGATCGCTACTTCACCGAGCGCCTCGGCGGCAACGCCGACGACGTCGAGTCGGCGCGCCGGCTGGTCGAGGTGGCCAAGGCCAACGTCCGCGCCGAGCGGGCCAAGCTGGACCTGGCCAGGGCGGTCGACCCCGACGTCGCCGTTCGGCTGGCCGAGGTCAACGTCCGCGCCAAGCAGGAGGAGGTCGAGAAGGCCGAGCTGGGGGTCAAGGAGTGCCAGCTGCTCGCCCCGTGCAAGGGCAAGATCATCCGCCGCGCCGTGAACGTCGGCGAGGTGCTCGGCACCAACCCGATGCGGCCGGCGATCGAGTTCTGCCCCGACGACGGCCTGATCATCCGCGCCGAGGTGGAGCAGGAGTTCGCTCACAAGTTCAAGATCGGCGTCGCGGTGGAGATCACCGACGACGCCACCAGCAAGCAGCTGCCGTGCAAGGGGGTGGTGGAGCGCGTGTCCGACTGGTACACGCAGCGGCGGTCGGTGGTGTTCGAGCCGATGCCGCTCAACGACATTCGCACCCTGGAGGTTATCATTCGCGTCACCGAGTATGACGCCAAGGCGGACAACCCGTTGCGGGTGAACCAGCGCGTGCGGGTGCGGTTCGCGGCCAACAACCAGGCTCCCGCGGAGGCTGCGAACAACCAGGCTCCCGAGGAGGCTGCGAAGCCGTGACCGGCCGGTCGCTCCGGGACACGACGCGGGGTCGTGCCGCTTCGGCGGTACGGCCCCGCGGGCGTTTGCGGGCTGTTCGCGGACCCGTCGACGTGGTCGGACCGGCCCCGCTATAATGGGGATGCTTCGGGCGGGACGCCCGTCAGGAAAGCCGGGTGACCGCCGGCCGCGCCGCTTCGCGAAAGGATGACCCATGAGTGCCCGCGTCGACGCCTCGCCTCCGCCGCCGACCGTCTCGGCGGACCGTGGCCCCGATCCGTTGCGCCCGGTCACCGTCCCCGACTTCCTCGCCGCCCGCAGCCGCGGCCATCGGCTGAGCGTGCTGACCGCCTACGACTACACGTTCGCCCGCCTGCTCGACGCCGCCGGCGTCGACTGCCTGCTGGTGGGCGACTCGCTCGGCATGGTCGTGCAGGGGCAGCCCGATTCGCTCACCGTCACGCTGGAGGAGATGATCTACCACACCCGGCTGGTGGCGCGCGGCGCGCGGCGGGCGCTGATCGTCGCCGACATGCCGTTCATGAGCTACCAGGTCAGCCCGGAGCAGGCGCTGACCAACGCCGGCCGGCTGATCAAGGAGGGCGGCGCTCACGCCGTCAAGCTGGAGGGGGGCGTTCGCACCGCCGCCGCCATCGCGGCGATCACTGCCGTCGACATCCCGGTGATGGGGCATGTCGGGCTGACCCCGCAATCGGTGCGCCGCCTGGGCGGCTTCAAGGTGCAGCGCGACGTCGACCGGCTGATCGAGGACGCGGCGGCGATCGAGGCAGCCGGCGCGTTCGCGCTGGTGATCGAGTGTGTGCCGGCGGACCTGGCGGCGCGGATCACCGAGCGGGTACGCATTCCGACCATCGGCATCGGCGCCGGGCCGCACTGCGACGGGCAGGTGCTGGTCACTCCCGACCTGCTCGGCCTGTTCGACGACCTGCGGCCGCGGTTCGTCAAGCGCTACGCCGAGCTAGGCGAGGCGATTCGCGAGGCCACTCGCAGCTACTGCCGCGAGGTCCGCGACGGTACCTTCCCCGCCGCCGAGCACGGGTTTCGCTAACGTCGGTGAATACACCGGAGGCGCATTACGCCGCCTCGCGGGCGGCGGAGGGCAGCAGGCCGAAGTGACGGTCGACGGCGGCGAAGGCGGCGGCGGCCGTCTCCTTCCACCCGGTGCAGCGGTATTGCGTACGAATCCGCTCCTCGCGACCGGCCAGGAACCCCGGCTCGAACAACGCACGCTCGACCAGCCGCAGGCAGCCGACGCCGTCCAGCGGATCGTGGTAGTCGACCAGCTCACCGCCCACCTCCGGCAGCGAGGTGGCGGCGGAGCAGACACAGTACTTGCCGTGCCGCAGGCTCTCGGCCACCGGCAGCCCCCACCCCTCGTAGTGCGACGGAAACAGGGTGAACAGACAGTTCCGGTACAGCCAGCGCAGCTGCCGGTCGTCGGTTCGCGGCAAATAGGCGACGTGTCGCGACAGGGTGGCGTCGGCGGCCAGGTCGGCCAGGATCTGCTCGGCTCGCCAGCCCGGCCCGCCCACCAGCACCAGCGTCGGCACCCCGCCGCCGTGCCGCTCGATCAGCCGCCGCCACACGGCGAACAGCAGCGGCTGGTTCTTGTGCAGCGCCATCGAGCTGACGAACAGGGCGAACGAGCCGGGGTTGCGGGCGATCAGGTCGGGCGGCGGCGCCGCGCTGTCGTCGTCGCCCGGCTCGTCGCCGATGCGCAGCTCGACCACCGGCGGCGGCGTCAACCCCTGGTCGCGGCAGTACCCCTCCAGATCCTTGCGCGAGTAACGGGAAATGGTGACGATCAGGTCGGACCCGGTGACGGCGGCCGGCAGCCAGCGGGCGAACGCCCGGCTCATGGCCGGGGCGCACAGGTGCGGTACGCGCAGCGGAGTGATGTCGTAAATCAGGTGGGCCACCTTGAGCGGCAGCGTGCGGCGGAGGTCGGCGAGGGCGGCCAGCGGCGGACCGTCGCTCCAGCCGGTGCCGCCGAGGAACAGGGCATCGCCCGGCTGGAACGGCAGCGGCGGACGGCGAGCGGAGAATCCGCGGGCGGCCCGCCGGGCGTTCGCGGCGGTGGCGCGGACCACCGACCGGGCCAGCCGCCCGCCACAGCGGAGCGCATGGTACAGATGCCAGCTGCCGTCGCGCAGCTCGGTGTTCAGCCGGTGCCAGTACAGCGACGACCACCGCCGCGACGGCAGCGGCACCGGCTTCGGCGGTGCCGGCGGAGGCGGCGCCGGGGAGCGGCCGCGCATTAGCTCGGCGGCGGCCACCTCGACGAACCCTCCGCCGACGGCGTCGAACCGGCACAGCCGCACCGGCAGCCGGTCGTCCGGCAGCCAGTGCTGAACCAGCCCTTGCAGCGTCCGCGCGATGCCGGTCGGATTACCCCGCCAGCCGGCCAGGGTGGACACGTCGACCCAGAGCGAGCGGGTCTGCGGTTCGGTCGTCATTTCGGAGCCTCCGTGCGGCGCCGCGGTCGGCCCGCCGGCGCCGCGCCCGCTCACCAGCGGGTAAGGCGATACTCGTTGCCGATACGGTTGGGCAGCCGGTCAGGCTGCCCGTGCCGTCCGCGTGTGCCGCACATCCGCCAGGTCGGAGTCGACCATCATCCGCACCAGCTCCTCGAAGCCGACCGTCGGCGTCCAGCCGAGCACGCGCCTGGCCTTGCCCGGATCGGCCAGCAGCAGGTCGACCTCGGCCGGGCGCACGAATGCCGGGTCAATAACCACATACTTGCGCCAGTCGAGGCCGGCCTGGTCGAAGGCGATCTCGACGAATTCCTGCACGGTGTGCGTCTCGCCGGTGCCGACGACGAAGTCGTCCGGGGTGTCCTGCTGCAGCATCAGCCACATCGCCTGCACATAGTCGCCGGCGAAGCCCCAGTCGCGCTTGGCCGACAGATTGCCCAGGCGCAGCTCGTGGGTCAGGCCGCACTTGATGCGGGCGACGTGGTGGCTGATCTTGCGGGTGACGAACTCCAGCCCGCGCCGCGGCGACTCGTGGTTGAACAGGATGCCCGAGCAGGCGTACATCCCGTAGCTCTCGCGGTAGTTCATGGTGATGTAGTGGCCGTACACCTTGGCCACGCCATACGGGCTGCGCGGGTGGAACGGCGTCTCCTCGCGCTGCGGCACCTCGTGGACCTTGCCGAACATCTCGCTCGACGACGCCTGGTAAAAGCGCGCCTGCGGGCACACCTGGCGAATGGCGTCGAGCATGCGCGTGACGCCGACGGCGGTGTACTCGGCGGTGAGCACCGGCTGCGCCCAGCTGGTGGCGACGAACGACTGGGCGGCCAGGTTGTACACCTCATCCGGCTGAGTGCGGGCCAGCACGCCGGCGATGGACGTCTGGTCGAGCAGGTCGGCCTGGTGCAGCTCGATCTGATCGCGGATGTGGTCGATCCGCTGGAAGTTCTCGGTGCTCGATCGCCGCACCATGCCGCACACGCGGTATCCCTTGCTCAGCAGCAGCTCCGCGAGGTAACTGCCGTCCTGCCCGGTGATCCCCGTGATAAACGCTGTCTTCGACATCCTTGTCATCCCTCGCCTGGAGCCAGGCCGGACGTCCGTGCCGGCCGGAAGATCGAATACCACCGCGGTTCGCCGCAATCAAGCCGCCTCCGTGAACCCCGCGCCATCGAGTCGGTACGGGCTGTCCGGCACGTCCTCGTGGCGGATCTCGTCGACCGGCTCCGTCTTGCCGGGGCCGCGGTACAGCCGATTGGGGGCGTTGAACACCAGCCCCGGAGCGCGGCCGACGTTGCGGTAGGCGTGGACCACCCCCGGCGGGATGACCACCAGCATCGGCCGCGACTCGCCCACGCGCTCGACCATCCGCCGGCCATACGTCGGCGAATCGGGGCGCGCGTCCCACAGGTACAGGTCGAAGTCGGACGGGCCGAGGAAACAGAAGCAATCGGCCTGTTCGCGGTGTTCGTGCGGCCCGCGCGCCACTCCGGGCGCGGTCATCGAAAAATAGGCCATCGTCGGATGAAACTCGGCCGGTAGCTCGTCGTGGCGGAACAGCTCGCACAGCCAGCCGCGCGGGTCGTGGAAGGTGCGCAGCGGTCGCCACACGATGCCGTCGATCGGCCCGAACGAGAACGGGCGAGCGGCGCGGTGCGGGTCGGTCGGATGCGGCATGGTCGGATCTCCGGTGAGGATGGCTCAGGCGCAGCGGCGCGCCGCGGGCGACGGCGGCAAGGTCGACAGCAGCAGGCCGAGCGGTCCGTCTGGCTCGACCGTCAACGGCGGCAGGGCGGCCGGCAGCAACACTGTGTCGCCGGGGCGCAGGATTCCCGGCCCGGCGTCGCTCCGATACCGGCCGGTGCCGTGCAAGACCAGCATCGTCTGCAATCGGCCCTGACCGGCGACGGGGAACGGCGTCGTCTGCCGGATGTAGTCGAGGTGGAAGTATCGGCAGCGGACCAGTTCCTGCCCCACCGGCTCGGCCGCCGGCGGCTCGTCGGTCGCCTGCGGGTAACCGCTGGCGCGGACCGGGTGAACCGGGCCGGCGGTCCAGTCGATGCAGGCAATCGCCTCCTCGATGTGCAGGGTGCGCGATTTGCCGCTGGCGTCGCGACGGTTCCAGTCGAACAGCCGGAACGTGGCGTCGCTGGTCTGCTGGACCTCGGCGATCAGCACCCCGCCGCCGACGGCGTGGACGGTGCCGGCCGGCAGAAACAGGCAGTCGCCCGGCCGCGGCTCGAAGGCGTGCAGCAGGTCGGCGACGGTGCCGGCGGCGATCGCGCGGCGGAGGGCGGCCTCGTCGACGCCTGGCTGCAGGCCGGCGTAGACCCGGCTGTCCGGTCGGGCGGCGAGGACGAACCACGCCTCGGTTTTGCTCCCCTCGCCCGGCCACAGGCGGCGGACGGCTTCCTCGTCGGGGTGGACCTGGACCGACAGCCAGTCGTGGGCGTCGAGGTACTTGATGAGCCAGGGGAAAGCGGTGTGGTCGGGGTCGCCGAGCAGGCGATGGGGATCGCGGGCGAGCAGGTCGCGGAGCGTGCGGCCGGCGTCGGGGCCGTCGGCGATCACGCTGCGATGGCTGGCGTGGTCGCTCACCTCCCACGCCTCGCCGTAGTCGTCCGCCGTCGGTAACGGCTTGGCGAGCAGCGCGGCGAGGTTACGGCCGCCCCAGACCATCGGCCGAAGGAACGGGCGGAATCGGATGGGGTGCTGCACCCTCAGGCCTCCTTGCCTGCGGCCGCCGCGAACGGCAGTTTTCGGCCGCGGCGCGACAATGCCTTCTCAACCGGCAGACGGCGTGATATCATCGGGGGCAGAAAAAGTCAACGTGGCGGACCCGGACCCCTGAAAGGGAAGCGGGGCGGCCCGCCCGTCGTACCAGAGGATGGTCTTCTGCTCACGTCGTTCACTCGCCACGGAAGGATGTCGCGCGTCCCGCTTCACCTCGTCAGCCGTCGGTCGGTTCGGGGGTCGCCCGGTCCGCCCGGCGACAGTTGTCGGCCGGAACCGTCGGCGGCCAGGGAATTGGACCTGGCGGCGCAAGTTCAGTAATCTTAAGAATTCCACGTCTTGACCCGCGTTGAGCGCCCCGAGGCAGGGCAGGTCCGTTCTCATCGCGACAGGGGGGTTATCAGTAATCATGAAGAAGGTCCGCTGGCTCGCAGCAATTGGCATCGTCAGCGCCGTGGCGGCGCTGTGGACGTATGCCGACGTGTCGGGTGACTCCGGCCGCGACAAGGAACTCAAGGACTGGCGGCGGGGCGACGGCAAGATCAAGCACCCCGATCCGAAGGGGCCGTTCGGCGAGGAGCTGGAACGGAATCGCTTCATGGATCGGCCGGCAGTCGCCTACCGTACCCCGGCCGGCGACCAGCTGTTCGCGCTGCAGATCCAGCCGAAGCTGGCCGACGCGCCGGCCCAGCCGACCGATTACCTGGTGGTGATCGACACCTCCGCCAGCCAGGCGGCGCAGGGCAACCTGACGGCCGCGGTGCAGGTGGTCGACGAGCTGGCCAAGAAGGTCGGCCCCAACGACCGGGTGGCGGTGTGGACGGCCAACCTGAAGGCACGCGACGTCACCCGCGGCTTCAAGTCCGGCAAGGAGCTGAACGCCACCGTCAAGGAGCTGGTCAACGAGGTGCCGCTCGGCGCCGTCAACCTGAAGCGCTGCCTGAGCGACGCGGTGAACGGCTTCGAGCCGCAGGCCGGCCGTCGCCGCGCGGTGGTCTACCTGGGCGACGGCAAGAGCGTGGCCGATCCGCTCGACGCCGACAGCCGCGCCGAGTTGTGCGACCTGCTGATCCGCAAGCAGGCGGCATTCTTCGCCGTGCCGCTCGGCATCGACCTCGATTCGCAGAACCTGCACGGCCTGGTGTCCGGCACCGGCGGCAAGGTGGTTCGCACCGGCCCGGCCGAGCTGGCCGAGACGTTCGTTGTCCGTCTGTTGCAGGACGTGGCCGAACCGATCTGTTATCCCGAGTCGTTCAAGCTGCCGGCCGGCGTGACCGCCGCCCTGCCGACCCGGCTGCCACCGCTCCGCCGTGACGGCTCGACCCTGGTGGTCGGCAAGGTCGCTCCCGGCACCACGGCGATCGACTACAAGCTGAGTGGCGAGGTGGCCGGCAAGCCGGTGACGCTCGACCAGTCCGTGTCCCTCCCGGCTGCCGATCCGGAGAACTACTTCCTGACCGGCGTGTTCGATCAGTGGAAGGCCCGCAAGGACCGGCCCGCTCTGCTCCAGGGCGACCGGGCGCTGGCCTACGCGCACAAGCAGACCCAGCTGGCCGTCGAGGACCTGATCGCTCGCGGCGAGATGGCGCTGGAGGAGAACAAGCTCGACCTGGCCCAGCGGATCTTCGAGCAGGCCGAGGGGCTGGACCCGAACTCCGCCCGCGCCAAGGGCGGCGTCGTCCTCGTCGAGCACATGCGCACCGGCAAGAAGACCCGCCAGGACATGCTCAAGGAGCTGCAGCTGAACGCCGCCAAGCGCGAGGTGGTGCGGCTGACCGAGGGCGGGCGGAAGATCGTCGTTCTCGACGAGGGCGACGAGCGGCCCGACGCCGAGCCGCGCCCGGGCGACGACCCGGCCCGCCGCGACCCGCTCGATGACGTCCGCGCTCGCCGCGCCATCGCCGAGCAGCAGGCCACCGCGCTGGTCACCGAGGCCATCCGGCAGGCGCGCCGCCGTGTCCGCACCAGCCCCGACGAGGCCTACGAGGCGCTCAAGCGGGCCCGCGACGAGGTGCAGAGCAATGCCGACCTGGAGCAGCGGACGGTGACCGGGCTGACCAGCCGGCTGACTCGCGAGATGGAGTCGATCAACCGCATCCGCGACATCGTCAAGCGCGATCAGGCCGAAGCGCTGGCCCTGCGGGCCGCCGCTGACGCCCGGCTGGAGGTCCGCAACGCCGAACGGATCGCCCAGGACCGCGTCCGCGAGCGGATGCGGATCTACCACAACCTGATGGACCAGGCGCGCGAGGAGGAGGCGCAGAAACAGGCGATCCTGATGCGCGACGAGATGGTCACCCGCGGCCAGCCGGTGCCGCCGGCCGTCACCGCCGCGTACCAGATTGCCCAGAGCCGGTACTACCTGAAAGAAGTGCAGGAGCTGCGCCGGCTTCGCGAGGATCGCTTCCTGGCGACCATGCTCGAGGTCGAGCGCTCGCATGTGCCGTTCCCGGACGAGCCGCCGGTGGTGTTCCCCGATTCGGCCATCATCCGCCGGCTCACGCGCAATCGGTTCGACAACTGGCGCGACTGGTCAAAGTATCGCATCGAGCGCTACAGCGTGACCACGTTCGGTGCCGATCGGCCGGGCGACCTGGACCGACTGCGCCGGCTGATGAACGAGAAGTTCGATTACGGCGGCCTGGATGACCCGAAGACCACGCTGTACGAGGCCCTCGACCAGCTGAAGAAGGCCACCCTGAGCAAGCTGCCGGGCGGCCGCGACATCGACTTCGACGTGAATGAGAAGGCGTTCAAGTACGAGATGCTCAACGACGTACTGAAGACGGAGGTGGCCAGCCCGAACGCGATCCCGCGAATGGAGAACGTCACCCTGGCGACGGTACTGAAGCGGATTCTGGCCAAGGTGCCGGTGCCGTCGGGGGCGACGTACATCCTGCGGCCGAACACGATCGAGATCACCACCGGCCAGTTCGCCACCGCCGAGAAGGCGGTCCGGGTCTACCCGGTGGCCGACCTGGTGGTGCCGATCCCCAGCGCCTACAACCAGCAGCAGGTGGGGGCGACGGCCACCATCCTCGGGTCGCTCGGCCAGATGGGTCTGGCGGGCGGCATTCAGCTGGGCGCCGGCGGGCTGCAGCTCGGTCTGGCGCTGGGCGGCGCGCTGGGCGGTGGCCTGGCGCTGGGTGGTGCGCTGGGCGCGCTGGGCGGTGCGCTGGGTGCGCTGGGCGGCGGCTGGGCGTCGGCGGTGGGCTGGCGGCCGGTCTGGCCGGCGGCTTGCAGGCCGGGGCGGTCGGCGTCGGCGGCTTGCAGGCCGGCGGTCCGGCCGGTATGCAGCTGGGCGGCTTCAACTTCCAGGGCAACGTGAACATGGGCGTCGGCGGCGGCATGACCGGGTTCACCGGCGGCCAGCTCGGCCAGCTGGGCAACCTGGGCGGCCAGTTCGGCCTCCAGGGCGGCACCCAGGAGCAGCTGCTCATCACCCTGATCCGCCAGGTGGTCGGCCGGCCGCGCGACTGCGCCGCAGTACAACCCGATCACCGGCCAGCCGCTCAACCCGCTCGACGACCAGATGACCGAGGGCACGGCCACCATTGCCGGCGAAAACAACAACCTCGGCTACTACCCGCCGTCGATGGCGCTGGTGGTCAAGGCGCCGACGATGGTCCACACCCGCGCCAGCAACGTGGTCATCACCGGCGCTGCCGGCGCCGCTGCCGGCCAGGTGGCGGCCCCGAAGGACAACGGCGGCAAGGCCGTCGTCGGCAACCAGGGGCCCAAGGGCAAGCCGCTCGACCCCAAGCAGGTGTGGCAGGACGCGCTGGTCAAGGGAGTCAACGACCCCGGGCTGATCATCGCCACTTCCGACTACCTCGGGTCGATCGGCCGGTTTGATCACGCCGCCGAGTTCCTCAAGGCGAACCTGCGGCAAGGGATCGTCGTTCGCCCGTGGGTGTACAAGGCGCTCGCCACCGCTCTCCGCGAAAGCGGCGGGTCGGCCGACGAGATCGAGCGCGCCGAGGTGTCGGCCGCCGACCTGGAGCCGCTCAACGCCACCGGCTACCTGACCGCCGCCCGGGCGCTGGCCGAGGACCGCAACTACGAACGGGCGCTGGCGTTCTGCAAGCAGGCGGCCCAGCTGGAGCCGAACGTCCCCGTCCCCTACGCCGACGCCGCCCGGTACGCCGAGATGGCCAAGGACACCCGGGCGATGGGCTGGGCGGTGTCGCACCTGCTGCGCCAGGACTGGCCGGTCCGCAACCAGGAGCTGCAGCAGACCGCGCTGGAGCGGCTGGAGGCGCTCGCTCGCCGGGTCGACCGGCCCGACGCCGATCGGCTGCGCCAGGAGGTGGCCGAGCAGCGGCGGCGCGACCTGGTGGTCAAGCTGCTCTGGCAGGGCGAGGCCGATCTCGACCTGAAGGTGCATGAACCGTCCGGCAGCCTGTGTACCCCGCTCGCCCGCCAGACGGTCGGCGGCGGCACCCTGCTTGCCGACACCATCAGCGACGGCAACAACAACGAGACGTATGTGGCCGCCGAGGCGTTCTCCGGCGAGTACGTCATCCTGGTCGAGCGGATCTGGGGCAAGCCGCTGGGCAACAAGGCGCAGCTCAAGATCATCCGCCACCAGGGCACGCCGCAGGAAACCGAGCAGCTGGTCACCCTGCGGATGACCTCCAACATCTCCGATCCGATCAAGGTCACCCTCGACAACGGGCGGCGGACCGAGACGGCGTTCGTCCCGCCGGCGGGCGCCTACCAGCCGCTGGAGGAGTCGACGGCCGGGCTGGACAGCAGCGACCAGGTGCTGAACCGGCTGCGGGCGCTGGCCGACCCGGAGGTGACGGAGACGGTGGAGAAGGGCATCCGCGGCGGCACCCTGTCGCCCGGCCGCGTGGTCGACCGGCCGACTCGCGTCACCACCAAGGCGAGCGAGAATGACCGCACCCTGTACCAGAACAAGGTGACGTCGTTCGTCAGCAACAGTGCCGACCTGACTGCCCAGGCGGTGCTGGCGGCGGACCGCCAGTCGATCCGGCTGTCGCTCAACCCGGTGTACAACCCGGCGGCGGTGAGCAAGCCGGCCAAGGTGGTCAG
This sequence comes from Gemmataceae bacterium, assembly GCA_046350215.1. Classification (GTDB taxonomy): domain Bacteria; phylum Planctomycetota; class Planctomycetia; order Gemmatales; family Gemmataceae; genus JAXMAU01. Next base: position 94,125 of record JAXMAU010000004.1, on the reverse strand, counting down.
CCCGATCTTCCCCGGCGGCAAGTGACCGGGGCACCAACCGTGCCGGTCTGGGGGCCTGGGGCGCACGCCGTCCCAGGCCCCCGGCCTTTCCCCTCGCTTGAATCGGCCGGCCGCCGCGCGGTATCCTGATCTTGCCGTCCGACCGACTATGTCCCCTTACCGCAGTCGTTTCCGCCCGGGGAGCGACGCCGGATACGATCCATGACCGTTCGACTGGTGATGGAGCGGGGCCGCGCCCGCAAGGTGTTCGAGCTGAAAGGCCCACAGGCCGTCCTCGGCCGCGCGCACGGCAACGCCCTGCGCATCCCGTCTTCCGCCGTCAGTCGTCGGCACTGCCGGCTGCTGGTCCGCGACGGCCTCGTCACCGTCGAGGATCTCGACAGCGTCCACGGCACCTTCCTCAACGGCCAGCGGCTCAAGGATCCGACGATCGCCCGCCCCGGCGACCGCCTGGAGGTCGGCCCGGTGCGCTTCGTCGTCGAGTACGAGCTGACGCCGGCCGCCCTGGCGCGGCTGCAGGAGGACGAGGCGCCGGTCGAGATGCTGGAGGCGCTGGCCGACGGCGAGGTGCTCGACGTCGAGGAGCTGGAGGCGCTGCCGGAAGTGCTCGACGAGGCCGGCCTGCCCCTCGACGTCGAGCCGGTCGAGGCGCTGCCGTATCGCGAGGACGACAGCCCGATCAAGCCGGACTTCGACTTCGACGCCCCCTGGCAACTGCCCGACGGTGGTGACCTCCGCGACATCCTCACCGCCATCGAGGACGAGAAAACCGCCCCGCCGCCGGAGAAGAAACCGAAGAAAAAGAAGTGAACCACAAAGAACACGAAGAGCACAAAGAGAAGGAAGAGAAGGAAGAGTTAGATAGTTCTCAGATAGTCCATTTCCCGGCTGCCGCGGCGGGGCCGATCGGAAGCCCCGAAGGGGCGGCAGTCAATAGCCCAGGGTGCAAACCCTGGGAGGTCCGGTTGGGAGGGCCTGTTGGGAGGCCCTGTTGGGAGTTCAGGTGGCGTAGAGCCAGCGGCGGCGGTTGAGGTAGATCGACGGGATCAGCAGCACCAGAACGACGAGGCCGACGGTGCCGGCGGTGGCGGTGGCACACACGGCGTCCAGCAAGAGAAGACCCATGAGCGATCGTTTGACGGCGGATTGGACGTTCGCCGGCGTCGGTGCGCGCAGGGCGCGGCGGATCGGCAGGGCGAGGAAGTAGCCGAGCGCCACCAGCAGATACGGGAACAGCACCGATACTCGCTCCGGCGGCACCTGCACTGCCAGCGGCAGCGCCAGCAGCAGGGCAGTTAACATCACCGCGGCGGCACCGGCCAGGGCGGGCCGGCGACTGGTCGTCGCCTCGGTGCGGGCGAACCACGTCACACCGACGATGTACAGCCCGATGACCAGACCAAGGTGCGGGCCGAGCGGCCACACCAGCGAACCGGACACGCTTACCCCAAGCAGCACGTTCAGGAATCGGCACGACCCCATCGCCACCGGCCCGAGTGCGGTGTGCTTCAGCCATCCGTCGTAGAGCAGAATCGCCGCCGCCAGCAGCCCGGCCAGCAGCGGGGGGCCGACCATCGACGTCGCCTGCTCGCTTCGCCATAGCAGCCAGCCGGCCAGGGTGGCGAGGGCGAGGCCGGTCGTCATCAATGCGGCGCCCAGCCACGCGGCGGCGCGGATCGACACGCGGCCCGACGGGATCGGTCGCTCCGGCCGGTCGCGGCGGTCCTCCGCGACGTCGAACACGTCGTTGAACGCCATGCCCGACAGGTACAGGCATGACGAGGCGAGCAATAGCACGACGAAGGGTGCCCAGCGGTCCGGCAGCGCCGTCGTGGCGAGCGCCGCCAGGGTGATGTCGGCCAGCGCCGTCGGCAGGTTGGGCAGGCGGACCAGCTGAGCGTAGGCTCGCAACGCGCTCATAGGCTGTTGATGATCGCGGTGACGCGCTCCAGGGCCAGCCGCGCCGCCTCGTCCGGGTCGGCGACGTAGGGGTACAGCTCGATCGTCACCCAGCCGTGGTAGTCGATCGCCTGGATGGCGCGCAGGGCGGCGGTGAAGTCGATTGCCCCCTCGCCGGGAATCAGGTGAGCGTGGACGCGGGTCGGGGCGATGTCTTCCAGGTGGAAGTGGCGGATGTACTTCGCCACCTTCGGAATCGTCGTCGCCGCGTCGTCGCCGACACAGTAGGCGTGGCCGATGTCGTAGTTCATGCCGACCGCCGGCGAATCGATGTGGCCCATGAATTCGAGGAACTGATCGACCGTCTCGATCAGCAGCCCCGGCTCCGGCTCGACCAGCAGCAGCACCCCCTCCTTCTCGGCGTGCTCGGCGACCGGCTTGATCATCTCGACGAACAGCTTGAGCGCCGCCGACCACGACGCGCCCGGCTCGACTGGCCCGCCCGGCTCGGTGGTGATACACGCCGCCCCCAGCTCCTTCGCCAGCGTCAGGGCACGGGTCGTGTGGTCGATGCGGATCTGCCGGTAGTGGCGATCCGGCTCGATCCACGACGGATACCAGTAGCGCTGCCGCGGATCGTTGACCGCGTGCATCATGAAGGCGTTGATATTGGAGATCTGCAAACGGTTACGGGCGAGGGCGTCGCGGATCGCCTGTTTCTGCTCGTCGAGCAGGAACGCCGGCCAGGCGTGCGGCACGTCGGCCATGATCTCGACGGCCGGGTAGCCGATGCGCGCCAGCCGGGTGACGGCGTCGGCGAATGAGTAGTTCAGGTAAGCGTTGGTGCTGAAAGCCAGTCGTTGTGCGAGGCCGGCGGGCATGGCGTCAGGTCCTTGTCAGGCGGTCAGCGGCGGTCGTATTCCAGCATGATAGCGACGCCCACGCCGTCAGGCGAACAGGTCGGCGACGCGAACGCGGCCCACCTCCACCCCGTCGAGCACCACCGGCACCTCGTCGCCGACCGCGAAGTCACGCCGCTGCCGGTACGCCGGCGCCGGGTCCGCCCCGCTCGGGTCGGTGTACACCTCGACGCGGCGATCAACGATGTTGACGATCCAGTATTGCGGAATCCCGGCGCGGGCATAGATCCGCTGCTTGACGCCGCGGTCAGTCCGCAGCGACGAATCCGACACCTCGATCACCAGGCAAGCGTCGGTCGGACCGGGGTGCTGACCGGCGACCACGAACTGTTGCGGCGTCCCGCGGAACACCGCCACGTCCGGCTCCGGCTCGCTGTCGGCGGTCGTTACCGGCTCTTGAATGTCGACGAACCAGCGGTCAACCGGGACCATCGGCAATAGGATGCGGTTGAGCTGCTGCGTGGCGAACCGATGCGGCGGATTCTTGCCCATCTTCTGTACCAACACCCCTTCGAGCAGCTCGACCTTGTCGTCCTCGCTCAGAATCCCTCCCCGGAGCATGGCGTGGTACTGCTCGACCGTCAGCCGATATGGCGGCGGCAGCAGGTCGGTCGGGGGAGTGATGGTCAGCACCGACATGGCTCAGCCCTCCCTCACCGTGGCGGCGTAGTCCTGAAGCATGGCGAACTGTTCGAAGAAGTCGTGGACGGTCACGCCGTGCGGGTTCTTGAAGAAGCACGCCAGGTGCCGCAGCACGCCCGCTTCGCCGCGCCGTTGCGAAAGTAGCGCCAGCCGCGCCAGGTCGACCACGAGCGGACCGGCGAGCAGTGAGTCGCAGCCCTGCCAGATGAATTGCAGGATCATTTTCGTGCCGAGGAACCCCTTGAAGTGAATATGGTTCCACGCCGTCTTCCAGTCGTCCATCGACTCGATGTACTCGATCGAGACGTGCGTCTGCGGCTTGTAGCCGACGATGCCGGACACCACCTGATCCTTGGTCTTGATCTTCGACGCCTTGTTCACCGGATCGTCGAGGACCACGCCGTCGCGGTTGCCGAAGATGTTGTGACCGACCCACGACAGGATCTGCCAGTTGCGGTGGGCGAACATCGGCGCCAGCACCGTCTTCATCAGCGTCTCGCCGGTCTTGCCGTCCTTGCCGGAGACGGTCGTTTTGCGAGCAAGGGCCAGTTCCTCCAGCGCCGGGCAGGTGGCGCCGAGCGACGGCGTGAAGTTGACGTGTGGCAGACCGAGATCGAGAGCGGCGTAGGCGTAGAGCGAACTGGCCGGCAGCACCGACGGCTTGCGGTCGAGCGCTGCTCGCAGCTTGTCGAGCGACTGGTGGATTTCGCTAGTTTCGAACGGCGGCTCGGTCGACGACACGTTGACCACTACCATCTGGTCGAGCCGGTAGCGGTCGCGGAAGGCAAGCAGGTCGGCCTGGATCGCCTCGATGGCGGCGCGGGGTGTCTCGTGGCGGGCGGCCTCGGGCCGTTCGGCCAGTCGGGCGATGGTCGGGCCGGAACCGAGAATGGTGCCGGGGCGAACGTTCTCTTCCCACGCCGCCAGCTGCTCGTCGCAGGCGTCCAGCACGGCGGCGTCGAACACGTTGGCGCGCTGGTGTAGCTCGCGGGCCGTTTGCCGGAAGCCGGCGCGGCGGATCTCGTGGCCGCCGACGACGAACGCCGCCGGGTCGTCCAGGTCGACGCCGTGGAACAGCGGCAGGGCGGTGACGAGGGAGGTGGTGTCAGTCAGGTTTCGGGCGAGCGCGGCGAGACCGAGAGTAGCGGTGGTGCCGACGCCGCCGCAGGCGCCGACGAGCCACAATCCAACGCGACGAGACGTCATGGGAGGGAGGGTTCCGGTGTGAAGGCTGGGGCAGAATGTTCGTTCATTGTGCGGCAAATGGATGCCGCGGTCAAGCAACCCCGAACGGGCGGCGCCTGGACGGCACGCCCCATGCCCGCGAAGGACGTAAAGTCGCCCCGCGAACGTTGCTGCGCCCCGATCGGGAGGGTCTAGGCGCTCGTTCGGGTGCCAGGTGGTGCCATGCCCACGCTTCGTGGGCATGCGGCGTTACGCCGACTGGCCCCGTCCGAGAGGGATGGCTCGCACCACATGGCCACGAAGCGTGGCCGTGGCACCCAGCCGTGAACCCCTGACCCCGCCCGCGGGACCGTCACTTCCCCGTCAGCCTGGCCCGGATCGGGTCGTGATGCCGCGAGAAGTAGTAGAACGACTGAGTCGCACCCTTCTCCCCCAGGCAGAAGGTGAACTCGATGCGGTAGCCGCCGCGCGGCCACTCCGGCCCCTCCAGCCGCAGCGGCTGGACCACCGTCGAGAGGCTCGCGCCCGGCTTCAGCACCACGGGGGTGCCAGTCGCCGGCAGCCCGCGGGCGTCGGGCAGCGGGTATGCCTTGCCCTGGCACAGGATCACCACGCTCTCCCGCCAGAGTACCTCCTTGCCATCGGTGAACAGAGCCGGGATGGTGACCGGCCGGGCGGTGGCGTTCGTCAGCGTCAGCCGATAATCGCCGTCGCCGTCGGGGGTCTGGTACTGGATCGCCTTCGCCGGCGCGACCGGGGCGACGGTCAGCGTCACGCCCTGGCCGACGATCAGCGCCGGCCGGCCGGTCTTGCCGCAGCGCATCGTCTCGGCGCTCTTCAGCCCGTCGGGCCACGCCTTGTTGCCGAGCGACGCCCACGGGGAGACGAACTGCCGGCCGTCGACCGTCCAGCCGAGCGGCAGGTCAGCCACCAGCCGCGCCTGCTTGACGGCGTCGGCGGTCGCCTCCTCGACAGCGCCGGCGCGGTAGCCGTCGCGGCTGGCGGTCAGCGCCACCAGGCACCGCTTGCCCTGCGGGAACACCGGCCGTTCCGGCTGGCGAACGCTGTGGAAGGCGGTGAGCGTGGCCCCCGGCTGGACCGGGCCGCGGAGCGTTTCGCGCACCGTCAGCCCCAGGCGCGTGGAGTGCAGCGGCGGCTCCGACAGCCCGGTCGGCCCGGGAGTGACGGCGGTCAGGTCGGCGACGACGAGCGTCTCCGCCTGGCCCCACTTGTGGAACGCCGCGGGAGTGGGCACCTGCCCACCCTTCGGCTCCGGCGCATCGACGGCGCCGCGGCCGGCGCCGGGCGCGGCCAGCAGGGTGGCAAGAAAGAGGGATAAAAAGAGTGTTCTCATAAAGAAACACCTCATTTCGGGACGGTTCGCCGCTCTCGGACGGAATCATCCAGGGCGGTTCGCAGTTGAACCCGGCAGCGGCCGGCGCCTCTCGGCACCGGCCGGCATCGTATGGCATTACTGGGACCGCTGGGACTCGAACCCAGAACCAAGGGATTATGCCTGCCACTTCGGCTTTCGCCGCCCCTTTCGGGTTCGTGGTCTGGACCATACCTTCGCGTGATGCGTCTGCCGTCTGGTCTCTACACCTTCCGCCCGGTGGGGCGGCTTGGCTCGGGATTGGCATGTCCGGGCCGGACGAAGCGTTCCCCGAGTTTGGCAGATTCTACCGCGACCCGTCGCCGGACGCCGCGGCAACCCGTGCGAAAACGACCATGCAGGATCCTGTTTAGGTCGCCCTCTTCGAGTCCCCTGCTCTAACCGATTGAGCTACAGTCCCTCACCGCCGGTCGGCCGGCAGTGCCGTCCATCTTACCGCCGCACCGCCAAACCGTCAGCGCTTTTCGCGCGCCGCCTGCGTGGGTTTGACGAACCGGCGGGTGAAGTCGAGCACCGACCGGGTAAAGGTGGACGGGTCGGTCTCCGGGGTACACCGGGACGGAGCGGGTAGCCAGCTTTGCAGGACATAGTGGTCGGGATGACCGTCCACCATCGCGTAGTCGTATCCCTGCCGCTGCAGCGACACGTACCAGGTGGCGTCGTCCGCCAGCCGCCGTTGCGTCAGCGCCGGGTAGTCGGACGCCCAGTAGATCAGCCCGAATGGCAGCTTGCGGCTGCGGCAGTGCCGCTCCACCTGGCGCACCTCCGGCCACGACCCGCGGGCGAACACGACGAATTCCGCCCAGTTCACGTCCAGCCGGTAGAAGTCCAGCCCGCGAACGCCGCGATCGGCCAGCCGCCGCTGCAGGGTGTCGACCCACCAGCGATGGTCGTTCAGCGGGATCGATGGGTACGGCTCGATGTCGCCGATCCGCACGCCGGGGTAGTGCCGCCGCACCAGGGCGACGAACTCCGCCGTCTGCTCCACCGCGTATTCGTCCGTCTTTTTCAGGACGGTGCGGGAACAGAGGAGCGGTTCGTCGAGGACGACGGCGTGAATGTCGGCGCCCAGCCGGCGGAAGGCATCCCAGTGTGCCCGCTGGGCGCGGAACGTCGCCTCGGCGGTCGGCCCCCACGGCTTGATCGCGCCGACCTCCAGGGCGAGCGGCAGGCGCCACTGCCGCAGTAGGGCGAACCACGCCCGCAGCTCGGCGTCGGTGAACTGCCGCCGCAGATGGTGGTCCGCGTAGAGCAGCACGTCGACCACGCCGCGGGTCTGCCGCCACTCGTCGGGCCGCTCGAACAGCGCGCGAAAACACTTGCCGTTGTCATACGACGGCGGTCCCATCCACACCGCCGGCGTTGACGGCGGGACGGGCGGTCCGGCGCCCGGGGACCAGGCGAGGACGACGAACCAGCCGATCGACGCCAGAATCAGCCCGCGCCCCATGAGTCGGCCTCATGCACGTATCCGCACAATCCACCCAGGGGCATTCTCGCCGACGGGGTGCGGGGAGGCCAGGAGGGGGCGCCCGAGTGGCAGATCGGGGATGGTGGGCGGGAATGAGATGGGGCCGCGCCACTCGGGCGCGGCCCCGGTTGGGGTGGTTGCTCAGCTCGCCTTCCGCCGCGGCAGCGGGTGGTCGAGGATCTCCATCAGCAGCTCCGTCTGCGACGGCTGCGCCAGCAGCGGTAGGACGTTCGGCAGGGCGTAGTAGTCGCCGTCGAAGCGGAACACGCTCACCGGAATGCCGCGGCCCTTGCAGCCCTGCTCGATCTGCGTCGTTGCCTGGCCGATCCGCAGGATCGTCACCGCCGGCCGCACCTTCAGCGCCTCGACGTAGCGGGCGTAGGCGTCGACGAATAGCGGTGCCGCGTTCTCGCCCTCGTCGGTGACGAGGACCAGCTGCTCGACGTAGCGGTTCGCCTGCCGCAGGGCCTCCACCGCCACGCCGATCGACGTGCCGCCACCCGGCACCACGCCGTGCAGCGCCCGCTCCCAGTCGGCCAGCTGCGGACCCGCCGGCGTGATCTCCTGCGCCTGCGTGTCGAACACCACGCAGTAGACGCCGGCCTCGGCGACGGCGCTGCCCATGGCGCCGAGCCGCTTGCCGACCTCGATCGCCTCGGTCATGCTGCCCGAGCGGTCGAGCAGCAGGGCGGTCGGGCGAGTGATGGTGCCGCGCGCCCGCAGCCGGGCGTCGGTCACCGCACGGAGCGTCTCGGCCAGCTCGTCGCCGACCGCCGCCGCCTCCGCCGCCACCTCGGCCTTGAACGCCGACACGCGGTCGTCGGTCTTCGCCGCGGCCAGCTTGCGCTCGACTTGCCCCTTGACCTGCTCGTCGTCGAGCTGGCCGCGCTTCTGCAGCGCGGCGACGCCGTTGATCAGCTCCATCGGCGTCATCGTCTCGACCAGGGCCGACACGACCTCCGGGGTCATCGCCCGGACGACGGATGCCGCCACGCGGTACGGGATGCGATGCGCCACGATCGCCGCCGCCTGCTCGGCCGGGCCCGTCGCCCGCGCTGCGCGCCTTCAGGGCGTACAGCCGGCTGTCGACCGGCGGGTCGTCGGCGAACAGCACCCGCTGCGCTCCGCTCGGCCGGCTTGACGTGCAGCAGCCGCGTACAGCCGCTTGATCGCCTTGCGGCGGTCAGCACGCTGCCGTCGAAGCGGTCGGCGTTCGCCTCGCGTCGCGCAGGTAGCGGACCACCTCCGTTCGCAGCGACCGCGGCAGGGCACGGCCCAGGCCGACGTCCTCGACGGTGGCCGCTCCGCCCTTCTGCACCCGCTTGACCTTGCGGCCGTGGATGAAGTCGACCACGCGCGTCAGCTGGTACGGCGGGAGCTTGCGCAGCAGCGCCAGGCCGACGTCGCGGTGTCCCTCGAACGTCGACAGGGCCAGCGTGACGACGAACATCTCCTTGTGATCGCGGACCTCGCCCTTGTCGAAGTACCACGCCGCCAACCGGACGTAGAAGCGCGGGTCCTTGCCGCACAGCTCCTGGTGGACCGGGTACAGCGGCGTTAGCTGCCGGTGCGGCGTCGTCAGCAGCGTGTTCAAATGTCCAGCCGCGGATCCAGCCGCGCGTCTTCATGGGCGTGCCCTCCTCGTGAGTCGTTCAGTTTGGAGGAGGGACCGGCGAAACGGAGGTTCACGCTGACAGAGAAGAAGAGTGAACCACAAAGGGCACAAAGAACACAAAGAAAGAGGGGAAAAGGGGAAAGAAAGAAGAAGAGAATTGAGGTGACAGGCGACAGCCACCCCTCCGTGAATCGCATCGGGAAGCAAAGATCACAAAGAAGAGGTAGAAAGAAGATGGAAGGCCCAGCCGATCGCAAGCCCCGAAGGGGCGACAGTCAATAGCCCAGGGTGTCAACCCTGGGAAGAGGGCACGGCCCAACTGCGTAACACCTGAGAGGGACAGGAAAAGGGGAAAGAAGAGGCGAGTGTCGGGTGACAGATGGCGGCCGATCCACGGTGAAGCGCATCGGGAAGCAAAGATCACAAAGAAGAGGAAGAAAGACGATGAAAGGCCCGGCCGATCGGAAGCCCCGTAGGGGCGGCAGTCAATAGCCCAGGGTGTAAACCCTGGGAGGTGGGGCAGCCGATCGGCCGGGCACGCTGGTGGAGGGTGGCGCGGCGTTACTTCAGCTCGGGACGCACGTCGCCGTAGGTCCACGCCTGGCCGCTGAACGGCAGCGGACGCGGCGCGGCCGGCACCGGGCCGGGCTTCAGGGCCTTCGCCAGCTCCAGGCCGGCGTCACGCATCTGGCTGCCGGCGGTGATTTCTGAGGTTGCTGTAACTCGTCAGCCGCGTCTCGTAGCCGCCGCCGGTCGCGGCGAAGGCGTCCTCCGTCGGCACGTAGCCGACGCACCCGTTCGCCAGCGATACCGGGAAGGTGTAGGGGAACGGACTCTTCGCCTTCTGCTCCAGGCCGTAGCGGCAGAAGTATTCGGCCGGCGTGGTCAGGAATACCGCCGGGCCGACCTGGATCGCCTGCACCTCCACCTCCGCCACCGGCTCCTTCTGCAACCTGGCGTCGAGTAAGACGATCTCCTTCGCGAAGGCCCAGGCGGTGTGATCCGCCGTCTTCGGGTCCTTCGCTGCCAGCTCCAGCGCCGCCTTCACGCGCTCCGGGGCCGGCGGGCGACGGCGGATCTGCAGAACCTTCGTCTGCGCGCGGACGGGGACCAGCGCCGGTGCCCGGCTCCACCGTCAGCAGCACCTTCAGTGCCTCGGCCGATCTTGCCGCCGACCTGCTGCGCCCACTGGTCGCCACTCGGGTAGCGGATCGGCGACTGGTTGTCCACCTGCGTGATGTCGCCCGATGCGCCGTTCAGAAAGACGACCACCGCGTCCTTGCCGTAGTAGCCCTGAATCACCTTTTCCAGATAGTGAATGTAGTTCGCCGAGATGCCGCCCGGGCTGGTGGTGGCGTGGCAGGCGAAGTTGACGACGCAGCCACGCAGCTTCCGCTTCGCGTCCCACACGCCGATTACCCCGACTTCCGGGTCGGTCGGGCCGGCCGGCTCGACGATGCCGGGGTTGCCCTGGCCGGGGTGCGACGCTGCGGCCGTCGCGCATCTTGAACCGCCGATTGAACGCCGCCGATCGCTCGACGCCGCGGCCGATCCCCGCCTCCGCCGCCGACCGCCCGTCGTGCGCGGCGCATACCGCGTCGATGATCGCCTTCTCTACTTTTTGCAGATATTTCGGGTCGGCACAGGTGGTATCCTGGTACGCCAGCTTCTGCACCAGCTTCGAGGCATGGTCGTATTCGCCCGGCATCACCCCGGACATCGGTCCTGACGAGTGCGAGTGCGACGCGCCGAGCAGGATCGCCGTCTCCGCCATGCCGGTCCGCTTGGCGATGGCGGAGCGGACCTTGTTTACCGTGTCGCGGTGGATGAATAGCGCGTCCAGGCCGACCAGGGCGACGCGCGTGGTGCCGTCGTCGAACACGGCAGCGCGGACCTTGCACGGGTCGTGCAGCGTGCGGTGGTACGCCTTGCCGTAACCGCCGGGCGCTTCCGCGCCGATCTCCGGCGTGATGTCGCGCTCGGCGAAGCCGGCCTTGAACCCCTTCGCCGCCTCGCCGTGAACGACGCCGGGCAACAGCACCGCCGCGAGGGGCAACCACCAGAGACGAAACGGAAGACGCATGTCGACTCCTCCACCGGGTGAGATTCGGACGATATAGAAGACCTTTTTTGTCACTTCAGCTGGGCGGGCGGCACCTGCAGCACGGTGTACGGCTGCAAGGCGAGAATGTAGACGTGGCCGTCGCGCGCCTCGCACACGCCGAGGATGACGTGGCGAGTCGTGGTCACGTCGCCCACCTTGACGATCCCGCCGTGGAACGGCAGCGGCTTGCCCTGCCGGTCGGTGAACGCGGTGTAGTCCGGGTTGGCAATTGCCACCGCGCCGTGATCGCGCGGCGTTCGGTCGCCGGCGCGGTAGCTGCACAGGTGGAGCAGCTGGCCGACTTTGGGGTGCGCCACCGTGATCGCCGCCCACACCGTCCCGGTCGGCCCGACGCACAGTGCCCGGCAGTCGGTGTTCTTCGCCCCCGGCACCAGCTCGCCCAGGCTGCGGCCGGCCAGCGTCGGCCCCGTGTGCGTCAGGTCGTAGGCGTACAGCTGGTTGGTGCTCATCGGCAGGGCGTAGAGCGTTTTGCCGTCGGGCGAAGTATCCCAGTTGATCGGGTGGCCGCGGTCCGGGTCGGCCAGGTGCGACTCCTTCGCCGGCGGTTTGCCGTCGATCGTCTGCTTCAACCGCTCCAGCCGGTCGGCCTTCGGGTCGAACCGGACGATGTCGCCGCCGAGCATCGGGTGATACGCCCGGTGCTGATGGTCGACGACGAGGAACCCGTAGATGTGTCGGGTGTCGATCAGGTTGCGGTACTTGCCGGTTTTCAGGTCGAGGACGAGGAAGTGTGAGTTCTCGCCGGGACCGGGTCGGCCGTCGGAGCAGGTGGACACGTAGGCCACGCCGAGCGCCTCGTCGGGAGTGATACTGTTGATGCCCTCGTGCGGCACCGGGATCGGGTAGACCTTCGTCTGGCCGGTCGCCGGGTCGTAGACCATCGGGTAACCGCCGGGGTAGTCCTCGCGCTTCTCGCCCTTGCCGGGGTAGCCCTGCTTGGTGCCGAAGTAGATGCGGCCGCTGGCGCCGACGTTGTTGCGGGTGTGGATCTTGGCCTGGCTGCCGAAGCCGCGCAGGTCCTTGCCGATCGCCTGGTGGGCGTCGACGACAATGCGCATCCGCTTTGCCGGCGGATCGAACTCAACCAGCCAGGAGTTGACGGCGTTGGCGTGGGTGCCGATGTACAGCCGCCGGTTGTGCCCCTCGATGATGGAGAAGTAGCCCTCACCCTCGGTGGCTGTCTCCTTCGGTACGGCATAGGCGGTGGCACGGAGCCAGCGGGCGGTGGCGAGGTCGTCGCCGGCGGCCAGGACGCGCGGGGCGACGAGGCTGGCAGCGAGCAGGGGGAGGACGCGGCGGCGCGACAGACGCATGGCGGGGTGGCTCCGGAGGAGGGCGGTTCTCGCATGAGTAGCGGCGCCGTCGCGATGGTGCAAGGAAAAAACCGCCGACCGCATGCCAGCGACCTCAGCCGTCGCCGGCGCCGCGTCGGTAGGCTAGACTAGCGAGGACGTGTCTTGATCACCTTACTCGGTCCGATGGGTGCCAGCCCCCGCCACGGAGGATCGCGTCATGCCGGGATTCCGATCGCCCGCCCCCGGATGCCCTGCCCTACCGCCCGTTGTGGGATGCCTTCACCCTCACCGCTCTGTATGTGGTCATCGGCGTTGGCTGGATTCTCCCTTCCGACACTCTGCTTCTGCGCCTCGACCCCGAAGGCCATTACCCGTTCCTGGCGTCCGCGAAAGGGATCGTCTATGTGGCGGTCACGGCGGCGCTGTTCTTCGTCGTCGCCCGCCGGCGGGCCGGAATGGTGCAGGACACGATGGCGCGGTTGCTGACCGCGCTGACCACTCAGCAGGAAACAGCCGACCAGCTGCGGGCGACGCTGGCCCAGCGGGATCGGGTGCAGAAAGACCTGCTGGCCGTCAGCGAGCATGTCGACGTGGCAGTGAACGCCGCCGGGCTGGGGTTGTGGAGCTGGGAAGCGGCCACCGGCGAGGTGTACCTGTCGCCCAGCTGGAAGGCGCAGCTCGGCTACGCCGCCGACGAGCTGCCCAGTCGGCTGGCGGAGTGGGAGGAGCGGCTGCACCCCGAGGACGCCGCCGACGCTCGCCGGTCGCTGCACGCCTTCCTGGCCGATCCTGGCCCGGTGTTCGAGGCTGAGTACCGGCTGCGCCATCGCGACGGCCGCTATCGCTGGATGCTGACGCAGGCGCGGCCGTGGCGCGTCGCCGATCGGCCGGCGGTGTACGTCGCCGGCGCCCAGCTGGACATCACCGAGCGGCGCCAGCGCGAGGAGACGCTGCGGCTGTTGCAGGCGGCGGTCGAGTGTGTGCAGGAGGGGATCGTCGTCATCGCCGCCCCGATCGACCCGGCGCAGCTGGGCGTGGTGTACGTCAATCCGGCGTTCACCCGCCTCTCCGGGTACACCGCGGCCGATGCCGGCGGACACGCCGCCGACCTGCTCGCCGGCCGCGCCGCCCCCGCCGCACTGCGGGCGGCGGTCGATCGCGGTGAGGCGTTCAACGGCGAGCTGAGTTACCCGCGCAAGGACGGTTGCGAGATCCTCGTCGAGGTGCAGATCATCCCGCTCCGCGATGGCGCCGGGGCGGTCGGCCACTACGTTTGCGTGCAGCGAGACGTGACCGTGCGGCGGCGCATGGAGACGCAGCTGCTGCAGTCGCGCAAGATGGAGGCGATCGGCCAGCTGGCCGGCGGGGTGGCGCACGACTTCAACAACCTGCTCACCATCATCAATGGCTACGCCGACCTGCTGCTGTTCCAGTTGCCGCCGGGCGATCCGTCGCGCGAGGTGCTCGAGGAGATCCGCCGCGCCGGCGAGCGGTCAGCGGTGCTCACCCGCCGGCTGCTGGCGTTCGGCCGGCGGCAGGTGGTGGCGCCGCAGGTGCTCGGGCTGAACGCCGTCCTCCTCGGCGCCGAAACCGTACTTCGCCGGCTGCTCGGCACCGACGTGCAGCTGGTGGTCGACCCGGCCGACGATCTGCCGCCGATCTTCGTCGACCCCGCCGACATCGAGCAGGTACTGGTCAACCTGGTGGTGAACGCGCGCGACGCCACTCCTCCCGGCGGACAGGTGACGATGCGGACGCGACAGGTCGCGACAACGGCTGCCGACGGCCCGGGTGACGCGGTGCTGCTGGAGATCGCCGACACCGGCTCGGGGATGACCGACGAGGTGAAGGCTCGCATCTTCGAGCCGTTCTTCACCACCAAGGGAGCGCGGGGCACCGGGTTGGGGCTGCCGACGGTGTACGCGGTGGTGGAACAGGCCGGCGGACGGATCGAGGTGGACAGCCAGCCCGGCGCCGGGACGACGTTCCGGCTCTGCTTCCCAACCACCCGCCGGCCGATCCCGCACCCGCCGCCGTCGCCCGCCGACCCGCCCGCCGGCACCGAGGCGGTGCTGCTGGTGGAGGACGAGCCGGGGTGCGGCTGCTGGCGCCGGGCCACCCTGGCGGCGGCCGGCTATCGGGTGATCGAGGCGAACGACGTGGCGACGGCGATTGATCGCTGCCGCGCTCCACCCGGAGCGGATCGATCTGCTGCTGACCGACGTGGTGCTGCCCGACGGCGGCGGGCCGGAGGTGGCGGCAGGTGCGCTGCCAGCTGCGGCCGGACGTCCGCGTCCTGTTCATGTCCGGCACACCGACGACGCCATGCTGCGCTCACGGCATCCGCGAGGCGGAAACCAACTTCCTGCCCAAGCCGTTCACCGCCCGCGACCTGGCCGCCCGCGTCCGCCGGGTGCTGGACGCCGGCCGCGGCTGAGCGGCCCTCTTGCGCCCGGACGCCGACAGGTCGTCCGGTGTTCGGTCCCCTGCGGGGTGCCATGCCCACGTTTCGTGAGCATGCGGCGATTCACCGACTGACCCTGTCCGAGAAAGGCAACTCGCATCCCATGGCCACGAAGCGTGGCCATGGCACCCAGAAGGGCACCGGCAGTGGTCTGCTGGGTGCCATGCCCACGCTCGCGTGGGCATGCGGCGTTACACTGCCTGGCCCCGTCTGGAGGAGGTGCTATCTGCATCCCATGGCCACGAAGCGGGACCATGGCACCCGGCGACGACCAGGCCGTCGGCCTGTGGGAACTGCCGCGGCGCTGACGAGCCGCTTCGGACTGGTCGATCCCGGGCGCCGGTGTCTACAATCGATCGGCATGAAACTGCTCGTACTCGTCGTCCGCGGGCTGCAGGCGGCGGCCGGCGGACCGTTCGGCAATCGCTGGATCGAAACGTTTACCCTCGACGCGCTGGCGGCGCAGGGGGTGGTGTTTCACACCCACCTGGCGCGCATCCCGAGCCGGACCGCGCCCGCCGCGTCTGGCGGACCGGCTGCCACGACTTCCCCACCGCCGACGTTCCACCCGTCGCCCGGCCCGACCTGCTCGCCGTGCTCCGTGACCGCGACATCCCCACCTGGCTGATCGTCGACGGCAGCCGGCCGACCGACGATGCCTGGGCTGAGGGATGGGACGACGTTCGCCGCGAGGCCGACACCGCCGCCGCCCTCGTCGCCACCCACGAGGCGCTGGACGAACTGGCCGACGAGCCGTCGTGGCTCTTGTGGGTCGAGCTGGCTGCCCTGCTGCCGCCGTGGGACCTGCCCGCGGAGATCATCGAGCCGTACTTCGCCCCGCCGGCGGACGACGACGAGGACGACGAGGACGAGGACGAACAGGAGGGTCTCGATTACCTGGCCGAAGAGGAGCAGGTCGAGCCGCTGGTCGAGCCGCCGGAAGGAATGATCGACACCAATGACGATCGTCTTTATCTCGCATTCAGAAGACGTATGCGGCGGCGGTGGCCTACGTCGACGCCATGATCGGCGAGGTGCTCAACGGGCTGGCCGACGACATCCACGTCCTCCTGACCGCCGACGCCGGGCAGTCTCTCGGCGAGCACGGCCACGTCGGCGCCGGCCGGCCGTCGCTCTATCAGGAGGTCGTCCACGTCCCGCTGCTGCTGGTCGGCCCCGGCTGTCGCGCCGGCCTGCACGTCGCCGCCGTGACCGCGTCGATCGACCTGGCGCCGACGATCGCCGACCTCGCCGGCGCCACGCTCGACGGCGCTCACGGCCGCAGCCTGCTGCCGCTGCTCGCCCACGACGACCCGCCGTGGCGCGACCACGTCGCGCTCGGCACCGGCCCCGCCGACGCGCCGCTGCTGGGGTTGTGGTCGCCCGACTGGGCGCTGCACCTGCCGGCGGACGAGGGCGCCGCCCTGTTCGTCAAGCCGGATGACCGCTGGGAGGTCAACGACGTCGCCAAGCCTTACGCCGAGTGGGTCGACAAGGTCGCCGCCGCTCTCCGTGCCGAGGTGCAGGCGACGCATCAACCCGGCCCGCTCGACGTGCCACCGCTACCGGCGCTCGACGACGCCGAGGAGAGCGACCCGACCTGAAGCCCCGAGGTCGGGGTGGTTGTTTGGTGCCATGCCCACGCTGGCGTGGGCATGCGAACGACTCACGGCGTGGCCCGGTCCCCGTTGTGGCGATGCGCTGCACATGCCCAGCCCCGAGCGGCTGGGCATGGCACCTGGCATCTCCATTGCTCGGCCGGGAAGTAGTCCCTGCTGCGGGATCAATAGTCGTTGCCGGCCGGGATCGGGAACCCTTCGGCCGGGGTGGCCAGGCGGCGGAGCACCGACGGCGAGATGTCGTCGCGCAGGAAGGTGACGTGGCCGTCCATGAACACGGTATTCACCCCGCCGCTGTGGAAGCTGAACGGCTCGTCGTTCGGGCCGCAGTTGTTCACGCTCCACGGGCAGTTGCTCGGGCCGCCGAACGGGCGGGCGTTCTGGTTGATTACCTTCTGCCCGTCCAGCGAGGTGGCGCCGTTGGTCGGGCCGGAGATGCCGTTGGCCGAGTCCGGCTCCGCCCATCGCCACGCCGACCGCTTGCCGCTGGTGGCCGGGTCATCGTACTTCGGCGTGCCGAACGTCTCACCGCGGCCGACGTCCTCGATCACCGCGATCGTCTTGCTCAACCCGTCGGAGATCATCGCCGCCGTCGGCCCATCGCGGCCGCTCGGGAAACTCGACGCCCCCACCCCGTTGCCGGAACCGTTGGTGGTGCCCGGATAGCCCTGAACATTCAGCGACATGGCGCCGGGCATCCGGTTGGTGGCGGTGTTTTCGTTCGCCCCCTTGTACGACAGCCCGGTCGACGTGGTCGCGCCCAGGTTCGGGTCGATCAGGTCGACGTAGGCGATCGGCATGTAGTCGGTGTAGCCGAACCCCTGCGAGTCAACGCCGGTGGACGGGCGGATCGAGTTGGTCGGGCACAGGTACTGCGGGACGACGTTCGACGCGGCGGCGCTGTTGGCCGGCGAACCGTTGTAGAAGTTGTTCAGGTCGAACAGACGGTACACGTCGTCCTGCTCCAGATACGGCAGCAGGAAGGTGAACATCGAGTGCCGCACGAACCCGGTGCCGTACAGCTTGTTCACGGGATCGGTCAGGATATTCAACTCACCGGACGCCGGGAACTTCTTGTAGGCGTCGTGGTGATTGTGCAGCGCCAGGCCGATCTGGCGGAGGTTGTTGCTGCACTGCGTGCGCGCCGCCGCCTCGCGGGCCTTCTGCACCGCCGGCAGCAGCAGGCCGATCAGCACGCCGATGATGGCGATGACCACCAGCAGTTCGACGAGCGTGAACGCCCGCCGGGCCGACCGCATCAGGGTCCGTGGGGTACGAAGCATCAAGATCTCCTTTCAGGGACTACCCACTCCTCATGGAGTTACAAACTCCATGATATCATTCATTCAGTCGCAGGTGATTCTACCGGCCACCTTACCCGGTGCCAGCGAAGAATGCATGAAGGTCTGAAGTGCCTTTCATGCCATTTCTCCCGAACGAGCGCGGACAGGTGCCCTGATTCTGTCTGGAAGTTCGGTCGCCCCTCACATCAGCCGGCACAGGAGCATCTGTACCTTGCCGGGGCGCGTTTCGTCGGACACCTCGCCGAACACCTTCACCGGCTTTCCGGGGGCGACGCGGTCGAGGTCTTCCTTCTGTTTGAAGAAGCACTGGATGACCCAGTTGCCGGTTCGCCCCTGGCCGGCGACGGTGGCCTGGAAGGTGGCGTGCGAGTCGATGCGCGTCTTCGGGTCGCGCGGCACTACCTTGTCGATGGTGCCGCTGACGATCAGGATGCGGCCGCCGAACTTCCCCTGGGCGACGGCCGGGTTGCCGGCGAACTCCTGCACCAGCTCCTCATCCTTGACGACCGGGGCCGACGGGATGCCGGGGCGATAGAAGGTCGGCCGCAGGAAGCCGTAGCCGTGGTAGCCGACGAGCAGCACCAGCACCGCGGCGGCGCCGAGGAGGACGCGGCGGAGCAGCAGTTGGCGGGCCTCGGCTGCCTCCTCCGGATCGTTAACTTTGGCGATCTTCTTTTTCTTTTTCTCCGCCTCGGCCTTCGCCTTTGCCTCCTCGGCCTGCTTGCGGCGGAACTCCTCGGCCAGCTGCCGCCGGCGTTCCTCTTCCTGCCGCTGCCGCGCCGCCGCCTCGTCGACGGATTCCACGTCCTTCGCCGGCTCCGCGACCGGCTCGGTCGGCTCCTCGACCAGCTCGAACGTGGACGTTGCCTCCGCCGCAGCCGGGTCGACCTCGAACTCGGCCGACTCCTCGGGCCGCGGCAACTCGACGGTCCCGGCCTCGGCGGCCGTCACCAGCCCGGTTTCCTCCTCCGGCCGCTCGATGATCTCGGTGTTGCCCCCTTCGTGCATCTGCGTGGGCGGGGCGTCGATCAGCCGGGTCGCGTTCGGGTCGTTGGCCGGCGCCGCCTTGCGCTTCGGCCGCCCGCCGTGTCGCCGCCGCAGCTCGACCGCCTGTTCCCGCCACATCAGGGCGTTGCGGTTGCCCGGATCGAGCAGCAGCGCCAGGGTGTAGTCAGCAATCGCCCGGTCGAACTCGCCCTGGGCGGCGTGGACCAGCCCGGTCTGGCAGGCGTAGGCGGGGCCGTAGCGCGGGTCACGGAGCAGCGCCTGGGTGCAGTCGTCCAGCGCCAGCGCATGCCGCTCCTGCTGCCGCAGCACGCTGGCGCGGCCAGCATAGGCCTGGGCGCAGGTACGGTCCATCTTCAGCGCCCGGGTGAAGTCAGCGAGGGCGGCGTCCAGGTTGCCCAGCTTGAGATACAGCTTGCCGCGGTCGACCAGCGGGTCCGGGTCGTCCGGCATCACGTCGGCGGCGCGGGTGAAGTCGTGCAGCGCGTCGTCCGGCTTGCCCAGGCGATACAGGGCGGTGCCGCGGGTCAGGTACGCCCGCACCAGCTGAGGGTCGCGCTCCAGCGCGGCGGAGCAATCGGCGACGACCGTATCCAGCTGCCCGCGTGCCGCGTGGGCCAGCGCCCGGGTGAGCCAGGCGATCGCCATCGTCGGGTCGAGCTGAATCGCCGTTGTCAGATCGGCAATGGCGACTTCCGCCTGCTCGCGCATCAGGTACAGGCTGCCGCGGCGGAACCAGGCGGCGGCGAACGCCGCGTCGAGGCGGATCGCCTGGGTCAGATCGGCCAGCGCGCGGTCGGCGGCGTTGGTCAGCAGCAGGGCGAGGGCACGGTGGTAATACGCCTCGGCGTGTGTCGGGTCGAGGCGGACGGCGGTGTCCAGGTCGGCCAGCGCCCGTTCGGCGTCGCCACTCTCGCGAAGGGCGACGCCCCGGCTGAGGTACAGCCGCGGATTGTTGGGGTCGAGCTTGACGGCGGCGTCGAAGTCGCGGAGGGCGTGGTGCTCTTGCCCCTCCTTCTGGTAGGCGGCGCCGCGGTGGATGTACGCCTGCAGGTGGAGCGGGTCGAGCCGCAGGGCGTCGGTGTAGTCGGCGATCGCCCGGCCGAGGTCGCCCCGCCGCCGGTAGGCGTCGGCCCGCCCGACATACGCCAGGGTGAACATCGGGTTGAGCCGCAGCACCTGCGTGAAGTCGGCGATGGCGGCATCGTGGTCGCCGCGGGCGACGTACGAGCGGGCGCGGCCGTGGTAGGCGAACGGAGAGTCCGGGTCGATCTGCAGGGCGTGGGTGAAGTCGGCGATCGCCCGGTCGTGGGCGCCGGTGTCGGCCAGGGCGATGCCGCGGTGGTACAGCGCCAGGGCGTTGCGCGGGTCGATCTCCAGCGCTCGCGTGAAGTCGGCGATCGCCTCGTCGAGCCGGCCGAGCAGGCGGTGCGTCAGGCCGCGGTTGAGGAACAGCAGCGGACTGGCCGGGTTGAACCGGACGGCGCTGGTGTAATCGGCCAGCGCCAGGTCATAGTGGCCGGTGTGGCGGTAGGCGTCGCCGCGATAGGAGTAGGCGGCACCGAGCGTCGGGTCGAGCGCCAGCGCGGTGGTGAGTTCGGGGAGGGTACGGTCGTAGTCGCCGGCGTGGTACAGGGCCAGGCCGCGCTGGAAGCGAGCGAGGGCCTCGGTCGAACCGTCGTTCGACTCGGCGGACAGGCGAGGCGGGTACATGGGGAGGTCGGCACAGTTCATGGGTCCCCCGAATCGCGCGTGGTCGTGGGGAAACGGTTCGGCCAGAGAGAGTGCGGCTCCTGCGACGGTGTTGATGGTCTATCCTCGTTCGGGCGAATCCACGGGGTTTACGTGATGACGATCTTACAGGACTCCCCTGAAGGATAACCATAAAGGAAGCGTGAGTGTTCGATGAAGGTTGTTCACCCACGGGAACAGGAAGTGTCACGCATTGCTGCGACGAAGACAGACGAAGAGCGTCCGTGAAGAGATGATGTGGCCGGTGTGAAGATTGGAAGAGAGTGTCAGCAATTCGCTGAACGATGAGAACGAAAGGGGCCGGGCTTCCGCAGAAGCCCGGCCCCGAGGTCAACGTCCTTCTCGCGCCGCCGGATCAGCGGCTGACCGGGGTGCCGTCGGCCGCCGGCCGCTCGGCCCGCTCGACTTCCTGGGCGAACAGCAGCAGCCCCATCCCCTCCGGCCGCAGCGCCTCCTCGGGCGCCTCGGCCGGCAGCGAGAACGCCTGCACGCCCTGTCCCGGCAGCACGCGCACCACGTTCGCCGCCCACGCCTTGCCCGGCGTCAGGTGATCGCCGGTCAGCGCCGTCCGCGGGATGGCGGCCTCCACCGTCCACGCCGCCGGCTCGCGGTGAACCGCCACGAACCACTTCGGGTCCCAGCTGCGGTCGCCCCAGCAGTCCTCGGCGATGCAGCCGCGCTCGTCGATCTGCAGGTGGAACGCAGTGCCGTAGTCGCGATCCAGGTCGAGCACCACGCTCACCCGGTCGGAGCGCCGCAGGTCCTGGTCGCGCGTCCGCGGCACGGCGGGCGCGACCGGCCCCTCCGGCCGGCCGCAACGGACGGCGACGTAGAGGAAGTCGCGGTCGTGCGTCACGCGCACCTCGGTCGGATAGGCCGATCCGCTGCTGCCGGCGGCATTTTGAAGCTTCACCGGGCGCGCCGCCTGCCAGCACGGGTCGTCGAGCTTGCCGTCGAGGTACGGCCGCGTGTCGGTCGGCCGCACGGTCAGCACCGGCTTGGGCGACGGGCCGCGGCGTTCGGTCAGCCACAGTTCGGCCAGCGCGGCGTCGCGCCACGGGCCGGCCGGCTGGGCGGCGGCGAACTCGCGATACCACTTCGTCGCCGCCTCGTGCTCGCCCAGCTGCCGCCGGGCCGACTGCACGCTGAACTGCACCGCCGGATCGCCGGCGTAGAGCGGGCCAAACCCGGCCAACCGCTTCTCCAGGTTCAAACAGGCGTGATACCAGCGGCGGACGTCGTCGGCCGTCGTCGTCGGCACCAGCAGCCGCTCGCTCTCGGTCTTGATCGTCGGCACCTCGCCGACCCGGCGCGTCGCCTTCGCCGGCTGGCCGAACGCCGGTCGGGCGGGTTCCGGCGGCTTGCGCATCTCGCCCGGTACACCCATCAGCGTCTCACCGATCACCAGGAACTGGCCCATCTCGTGCCGCCGCCGCGCCTCGCTCGACGCCTGGTGCAGCAGCAGCCAGCGGTAGCCGTCGACCGCCAGCGGGTGGGTCGGATACCGCTCGACGAGCAGCAGGAACGTCTCGCGCGCCATCGCCCACTGGCCGCGGCGCGCGTACTGCTGCGCCAGCCCGTGGGCCACGCGGGCGCCGGTTTCCTGCGGCATGGCGGCGACCATCGGCCCGATCTGACCGAGCAGCTTCTCCGGATTGGTCAGCTCGCCGGGCGGCGCCTCGGCGATCGCCCACAGGTTGGCGCGCTGCCGCGCCGCCTTCAGGTCGTCGGCGGACAGTTCGTCCTCGGCGGGCAGCTCGCGGCGCGCCACTCCGCCGGCGGCCAGGGCGATCCCCTGCATCAGCTCCTTGTGCGTGCTGGCGCCGGGCAGATCGTTGGCGAGCAGCCGGTAGTGCCGCTCGGCCGGCGGCGGCTTCTGGCCGAGTAGCGCCAGCGGGGCGGTGGCAAACTCGCGGAGAGTGGTGCCCAGCCGCGGGCTGACCGGCGTCAGGTCGACGTGCGCCTGGGCATCGGCGGCGCGGCGGCAAGCGGCGTACAGCTTCTTCGCCCGGTGCGGTTCGAGCGCGAGGGCGGCCGGCAGGCTGTCCGGGTCGGCGGCGCGGCGAAACGCCTCGCCCAGCGCCTCGGCCACCAGTGCCGTGGCCGCGTCGTCCTCCGGACTGTCGGTGACGATCACGTCGGGACGATACATCCTAATGGCGGTCACCAGTTGCGTCAGCAACGCCTCGGGAGCGCGGTCGCCGTGCAGCCGGTTCCAGGCGGCGAGCAGCCGGTCGCGGTCGGCATGGGCCAGGTGGGTGGCGACGGGGAACGGCCACAGCGTTTCGGCGATCGCCCCGCCGGCCTGGCGCACCGCCTCGGTGAAGCGGCACGCCTCGCCGACGCGGGCCAGCTCGGCGCTGCCCGGCTCGGGAGACGTGACGGCGACGCTGGCAGTCAGGTAGCCGTCGCGGCCGCCCAGCGGCACCAGGGCTTCGAGCGTGGCGGACGCCGGCCGGGCGTGGACGGTGAGCACCGCCACCCGCTGCCCGCCGCGCCGCTGCACCTGCCAGTTCTTGCCACCGTCGACCGTCGCCACGATCGTGCCCAGCTCGCCGACCGCCCACCCGCGTTTGGCGTCGCGGAAGAAGACGCCGTGCAGCGGCAGCGGCTGGCCGGTCGGCACCGCCTCCCACGTCTGGCCGCTGTCGGCGCTGTGCAGCGCCACCGAGCCGGGCCGGCCGACCGCCCAGACGTGGCCGCCGACCCCGCCGACGGCGTGCAGGTCGAGCGCCTCGGTCAGCTCGCGCGGCAATTTGAGGTCCGCATAGTGCCAGGATGAGCCGCGACTCTTCTTCGACAAGAGCACCAGGCCGCCCTGGCCGACGGCGACGGCGTCATCGCCGCGCAGCTGCAGCCCGCCGATCATCCGCCCGCCGAGCGAGTCCATGTCGACGGTGAACACCTGGCCGCGGCGGACGGTGGCCAGCCGGTTCCAGGCGCCGCCGAGCGCGCCGCCCTCGGCCGAGAAGTCGCCGCCCCGCCACGACGGCGAACGCGGCCCCGGCACTGGCGCCCACGTTCGCCCGCTGTCGGTGGTGGCGAACACCCCCGACGGGAACTGCTCCGACCCGTCGCCGGCCAGGTAGCCGGTCTTGCCGTCGACAAAGCGGATCAAATGCATGCCGGGGAGCGAATGGACGAGAATCCGTCGCCATTCGACCCCGCCGTCGCGGGTGTACAGGACGACGCCGGTCGACCCGCCGCCGGGCAGCTCCTGCCGGCCGGCGACCCAGCCGACGCCGTTGTACGGGGTGTGGAAGTGGACGCTCCGCAGCGACGCGCGCACGCCGGACGCCTGTCGCTCCCAGTCCTTGCCACCGTCGATGGTGTGCCAGATTACCCCCTCGTCGCCGACTGCCCAGCCTTCCCGGTCATCGACGAAGTGGACGCCGCGGATGGCAGCGTCGTCGAACGGCCGGAACTCGCCGGCCGGCAGCGTGGTCGTCAGCGCCAGCGCGGCGACGACGGGGTAGAGGAAGGGTCGCATCGACGGTCCCTCGGGTGGGGGGTGGCGAACACGGCGCCGGCGGGGGAGCCGACCCGTGGCAGATTCGGGGGGATACTCGCGGCGGGAGAAGCGGTCAAGGCGGACCGGCGGCGGTGGCGCGGCCAGGGTTCGCCAGCTTACGCAGACGGCGCGGACCGTCGCCGCGACCACGCGCATAGCCCGGCAAGCAGCACGATCAGGATAGCGCCAACAACAACGTCGCCGACCAACGCGAGAGGGTCGAACTCTGTCAACCTGCCATCCTGCCAGTGCGCGAAGGTCCACGGAAAGCCAGCCCATTCACCCAGAAAGGCCTTGAGCGTACCGAGATTACGAGGCCGGTTCGCAAGCAGCCAGACCGCCGAGAGTACCAGCATCCACGCCAGGAACACGCGCCGGCGCCCCGTAATGCGGGAGCGGACGAGCAGCACCAGCAAGCTGCCCCATATGGCGAGGAGCAGCAATGAGTAACTGCATACTGCGTTCATACGCCCCGTGCAACTACCCCCAGCGGTAGCACCCGCCGGCCGCGGCCGGTCAAACACGACGCTTCCAGGCAGTTGCGGCTCGGCTGCCGTGCATCACCGCCAGCACCTCGACTCGGTCGTCGTAAACGCGGTAGTAGACGACGTAAGTGAACTGTCGCAAGCAGGCGGCTCGGACGTTTCGCCAAATTACCCCATACAGCGCCGGCATATCGCCGACCTGGGCAAGTGTTTCCCTCAACCGCTCCAGAAACGCCTGCCCCTGTCCTGGCTGTTGCCCATCCAGGTAATCCCGCGCCTCCTCGACGTCCGCGCTCGCTTCCAAACGGAGGACGACCGGCAGGCTCATGGCTTCCTCGACAGCCGTGCCAGGACGACTTCCCAGGGTTCGGTCGCCCCCGGATTCGCCTCGGCCGCCGCAATGCGACGCTCCAGTTCTCGCAGGTGCCATTCGGGCGGAGTGTAAACCGCGTCGTCCGGGATGCTGTCCCACAGAAGGCGAATGAGTTCGAGACGTTGCTCGGCTGTGAGACGGTCGATACCGAACTGCTCCAGGGTCAGGCTCATGGAACGCTCCTCCGTGTTGGGCGATGCACGCACCTTACCATGAGCCGGGGGGCTTCCGGAAGTGTCGAGCGAATTCCAGAGAGGCGCAGCTACCCTAGCGGCAGCACCCTTCGGCCGAACGTGTACCCCGAGTCGACCGGCTCGGCCGGGTCGTGGCTGCAGACATGCTCCTTGCTCCCGCCGTCAGCCCGTCCCAGCGTTCACGCGACAGGTCCATCAGCGTTGTCCTCGCTTCCGCTCCACGGCTCGCCACGCCCGTTCCCGTACTTCGGCCCAGGTGCTCACCTTACGCTACCTGCCTCGCGCGGCCGTGTCCACGCCTTCCGCGGCTCGCCGCAGCGCGTCGCGATCGCGCGGGCGCTGGCGAACCGCCGCCCGGCGAGGCGGCGTGGACGCATTGTTGACAGGCGGATACAATAGTCCCCAATCGCTCCGGCGATCCTGCCGAACCGTCCCGCTGCCGACCCGCCTTCGTTGCTACCCACGGGAGACCCTGTCATGAAGCGTGCGACGCTGACCCGCCGCCAGGCTGTTCAGGGGATGGCCGCCGTACTCGGCGCGCCGCTGTTCGTACCCGCCTCCGCCCTCGGCCGGGCCGGCAAGCCGGCGGCGAGTGAGCGCGTCACCCTCGGCCATATCGGCGTGGGCAACCAGGGCCGCCACCTGTTCCGCTCGCTCCAGGGCTGCAAGGGCGCCCAGAGCGTCGCCATCGCCGATGCCTACAAGGACCGCCGCGAGGCGATGGCGGCCCAGTGCGGTGGCAAGGCGTATGCCGACTTCCGCGAACTGCTCGACCGCAAGGACATCGACGCCGTCGTCATCGCCACCCCGGATCACTGGCATGTGCCGATGGCCATCTACGCCGCCCGCGCCGGCAAGGACGCCTACGTCGAAAAGCCGCTCGGCATCAGCATCGAACAGGATCTTCTTTGTCGCAAGGTGTTCGCCGACAAGGGGCGGGTATTTCAGTACGGCACGCAGCAGCGCAGCTCGGAACACTGCCGGCTGGGGTGCGAGCTGGTCCGCAACGGCGTGCTCGGCAAGATCCACACCATCGAGGTGACGGCGCCCAACGGCGGTACCGGCGGCAGTATCGCCGAGGCGCCGATTCCGCCGACGCTCGACTACGACGCCTGGCTCGGCCCGGCGCCGCGCAAGCCGTACACCGTCCATCGCTGCAATCCCAACGGCACTTACTGGATTTACGATTACTCGATCGGCTACCTCGGCGGCTGGGGCGCTCATCCGCTCGACATCCTGGTGTGGGCCAGCGACGACGACCTGAGCGGGCCGCTCACCGTCGAGGGCACCGGCATCGTCCCCGACAAGGGGCTGTACGACACGGTGTACAACTGGGACATGAAAATCCAGCTGGCCAACGGGGTGAAGATGACGTTCAAGCCCGGCGGCGATCTGACCCAGTTCTACGGCGAGCGCGGATGGATTGCCATCAGCCGCGGTGGGTTGAGGGCGGAGCCGGCGTCGCTGCTCAGGACGCCGCTGGCCGGCAAGGCGACGCGGCTGATCGCCAGCACCAACCATTACCAGAACTACGTCGATGCGGTGAAGTCGCGCAAACCGACCGTCAGCCCGCTGACCGACGCGGTGCGCTCCGACGTCCTCAGCCACCTGTGCGATCTCGCCGTGCGGCTGAAGCGGAAGATCACCTGGGACCCGAAGGCCGAGGTGGTGGTCAACGACGCCGAGGCGACGCGGCTGCTGCACCGACCGATGCGAGCGCCGTGGACGCTGTAGCCGCCTCGCTCCATCCTTCATGTGTATGAAGAAGCTCGTCAATATCGTTTAATCAGCCGCGGGGGGTGTGACGGAGGGAACGGCGATGAACGGACACGGTGCCCTGCTGGCGGGCGCGGTCGGGCTGGCGACGGTCCTCCTCCGTTGCCGGGGTCCGCCGCGCGACCGGGCCGCGCCCGGTCGCGCCGGCCGCCCTCGCCGGGCCGGACGACCGGCAACTCGACGCCGACTTCGTGCGGCAGAACGATCGGCGTGAGCGGAAGACCGGATTCTCGCCGCTGCCGGCGATCGCCCGCGGCCTGCGGCTGGCCGACGACCTGCGCCGCCGCGGCGTGACGTGACTGCCGACGTGGCCGGGCTGCGGGCGCGGAGGCGGGCGAAGGCGCTTGCCGGCCGCCGCCGACGACGCAGTGCGCCGCGCGCTGTACCTGGAGGCACGGCACGCGGTCCGTCGGCTGGCCCTCCGCAACCCGCTGCTCGACTTCGATGCGGTGCTGTTCGTCAAGTCGGCCCCCGGCCGGTTTCCGCACTGTCGGATCAGTTTTATGGCTGGTGGTCCCGGCCTGGCGGCGGGGTGTTCGTGCTGGAAGGACTCAAGGCGGGCCGGCCGCGGCTGCGCGCCTGACGGCCGACATGCCGGCGGGCAACTTCCTGCGGCCCGACCTGTCGTATGACGGCAAGAAGGTGCTGTTCGCCTACTGCCGGCACTACCCGCACGTCGCCGACCTGCCCGACAAGGCGACCAAGGCGAACCTGCCGGAAGACAGCTTCTATCACATCTACGAGGTGAACCTCGACGGCACCGGCCGGCGCCAGTTGACCCAGCGCCGCTACGACGACTTCGACGCGCGCTATCTGCCCAGCGGCGAGATCGTCTTTCTGTCGACCCGCAAGGGGACGTTCCTGCAAACCACCCGCGCCAACACCGCCGCCACCACCCGCGGCGACCTGCCCGACAGCTACGTCCGCTGTGGCGGCGATCGCTACCGGCCGGTGCCGGTGTTCACCCTGCACGTCATGGACGGTCAGGGCGGGAATATGCGGCCGATCTCGGCGTTCGAGAACTTCGAGTGGACGCCGGCGGTCGCCGACGACGGGACGGTGCTGTACACCCGCTGGGACTACATCGATCGCTTCAACGGCCATTTCTTCAGCCTGTGGTCGACCAACCCCGACGGCACCAACGCCCAGTTGGTCTACGGCAACTACACGGTTCGGCCGCAGGTGGTGTGTGAGGCGCGGCCGGTGCCGGGGTCGGCCAAGCTGATCTTCACCGCGTCGGCGCATCACTCCATCGTCGGCGGATCGCTGGTGCTGCTCGACCGGCGGCGCGGCACCGAGGGCGACGCGCCGCTCGAACGGCTGACGCCGGAAGTGCCGTTCCCGGAGACGGAAAAGAACGTCGACAGCTACTATGCCAATCCGTGGCCGCTGGCGGAGGAGCATCACCTCGTCAGCTGGTCGGACCGCCCGCTGCCGCCACACTGCCGCGTCGACAGCGCCGACACCAACCCGGTGAATGCGCTGGGGCTGTATCTGTACGATCGCTACGGCAACCTGAACCTGCTGTATCGCGACCCGGCGCTGTCGAGCAGTAACCCGATCCCGGTGCGGCCGCGCCCGCGCCCGCGGGTGCCGTCGTCCGCCGTCGCCTGGGACGGTGCCCAGGAAGGCACGTTCCTGGTGCAAGACGTCTACCGCGGGCTGGAGGGCAACGGCGTGCGGCGGGGCAGCGTGGCGGCGGTGCGCGTGATCGGCGTGCCGCCGAAGGTGCAGCCGCAGATGAACAGCCCCAGCCTGGGCGTGTCGTCGGAAGAGCCGGGTAAATACTTACTCGGAACGGCGCCAGTGGAGGCAGACGGGTCGGTGTGGTTTCGGGTGCCGAGCGGTGTGCCGGTACTGTTCCAGGCGATCGACGCCGACGGGGTGGCAGTGCAGACGATGCGCAGCCTGACCTACGTCAGCCCTGGCCAGACGATGGCGTGCGTCGGCTGTCACGAGGCGCGCCAGTCGGGGCCGCCCCGCGGCGGACCGCTGGCGCTGCGGCGACCGGCATCGCGGCTGCAACCGGGGCCGGACGGATCGTTCCCGCTGCGGTTCGACCGGCTGGTGCAGCCGGTACTCGACCGCCACTGCGTCCGCTGCCATCGGCCCGGCAGCGGCGACACCGCCGCGGCGCGGCTCGACCTGACCGGCGCGCGGTCATTCGACAGCCTGCTGGCGTTCGGCGGCGGTGACCTGAAGCGGCTGGCGTTCGAGCGCGATCGGTCGATCGTCAACGAGTGTACGGCCCAGAAGAGCAAGCTGCTGGCGTTGTTGAAACAGCCTGCCGGGCACCACGGCGTCAAGCTGGCGCCGGCGGACCTCGGCCGGCTGGTGCTGTGGATGGACCTGTACGCCCCGCGACAGGGACACTACAGTCCCGAGCAGGAGCGCCAGCTGGAAGACCTGCGAACGCGGCTGCACGGTCGCGCGGCGCCGTGACTCCGCCTGCGTCCCATCGAGGAATTGTCCCGATGCGTGCGTCCCCTGCCTGTCTTTGCGCTCTGCTGCTCGTGACGGGGCCGATCACGGCCCAGCCGGCCGGCGACGATCGGGCCACGGTCGCGGCGGTCCGCGCCGGCAAGGCGGTCGCCGCGCCTGCCGGGTTCGCCGAGGCGATCCGCCACGTCGACGAGCTGCGCGGCGAGCTGGAGTTCGACGATCGCGGCACGCTGATCGGCGTCGACCTGACCACCGTCCGCCAGGCGGTCACCGACGCCGACGTCGCGAAGATCGCCCGGCTGACGCGGCTGACGCGCCTCCGCCTCTCCGCCGGCGATCTGACCAGCGCCGGCGTCCGGCCGCTCGCGTCCCTGGTCGGACTAACGGATCTGGCATTACTCGGTAGCCAGATCGACAACGCCGGGCTGCGCGACCTCGCCCGGCTGGAGAAGCTGGCGACGCTCAACCTGCGCGCCTCGGCGAATGTCACCGACGACGGGCTGGAGCATTTGCGCCGGCTGCCGCGCCTGGGCACGCTGGGCCTGTCCGACACTGCGATCACCGACGCCGGCATCGCCCGCCTGTGTACCTTCCCGGCGCTGCACACCCTCGACCTGATCCGCTGCGCCGGCGTGACGGATCGGGGGATCGCCAGGCTGCAGGCGGTGAAACAGTTCCGCGGGCTGAAGGTGAGCGGGTTCGCCGTGACCGACGAGACGATGGGCGTGATCGCCGGCATCGCCGGGCTGCGATCGCTGGCGGTGCAGGACTGCTCGGTCACCAACGCCGGACTGGCCAAGATCGGCCGGTTGCCGCTCGACGATCTGACCGTCTTCCGCTGCTACAGCGTCAGCGACGACGGGCTGAAGATCCTGGGCGGATTCAAGCTGAAAAGTCTGAGCCTGCGCGATACGCCGATCCGCGGCGGCTGCCTGGCGCACCTTGCGGATAAAACCGCCCTGCGATCGCTCAACCTCGGCCAGACCGGCATCGACGACGCCGCCCTGCGCCACCTCGAAACGATGACGGGGCTGACGCGGCTGGACCTCCGCCAGACGCGCGTGACCGACGCCGGCCTGCGCGCGCTGACCCGGCTGACGGCGCTGGAAACGCTGGAGATGAACCAGACCCCGGTCACCGATGAGGGTGTGAAAGTGATCGCGGGGTTAACCGCTCTCAAAACGCTGGATATCAGCTCGATCGAGGGAATCACCGATGCGTCGGTGCCGGCGCTCGGCAAGCTGACGCGGTTGAAGCAGCTGAAGGTCGGGCGGACCGGGATCAGTGCCGATGGGCTGATCCGCCTCCGCAAGCTGCTGCCGGGGTGCGTGGTCAGCGAGGTTCCGGCCGAGTAGGTCCGTAGGTCAGGGTGCCCACGGTTTTTCCTTGGCCGTCCGTGTTCTCCGGGGTACGGTGGTCCGGTATCGTGGTCCGGCCATCGATCCTGGGAGAATCGACCCGATGACAGCCTCACGCGACCCGCGGTTGCCCGTCCCGTCTCACGTCACCCGCCGCCGGTTCCTGCAGGCCGGCGGGGTCGGCGCCCTGGCGATGGGAGTACCGGGGACCGTGGCCGCCAGCGTCGAGGCGAGCCGCGGACTGGCCGGCGGGGCAGCGCCGCGGTCGTGCATCTTCGTCCTGTTGTGCGGCGGGCCGAGCCACCTCGACACCTGGGACCTGAAGCCGGACGCCCCCGACGAGATCCGCGGGCCGTACAGGCCGATCGCGTCGAAGGTGCCGGGGATGCGGATCAGCGAGCTACACCCGCGGCTCTCGGGGCTGACGCCGCACTTCACGCTCATCCGCTCGATGACGCACGTCGGCAACATCAGCAACCACTTCGACGCCATGCACCACCTGCTGAGCGGGCAGGCGATGGCGCCGGCGGACTCGCCGTACCTGGGGTCGATTGTGTCGCGGGTGAGGGCAGGGGACCGCAAGGTGGCCGACTACGTGTGGCTGATCCGCTGCGTTGGCGACCCGGTGTTTTGCGCCCCGAACATCGGCACCGGCGGGCACCTCGGCGCCCAGCACGCCCCGCTGTTCGTCGGGCGCCGCCACCAATCACCGGCGCTGCCCACCTTCCGCGCCCCCGACGTGTTGCAGCCGGTGGACGACCCCACCCGGCTCGCCAGCCGCCGGCGGTTGCTCGCCGGCCTCGGGTCCACCACCGGCCGCGATCCGGCCACGCGCGACTGGGACGACCTGCACGGGCGGGCGCTCGATCTGGCCCGCGGGTCGGCCGCCCGTCAGGTGTTCGACATGGACCGCGAGCCGCGCACCGTCCGCGAGCGCTACGGCATGCACCCGCTCGGCCAGAACCTGTTGCTGGCGCGGCGGCTGGTCGAGGCCGGGGTCGGGTTCGTCACCGTCAACGGCTGGACCGGCGCTCCGGCCGGCCAGCAGCCGACCGGCGGCCCGCCGGCGTCGAGCTGGGACATGCACGGCAGCGAGATGGGGATGGGCAACGCCTTCGGCACCGGGCCGTATGGGCTGGGCTGGTGTTCGCCGTGTCTCGACCAGGGACTGTCGGCGTTATTGACCGACCTGCTCGCGCGCGGAATGCTCGATCGCACGCTGGTGGTGGTGATGGGCGAGTTCGGCCGCACGCCGCGGATCAACCAGCCGCGCGGCAATCCGGGCCGGCAGCACTGGCCTTCGTGCTGGTCGGCGATCATCGCCGGCGGCGGCATCCGCGGCGGGACGGTCTACGGCGAAACCGACAAGATCGGCGCCTACGTCAAGGACCGGCCGGTCCGCGTGCAGGACCTCGGCGCCACCGTGTTCCACGCCCTCGACATCGCCGGCGACCGGCGGCTCGGCAAGGACGGGTTCACCCGCCCCGTTTCCAGCGGCCAGCCGCTGCGGGAGCTGTTCTAGCGGCGCCGGGTCATGACCCGGCGTGACGATGCGCCTCGATCAGCTCGGCGACGGTCTGCCGCAGGAGCGTCTCGCCGCCGAACGTCATCCCCAGCGCGCGGAGCTTGCCCGTCTCGATCTGGTTCTTCGGTCCGCGGTTGAGCGCGACGACCTCGCTACCGCTGCCGGTCAGCTCCTTCGCGATGTGGGCGACGTGCTCCTCGCTGACGTACAGGTCGTAGCAGTTGAACGCCTGGCCGGCGATACGGGCGGCATCGGCGGTGAGCAGCAGCCCGACGGCGCGGGCGACGTCGGCGGCGTGGACCTCCTTGCCGCCGCGCGGCGACTCCACGCGCTCGCCGCGCAGCACCTGGCCGACCAGGTCGTACCAGCGGCTCGCCTGCGGTGGGTGCGCCAGTCCGTAGATGCCGGTCGGCCGCACCGCGCAGATCGGCCATCCCTCGCCCAGTCCGTAGCTGTGGACGAACGCCTCCAGCGCCGCCTTGTGGGCGCCATAGTGGCCGGTCGGCCAGAGCGGGTGCGTCTCGTCGAGCGGCCGGTCGCCAAGGATCACCTCATGGACCGCGCAGGTGGACACGAAGACGAACCGCGACACGCCGGCCTCGTAGGCGGCCTGAAACAGTTCCAGCGACCCGGTCAGGTTGACGCCGCGGAACACCGCCGGGTCGCCGTGGCTGCGAGCGCCGCGGCTGCGCGGTCCCGCCCACTGCACCGCCGCGTGAACGACCGCGTCGACGCCGCGGACCAGCGCGCGGGGCGCCGCCTCGTCGCCGAGCGTGCCGGGCAGCCACTCGACGGCGTCGCGGACGGCGTCGAACCCGCCGCGGTCGCTGCCGGGGCGAACCCAGCAGCGGAGGTGGTGGCCGGCGTCGGCCAGGTGCCGCACCAGGTAGCGGCCGAGGAACCCGGTGGCGCCGGTGATGGCGATGCGCATGTGAACCTCCGCGGGATGAGCGGGATCGATCGTCGTCCACCGCCTATCCTATCGACAAGCGGCGCGACGCTGCCGGAATGCCTGTCGCCCCGCGCCCGGTCGTGGAGAATGCGATGCGATTCCAACATGCACTTCTGACGCTGCTGCTCGCCGTCGCGGGAGCGGCGCGGGCGGACGATCCGTTCGCGGCGATGGGCCGCTGGGACGGCAAGACGGAGCGGGCGGCGCTGGACGGGCCGTATGAGGACCGGCTGCAGCAGCAGGTGCCGTTCGGCCGGCGCTCGTTCTACCTGGCGCCGTGGCGGTCGTACATGGACACCCGGCCGACGGCGAGCTACCTCGACGCGCTCGGCATCAACTTCAACGTGTCTCCCGAGGAGGCGCCGGCGACGGCGGCGGTGCTCGCCGAAGCCGGGGTACGCTCGGCGCGGGTGGAGATCGGATGGGGGTCGGTGCTGTACGACCGGCCGGACACCCTCGCCCCGGACCACGCTCGCCGACTCACCGCCGTCCTGCAAGCGCTGAAGAAGGCCGGCATCCGGCCGCTGATTCTGCTCAATGCGCATCATGGAGTGCCGTGCCCGATGCGGATGACCGAGGTCCGCGTCGAGGCCGACACCGCGGCCGGCGACCGCAAGGTCCGGCTGTCGTCGGTGGCGGGCGTGATCCCGCATTACAGCGGCATCAACACGCCCAAGGAATACAAGAACCCGGCGCGCTTCATCACCCGGTTCGACCCCGACAGCCGCGAATGCGAGCTGAGCGGCCCGCTGCCGGTGGCGCTCAAGGCCGGGCAGAAGGTCGGGCTGTCCACGCTCCGCTACCAGCCGTTCGCCGGCGCCGTCTTCGCCGACGGGACGCCCAACCCGGCGGCCGGCGCGACGCTCGACGGGTGGATGAAGTACGTCGCCGCCGTCTGCAAGCAGGCGAAGCAGGCGCTGCGGAGCGACGGCGCGGCCGACGCCGGGTTCGACCTGGAGGTGTGGAACGAGTACACCTTCGGCAGCGACTTTCTGTCCGATCGCCATTACTACGACCCGCCGCGCAAGTACCGCGAGCCGATCCGCTACAGCCGCCACGGCCTGACCCGCGAGGGGGCGGAGATCATCCTGCCGATGACGGTCGATTATGCCAACAATCCGAGTAACAAGTTACCCGGTGTCAAGGTGCTGAGCGGGTTCGCCAACCAGCGGCCGTGGGACAACGGCACCGAGATGTGGCCGGGCCAGGCGGGGTTCAGCCGGCACTACTACACGGGCGTTCGGCCGACACCGCTCACGCCGAAGACCGTGCCCAAGCCGGACAACGGCCCGGTGAACGCGCGCGGCGGGGTCGACGGCGTGGCTGACGGCAAGGACTGGCACACGGTCAAGCCGGGCACGTTCTTCGTGCCGACGGTGCGGCTCAGTCTGCCGGAGTGGTATCACACCGCCTACCAGACCGAGTTCATGACGCGCGACTTGCAGCCGTTCCCCGGCCCGTGGCCGAATCATCATCGGTTCAGCCAACCCGGCAGCGGGCGGCCGGCCGAGGTGTGGATGAGCGAGTACAACTTCGACCGCCGACCGTGGGCCGACCGGCTGATGAAGGAGACCGAGTGCAAGGCGACCGATGGGCGACTGGTCCGCCTGATGCTGCACACCGCCGCCGTGCCACCCTCCGCGGCGTCGTCTTCCACAGCCACAAGGGCGTGAAGACGATCAACCTCTACGCCGCGAAGGTGATCGACCTGTCGCTCGCCGTCCTGCCGCGCGTTCTTCGCCCGGCTGAAGGACGATGCGAACGCGCCACGCCGCGCGCCGCCGCGGCTGGCTTGCAGGCGGAGACGTTGGGACGATCACCAAGCTGATGCGCGCGAACCTGCCGGTGACGGCGCGCTGGGAGGTGCAGGGACTGGTGGAATGCCAGCCGCGGCTGGTGTTTCGCGGCGATGGCACGCCCGAGCACCCCGGACCGCTACCACCGCGACGACTTCGTCTGCCTGCCCTACCAGCTCGACGCCGGCCGCCTCGCCGTCGGCTACTACGTCATGACGCGCGACGTGACGCACGCCTGGGACGCCGACCGCGACGTGTTCGACCCGGCCCGCTACGTCATGCCTGACCAGGACTTCGAGCTGGACGCTGGGCAATGTCCGCGGCACCATGTCGGCGTGGGATCCGCTGACCGACCGCAAGTTCCGGGTGACGGTGCTGGACTCCGCGGCGGACCGGCTGACCCGTGCGGCTGCCGAGCAGCGACACGCCGCGCTTCCTGCTCATCGACGAGGAGCCGCCCCGGCCCGCAGATCGAGGAGTCGCGCTCAACGGCAAGCCGACGGGAAGGTGCGGGCGAAAAGCCCGCACGACCGTGGCGACTGCTCCCACCGTCACCTGGGGCCAGCTGCCCGACCGCACCAGTGCCGGTAAGCGAATACTGGAAAGCGGCAAGCGCACGAGTGCGTGATCACGGATCTGCCGGCAGCGGGTGCGTCACGGTCGAGCACGAGGGGTTGCGAACCACCTGGCCGCACTGGGCATGACGTGCAGGGCGTCGTTCGCTGGGAGGTGCCGAAGCCGAAACGGTGAGAGGAGCCGTGTCCGCCCTGCCGCTGCGCTGGGCGGACCGGCCAACGGTCAGCGGCGTTCCTTGTACCGCTGCGCCTTCTTCCTGCATCCCGCGATCCTTCGTCACCTGAATGACGCAACGAGGTGATCTGGCCGAACTCCGCCCGGTCGCGACGGCGGAGGTTGTCGGAGTGGGCCACGCCGAGCAACCCGCGGCACGCCGGCTGAGCGGTGTCCGGGTTGTCCGCGGTATGGCAGCAGGAACCGCGTCGTCTCCAGGTGGCGGATCGAGCCAGCCCGCTCCAGCAGGCGCCTTGTCCTCCTTGCGTGTCGCCAGCGGCACCACCTGCTTGAACAGGTCGAGCCGCCAGGGCCGCCTTCGCGTTGGCCGGCTGGTCGTCGCGGATCGACAGCACGCGGACGAACTCGCCGACGGCGGTCTGCCGCCGGTCGCCCGACGACGCCTTCGCTACCTGGGCCAGATCGCCGAGTACCTCGTTATTCGGCCAGTTGCACAGGCCGCGCAGAGCACCGTCGACCCATGCCGCCGACTCCTTCGTCAGTCCAGCGCGGAGCAGTTCCTGCCGCCTTCGCCCCGCCGAGTCGGCCGAGCAGCGGCAGCAGCGCGGGCTGGTCGGCATCACCGGCGGACGCATAGAACGCCAGCACCGAATCGGCCTTCTGCCCCTGGTCGGCGTGGTCGCACACCTCGACGATGGCCCGCTCGACCTCTCCTGCTCGCCGCGATCCTCGTCCGCGCACCAGCTTCAGCAGGGTCGTCAGCTGATCGGGGCCGCCCAGTTGGCCCAGTCCGCCGACTGCCTTGCGGCGGAGGCCGCCGTCGGTGGACGCGGTCAGCTCGACCAGCAGCGGCACCGCCGCCCGGCCCGCCGGTGCTGCAGGATGTCGAGGTAGGTGTGCTTCTGGCCGGCGTCCTTCGTGCTGCGGACGCGGTCGATCGCCGCCGGATCGACGCTCTTGTCCCACATCGTTTGCACCGCGCATTGCCGGCGTCTCCGCCCTTCGCCATCACCTCCAGCAGCAGGTTCACCGTCGACCCGTTGCCCAGCCCGCCGAGGGCGCGGACAGCGGCGACACGAACCTCGGCATCGTCGCTGCGGGTCAAGTCCGAGCACTGCCGGCAAGGCCCGGTCGCGGCGGGCGAGCCGCCGCCAGCAACCCTAGCTGGCTGGCCTGGGCAGATCGCTCAGTTTTTCGGCGATTTTGCGGATCTGCGGTGTTTTCAGATCGACCACATAGCCGCAGACGACGGCTCGCCCGCCGGCCTCGTCGCCGGCCAGCACGCGGAGCATCACCGCCGCCGGATCGTCGCTCGCCCGCAGCAGTCCGACCAGGGCGGCGTGATCGCGGCCGCGCCGGTTCGTCGGCCAGCCGCGGCATACAGCGCTCGCGCCTCCTCCGCCTTGCCGTTCCGCACCAGCCGCGTCGCCGCATGCAGCCGGGCATCGGCGATCCGCCCGCGAACCTCCGCCGGGGCCTGGTCGCCGGCCGCCGCCCGCGCCGCCTCCGAGGTCGCCACCTTGCCCAGCGCCGTCGCCGCGGCCGACGCCACCTTCGCGTCGGCGTCGCCCAGCTGCCGGGCCAGCGCCGCCACGCTCGCCGGCTCCGCCCGATAACCGAGCGCGTTGATCAGCGCCACCTTGACCGCGGCGTCGCTGCTGCTGGCCAGCTTCTCACGCACCGCCTTGCCCGCCTCGGCCACCGGGATGGCGGCGAGGGCACGCACGGCGGCGGCCCGCACCAGCGGGTCGGCGTCGTCGACCGAGCGAGCCACGGCGGTGACGCACTCGGCCCGGCCAGTCCGCATCAGCTGCGTCAGCAGCCAGACCCGCGCCCGCGGGGTGAGCGACGTGCCCAGCCTGTCCGTCATCAACTGCGCCGCCTCGGCCTGCTGTTTCTCGCGGCCGGGAGCGCTGAGCAGGAAGCAAACCTCCTGCCAGCGCCGCTGGGCGTCCTCGAACCCCTGCTCGGCGCCGATCCCCGGCAGTAGCCCGTCGAGCGTCTCTTTCAGCGACTTCTCCAGCTTGAGCGGCTGGCCCGGCGGGTCGGCGGCGACCCCGGCGGCGGTGATCGCCAGCAACCCGGCGAGAGCGCCGAGTACAAACCATCTATTGTTCATCGGTATTATCTCTGTTGTGCAACGGTCGGGTTCCCACGGTCACAGCGTCCACGGCGCCCGTTTGGGGCGATCGAGCCACCGGCTGGCCTCGCGGTCGCCGACGATCTCCTCCTTCACCGGGTCGTATTTCAGCGGCCGTTTCAGCCAGTAGGCGATGTTGCCCAGGTGGCAGACGGTGGTCGCCCGGTGGGCGATCTCGATGTCGCGGAACGGCCGTTCGCGGGTGCGAACGCAGTGCAGGAAATCGCCAAACAGCCCGCCATTTCCACGGTAGCCGGGCATGTCGACCCGGCCGACCGGGGTGCGATGCTTGCCCGGCAGCTCGCCCTCGGTGCCCTTGTAGATGATGTCGGGGCCGGCGTGGTACATCCGCAGTCCGTTGGCGAACACATAGGTCAGGTGCGGGTGCTCCTTGCCGTCGGGCGGGATGATCTCGACCGGCCCGGTGGTGTGAACGCCGGCGCCGAACATGGCGGCGCCGAAGCGGTGCGCGCCCCAGTCGGTCATACCGCCGCCGGAGTAATCGCGGAACGGCCGGAAGTTGCCGCGAATCAGGCTCTCGTGGAACGGCCGCCACGGCGCCGGCCCGAGCCACATGTCCCAGTCGACCCCTTTGGGGATCGGTTGAGACGGCAAGTAGCAGTCTTCCGACGGCCCGCCGCAGCTGACGAACACCTCCTTGATCTGGCCCAGCGCCCCGCTCCACAGGATGCGCGGCCAGTCGCCGTAGTCGCCGAGCACGCGCTGGCTGCCGCCGGAGAACACCCGGCCGTAGCGGCGGACGGCGTTGACCATCGCCCGTCCCTCGCGGACAGTCAGGCACTCCGGCTTCTCGCAGAACACGTCCTTGCCACTTTTGCACGCTTCAATGGTGATGATCGCGTGCCAGTGGTCGGGAGTACCGATCAGCACGGCGTCGATGTCGTCGCGGGCCAGCACGTCGCGAAAGTCGTTGTACGCCTTGCAGTCCTGGTTGCGGTAGCGATCGTTGACGTTGCTTCTGGCGCGCTCGCGATGCTCGGCGACGACGTCGCAGACGGCGACCATCTGCACCTGCGGGAAGCCCATGAACCCGTGCATGTCGCCGGTGCCCTGGCCGCCGCAGCCGATGGTGGCCATGACGATCCGCTCGCTCGGCGGCGGGCGGTTGGCCGCGCCCTTGACGCGGCCGGCGAGGACGTTCGGGGCGGCCAGCGCCAGCCCGGCTGTCTGCAGGAACTGGCGACGAGTGGTCGAGGCGTTCTGCATAAAACCCTCTTGAAAGGTGACAAAATGCGCGGGGCCGACCGCAGGTGGGAAAGGACGGCACGGGCCCCGCGACTCAGGAAGGCTGCGGATTGTTCTATCCCGTTTGCCCACGGTAGGCACGGGGGTGGTCATTTTGCCGGCAGCAGGTAGACGCGATCGACCCACACCGCCTTGACCCCGCGGCCGGCCGGCGGCGCCGCCCAGACGATCTGCTCCGCCCGCAGGTCGACCGTGCCCAGCAGGTACGACCGATAACCGGCAGCGGCGTCGCGGAGCTTGACCGCCACTTCGCCGCGTGAGGCGCGAGCGGCCTCGTCGTAGACGCCGGCGGTGAACGCCAGCGCCTCCGGCGCCGCCTCGTCGGCCGACTCGACGCGAACCACGGCGTACACCTTCCAGCGTCCTGCGCGGGCCGCCGGCGGGAACGCGCTGACCGGGAACTTGCACGCCCACTCGCGGTGCGACCCCGGCATCCGCACCGCCAGCCCGTCGGAGGCGGCGCGGTCGGGGCGGACGTCGGCCCACTCGCCCTGGCGGGCGAGGACGGCGGCGTCTACCTGCACGCCGACGCCCCGTTGTCGCTCGGCGGCCGGCAGGTCGGCGGGGGCGGCGGCCGCCTTGCCCTTCGGCAGCTCGGGCGGGTCGTTGGCGAACTGGGCGGCGAACGTCTCGGGCCTCAGCCCCGACTCGTTGACGTGCGTCACCCGCGACCAGCCCTTCGGCCCCGGCCCGGTGGCGACCGCCAGCCACTCGGCGGCCACCGCCTTGCGCGACGCCGCCAGCGGCCACTCGGCGCCCGCCTGCCGGCAGTCGCGCCGCATCGCCGTCCACCGCGACAACCAGGCGTACCACACCGGCAATCGGCCCTGCCGCACCCGCCACAGTCTTTCCGGATCGCTTTTGGCGGCGGTCTCTGCCTGTTGCCACAACCGTTCGGCCCGGTTGAGCGTGTCGAAGCCGCAGGAACGGCGCCGTCGGCGGGGTGAAGCATTTGAGGTCGTAGCCCTCCGCCGCCCGCTGCATCATTTCCAGGTACTGCCCGATGAAGCCGGCGGCAGCCCTGCCATAATAGTCCTCCAGAAACTCGCGGATCAACGCCCGATCGTCCTGTTCGGGATCCCACAATAACCGCGCCAGCACCCAGGCGCGCAGCTCGGCCATCTCGCCGCTGCTCGACTGATAGGCGCCCTGCTCCATCACGCCGGTCACGCCGTTGCGGCGAAACATCCGCAGGTTCGGCCCGAGCACGAACCAGTTCGGATGCGGTAGCAAGTAGTGGCTGAAGTTGGTGGTGTAGTCCCAGACGTGCAGCCGGTTACACCGCTTGTTCCAGTCGGCGAGGTCGGCGGCAAACGCCTTGTTGCTCGGGTGCGACAGCGGGGCGGCGAAGTTGCACTCGATGCTGCACAGCCGCACGATCACGTTCGGCAGTGGCCGCACCGTCCGCGGCGGCTTGCGGGTGTACTGGTAGGCCAGCGTGTCGAACGCCACCTTCGGGAACTCCGGCCCGAGCGTTTCGGCGACGTGGTTGACCAGCGACAGCATGGTGCCGGCGTGGCTGCCCTCGCGGTCGTCGACCGCCTTGCACACCGGGCACTCGCAGGCGCCGTACCAGTCATTTTGCGAGATCGACACGATGTCGGCGTCGGGCGACTCCTTGAGCCACTGCCGCACGCGCTCGGTGAGTGCCTGCGCAGCTCCGGATTGGTGGTACACAGCTGTCCGCCCTCGACCTTGCGCCGCCCGCCGATCAGGCTGAACCATTCGGGATGCGTGGCGAAGTGTTTTTCGGGCGGGACGAGCGGGTAGAAGGTGTGAACGAACCCCTTGTAGCGTACCCGTCCGCCGTGGCGCTCGGTCAGACGGGCGTTGTGGCCGTTGCACAGATGGCGGGCCGACCAGTCGCCGTCGAACGCGGCGAACCAGAACGGGTCGCGCACCTCGAACGCCGGCTTGCTGGTGACGTTCAGGTCGCCGACGCGCAGTTCCGGCCGGCGCGGCACGTCCGTCGCCCACGGCGTCCACCAGCGCACGCCCTGGTCGTGCAGGAAGCGGTAGACGGCGTAGAGCGTGCCGGCGGCCGGCCGCCGGCAAGCAGCAGCCGATCGCCGGCGGTGCGGATACCAGCTCCTCACCACCCAGTTCCTTCCATTTCACCTCGGGAAAGTATTTGTCCGCCACCGGCCCCGGCCCGACGACGATGCGCGCCGGCGGGTGCGTCGGGCGCGAATCGCGAACGCGGCGCCGGTCGTTCAGCCAGCGGGCCAGCTCTTCCGCCGCATACCGCCTGCCGCCGTCGCGCCGGCCTGCTGCACGATCACGCAGCGAGCCCGCCGCCCGACGCGACGGTCATCTCCGCCCGTGCGCCGGCAGCGAGCACCGCCACCAGCCCGAGGGCGATCAGAATGCACCTCATGACGTCCCCTTCTCCACTGAGCGACGTATGCCGGCATGGACACCGGGCGATCACTCGTCGCGGCGGCCGGGATCGCTCGGTATTTTATGGATGGGGAGGTCCGCTGGTGCAGGAGGAAGGGTTCTCTCGATTCAGGCCGCCCCCGACACGCCATGTGTCGGCCGGACGGCGGGCAGGTCATCGTCGGCCACCGGCCGAACGTCCGCCACGGCCAACGTCCGCAGCGCCTGCGTCCGCCCGGCCAGGGTGACGAACTCCACCTCGATCGCCTCGGTCCCGTATACCTGCACGACGGCGCCCAGGTCGCCGGCGCGGAGACCGGCCTCCGGGATGTCACGCATCAAGACGACGGAGTCGAGTTCGCGGTAGGTGGGTGGTTGCGGTGTCATCGAGAACCCTCCGTTGCATCCTTGCACCATACCATAGGTGTTACGCAGTTGGGCCAGTTTCAGGGCTTACGCCCTGGGCTATTAACTACCGCCCCTTCGGGGCTAAGAATTGGCGCCGCTCTCAAGCCCCGAAGGGGCGACAGTCAATAGCCCAGGGTGTCAACCCTGGGAAGAGTGCGCCGCCGGCCAACGGGGTAATTCCACCATATCAGAAACGGCGGGCGGGTGTCCGCCATCACTCCCACGCGCACAGCCGCTCGACGTAGGCGGCGGACCCATCGCGCAGCCAGCCGTCCAGCTGCGCCTGGTCCTTTAACTGCTGCCCGCGCAGCCGCGGCACGGCGACGAAGCCGCAATCGAGGTCTGCTAACGCCGTCATGTCGCCCCACAGTTTCTCGAACTGGCACACCGGGTACACATCCTCCTGGCCGTGGCCTGGCCGCTTTTTCACCTCCTTCAAGGTGACGTAGGTCGGCATCCGTCCGGCCAGCCGCCGCACCGGCCGCGTCGACGCGGCGCTCGTCGGCCAGTCCGCCGCGGTCCAGGCCGAACGCTGCCAGCAGCCGTCGATATCCACCAGGTCGTCAGCG
This sequence comes from Gemmataceae bacterium, assembly GCA_046350215.1. Classification (GTDB taxonomy): domain Bacteria; phylum Planctomycetota; class Planctomycetia; order Gemmatales; family Gemmataceae; genus JAXMAU01. The sequence goes on along the minus strand of JAXMAU010000004.1, from coordinate 51,512 downwards.
TGTTGTAATGCCGCCGAGGGCGAACTCGTCCTCGCCGCGGCACCGCCGGCCCTCGACCAGCCGTAGCCGTCCGTCCACCCGCCAGCCCGCCGCCGCGATCCTCCACGCGCCGGATCACCTCGAACGTCAGCATTTCCCGCCGGCGATGTGCAGCCCGAGCAGCCCGGCGTCCAGGTCGGCGCCGACGGTGTCGACGTTGTGGACGAGCAGATACTTCAACCCCGGCCGATTGGCGAGCAGACGAGCGAGTAACCCGTTACGCAGAAGATTGGGCACCTCGTACCAGTGGCCGACCGGGTGCAGGCACTGCGGCGGGGTGTTGTCGGTCAGTCGGACCTTTCGCCGGTTGCCGTGCCCAGCCGATCAGCCGCCTGGTGGTGCCCGCATGCGCCTGGGCGTCGAGCCGCTGCTGCGGCGTCTCCTCCCAGGGGAAACGCAGGTCGCGGGCCATCGGCACCAGCGCAGCCCGACCGATCGCCCCGGCGACAGGTGGACGCCGCCGGGATAGCCGTAGCGCCCGCGGCGCAGATGCGCGGCGATCGGCTCGTGCGTCAGGTAGCCGGTGGCGACCAGGTGCGGCGGGCGGGCGTGGGCCTCGGGCCGACGCGGCGACTCTGGCCAGATGCACCTCCAGAAACGCAGGGTGCCGGCCGCCCAGCTTGCAGAATGGGTGCAGCGCCTTGACTGTGCCGGGCGCCCTGCGTCCAGCGGTTGCCGGGCGCGCCGGTTGCCAGCGTCGGCACCGCCACCCGCCTGTCGCGCAGTGCTTCGCGGCCCAGCCGCACCAGCTCGGGTGTCACCGCTGTCGCGCGTCGGGCACGTCGCCGGGGCGAACGTCCTCGATGGTGGCGTTGGCCGGCAGCCGGTTCTGGGCCAGGCCGATCTGCCCTCGTTTCAGGTCGGCACGAATCCGCTCGTGCTGTTCGCGGTCAAAGCCGTTGGCGTCGAGCAACCGCTCCAGTTCGGCCCGGTCCGGCGCTGCCCGGTCGGCGCGCGGCAGCACGCGGTCGAACAGCGTCTCGATCATCCCGGCCATCTCCGGCCGGCGGTGACAGGCGACGGCGAACCGCTCCAGCTCGTCGCGCCGCTGCGGCGTGGCGCGGCGGAGGTCCTGGCGCATCCAGGTCGGCACCTGCAGCGCGTAGTACCCCGGCGGCAGAAAGGCGTCGGCCGGCGCCAGCAGCTCGGCGGTGGTGCCGTGCGGGTTGACGGCGAAGTCGTAGACCACCGGCTCCATTGCGAATGGAAGCGCCGTCCCCATCTGCCGGCGAGTGTCGCTCATCAGCTGCTGCAAGAACGCCTGCGCCTCCGTCTTGCGGTGCGGGGCGACCATGAACCCCATGCCGCCGCCGGACATGCCGCCGAGCATCCAGAAGCCCCAGTAATCGTCGCCGAACTGCCGGCGGGTGCCGTCGATCAGCCGTTCGGTATACGCATTACTCGCCCACGGGATGATCGCCTGGAGCGGACCGGCGAAGTTCTCCGACGTAGCCGCCCCCAGCGCACGCACGTCGCCGCGACATAGCGCATCGTGGATGCGGTCGAACAGCCGCAGCGCCTGCTGTCGCGCCTGCCACTCGGCGGGGCTGCGCAGCAGGTATTTTTCCGTCACCATTTCCAGAATCGGGCCGACGTTCTGGGCCATCCCGCCGTGAACCAGCACCAGACTCTCTTCCAGCGCCCGCCGCGCCGCCGGTGACACCCGCGTGTCACCGAGCGGCGTGTGCCGCGGCAGCAGACAGCCGCGGCTGACGCCGTGTTCCGGGTCGCCCTCCACGGCGATCGCTCCCTCGATCCGCTTGATCCCCGGCCACACCCCGCCGCTGTCCTGCCAGCCGCCGCCGGAGCCGCCCAGCCACTCGCCCAGGATGGCGCGCGCCGCCACCAGACGCCGCTCGTCCTCCATGAGAGGTCCGGTGAGCGACCGGGTCTGACCCGTCGCGCGCATGCATGCTGCGATTACCCCGGCGAGCAGGTTGGTCGACACCGCCAGCCGCGACCCCTTGAGGGATGTCGTTCACCCGGCTGACGATCTCCAGCCCGCGCCCCGGTCCGACCACGCGGGCGAGCAGCTCGTCCAGCCCGCGGCCGGCGCCCTCCAGACCCGACGGCACGATGCCGGCGGCGATCACCGCCGCCTTCAGTAACCCCAGGTAGTCGCGGGCGAAGTCGAACACGTCGGCCAGCGCCGTCAGGTCGGCGGTGGCCGACAGGTCGACGCTGGTCAGCCGCAGCACCGGCTCGTCGATCAGCCGCAGGAACACCTCGATCGGCGGCCGCGGCGCCGCATCCCGGCCGCGCACGGCCAGGTCGACCGACACGTTGAGCACGCGGGCGCCCTCGGGGAAGTCCATGCCGAGGAAGAAGATGTCGCTCCAGCCACTGTGCGACAGGTCCATGCGCACCGGCGTCGACTCGTGCAGCACCGGGTAGGGCGGTCGGCCGGCGGGCGGCAGCAGTTCGGGGCGGATGCGGAGCGGGTGGTCGGCCGGATGGCCGAGGCGGAACATCCACTGGTTGCCGCGGACGCTGCGCACACTGCGGCGGACCTGGTCGGCGAGCGTCTGGAACGCCAGCGCCCGGTACGCCTCGGCCAGCGCGCTGGCGATCGCCTCGCCCGGCCCTTCGGTGTCGCGGGCGTGCAGGAACAGCCGTACCGCCTCGTCGAAGCGCCGCGCCAGCAGCCGCTCGAAGCCGACGAACGGGACGTGTCCACCCGTCGCCAGCGCGCCGGTCGCCGGCAGATGGTAGCGGTAGAGCGCGTGCAGGAAGAACAGCGCGCGTACACGCTGATACAGGTTGTCGCAGCCGCGGCGGAATGCCTCCAGGTCGTCGCACTCCGCCAGCAGCGTGGAGAGAGTGGCGCCGCGGACGACGGCGTCGACGGACTGGTTACGGGTCTGGTCGTCGTGCGCGGTGACGACCGCGCGGAGCCGGCCGGCCATCGCTCAGCCCTCCCGTGCCGACCGCACCGCCAGCTGTTCCACCAGCTGCGCCAGCACCGTCTCGCGGTCCTTGCCGTCCAGCGCCAGCGCCAGCTGGGCGAGGAACAGCCCGTAGCGGATGCCGATGTTGTAGCGCACTCCCGGCACCTCCAGCGCCAGGTAGCGCTCGCGCCGCGCCAGTCCGGCCAGCGCCGACGACAGCTGCACCGGCCGCCGGCCCGACGCCACCTCCTCGCCGAGCAGCTCCATCACCGCCGGCGTGAAGACGTGGATGCCGAACAGGCACAGGTAGTAGCCGGCGCGCAGTCCCGGCACCAGCAGCGTCTGTTCCGCCTGGCTGGGAGTCGGCTTCTCGACCACGTCTTCCACTTCGTAGAGGTCGGTGTGCCGGGCCACGCGCCGGCCGCCGACGGTGCCGTAATACGGCAGCAGGTTCTCGCGCGTCGGCTGCACCGCCGACACCGACACGCCCTCGGCGGTCGCCCGCTCGACCACCTGCTGCGCGCAGCGCACCGGCCCGCGGCTGACGTACAGGTGATCGCCGACCAGGTGCAGGAACGGCCCGCTGCCGGTGAAGTCGCGGGCCAGCCACAGGGCGTGGCCGTAGCCGAGCGGCTGCGGCTGTTCGAGGAACACCAGCCGGCCGGCGTGGTCGCCCGCCGCCTCGGCGTAGGCCGCCTGGTCGCCGGGGCAGACGACCACCGCCACCTCGTCGATGCCGGCCTCGATCACCTCGTCGAGAATGATGCCGAGCGCCTTCTTCTCGACCCCGTCGCGGTCGATCAGCGTTTGCAGCGGCAGCGCCCGCTGGTCGCGCGCGGCTGCGGTGATAACGGCTCGATGGACGTTCATGCTGGTTCGCCCCGTTCGGTTCGCCGGCCGACCCCGCCGGCCGGGGCGTCCGCGTCGCACCGTCAGTGTAGCGACCGCTGCCGGCCGGGACACGCCCCGGCGTGCATCGTCCGCCTGAGGAGTGCCACCGTCGCCGGCCGGCAGGGCGGTACGATTATTGCTATACTGAGACGGTTTCTCTGGCGCGGAGGGGAGCGATGAAGGTTTTCCACTGTGACCACTGCCGGCAACTCGTCTTCTTCGAGAACGTCCAGTGCGTCCGCTGTGGGCACCTGCTCGCCTACCTGCCCGACCTCGGCGTGGTCGGCTCGCTGCAGCAGGGCGACGACGGGCTGTGGCGGTCGCCGCTGCCGCGGAGCCGCGGGCAAGCGTACCGGCTGTGCGCCAACTACACCGGCGAAAACGTGTGTAACTGGGCAGTGCCGGCGGACGACGCGAACCCGCTGTGCGCGTCGTGCCGGCTGACGCAGGTGATCCCGGACCTGTCGCACAACGGGAACCGAGCGGCGTGGTACAAGCTGGAGGTGGCCAAGCGGCGACTGGTGTACACGCTGCTGGCGCTGGGGCTGCCGGTGGTCAACCGCACCGACGACCCGGACCACGGGCTGGCTTTCGAGTTCATGGCCGATCCGGCCGACCCGTCGGCGCCGCGGGTGCTGACCGGACACGCCGACGGGGTCATCCGCGTCAATGTCGCCGAGGCCGACGACGCCGAACGCGAGCGGCGGCGGCTGCAGTTCAACGAGCCGTATCGTACCCTGCTCGGCCACTTCCGCCACGAGAGCGGACACTACTACTGGGACCGGCTGATCCGCGCCACCGGCTGGCTGCCGGCGTTCCGCGACCAGTTCGGCGACGACCGGGCCGACTATGCGGCGGCGCTGCAGCGGCACCACGCCGCCGGCCCGCCGGCCGACTGGCCGCAGCGCTTCGTCAGCGCCTACGCCAGCGTTCACCCGTGGGAGGACTGGGCGGAGACGTGGGCGCACTACCTGCACATGGTCGACGCGCTGGAGACGGCGGCGACCTGCGGGGTCCAGCTGCGACCGCTGCGGCGGGGTGAGCCGATGCTCGACCGCGTGCCCGACCCGGTGGACGACGACGAGCCGACCGGCTTCGACGAGCTGATGGCCAACTGGCTGCCGCTCACCTATGTGCTGAACAACCTCAACCGCGGACTGGGGCTGCCCGACGGCTATCCGTTCGTCCTGAGCGTGCCGGCGACCGAGAAGCTGCGCTTCGTTCACGGCGTCGTCACCGCCGAGAAGGCCGCGCCGGCGTCAGCGAAGGGTGGTTGACGCGGTCATCCCGTCCGCCCCGACGAACATCCCGCACGACGCCGCCACGTCGAAGCCGACGCGCGCGATGACGCGGACGCGCGCGAAAGGCAGCCGGGCCTGGTAGATCGCCGCGTTCCGCGCGATGGTCGCCTCGTCCGACTCGACGCCGTGCCGCGCCGGATCGGGCGAGTTGTAGCGGACGAGGGCGACGTGAACCATCAACCGCCGCTCCTCGATCGCGTCGCAGATGGCGTGGACGTCGGCCTCGGTGTCGTTCTCGCCTGCGATGTAGGCGTGGTGCAGGGTCACCACCTTGTCGGTGCTCCGCTGCCACGCCGCCAGCCGGTCGAGCGCCTCACGGGCCGGCAGCGCCTTCGGCAGCCAGCGGCGGCGGAACCGCTCGCTGACGCTGTAGATTGAGTAATGAATATCCGGATGGTGGACGACGAACACGTCCTCCAGCCGCCGGTCGCCAATCTCGCGCGGCAAAATGGTGGAAACCCGGTGCCGCGGCCGCAGCCCCAGCGCGACGGCCCGGCCGGCGAGCGCGCCGAGCAGCTCGTCGGCGTTGGCGAGCAGGGCGCGGTTGGCGAGCGGCTCGCCGCGGGCCATGAAGTTGAAGAACACGCTGCGTGCCGGCGGCTCCGCGCGGCGGTAGTGCGCCAGCACCGTGTCGGCCTGCTCCAGCAGCTCGGCGAAGGTCACGTCGCGCTGGCGCGTCTGGCCGGTGGCGGTCAGGTGACACATGCGGCAACCCTGGCTACAGCCGGTCTGCGCCGACAGGTAAACGACGAAATAGTCCGGACTGCGGCGGACGTAGCGGGCCTCGACGCGGCCGACGTCGGCCGGCCGGTCCCAGTTGACCGAGGCGTCCTGCCCGCTGCGGTGTTCGGTGAAGGCGGTGTCGGGAAAAGCGGGAGCTGCATGCCGGCCTCCGTGAATGCGCCGCGTCCATTCTCGCCCGCCGCGCGACGGTTGTCTACACTGGCGGGCATGAGATCCGCGGGGATCACGCCGGATGCGCTCCGGCACCGGCTGCTCGACGGAGTGCTGCTGCGGCTGGCCCGGCTGCCCGACGCCGGCGGGCTGGCGGTGCGCGGCGGGGTACTGCTGCGGCACTGGTTTCGCCCGACGCCGCGGCCGGGCGCTCGACCTCGACCTGGTAGCGCCGACCCCACTGACCGTCGCCGAGGCGGCCGACCGCTACCTGCCGCTGTTCGCCGACGCGGGCGTTGCCGACGGGGTGACGTTCAACCCGGCGTGGGTCCGCGCCCAGGCGATCTGGGGCACACGGCGCACCCCGGCGTGCCGTCTACGCCCGCGGCGTGGTGGGCGAGCGCGGGCGACGTGCAGGTCGACCTGACTGGCGGCCCGCCCCCGTACCGGCGGCGGTCTTTGGCGAGCTGCCGACGACGTGCGGGCTGCCGGCGCGGGTGTGGATGTGCCGGCCGGAAGCAGTGGTCGGGCAAAAGGTGCAGGCGCTGTGGCATCATGGTATGCTGCGCTGGCGGCCGAAGGATCTGAACGATCTGCGGCTGCTGCTGGACCGGCTACCACTCGACGCGGGCCTGCTGCAACAGGCGGTGACGGCGGCGTTCGTCGAGATGGGCGGCAGCGGCGCGGACGCGCGGGCGCTGTTCGGGCCGGCGGCGTGGTGGGGGACGAAGCAGGCGGCGGCGCGGTGGGGCGATTTCACCCGCTCGCGCTGGGCGGCGGGGGCGCCGGCAGAGCTGGCCGCCGTGGTCGCCACGGTCGCCGGCCGGCTGGCGGTGGTGCTGGAGGGGGTGCCATGAGTGGCGGGTTGCAGGGGAGTTTTCTGGAAGACATCGTCGCGCATGTGGACGACGATACACCCCGGCTGGTCTACGCCGACTGGCTGACGGAGAACGGCCAGGACGACCGCGCCGAGTTCATCCGCGTGCAGGTGGAGCGGGCGCGGCTGCCGGTGTGGGACCCGGGGCAGGTGCGGCTGCGCGTCCGCGAGCGGCAGTTGCTCGCGGCGCACGGCGAGGAGTGGCTGGCGGAGATGCCGGCGATCAAGGGAGTGCGCTGGGAGGGGTTTCGCCGCGGCATCGTCGCCGAGGTGTCGTTCGCCAGCTACGAGGCGATGCGAACGACCGCCCCGGCGGTGCGCGCGGCGGCGCCGATCGAGGCAGTGACGGTCCACTGGCCGAGCCGGGGCGAGCGGCGGGCGCTGCCGATCGCCGAGCTGCGCGAGCTGGTGCTGACCGGCCGGCCTTACGACGAGGAGGTCGCCTGGCTGGCCGACTCGCCGCAGCTGTCCACCCTGCGATCGCTCACCGTACTGGGGCTGGCCGTCGAGGACCTGACCCGACTGACCGCGTCGCCGCACCTGGGCGGGCTGCGCGTGCTGCGGCTGCCGTCGAACGGGCTGGGCAACGCCGGCGTCCGCGCGCTGACGCAGGCGGCCACGCTGACGGCGCTGGAAGAGATCGACCTGACCGGGCCGGGGTACTACGCCTCGTACTACGACGACCCGATCATCAACGTGCCCGGCGCCGAGGCGCTGGCCAGCTGGCCGGGGTTGGCGACCGTCCGCACGCTCACCCTGACTGGCAGCGACGTCCGCCGGAACGGTCTGCGCGCGCTGCTGCAATCCCCCTATAACGGGTCGCTCAAGGTGCTGTCGCTGCGGAGTGGCCGGCTCGACCCTCAGGCCGTGGCCGCGTTCCGCGACGCCCGCGACGGGCTGCGGCTGGAGGCGCTCGACCTGGGCGACAACGCCTTGAAGGAGCCGGGCGTCATTCACCTGGCGTCGGCCAAGTGCCTGAGCGAGCTACGTGCGCTGCTGCTGGATCGGTGCGAACTACCTGCCAGCGCGCCGGCGAGCGGTTGGCGAAGGCGGGGTTTTTCGACACCCTGCGGGGCTGAACCTCGATCACAACCGCCTCGGCCCGACGGGCCTGGCCGCCCTGCTGCATCGTCAGTCCGGCGTCGCTCCACCTGCTGCATCTGTGCGACAACGACCTCACCGCGCGGGAGTGGAGCTACTTCCAGGTCGCCCGCGTCGGACGGACTGCTGGAGCTGGACGTCAGCGGCAACCGGCTGGGCGTCGCGACGCGGGGCGGCTGGGCGAGGCGGCGCACCTGCGCGGCTTGCAGGTGTTGCGGCTGACCGACGCGAAGTTCGACACGTCGCGCTGGCAGCGTCGCCGCTGGGCCAGCGGCTGCTCGCCCTGGAGACGCAGGAGCTGCCGTCAACGACTACATCCGCGCTACGACGACTGGCCGATCGACGACGAGGATGACGAGGACGACGAGGACGACGAGGGCGACAAAACCGACATCCCGTTCTGACAGCGGCCTGTCGTACTTGCGAGGCGAGCGGGAGGACGTAAGTCCCCCGAGGGCATCGCCCCAGGCGCGACGTCATGGGTTCTGCGCTGACTCGGGGCACTGACGTGCTCCCGCTCGCCTGGCAAGCCAGAAGCGTGACGTCACGTTTCGTGCGCGGATCTAACACCGGCCGGTCACTGCGACCACGCGGTTGGCGTGCGGTCCCAGCGGTGGGCGCGCAGCTGCCACACCCGGTCGGCCGGTAGCGGGCCGGCGGCGCTCGCGGCCAGGTTGGCGCGGACGTGCGCCGCCCGCCGCATGCCGGGGATGACCGTCGCCACGTCGGGGTTGGTCAGGATGAACCGCAGCGCCAGCTCCGGCATCGTCGACCCCGGCGGCACCAGCGGCCGCAGCCGCTCGGCCCGCTCGACGCTCGCCTTCAGGTTCTCCGGCACGAAGTAGGTGTTCCGCCAGTCGCCCTCGGGCCAGCGGCTGTCGAGCGTCAGCGTGCCGGTCAGCGTACCCTCGTCGAACGGCACACGCGCAATCACCGCCACCCCGTGCTCGCGGCACGCCGGGAACAGCTCGTCCTCCGGCGCCTGGTCGAACACGTTGTAGATCACCTGCACCGCGTCGATCAGCCCCGTTCGCAGAGTGCGGAGGACATTCGCCGGCTCCCAGCGGTTGACGCTCACGCCGACGCCGCGCACCAGCCCGGCGCGGCGCAGGTCGTCGACCGCGCGCTGCCACGTCGGGTCGTCGGCCCACACATCCTCCCAGACATGAAACTGAATCAGATCGACGGCCGGCAGCCCCAGGTTGGTCAGGGTGGTTTCGACCGACGCGCGGATGTGGTCGGGCGGGAACACGTCGGCGAGGGCGGCGCCGCGGCGGCTCGGCCACTGGCGGTTTTTCGGCGGGATCTTGCTGGCGGTGATCAACCGGCGATCGGGGTACGCACGGACCAGCTCGCCGAGCACACGCTCACTCGCGCCGTCGCCGTAGGCCAGGGCGGTGTCGAAGAAGTTGACCCCGCCGTCGACCGCCAGCCGCAGGGCTTCCCGCGTCTGCTCGGCGTCGCCGCCGGTCCAGCCGGCCAGGCCCCACATGCCGTAGCCGACCTCGCCGATCTGCCAGCCCAGCCGCCCGAACGTGCGGTAATGCATCGCGCCGCGCCTCTGCCTGTCCCGGACGCGCCGGCTTACTGTCCGGCCTTACACCCGGTCGGGCGCATTGTATCTTCCTGTGCGGAACTGTCCGGCGTGTCCAGCCGCCGGACGGCGCGAGTGGCGTGCAGGACGAAGGCGATCTCCAGAAGCATGTCGCGGACCTGCTCGGTGGGAACGAGTCGCGGGCCGACCGACCGCTGATGACGGGAGCGGGAGACAGTCTGCCGGGAGCGCTGAAGGGTGGACATGACAACCTCCTGTTCGAGTGCGATTCCTGCGTCCCAGGTATCTGCACCTCGCGTGCCACAGCGCGGATAGCCGCGCGAAAAGCGGCGGCGGTTTATCCATCTTGCCTGGACCAGACCGGCCGGGAAATCTGGGGGGACCGGAGAACCGTCCGGCCGACGGCGGCGCGGCGGATGTGTAGCGGAACGCCAGCCCGCGTGCAGTAATTTGCACATGCGCCCGGACGACCCGCCGGACCATGCGGAGGGCGGTCGTCTCGTCCGCCGCTGGTCTCGCCGTTGCCCCGGCCCTATATCGAGGACAGCGCGGCACGGCTTACCCCAACCGATGGCCCCGCGCGGACACCCCAGGGTTCGATTCCGTCGGAGAAGTCATGCACACCGTCTTCGGCCGTTACTCTCGTCTCGCGCTAGCGTTCTCACTTGCCGTGGCGGCGGTGCTGGCCGCGGCGCCGCTGTCGGCTGCCGACCCGTCACCGGCCGAGAGCCTGTTCGACGGCAAGACCCTCGCCGGCTGGCGCATCGTCCACGGCGGCAATTTCACCGCCAGGGACGGGGTGTTGCAGTTGCGCGGCGGGCTGGGTTGGCTGCGGTCGGAGCGGCAGTATCAGGACTTCGTGCTGACGCTGGACATCCGCTGGCTGAAGCCGGTGCAGGACAGCGGCATCTTCCTGCGGGCCGGGCTCGATGGGAAGCCGTGGCCGAACCGCAAGGTGGAAGTGCAGGCCGAGAACAGCGGCCGGCTGGCGATGCTGCTCGGGGTGGCGCACACGCTCGACAAGCCGAAGACGGCGCAGGCGCTCAAGGGCCTCAAGGAGTGGAACACGTTCGAGGTCCGCTGCCAGGGCCGCCGCTGCGAGGTGAAGCTGAACGGCCAGCTGGTCAGCACGTCGGACCAGATGCCGACGGCGCCGGGCTACCTCGGCTTCCAGGCGGAGTACGGCGACCTGGACTTCCGCGCCATCCGCATCCAGGTGCTCCCCGCCGGCAAGTAAGCGCGGCGGGCCGACCCGGTCAGGTCGGACGGACGGTGTCCGCCGCCACCCAGAGCATGTAGGCGACGCGCTGGCGGAGCATCCGGTCGCGCTGCCGCTGGCTATCGCGGTACAGCTCCCAGATCCGGTAAATCAGGGCGATGGCGGCCGTCGAAACGACAGAAGCGAGCGGGTTCATTGGAAGGACCTCCGAGCGGGCAAATCCCAGGGCGGTTCGGTGCGGGACAACGGGAACGGACGGGAGGAGTCCAGACAGGGGGAAGGACGCCAATCAACCGTACTATGCGTGCAAGCGGCGGTCAAACGACGCCTGCAAAACCAATCGTCCATCGGCAGGGCGGTTCAGCCGGAGCGCGAAATTGCCACCGATTTCAGCGGCGGCAACGGTCGGCGCCAGCAACGGCAGGACGGAGGCGCGCAGGAAGCCGTCGTCGCAGCAGCTGTAATGACCGCCGGCGTGGCCGGTCCAGGTCAGGCAGGCGTGCCAGGCATGCGCTGGCGGAGCCGGTCGTACAGGGCGGCGTCGCACGGGTCGCACACCACCGGCCGGAACCCGACCCGGCCGGCGGCGGCGGTCCATCGCCGGTCGGTGGTGCCGAACAGCCGCATCCCCAGCCCGAGCACCACCAGTCGCGCCGGCTGGTGAAGGCGTCGACTCCTGCCGCCGTTCGCGCGCCGGCCGCAGGTCGTAGTCGGCTGACACCGCCGGCGCGAGCAGGATGATCCGCTCGACGCTGCCCGGCGGCAGCTGGTCGGCGGCCGACAGTACGACGGCGGCCCCGGCGCTGTGGGCGACCAGGTAGACGGGTACGTTCGGTGCGTGCGTTCGCCACGCGAGGACCTGGCGGGCCAGCTGTGTCCCGTGATCCTCGATGTTCGCCGCGTTCAGGTGATCGGCCAGCACCATGCCCCGGCCGTGCGACCAGTCCACCATTTCGACCCGCATGCCCGGCCGTGTCGGACCGAGCACCCGGCGTAGCGCCGCCGTGGTCCCGCCGAACCCGCCGGCGCCGTCGGCGCAGAACACCAGCCCCGTCGTCGGCCCGGCCGGCGGCAGCGGGGCGCGGCACTCAACGGTGCCGCTCCGCATCGTGGCGCAGCCGGTGGCCAGCGTGAGCGCGACCAACAGCGGCGAGTAGCGGGTGGCGGATGGCATCTTTTCCCTCCTGCCGGGCGGTGACCGCCTCCATCGTAGGCAGCGGCAGGAACGAGCGAGCAGGCGTCCACTGCCATCGGCAGGAAAAGACCAGACAGGACACGACCCGACCGGCAAGGTCCGCCGGGGATGCCCAGTCTTCGCGATCCGCGTTACAGGGCGCAGGCGACCGCCGCGGCGGCGGCCATGGCGCCGACCGTCAGGGCGGCCACGCCGTAGCGTCCGCGGCCCTTGAGCGACGAGTAGAGGACCAGCCCCGTCGTTCCCAGCACCAGCAGCACCACGCAGACAGCGTCGATCACCAGCGCCCACACCGGACCGGACGACTTGCCGCGGTGCAGGTCGAGGGCGATACCGGCCAGCCCCTGCGAGCGCACCGTCACCTCGGCGCGGCCGCCCTCGCGGTCGACCAGCGCCTCCACCTCGGTGCCGGGCCGCTTGAACACCACGCGCAGCCGCTCCTCGTCGACCTCGAACGAGTCGACCAGGCCGACCGCCCCGAAGTCGCGGCGAAGCAACTCGGCGACGCCCAGCCGGTCTGGTTCGCTCAGTAGCTCCGGCGGCACGCTGCCGACCACCGTGCGCGTGTGCGGCGTGCCGGGCACGAACCAGTCCTCGTGGTTGAGCATGAAGCCGGTGACGGCGAAGAACAACCAGCCCCAGCGCCCCGGCAGCGTGACGTAGGGGGTGGACCGCCCGCGCCCCTTCACCAGCCCCCGACGGAACGGCGACATGTCACTTCCTCTTGCCGTAGGCCACCACCGTCTCGCCCGTCTCCGCGTTCTTCTCCAGGGTGATCCGGGTCGGTTTCTCCGCGCACACCAGCGTGCCGGTCTGGAACAGGTGCTTGCCGTGCTCGCGATGCACCTCGACGCGGATCGTGTAGGTGCCGCGCGGCAGCGGCTTGCCCGCGTCGTCCTTGCCGTCCCACACCACCGTGTACTTGCCCGGCGCCCGTGTCGCCCGCGTCACCGCCCGCACCAGCGCCGGGTCGTCGCCGGCCACCTTCCACAAGCCGGACATGGTCGGCAGCCAGCGGCGGGCGTTGCCCCACACCGTGACTGTCCGCACCGCCTTGCCGTCGGCGTCCTCCACCCACACCGCCACATACGGCCGGCGGACTCGCCGCCCGCCCGTCGGCCGCGGCAGCTCCAGGTTCACCGTCACCTGAAAATCGGCCGGCCACGTCGCCGCCCTTCTTGCTGTCCTTCTCCGTCGCGTCGTCGTCCGCGGCGACGGCCACCTCCAGCTTGCCGCGAAACGGCTGCTCCGCAGGGTGCGGCCGTCGGCGGCGACGAAGCAGGCAGGCGGCACCGGGGGTGTCCTCCACCAGCCGCAGCCCGGCGGCGGGTCGGCGCGCACAACGTGGTCGCCAGCACGTTGGCGGTCACGCTCGACGCCGCCACCGTCGCCGCCAGCACACCGGCGGCCGGCCGGCCGGTGCGCGGGGTCGATCAGGTGCAGTGGCGGGTGCCGTTGACGGAATAGTACCGCTGATAGCCGCCATGGTGGCCACAGCGGCATCGGCCAGCAGCGGCCGCGAGCCGGGCGTTCTCCTCCGGCCGTCGCGGGTCCTGGACCGCCACCGTCCACGCCCGCCCCAGCCGGCCAGGTCGCCCGCCGAGATCGAGCAGCAGCCCGTCGACTGCCGGCACCTGCGCGCGTGCCTCAGCGGCGGCGCGGAGGATGTAGCCCTTGGCGACCGAGTTCAGGTCGAGCGGTACGTCGTTGGTGCGAACGACCGTGTCGCCCTCCCGCCGCCACGCCGGTTCGGCCGCGTCGCGCGGCCAGCGTCGCCGGGGCCGGCTCGCGACCGCGCCGCTCGGCCTCCGCCCACGCCCGGATCAGCGCCCCACACGCCGGGCTGCACGCACCCGCCGAGCGCCGCTGCCAGCGTTCATACTCGCCCAGGACGGCGAGCAGGTCGGCCGACGCGACGAACGCGCCGGTCGATCGATTCAGCCGGCTCAGCTCACTGTCGGGGTCGCGGGTGCTGAACACCTGGCGCAGCCGTTCGATCTCGGCGAGCACGACCCGTTCAGCGCGAGCGGCGCGGGCCGGGTTGTCGGTGACGACGTACCCGTCGAGCGAGGTGCCGACGACGTGGTCGTGATGGAACGATGCCGTCGGGCGGTCTTCGGCCGCGCTGGCGACCCCGTGCGGCACCGCCGCCATCCCCAGGCCGGCCAGCCCCGCCCGCATCAGCTCTCGTCTCGTCAGTCGGCTCATCGACACGTCTCCGTGGGTGTTCCCGCTATAGGGAAGGTAGCGGACGCGGTCCCCAATCCGCCGCGCCAAATTCCTCGAAATGGGAAACGCCGCCACGCCGGGGCCGGCCGACTCGTTGCCCCGTTCGTAGGCTCACAGCAGGGCGCACGGCGCCCGCGGTCCTTCGACGGAGGGCAATCCGATGCGCGGTCTGACGCTCCTGGTGGTGGCAGCGGCGACGGTCGGTGCGGCGGACGTTCGGCCGCCCAACGCCGGCCGCGGCGCGGCGACGGTGCCGCTGTGGAACCCGCACCGACCGGCCGCCGGCAACCGGCCGCTCACCGTCCGCGTGCTGGTGCTCAACTACGACCCGCTCGTGCCGGCCGAGAGCCACCGGCGGTTGTCGCGGGTGTTCGGCTGGGGCGAGTCGCAGCGGATGGCCGTCGCCTACCAGGAGGCGCTGGAATACGCCTCGGGCGGATACCTGCGTTTTGAGATCGTCGAATGGAGAAACCTGAACGAGATCTACGCGCGCGAGGACGGCCACCGGCCGACCGTCGCCGAGTATGTCCGCAACCGGCGGGCCGGCGGCGGCTGGGGTGAGCACGGCAACGCCGACTACCCGCGCCTGCTCCGCGAGCAGAACGTGGTGCCGCTGGTGGACGCCGGGCGGGTCGACGAGGTGTGGATCTTCAGCGACCACTACTTCGGACTGTGGGAAGCGTCGATGGCCGGTCCCGGCGCGTTCTTCATCAATGGCGGGGTGTACCCGCAGGTGCCGTCGCGCCGGCCGTTCGCGTTCTACGGGTTCAACTACGAACGCGGCGTGGCGGAGATGCTGCACAACACCGCCCACCGCACCGAGGCGACGATGAACCGCGCCTACGGATCGTGGGACCTGAAGGCGCCGCGCAACGCCTGGGATCGGTTCAGCGCCAACCACAACCAGTCGAACGGCCTGGCCGGCGTCGGCACCTGTCACTGGCCGGCCAACGCCGCCGCCGACTACGACTACGGCAACACCCGCGAGGTGGCGAGCTGGGCCGATGCCTTTCTCACCTACCCGCGGCTGGAACTGACCCGCCGGCCGGTGTCGCGCAGCACCTGGTCGCGCGGCCCCGATTACCACCTTGACTACATGAAGTGGTACTTCGCCCATCTGCCCCGCGCCGCCGGGGTGAGCGGCGACGGCCGACAGAACAACTGGTACAAGTACATCTTTGACTTCCAGAGCTACGACGCCGGCGGCCAGCCGCTGCCGCCCGCGGCCGATTTGCTGCCGGGCGATGTGGCCAACCCGTCGGCGGGCGATCACCTGCTGGCGGTGGCATACCGCAGCCGCCGAGCCGATCGACCCGGCCAGTCCTGGACGACGCCGACCTGACGGTCACCGGGCCGGACGGCAAGCCGCTGCGGGTGCGGTTGGTCGACGGGCGCCGGCCGGGCGGCCGGACGTATCGCGTCGCCCGCTACCGGGTGGACGCGCCGAACGGCTCGTGGGAGCGGGCGGCGACAGGTGAGTATGTGGTTACTCTGAAACAGGGTGAGGTGCGGACGGCGGAGGGCACGCCGCTGCCGGGCCGTCGCCTGGGCGCGTTCCGGTGGCCGGCACCGATCGGCCGGCGGCGTGGCCGCCGACGCCGACACCACGCTGCTGGCGGGGTTCGAGGGGACGGCCAGCCCGAAGCCGGGGCCGCCCACTCGCGCCACCGGGCTGCGGTACGAGCAAGGCGTGGTCGGCCGCGGTGGTGGTGCTGGCCGGTGCGCGCTGCGCTATCCAGCGGCCAAGGTACTCGACGCCAGGGCGGGCACGGTCAAGCTGTGGCTGCGGCCTCGCTGGGACGGCAATTCCGGCCGATCGCGGCTGCTGTTCCAGGCCGGCGCAGCGTTCGACAACGGCCTGCTGATCCAGGTCGACGGCCAACAACCTGCGGCTGATGACGTGGGGCGACGACCCGGCCACGGCGGCGGTGGAGCAACGTCGAGCGCGGCGTGGGCACGTCGGTGGCCGGCTGGCGGGCTGGCGACTGGCACCACGTCGCCGCGCCGTCGTGGGCCGACGGCGGGCGCCGCCTCGCCCTGTACGTCGACGGCCGGCTGGCTGACGCGACAGACAAGGGAGTTTTGCTCCCCCGCAAAGGGGGTGGTTAGCCCTGAGCGTCGGCGGTGCCCCGGACGGGACGGCATCGGTGGACGCGGTGGTCGACGAGCTGCGGATCTCTCGCCGCGCGCCGCACCGCCGACGAGGTGCGCGCGACCGCCACCGTCCGCCGGCCGCTGACGACGCTCGCCGTCGAGGTTTCCTCCGCTTCCCTGACACCGGGCGGTCGCGGCGTGGCCCGCGCCGGTGGGCAAGACGGCCGGCGGACAGACGCAGGAGGTGACGCGGCTCGGTGGCATGGGCCAGTAGTGACGCGCAGGTGGCCACGGTCGACGAGACGGGCACGGTTCGTGCCGGCGGCCCCCGGCGGCGACGTTGACGGCGCGGCTCGGCCGGCTGACAGCCACGGCGACCGTCCGCGTGACTGATCCGGGGTTGCCGACCGCCCCGGCTGCTGAAGGCGACCTCGGTCACCCGGCCGGGGCCAGACGCCGTCACGCTCGAAATTGCCTACGACGCCCCCGCCGGCATCCGGCGAACGCTGGGGCAGGGCGACGTGCGCGTGATCGGGCCGACCGGCCGCGGCCTGTTCGCCGAGTTGGTGGCGGCCCGGCCGACGGACGGCGGGATGACGGCGACCTACCGCGTGCCTCCGCCGGCCGGCGCTGGGGCGACCCCCAATCCGCCGCGCCAAATTCTTCGAAACGGGAAACGCCGCCACGCCGGGGCCAGCCGACCCGTTGCCCCGTTCGTAGGCTCACAGCGGGGCGCGCCGCGCCCGCGGTAGGCTTCGGAGGGCAGCGCCATGAAAACGGTTCGCGTCGGGCTGATCGGCTCCGGGTTCGTCTCGACGATTCACGCCGAGGCGCTCAAACGGGTGCCGGGAGCGGAGCTGTTCGCGGTCGCCTCGCCGACCGGCGATCACGCCGAGCAGTTCGCCCGCCGGCACGGGGTGCGGCACGCCTTCCGCGATTACCGGCGGCTGCTGGAGGCGGACGAGGTCGACCTGGTCGTTCTCGGCTGTCCGAACGACCTGCACTGCGAGGTCACCGAGCGGGCGGCCGCTGCCGGCAAGCACATCGTCTGCGAGAAGCCGCTCTGCCTCAATCTGCACGAGGCCGACCGGATGATCGCTGCCTGCCGGCAGGCCGGCGTCAAGCTGATGTACGCCGAGGAGCTGTGTTTCACCCCGAAGTATGTGCGCCTGAAGCGACTGCTCGACGAGGGGGCGCTGGGCCGACCGTACCTCATCAAGCAGAGCGAGAAGCACGACGGGCCGCACGCCGGCTGGTTCTGGGACGTCACCCGGTCGGGCGGCGGGGTGACGATGGACATGGGCTGTCACGCCATCGAGTTCTTCCGCTGGATGCTGGGCAAACCAGCCGGCGCCGGCGGGCCGGCGGCGGGCGACGTGCAGACGCAGAGCCACGAAACGCCGATGGGCGAGGTCGTCCCGCTGGTCCGGCCGCGGGCGCTGTCGGTGTACGCCGAGATGGGCACGTTCGTCCACGGCGAGCGGACGCAGGGGGAGGATAACGCCGTCCTGATCGTCCGGTTCGCGACCGACGACGGCGAGGTGCTGGGCGTCGCCGAGGAGAGCTGGGCGAAGAAGGGCGGGATGGACGACACCGCCGAGGTCCACGGCTCCGGCGGGGTCGCCTACGCCGATCTGTTGCAAGGGAACGCAATATGGACTTACTCGGACGGCGGGTACGGGTACGCGGTTGAGAAGGCCGGGTCGACGCGCGGGTGGAGCTTCACCGCGTTCGAGGAGCTGTGGAACTACGGCTTCCCGCAGGAGTTCGATCACTTCGTCCGCTGTGTCGCCGACGACCGGCCGCCGCTGGTGACCGGCGAGGACGGCCGGGCGGTGCTGGAGATCCTGCTCGCCGCCTACGCCTCCGCCGGCTCCGGCCGAAAGGTGGCCCTGCCGTTCCAGACCGACGCCAAACGACCGATCGACCTGTGGAAGCCGATCGGCGCGCAGGCCTGACCGTTGCCGGATCGGTGAGGGAGAGGTTCGTTGTTCAGCGATTGGATGTTCATCTGGAGTTAGCGAGTATGTCGATCTGCCAATGGTGTTCCCTGATCGTGGCCCTCGTAGTCACCGGCGTGGCCGTCGCGGCGGACCCGGCACCCGCGCCCCCGCGCGTGGAGATCGTGGCGCACCGGGGCGCGTCGCACGACGCCCCGGAGAACACCCTCGCCTCGATCCGGCTGGCGTGGCGTCAGAATGCCGACGCCGCCGAGTTCGACATCTACCTGAGCCGCGACGGCAAGGTCGTCGTGTTGCACGACAAAGACACCAAACGGGTGGCCGGGGTCGATCGGCCGGTGGCCGAGCAGACGCTGGCCGAGCTGCGGCAGCTGGACGTCGGCCGGTGGAAGGGGCAGCGGTTCGCCGGCGAGCGGATCCCGACGCTGGCGGAGATGCTGGCGGCCGTTCCGCCCGGCAAGCGGGTGTTCATCGAGGTGAAGACCGGGGCGGAGATCGTGCCGGCGCTGTGCCGCGACCTGGATGCCGCCCGGCTCAAGCCGGCACAGACGGCGGTCATCAGCTTCAACGCCGAGGTGATCGCGGCGGTCAAGCGAGCGCGGCCCGACCTGCAGGCGTACTGGATCGTCAGCCTCAAACCCGCCAAGGGCAAGCGGCCGCCGACCGCCGAGGCGGTGATCGAGCGGGCGAAGGCGGCGCGGGCGGATGGGGTGGACCTGTCGGCGTCGGAAGCGCTGGACCAGGACTTCGCGGCGAAGGTGAAGGCGGCCGGGCTGCAGCTGCATGTATGGACGGTGAACGATCCGGCCCTGGCCCGGCGAATGCGGGCGCTCGGGGTCGCCAGCATCACCACCGACCGACCCGGCTGGCTGCGCGAGCGGCTCCAGACCCCGGCCGACGCCTCCCGGTAGCGCGGTCCGCCGGCTGATCTGGCGATGGCATAGATAATGAGTTACTCGATTCGAGACGGTGAGGGCTTCGGAGGACGAATCATGCAGCCCGTCGTGCGTGCGGTAGCGTGTCTCGCGGCGGTGGTCGTGTTTACCGTGCTCGCCTTCCCGGCGCTCGCCCGGCCCGACGCCAAACCGTCCGCCACCTACCCGGCATTGCCAAGCGAGATCCCGGCGACGTTCAAGCCGGTCACCGCCAGCCATGATTACACCCGGCGGACGGTGATGATCCCGATGCGGGACGGCGTCAAGCTGCACACCGTCCTGCTAATTCCTCGGGGGGCGAACCAGGCGCCGATCCTGCTGACGCGCACCCCGTACAGCGCCGACAAACTCACCAGCCACGCCGACAGCGCCCACCTCGGGCCGGTCCTGCAAGGCTACGACAACGCGGTCGACGTGGTCCTGGGCGGCGGGTACATCCGCGTGGTGCAGGACATCCGCGGCAAGCACGGCTCGGAGGGCGACTACGTGGTCAACCGCCCGTTGCGGGGGCCGTTGAACAAGACCTCGGTCGACCACGCGACCGACACCTACGACACCATCGACTGGCTGGTGAAGCACGTCCCGGAGAGCAACGGCAAGGTGGGCGTGCTGGGCATCTCGTACAACGGGTTCCTGACGCTGATGGCGCTGGTCGACCCGCACCCGGCGCTCAAGGTGGCGGTGCCGATGAACCCGATGGTGGACGGCTGGATGGGCGACGACTGGTTCCACCACGGCGCCTTCCGCCAGCTGAACGTCAGCTGGATCTACAACCAGGTGGCCACCCGCAAGGGCGATGCGAAGTGGTGGCGGAGTCATCACGACGAGTACGACATGTGGATGCAGGCCGGCTCGGCCGGCGAGCTGGGCCGCCGCCGCGGGCTGGATCAGCTGGGGTTCTGGAACAAGCTGGTCGATCACCCGGCCTACGACGCCTTCTGGCAGGAGCAGGCGGTGGACCGGCTGCTGGCCGCCCGGCCGCTGAAGACGCCGGTGATGCTGGTCCACAGCCTGTGGGACCAGGAGGACATCTACGGCGCTCCCGCCGTTTACAAGGCGCTCAAGCCGAAGGACCGGGCCAATGACACGGTGTTCCTGGTGCTCGGCCCGTGGCACCACGGCCAGATGATCCATTCCGCCAGCGCGCTCGGGGCGATCAAGTTCGGCAGTGACACCGCGCTGCACTTCCGCACCAAAATCCTGGCGCCGTTCCTCGCCCGCTACCTCAAGGACGACGGCCCGAAGGCGGACGTCGCGTCGGTCCAGGCGTTCGAGACGGGCACGAACGAGTGGCGGCGGTACGCCACCTGGCCGCCCCGCGCGGACGGCGGCCAAGTGGTCAAGCCGACGCCGCTGTATCTCCGCGCCGGGCTGAAGCTCAGCCGGGAGGCGCCGAAGGCCGGGGAGCCGGCGTTCGAGGAGTACGTGTCCGACCCGGCCAAGCCGGTCCCGTTCGTCCGTCGCCCGATCCCGCCGATGGGATACGACGCGGGGAACCCGTGGCCGCGCTGGCTGGTGGACGACCAGCGCGACGCCTCCGGTCGCCCCGACGTGGCGGCGTTCACCTCGGCGGTGCTGACGGCGCCGGTCAAGATCTGCGGTGAGCCGGTGGCCGACCTGGTGGCGTCGACCAGCGGCACCGATTCCGACTGGGTGGTCAAGCTGATCGACGTGTACCCGGACGAGGTGGCCGGCGATGCGGAGATGGGCGGCTACCAGTTGATGGTCGCCGCCGACATCTTCCGCGGCCGCTATCGCGACAGTTTCGCCGAGGCGAAGCCGATCACCCCGAACGTCCCGTTGCGCTATCGGTTCTCACTGCCGACGGTCAACCATGTGTTCCTGCCCGGCCACCGGATCATGGTGCAGGTGCAGTCCAGCTGGTTCCCGCTGTACGACCGCAACCCGCAGACGTTCGTGCCGAACCTGTTCTGGGCGAAGCCGGGCGACTATCGCAAGGCGACGCAGCGGATCTATCATGCGAGCGAGCGGGCCAGCTTCCTCGGGCTGCCGGTCGTCCCGAGCCGGACCCCCTGACGCCGCGGACCGGGCCGCCACCTCCACAAAACGACCGCGGGCCGGGGAGGTTATCCCCGGCCCGCGACCCTCGAGCAGATACCTTGCCGGCCGCTCGCGGCGTGTGCAATACCGGGCGGAGGCCGCCGGGTAGCGTTTTGGGTTGGCGCGGAGCCCTGGCAAGGTACACACCATATCGGCAGGTCGGCCCGCGTTCTTGAGGCCGGTTGCCCGAAATCGGCAGCCAGTCCCCATCGACCGGCCCGTGCGGTTCCGCACACCTGTGTGCCAGTTCTCGCTTACCCGCTCACTACCGTCCCGGATACCGCATCCGAACCCTCAACAGGGACAGGGGTTGTGTCGGCGCGGATTGTGCGAGCGATTGGCGTGATTCTTGCATAGTGTCCTGATGTCCAGCGTCTTACCGCCGGTGATGCCATGAATACCACACCGCTTCTGGGGCGGCTTGCCCGGCGACGCCCAGCGACCCCGCATCGTTCCGCTCGTCCGCTGCTCGAATGCCTCGAAGACCGCACCGCCCCGGCGGCGACTCCGTTTCTGACCGGCCCGGCCGGGGTGGCGACGGAGCAGGACCCGACCTTCACCTGGACGACCGTTCCCGGGGCCGATCACTATGCCATCCAGGTACTCGACCGCACCACCGGCCGGATGGAGGCGACCGACGGCCAGATCGTCGGCACCTCGTGGGTGGCGCCAGGCTCCCTCGACGCCGGCCACACCTACCGCACCTGGGTGCGGGCCGTCAGTCCTGGCGGGACAGTCGGAGCGTGGAGCGACTTCCGCGAGGTGACCATCGTCCATCCGCTGACCGGCTGGTACAGCGGCATCCTCGACGGGACGATGACGACCGGCGGGCAAACGACGCCGGTGAGCCAGCCGGTGACGTTCCGCGTCACCAGTGGCGGGGTGATCCTCATCAGCAGCCCCGGCCCCGGAACCGGCACCGTCACGTTCGCGGGCGAGGCCGAGGGGCATGGCTGGCTGCCCGGCCTGGCGAACAGTTCCTACACCCTGACCGGCACGTTCGCCCTGGTCGGCGGCAGCGGAGAGGCCGACGGCGTGTGGTCGTCCACCTGGACGGGCGGCGAGGGGTCGGGCACCTGGCTCGCCGCGCAAACCAGCCCGGCCGTGCTCTCCACGCCGGCCGGCAGCGGCCCGATCGAGTCGATCTCCAGCCGGACGCCGATGTTCACCTGGAACGCCGTGGCCGGCGCCGACTCCTACGAGGTGCGGCTCGACGACCTGACCGTCCGCCGGACTGGCGTGTTCGATGTCCACGACATCACGGGGACCACGGTTCCCGCGCCGGTAGAACTGACGGTCGGGCACCGCTACCAGTGGCTCGTCCGGGCGTGGCGAGATGACGGGTCCGCCAGCGGCTGGAGCGTGCCGCTTCCGTTTGCTGCTCAGCTTGCCCAGCCTACCCTG
Organism: Gemmataceae bacterium; assembly: GCA_046350215.1. Taxonomy (GTDB): domain Bacteria; phylum Planctomycetota; class Planctomycetia; order Gemmatales; family Gemmataceae; genus JAXMAU01. The sequence goes on along the minus strand of JAXMAU010000004.1, from coordinate 28,868 downwards.
ATTGCCCCGATCGGCACGCACACCGCTCTATCGCCGACGTTCAGCTGGACGGCGGTTGCCGGAGCCGACACCTACCGGCTTCAGGTGCGTGACCTGACGACCGGCCGGCCGATCATCGACCAGCAGGGTACCGAGACGACGTTCGTCCCGCCCGACCCGCTGGTGCTCGGCCATCGTTACCAGTGGACCGTCCAGCCGCAGCAGGTCGGAGGGTTGTCCGGCCCGGCGGGTGTGGCCACGGTGGTGATGACCGTCGGCACCCCCAGCGCCCTCACGCCGACGCCGCCGCTGCTGAACGCGCGGCCGACCTTCAGCTGGACCGCGGCCATTCACGCGGATCACTACGAGGTGTGGGTGGACGACCTCAGCCGTTACCAGTTCCCCGCCTACCGGAACGCGCGGGTGTTTGATACCGCCTGGACGCCCGGCACCGCGCTGGTTCCGGGCGACGTGTACCGCTGGCGCGTCCGCGGCGTTTCCGCCGGCGGAGTGATCGGCCCGTGGAGCAGCTGGAGCACGTTCATCGTGACGCCGCTGGCCCGGCCGATGGCGAGCGGCCCCAGCGGGGTCGCCGTGCCCACCCGGCCGACCTTCGCCTGGACCGCGGTGAGCGAGGCGGACGCCTATGACGTCACGGTCACCGACCTGACCACGGGCCGGCTCGCGGTTCGCGTCACTCAGATCACCGACTCCGCGTGGACGCCTGCTGCCGCACTGCCGCTCGGCCATCGCTACCGCTGGCAGGTGCGCGCCGTCAACGCCAGCGGCAACTACAGCCCGTGGAGCGCCCCGCTGACGTTCACCGCCACGCTGGCGCTGTCGGTCTACGCCGCCAGCCCCGGTCAGACGCTGACCGTCCGCGGCGCCGGGTTCAACCCGGCCCTGCCGACGTGCGTCGTGTTCACCAGCGCCGACGGCCTGGAGACGCGGGTGCCGGTGGCCGCTCCGACTGCCACACAGATGATCGTCGTCGTGCCCCCCTATGTGGACCGGACGACGGTGCAGGTCGGCGCTGGCACTGTCTCGGTAGCAGTCGTCCAGACAAGGGCGGACGGGACAACCACGACCACCGGCCCGATCACGCGCGACTTCGCCATCGCCGACCTGCCGGCGACCGGCGTGGCGGCCGGCACCTGGACGGCGGCCTACCTGGCCGAGCTGGTGACGCTGATCGATCACACCATCCCGGACTACCAGGCGATCGCCCTCGCGTCCGGCGGGGCGGTAGACGTGAGTGCGGTCCTGTCCGCCTTGCAGGGATGGCGAGATCAGCTGGCGGGGTTCCAGACCCAGGTGGCCGCCATCAGGAACGGCGGGCTTGCGACGGTTGCCCTCGGCTCGGTGCGGGATGTCCCGGTCGAGCTGAACGGGGACGCGCTGGGATTGCTGGACCGGATCCTCGCCGCGGCGCTGCGGAGCACCGACCCGGCGACCGTGAGCAGCGCCGCCCCGGTGGCGCTGGCGGTCACCGCGTCGTACGCGCCGGAGCAGGAGGTGTGGGATCAGGTCAAGCAGCGCTGCCGGGAGTATGTGACCGGGCAGCTGGGGCGGCTGGAGAAGGCGGTGCGGTCGGCGCACCTGTTCACCGCGCTCGCCGACCTGGCGCTCCACGGGTCGATCCCGCTACCCGATGACGCCACCCGCTACGCGCTGGCCACGGCGGCCACCGGCGGACTGTTCGGGGCGGCGGTCTACTACCCGTGGGTGGTCGTCCCGTGCTTGCAGGCGACCGCCAACCTGCTCAAGCAGGGGAACCGGACCGGGCTGCATGCGTACCACCAGTCGATGAGCCTCGCCGGGTTGCCGGGCCTCGGCGCCGCCGTGGAAACCCACGTCGGCGCGGCGGCGCACGCCGGCGACCTGCTCGACACGATGCGGCAGGTGGCGGCCAACGGCGCCGCGGCCGTCCGGACCTATCTGACAGTCAACGGGCCGCAGATCGAGGCGTGTTTCTACCAGGCGCTGTCGAAGCTGCGCAGCCCGGCGGCCACGCTCGACCCACCGGCCGACCCCGGATTCAGCCTCACCGCCCTGGCGGACGACCCGAATCCGACTGCCACGCTGCGAGTCACCAACACCGGCGAGGCGCTCAGCTCGCTGTACTGCTGGGCCGTCAGCGGACCGTCCGGCCGCATCCTGATCCAGGACAGCACACGGCACAACCTGCTGCCGGGAGAGATGTGGGAAGTGCCGTTCGAGGTGAACATCGCCGGGCTGGACCCGTACCCACACTGGCAGTTCGACCTGGAAGTCCGCTACTACCGCCGCGGCGTTCTCCAGGCGGAGGTGGTGCCGGTCGAGCTGAACCTCCGCGGCATTCGGCTATCTGGATACGTGCGGGATAACCTGACCCGCCGGCCGATCGCCGGGGCAACGGTGCAGGTGGTGCATAACGCCGCCACCTACACCGCGGTGTCCGCCGGCAACGGCTCTTACCGCCTGATCGTCCCGTCGGAGCTGCGCGACCAGGCGGCGCTGGTGTCCGTGCAGGTGTCCGCCGCTGGTTACGTGGACCGGGCGATCCCGGTCAACCTGGCCGCCGGCAACCAGGCGCAGACCTTCTACCTGATACCACAGCGGAGTAACGTGATACTGGTGGAGGCGGGGCTGCATCACCTCGGCGACAGTTCGTTCGAGGGGACGATGAACTCCGGCCTGCAGATCCGCGCGGCGGAAGGTCCCGCGTTCACCGCGAAGTTCCTGCTGACGGATGCCCAGATGAACTTTCCTTACAGCAGTGCCTGGCTGGAGCTGACCGTCAACGGCGCTGAGTGCGGCGACCTCGTCTCGGTGAACGGGCACGAGGTCGGCTCTCTGACCAACTCGGCACCGGGGCCAGATGAACTCAGCGTTCGCCTGTACGATTTCCGCACCTATCTCCATGCCGGGGAGAATACGTTGCGCATCGAATCGGTGGTCGGCTGGTACGGCGACCTCGACGACTTCGAGTTCTCCAACGTCCACTTACGGCTGGTCTGACGTTTGCCGCAGGGAGGCGGTAGCTTGCGGGGGCGGTCGACCTGGTCGGCCGCCCCCGCGGGCTGATTGGTCGGCGGCGATGACGGGGATCACGGGCGTTTCGCATTTCGCTACCGCCGCTGTTCAGGTCGGTGATCTCGTCGGCGGAGAACGCCCAGAACCAGTCGAAGCCCCAGGCCGCCAGTGAGGTGGTTCTCCAGCCCATCCTCGCCGACCGTGGCAGGGGAAGTGGCGGTGAGCCGCAGCGCCCCGTTGAGGCCGCCCGCCCCGTCCGTCAGATGCTTGATCCGCGATCCATAGGCCACCAGCGTGCGGCTCCACTCGGCCATCAGGGCGTCCAGGGCGATCCGGTTGTCGTCGTGCGCCGTGGTGCCGCCGATCAGGATGTCGTCGCCCGCGCCGCCGTCCAGGTCGTCCGCCCCCAGTCCGCCGATCAGCAGGTCGCGACCCAGGTTGCCGAACAGGTGGTCCGTCCCCGCGCCGCCCAGGAGGATGCTGTTGCCTCGCCCGGCGGTGAGCACGTCGTTCCCGCCGCCGCCGCGCAGTTGCGTCGCACCGAGGAAGCCGGCGGCGTCGATCGTATTGTCGCCGTCGCCGCCGCTCAGCTCGGCGGTCTCGATCGCCGCCAGGGTGATCGCCATCCCGTCGGTGCTGGTCAGCGCCACGTTGGTGAGCGTGATGTCCCGGTCCTTGGCGGCGGCCACCGTGTCGGTGCCGGTGCTGCCGTTCAGCGTACCGCTACCCGTCCAGCCGCTGACGTCGAAGCGGTTGTTGCCGGCCCCGCCGGTGAGGGCCGCACGGCGGATACCGCTGGCGGGGGTGAGCGTCAGGGCCAGCCCGTCGCTGGCGGTCAGGCTGGCGTCGGTAAGCACGAAATCGGCGTTCTTGACCGCCACCACGGCGTCACTGCCGCCGCCGCCGGTCAGCGCGCCGCCGCCGGTCCAGCCGCTGACGGTGAACAGGTTGTTCCCCGGCCCGCCCGTCAGCCGCGCATCCTCCACGCTCACGAGGGTGAGGATCGGCGCGCTACCGATCTGCAAGGTGCGGTTGGTCAGCACGAAGCTGGCGTCGCGCGTCGCCGTGACCGAGTCGGTGCCGCCGTTTCCGGTCAGCACGGCCGACCCGGTCCATCCGCCGACGTCGAACCCGTTGGCGCCGCCGCCGCCGGACAGCCGGGCGGTCCTCGATCCGCTCAGTGCCAGGTCCAGCGCCAGCCCGTCGCTGGCCTGCAAGCGGGTGTCGGTGAGCACGAAGTCGGCGTCCTTGGCCGCCACCACGGTGTCGCTGCCGCCGCCGCCGGTCAGCGCGCCGCCGCCAGTCCAGCCGCTGACGGTGAACACGTTGGCGGCGGTCCCGCCGGTGAGGTGCGGTGGTGATGCCGGACAGGGCGAACGTGCCACCGCTACTCGGGGTCAGAGCGCTGTCGCTCAGGGTGAAGTTCGTGTTCCGCACGGCGGTGACCGTGCCGCCGGCCGGGGCGGTCAGCGACCCGGTGCCGGTCCAGCCGGAGACGTCGAACGTCGCGCTGAGGCCGGTAAGCTCGGCATGCTCGACAGCCGTCAAGGCGATCACGTCCCGGTAGCCGTCAGCCGGGTGGTCGTCAGCACGAAGGACGGCGCACCCGTCTCCGCCACCCGGTCGAGGCCGACTCCGCCGACCAGCTGGTTGGTGCCCGGTCCGCCGGTCAGGGCGTCGGCCCCGCTGCCGCCGTCGAGGGTGTCGTCGCCCTGGCCGCCGATCAGGGTGTCGTTGCCGTCCGCCCCGTGGATTCGCACCGGCTGCGGCAGGGAGCCGGCGTCCACCCGGTCGTCGCCGACGTGTGCCCGGACGCGAACGGACGTGACTGTGGCGGCATCGAACCGCATGGGCAGGCCGTTGAAGGCGTCCAGGCCGCCGGCCCCGTCGGCGGACGGCTGGAGGTCGTCCGCACTCTACCCGCCGTGGACGAACAGGGTACCGCCGGTGCCGAGGTAGGCGCCGGTGAGGACGGCCGTGTTGTCGACGAAGTACAGCAGGCCGTCGTTCTCGACGAGGAGGTTGCGCGGGTCGGCGACTGCCAGGAGGTGATAATCGGTATCGACCTCGGCCGCCCCGGCGCCGGGCAGGACCACCTGGCCCGCGCCGGTGCCGATCGTCAGCGTCTTGCTGTGCAGTCCGGGGGTGAGGTCGGCCGGATCACTGAGGTGCAGCAGGCCGCCGAGCGGCACGTCGTCGCCATTGCCGTAGCGGGCGTCGACGGAGCGGTAGAAGCCCAGGTCGAACCCGGTCAGCGGGATGTCCGCGGTCGAGATGTCGTAGGTCAGCTCCACGGTGCCGTCGCCCTTGCCGACGGCGGAGAGCAGCTGGATGTCGGAGAGCAGGACGTAAACGGAGACCACGGTGGGGGCGCTGTCGAGTACGCCATCGCGGGCGCGGTAGGCGAAGCTGTCCGGCCCGGTGTACCCGCTCGCCGGCCGGTAGGTGAACGAGCCGTCGGGGTTGAGCGTCAGCGCTCCGTGCGCCGGCCCACGGGCGAGGACGGCCTGGAGCGACTCGCCCTCCGGGTCGGCGTCATTGCCGAGGACTCCCGGTCCGGGGACGGTGAGCGTCCCGTTGCGGTTCACGGTGTACCAGTCGGGGGCGGCCTCCGGCGCCTGGTTCACGGTCTGCACGTCGATGGTGATGGTCGCCTGGTTCCCGGCCGCCGTATCGTCGGCGACGGCGACCCGGAAGGCGTCGGGGCCGTGATAGCCGGGGTCGGGGGTGTACAGGAACGAGCCGTCGGCGTGGAACTCGAGCCGGCCGTGGCTGACGCCGTCGACCAGCACGAAGGTGAGCGCGTCGCCCTCGGTGTCGGTCACCGGCACGGCGGCGAGGACCGGCGTGTCCTCGGTGGTGGTGAGGGCCAGGTCGGCTGCCACGGGTGCGTCGTTCACCGCGGCGATGGTGACGGTGACGAAGTCGGCGGGACTGTCCTGCTCGCCGTCGTTGGCGACAAAGGCGAAACCGTCCTCACTCTGGAAGTCCGGATCGGGCAGGTAAGTCACCTGGCTGCCGGTGAGCGTGTAGCCGGCCGCGGTGATCTCCGGGGCGGAGGTGGTAGTGCCGTCGAACAGCCGGCCGCGCAGGGCCAGGCCGACGACCGTGAACACCGTCGGCACGGTGCCGTCGGCGTCGGTTCCGGCGAGGGTGATGGTGACGGCGGTGTCCTCGACCGTCGCCACGGTTTGCGGGGTCGCGGTGGGGGCGTCGGCGACCGGGGCGACGTCGATCGTCACCGTGGCCGGGAGGCCCCAGCCGCCGGCGTCGCCGGCCTGGACGGTGAAGCTGTCGGTGCCGTGGAAGTCGGCGTCCGGCGTGTAGACGAACGTCCCGTCGGCTTCGACGACGGCCGTACCGTGCTGCGGTCCGGTGTGCAAGGCGAAGGTGACGGCGTCGCCCTCGACATCGCCGGCGGTGAGGCTGCCGCTGGCGGAGGTGTCCTCGTCGGTGGAGAGCACCGGCAGGCTGACGACCCACGGCAGGTCGTTCACCGCGGCCACCGTGAGGGCGACGGAGGCGATCGCGCTCTCGGCCTGGCCGTCGGAGGCGCGGAAGGTGAAGCTGTCCGGCCCGTTGTAGTCGAGGTCCGGGGTGTAGACGGCGGTGGCCCCGGTCACGTCCAGGCTGCCGTGGGTCGGGCCGGTGACGACGGTGTAAACCAGCGGATCGCCGTCGGCGTCGGCCCCAGCCAGGGTAAACGTCCGGCTGATGTCCTCCGTGGCGTCCACGGTCATGCCCTGGACGGTCGGGGCGTCGTTGACCGGGGTGACCGTCACCCGGAACCGCTCGAACACGGTAAACGAGCCGTCGCTGACACTGATGCCGATCCGCGCGGTGCCTGTCTGGTTGGCGGCGGGGATGATGGTAACAGTCCGGTTAGCACCCGAACCACCCAGTAGGATATTACTGGATGGAATGATCTCCGGGTTCAGCGAGGTGACGGTGACGAGGAGGCTGTCTGGATCGGTCTGGCCGTCGCCCACCGTGAAGCTGATCGTTCCGGTACTCGTGTCCTCGTCAATCGTCTGGTCGGCCACGGCACTGATGGTCGGGGCGTTGGGATTGGCGGTGACGGTGAAGGTGAGGGTGTAGGAGTAGAGCAGGCCGTCGGTGAAGTCGACGTAGACGGTCTGGTCCTCGAAGCTGGAGTAGACGAGTGGGCGATTACTCAGCTCGGTCTTCTGGGTGAGCACGTTGCCGGCAGCGTCGCGGACGTAGGTTCGGCCGTACCACGACACCACCTCGCCGGCATAGGCGATCTCCAGCTGCTGGCCAGCCAGCAGTGACACGGCGTAGAAATGTCGTGGTCGCCAGGGCCAAGCGCCGTTGCCCAGGTAGTCGCGCACGCTGACGGGGGCGCCCGGCGCGGCCGCCGGGGTCGGCGGTGATGCTGTCGTTGTCCTCGGTTTCGTCCACCTCCAGCGTCTGCGTGGTGTAGCTTGAAGGTGTAGGTCCCGGTCCACGAACCGCTACCGCTGACCCGGCGTAGTAGGTGCCGGTACTCCTCGCGAGCGAACAGCCGCGGCAGGTAGCCTAGCTGAGCGGTGATGTCGACTCCGCTGGGGTCGTAGAGGAGCGCAGTCCCAGCGGATAGCTGACGCCCACACTCAGCACTTGCCCGGCGGTCACCGAGAAGGAGTACCAGTCCACGTCCTGGCTGGCGCGTGCCGGGCCGTTGCCGATGGTTCCCTCGCCTGACCGCCGGACACCGGCAGGGCGGTTTCGAGGGTATCGTTCGACTCGGCGTCGAGGTACTGCGGATCGAGCGGGCTGACGGTAAAGGTGAGGGTGTAGGAATAGAGCAGGCCGTCGGTGAAGTCGACGTAGACGGTCTGGTCCTCGAAGCTGGAGTAAACGAGTGAGCGATTACTCAGCTCGGTCTTCTGAGTGAGCACGTTGCCGGCGGCGTCGCGGACGTAGGTGCGGCCGTACCATCGACACCACCTCGCCGGCATAGAGGATCTCCAGCTGCTGGCCTCGCCAGCAGCGACACGGCATAGAAATCATGGTCGCCAGGGCCAAGCGCCGTTGCCCGCGTAGCCGGCACGCTGACGGGGGCGCCCGGGCGCGGCTGCCACCGGGTCGGCGGTGGCGATGCTGTCGTTGTCCTCGGTCTCGTCCACCTCCGGCGTCTGCGTGGTGTAGTTGAAGGTGTAGGTCCCGGTCCACGAACCGCTGCCGCTGACCCGCGTAGTAGGTGCCGGTACTGCGGGCCACTAGCCGCGGTAGGTAGCCCAGCTGGGCGGTGATGTCGACGCCGCTGGGGTCGTACAGCCGCAGTCCCAGCGGATAGCTGACACTCACGCTCAGCACTTGCCCGGCGGTCACCGAGAAGGAGTACCAGTCCACGTCCTGGAGCGCGTGCCGGGCCGTTGCCGATGGTTCCTGCGCCTGACCATCGGACACCGGCAGGGCGGTTTCGAGGGTATCGTTCGGCTCGGCGTCGAGGTACTGCGGGTCGAGCGGGCTGACGGTGAAGGTGAGGGTGTAGGAGTAGAGCAGGCCGTCGGTGAAGTCGACGTAGACGGTCTGGTCCTCGAAGCTGGAATAGACGAGGGGGCGATTACTCAGCTCGGTCTTCTGGGTGAGCACGTTGCCGGCGGCGTCGCGGACGTAGGTGCGGCCGTACCACGACACCACCTCGCCGGCATAGGCGATCTCCAGCTGCTGGCCCGCCAGTAGCGTCACGGCGTAGAAATCGTGGTCGCCAGGTCCGGCGCCGTTGCCCAGGTAGCCGCGCACGCTGACCGGGGTGCCTGGCGCGGCCGCCACCAGATCGGCGGTGGCGATGCTGTCGTTGTCCTCAGTTTCGTCCACCTCCAGCGTCTGCGTGGTGTAGCTGAAGGTATAGGTCCCGGTCCACGAACCGCTGCCGCTGACCCGCGCGTAGTAGGTGCCGGTACTGCGGGCGAACAGCCGCGGCAGGTAGCCTAGCTGAGCGGTGATGTCGGTGCCGCTGGGGTCGTACAGCCGCAGTCCCAGCGGATAGCTGACGCCCACGCTCAGCACTTGCCCGGCGGTCACCGGGAAGGCGTACCAGTCCACGTCCTGAGCCGGGTCGAGTGTGTTGCCGAGGACACCCTGCATGGGGCCGTTCGCGGCGATGGCCGTCTCCAGAGTGTCGTTCGGCTCCGGGTCCGCGGCCGGGATCACCGCAATGGTCAGCGTTTGAGTCAGTGTCTCCGGGGCCGGCTGGCCGTTGTCGGTCACGGTAAAGGTGAGCTGGCCACTCCCGCTGGCGCCGGCGGCGGGCTGGAACCGCAGGCCCCGTAACTGCTCGACGCTGCAGGTGGCACCGGCCTGAACCACCCCGCCATCCGCCAGGCGAACCGTCCCCAGGCTGAAAGCCGGGATCGCGGTGATCCGGAAGGTCAACGCCTGCGCCGCCTCGTCCGTGCCGCCGCCAGGGCTGTAATTCAGACCACCCAGGCCGAGCGGACCCTCGCCACTATCCGGGGGCACCACCAGCGTGGCCGTCGCCCCCGCCGTCCGCACCGGCGTGTCGTTCACCGGCGTGACGGTGACGGTCCATGCCTCCGTGATGGCCTGCGGGTCGGCGGCGCCGGTGGTCGTCCCGTCGTCGCGGACGACGAGGCGGAGTTCGGCCGAGCCGTTGGCGTTGGCGGTCGTGCGGAACTGCAGGCCGCGCAACTGCTCGACGGTGTACGGCGTGCCGGTCGTTACCACGGTCACCCCGTCCGCCAGGACGACGCTCAGGGTGGCCGACGGCGCGGCCAGGAAGACCACGGTCAAGGTCTGGCCGGCCTCGTCGACTCCGCCGCCGGCCATGCTGTAGGTCAGGCCGCCCAGGCCGAGCGAGAAGGTGCCCGCGTCCTCCGCCACGGTCACGTCGTTGACCGTGCCGCCGGTTCGCACCGGAGCGTCGTTGACCTCGGCGATCGTCACGCGGAACGTCGTCTCCGAGGCGACGCCGGCGATGTCGGTCGCCCGCACCGTCAGGTCGGCCGCGCCGTTGCCGTCGGCCTGCGGGGTCAGGCGCAACCAGCGGCCGTCGACCACCTCGACCGCGGCGAACAGGCTCGGGTTGGTGTTGCCCGACACGGTGAACGCCAGCGGCTGCGGCAGGTGCCGGCTGTCGGTGAAGACGGCGGATAGATCGAGGGTGAGCGGCGCGGCGTCCTCGGTTAGAGCGATATCGGCGATCCCTGTTGTCGCCGGCGGCAGGCCGAAGCGGAAGTTGACCAGCGACGCCCGCTCCTCCGCGCTCAGGAACGCGGCCGCCTGGCCGGTGAACTGCTGAGCGTTGCTCAGCGCCTGCACCTCGGCGATCGCCCGGCTGCGGCTGGCGGCCACCACAGTGAAGCCGGCCAACCGCACCGACTCGCCCGCGCCCACCGAGAGCTGGTAGGTCCAGGCGACGTTGTCGCCGACCACCTCGACGCCGCTGGGCAGCAGGCCGGCAGCGCCGTGCAGCCAGTGGACGACCGCCGGAGTGCCGGTGCCATCGCCGTCGTCCGTGCCGATCCACTCGTCGGTCCGCTCGACCTGGCCATCGCCGTCGCTGGTGGCGAACACGGTCGTCGCCGCGTCCGAACCCAGGTTGCCGACCACCCGCACGGTGACCGTCATCGGCTGGCCGGTCGGGTTGGTGAAGACGTCGACGGTGCGGACGAAATCCTCGCTGCCGGTCGCCGGGACCGTCAGCTCGCGATGGACCTCCAGCCCGGCGATCGTCGCCGTCGCCGTGACCAGGGTGCGACCGCCATTCGTCACGGTGGCAGCGCCCGCGGACTGGAAGGGCGCGCCCTCGATGAACAGGCGGTTGACCCCGTCGAAGGCGTTCGCGGTGCCCTGCACCAGTTGCCCGGCCCCCGGACCGCTCGGCTGCGGGTCGAAGGTGAACCCGCCAGGCGACGTCAGCGCCGGACCGCCCGGTCCGACCAGGAAGTCGCGGCGATACAGGCCGTCGGGTCGGCCGTCCTCGTCGCCGTCGAGCAGGTTGCCGGCCTGGTCGCGCAAATCGCGGAGGGTGAGTCGATAGACACCCTCCGTCAAGCCGGCGAACTCCAGCGTGGCGGTGCTGCCGCTGGCGTGGACGACGAACGGGATGGTCCGGTCGTCGTCGGTGCCGAGCAAGTGATCAGCCCCTTCGCCAACCAGTTGGTAGTTACTCGATGTGGCTGCGCCGTCGACCGGCTCGCTGTAGTGGAGGACCAGGGAAGCCTGCCGGGATGGTCTCGCGGCAAGGGTGGAGTTGTCGCGGCGACGGTCGGTACGCGATCGCGCCGCCCAGGCGACGGTCTGCTCGAGCAGGCGATCAGCGCGCCGCGCGCAGGGTGTGACTGCTCGTGGCGGGGCTGGCATAGAGCGGTGCCAGGTAGACGGTTCGCCCGCCCCCGCGGCTCCGACGACCACTCCTGCCGCACCGGCGAAGCGGCCGAGCACCAGCGCGGCGGCGTCCACGCTCGGCGCCGCCTCGACCACCGGGGCCGTGAACCCGCTGACGCCGTCGACGACCGGATGGCTCACGCCCGCGGCGGTCCAGGCGGCGTTGGTGGCCAGGGTCATCGTGCCCGTCGTGCCGACCGGGACGATGGCGTCGACGTCCGTGACCGGGGCGCCGGTCACCGTGCCGGCGGCGTAGACGGTGCCGCCGACGGCGACCAGGCCGCCGCCGCCCTCGACCCAGGTCCGCAGCGCCGGGGCGAGCTGTTCGAATCGGTCATTACTCCCCAGCCCATTGCTGCCGACGACCACGGCGTCGAAGGCGTTCAGCTCCTCCGGGGTGTCGACCTCGTCCGGCCGGACCAGGGTGACCGCGAGGTTGAACGCCGTGCTGGCGGCGAGCTGGTCGCGGATCGCCTCGAAGCCGCGGTTGTCCCCGGTTCCCGCCACCACGGCCACGCGGATGGCCGGGCTGCCGGTCGCCGCCACGGTCACCTGGACGGTTCCCATCGCGGTGCCGCCGCGCTGATCGCTGACGGTGTACTGGAAGGTGTCGATGCCCGCATAGTCCGGATCGGGCGTGTATACGACGCGCATGCCACCGGGGGCGATCGCCACACTGCCGTGCAGGGCGGTCGTCACGGCGGTGAGGGTGAGCAGGTCGCCGTCCGGGTCGGCGTCGTTGTCGAGCAGGCTGAGCATGCTGGCCGTGCTGTTGCGCGTGACCTGCGCCGCGTCGTCGCCGACCACCGGCGGGCGATTCGTGTAGGCGGCGGCCCAGGCGACGGCCTGTTCGAGCAGGCGATCCGGCTGGTCGGTCCGCAAGCCGCTGGTGGCGGTCGCGATGGCCGCGTAGTTGGGGGCCAGGTAGACCGACCGGCCGCCCTCCGGGTTGCCGACGACGACGCCGGGGACGCCGCCAAAGGTGGCGAGTACGGTCGCCCCGCCGTCAAGCCCCTGCGGGATCTCGGACATCGGGACGACGAAGCCGCCAGTCACCCCGTCGGTCACCGGATGGCTGAGGCCGGTGGCGGCAAAGGCGCCGTTCGAGTTGGGGACGAGTCCGCCGGCGCCGACGATCGGGATGATGGCGTCCATGTCGGTGGGCACGAGGCCGGTGGCCGGTCCCATGCCGTAGCCGGTCCACCCGACGGCGACGACGCCGTGGCCGGCCTCGACCCACGAGCGCAGGGCCGGGGCGAACAGCTGGAAGGCGTCCCCGTTGACCGTGCCGTTACTGCCGACGACCACGACGTCGTAGGCGTTCAGCTCGGCGACGGTGTCGACCTGGGCCGGCGTGACCAGGGTGGGAGCAAAGTTGTGGTAGGTATCGTTCTGCAACTGGCTGACGATGGCGGCCAGGCCGGTATCGTTCGAGGTGCCCCCGACCACCGCGACCTTGATTCCACCTCCCGTCGTTCCCGAATAGGTGCCTTTCGCCGTCCCAACATCCCAGCCAACGCGGATCGGGGTGACCGTCCCCCTGGCGTCGGTGGTGCGGTACTCGAAGGTCACCTTGGTGAAGTCGAGGGTGACCTCTTCGCGCAGGCCGTCGGCCTTCATGCCGCTGACCAGGACGTTCTCCAGATCCCACTTGAGGAAGTCGACCGGCTGTCCGCCGACCGTGCGCTGGAGCACCAGCGTGACCCTCTTGCCCGTGCCGACGAGCGCCTCGCGGAAGAGCTGGGCGGACGCCTGGCTGGTAGGCAGGAGCAGGCGAAGGTCTTCAAACGCCGGGGCCGATGCCTCGCGGTTGGTGCCTCCGCTGGCGGGGCTGATGGCGCGGCTGACGCCCCAGCCGACGGCCAGCACCTCGACTTCGCGTTCATGCCCACGGGCGGTGACGTCGCCGGTCACGCCCTCGTACTTCAGGTACGCTCGCACCCCGGCCGCCGCCAGCTCGGTCAAAGGCGTCAGCGCCGCCGCCGGCGCCGCCGCGGTCGCGGCCGTGCCGGTCGCTGCTGCCGCAGCCATCCTGGCCTTCGCCAGATCATAGCTGACGCGGATCGGGGTGACCGTTCCCTTGGCGTCAGTAGTGCGATACTCAAAGGTTACCTTGGTGAAATTGAGAGTGACCTCTTCGCGCAGGCCGTCGGCCTTCATACCGCTGACCAGGACGTTCTCCAGATCCCATTTGAGGAAGTCGACCGGCTGTCCGCCGCTGGTGCGCTGGAGCACCAGGGTGACCTTCTTGCCCGTGCCGACGAGCGCCTCGCGGAACAGCTGGGCGGACGCCTGGCTGGTGGGCAGGAGCAGGCGGAGATCCTCGAATGTCGGCACCGCCGCCGTGCGATTGGAGCCGTTGGGGCTGCTGATGGCGCGGCTGACGCCCCAGCCGACAGCCAGCACCTCGACCTCGCGTTCGTGCCCCTTGGCAGTGACGTCGCCGGTCACGCCCTCGTACTTCAGGTACGCCCGCACTGCGGCGTTCTGGTCGGTCAACGGCGTCAGCGCCGCCGGAGACGCCGCTGTGGTCGCGGCGGCCGCAGTGACCGCGGCGGCGGCCACCATGCTCGCCCGGTTCGTCGCCAGGTCATAGCTGACGCGCAGGGCGGGGTCATAGCCGGCCCCGGTCGGGTTGTAGTTGACCGTCACCCTGGTGAAGTTGAGAGTGACCTCCTCGCGCAACCCGTCGGCCTTCATACCGCTGACCAGGACGTTCTCCAGATCCCACTTGAGGAAGTCGACCGGCTGTCCGCCGCTGGTGCGGCTGGACACCAGGGTGACCTTCTTGCCCGTGCCAGTGAGCGCTCGCGGAAGAGCTGGGCGGACGCCTGGCTGGTAGGCAGGAGCAGGCGAAGGTCTTCAAACGCCGGGGCCGATGCCCGCGGTTGGTGCCTCCCGCTGGCGGGGCTGATGGCGCGGCTGACGCCCCAGCCGACGGCCAGCACCTCGACCTCGCGTTCGTGTCCGCGAGCGGTGACGTCGCCGGTTACGCCGTCGTACTTCAGGTACGCTCGCACCGCGGCGTTCTGGTCGGTCAACGGCGTCAGCCGCCGGAGGCCATGGCGACGGTCGCCGCCGCCACACCGTCCCTCGTCAGGTCATAGCTGACGCGCAGGGCGGGGTCGCCAGCCCCGGTCGGGTTGTAATTGACCGTCACCCTGGTGAAGTTGAGAGTGACCTCTTCGCGCAACCCATCGGCCTTCATGCCGCTGACCAGGACGTTCTCCAGATCCCACTTGAGGAAGTCGACCGACTCTCCGCCGCTGGTGCGGCTGAAGCACCAGCGTGACCCTCTTGCCCGTGCCGACGAGCCCCTCGCGGTAGAACTGCGTGGATGCCTGGCTGGTGGGCAGGAGCAGGCGAAGATCCTCGAACGCCGGGGCCGATGCCTCGCGGTTGGTGCCGCCGCCGCTGGGGCGGATGGCGCGGCTGACGCCCCAGCCGACGGCCAGCACCTCGACCTCGCGTTCATGCCCACGGGCGGTGACGTCGCCGGTCACGCCCTCGTACTTCAGGTACGCCCGCACTGCGGCGTTCTGGTCGGTCAACGGCGTCGGCGCCGCCGGAGACGCCACGGCGACGGTCGCGGCGGCTACCTGTCTCTCGTCAGGTCGTAGCTGACCGCAGGGCAGGGTCATAGCCGGCCCCGGTCGGGTTGTAATTGACCGTCACCCTGGTGAAGTTGAGAGTGACCTCTTCGCGCAGGCCGTCGGCCTTCATACCGCTGACCAGGACGTTCTCCAGATCCCACTTGAGGAAGTCGACCGACTCTCCGCCGCTGGTGCGGCGAGCACCAGGGTGACCTTCTTGCCCGTGCCGGTGAGCGCTCGCGGAACAGCTGCGTGGACGTCTGGCTGGTGTCGAGCAGCAGGCGAAGGTCTTCAAATGCCGGGGCCGATGCCTCGCGGTTGGTGCCGCCGCCGCCGGGGCTGATGGCGCGGCTGACGCCCCAGCCGACGGCCAGCACCTCGACCTCGCGTTCGTGTCCGCGAGCGGTGACGTCGCCGGTTACGCCGTCGTACTTCAGGTACGCTCGCATTCCGGCCGCGCCTTGATCGACCAGCGGCGTCGCCCCGCCGGCTCCGCCACGGTGACGGTCGCCATCGCCGCCGCCCTGGCCGTCGCCAGGTCGTAGCTGACGCGGATCGGGGTGACGGTCCCCTTGGCGTCAGTAGTGCGATACTCGAGGGTCACCCTGGTGAAGTTGAGGGTGACCGTCTCCTGCACCCCGTCGGCCTTCATGCCGCTGACCAGGGTGTTCTCTAGCTTCCACACCAGGAAATCGCCATCCGTTCCCGTCTTCCGAACCGCAAGCTCCATGACCTTGCCGGTTCCAACCAGGGCAGACCGGAACAGGTTGGGTGTGGCACTGCTCGTCCGCATCGTGACCTGGATCTCATCGAACGCCGGGGCGGCGGCCTCGCGGTTGACCCCGTGGCCGGTTGCGGCGGTGATGGGACGTGAACAACCCCAGGTCATGGACGCCAGTTCGATCTGGTGTTCATGCCCTCGAACATTGGACTCGCCAGCGATGCCGTCGATCTTCAGGAACAGGTCGTAGCCGGCCGACGCCAGGAGGACGTCGCTCTGCGCGGACAGGCCAGCCGCCTGCAATACCCGGGCGATCTCCCCGCTGCCGTCCGGGGTTGGATCGCTGCTGCTCGAAGGGGTGGCCGAGGTATCGAGCGGCGTCGGGTTGACCAGCTGGAGCTGCGCGGTCAGGTCGGTGGTCGGGGCGGTGCGATCTTCCAGCCCTTCCAGCCAGGGACGCGCACGGCGCCGATCCGCCCGGATTCCCGGAAGGACCGCGTGCCGCCGGGAGGAGTTGTGTGAAGTGACCATGCGGCCCTGTCTTCCTGGAGAAAGGCCGCTGCTGCTGGTTCCTCGAAACCTCGGCTCGCCGCTTCGGTGGCACGCGCACGCATCTGCCAGGGCGTTCCCCGGGCAGGATGGCCGCCGAACCGACCTCCGCTGGGGAGGTGTTCGGACGATGCAGGTTGAGAAGGATCAGCGAGGCGGCCAGACTGTTCCATCGTTATTGTACCGTGTCCCGCCGGAGATTGCTCCAATAATCAGCCTGTCTTTATGCATTGACCCAGATTGCCCAGTCCCTTTGCCACCTCCTCGCTTTGATCCCACGGGAATCGCAGACACCACACCACGAGGGGCCGGCGGACCGGGCGATTGAACTTGCCCGACGTCAGCCGACCGGCTATGCCCACGGGTCGGTCTGGCCAGGGGATACTCGAACGGGAGGCGAACCAATGCCCGGAACCGTGTGGCGACGACTCCTCGGGCTGCTACTCGTGGCGATGAGTGGGCCGGCCCTGTACGCCCAGACCACCAGCTCGTTCCAGCCGGCCGCCCCGCCAGCGCCGCTGGTGCAGCCACCGTCGACGCCGATCCCGCCGCCGCCGGTGCCTCCCGGGGGCGTCCTCCGCGCCGGTGGGGTGGAGGCGCCGCCGCCCCCGGCGACGCCGGGCGTCACCTACCCGCTGCCGTCGGCGCCGGTCTGGAACTATCAGCCGTACTGCCCGCCGCCGGCCGCCCCGGCCTGCCCGGTCTACCCGAACGCTTGCCCGCCGGTCGCCCCGGTCGGCCGGCAGGTGCCGACGACGGCCACCGAGGGGCCGTTCGCGTCGGCCGAGTTCATGATGAGCCAGCCGGTGTTACAGGTGACCACCAATCAGTTCCCGGTGCTCGCCGCCGCTCCGCCCAACGCGGTGCCGGCGGCCGACCTCGGGTTGTTCCTGTCGCCGACGTTCGAGCTGGGCTATCGCTTCGCCACCAGGGGCGACTTCATCGTCGCCAGCTATCGCTTCCTGACCACCGATGGCAACGACCCGCAGACGATCGGCGGGGTTGGCCCGTTCCCGATCCACACCGAACTGCACCTCAACCAGTGGGATCTCGACTACGGCACGGTGTACAGCGATGGGCCGAAGGCGCTGTGGTCGTTCACCACCCGCCTCGGTCTGCGGGCGACCAACCTGTACTATGCCTCGAGCGTACAGGCTGGGGCGGACACCTACGGCATCCGCAACAGTTTCTGGGGCGGCGGCCCGCACGGGCGGTTCGAGGTCGAGCGCAAATTCGCGTTCTTTCCCGACCTGTCGCTCTACGGCCGGGCGGACGGCGCGCTGGTGCTGGGGCAGACCACTCGCACCGCCACTCACTCCGGTCCCGGCGGCGAGGTGTCGAACAGCCAGAGTCTCGGCCAGGGCATCCCGATGCTCAACGTGCAGGCCGGCCTGAGCTATTCGCCGGAGGAGATCCCCGGCTTCGCCATCACGGGCGGCTATGTCTACGAACACTACTGGTCGATCGGCACGCTGAGCACCTCCGAGGGCCGATCGTTCTTCAACAACGGCGAGTTGTTCAGCCACGGCTGGTTCATCCGCGGCCAGCTTGACTTCTGAAGCAGCGGCGGACGGGTCTCGGTACGGCGGCGGATGTGCTAAACTGGCTGCATGCCGCCTAACCGGATCGTCCACCCTGGTGCCGTCATGAACGACCCCTCCCCCGTCGCGCTCGCCTGGGCTGACTTTCACACCACGGTGATCGGCAGCCGGCGGTCCGGTCTTCCGTCCTTGCCGGCTGGCACGACGCGACTCGGCCACTTCGACCTGCTGGAGACGATCGGCGCCGGCGGCTATGGGGTGGTCGTCAAGGCGTTCGACGGCAAGCTGCGGCGCGAGGTGGCGATCAAGCTGCTGGCGACCGAGCTGGCGGCCAGTCCGGCGGCGCGCTCCCGGTTCATCGACGAGGCCCGCGCCGCGGCGGCGGTGCGGCACGAGCACGTCGTGCAGATCCACGCCGTCGAGGAGCAGCCGGTCCCGTACCTGGTGATGGAGTACGTCCCCGGCGTGTCGCTGGAGCGGCACCTGGCCGGGCACGGTCCGCTGGGGGTGGAAGAGGTCGTGCGGATCGGCGCGCAGGTGGCGCGCGGGCTGGCCGCCGCCCACGCGCGCGGACTGGTCCACCGCGACATCAAGCCTGCCAACATTCTGCTGGAAGGCGACGCCCGCGCGCCGCGGGTGAAGCTCACCGATTTCGGCCTCGCCCTGCCGGTCATCGAGATCCAGGCCGGGCTGAGCGTGCCGATCGTCGGCACTCCCTGGTACATGTCGCCGGAGCAGGCACGCGGCGCGGCGATCGACGCGCGGTCCGACCTGTACAGCCTCGGCACGGTGCTCTACGAGATGCTCAGCGGGCAGCCGCCGTTCACGGCGGTGGACCCGGTGGAGGTGCTCGACCTGGTGGCCGAGATCACCCCGCCGTCGATCCGCGAGGTCGTCCCGGATACGCCGGACTGGCTGGCCGCCCTCCTCGACCGGCTGCACGCGCCGCGGCCGGAGGACCGCGTCCAGACGGCCGGCGAGGTGGCCGACCTGTTCGACCGATACCGGACGGGGAAGGACGGGTCCGGACGGGTCCGGCGGGCGGCGTGGAAGCTGGCGGCGCTGGCGCTCGTGGCCAGCGCGGCGTGGAGCGCGGCGCGCTACCTGTCCGCTCCCGTCCCCCCGGCGGCGAGGACCGACGCGACGGATTCGGCCCCGCCGGCGCCCACCTCGGCCGCCCTCGCCGACCGCTACACGAACGCCGTCGGCATGCGCTTCGTCCGCGTCCCGCGCGGCTCCTCGCGGCTGGGCGGCACCGGCGGTCGGCCGGGCGAGTGGCCTGTGACCGTCCCGGCTGATTTCTACCTGGGCACCTTTCGAGGTGACGCAGGCGGAGTGGGAACGAGTGATGGGACCGGGAAACCGGCCGGGCCGGTTCACCCGCGCCGAGGCGAAGGGGCAGGTCGCCGGCGTCTCCGATGCCGAGCTGGATCGATTCCCGGCGGAGGGGGTGTCGTGGGACGAGTGCCAGGTGTTCCTGGCGGCGCTCAACCGCCGCGCCGCCGAGCCGGGGTGGGTCTACCGGCTGCCGCGCCTGGTCGAGTGGGAGTACGCCTGCCGCGGCGGCCCCGACCGGCCGGAAGCCGAGCTGGGCTGCGACTTCTACGCCGGCGAGCCGACCACCGTCCTGCACCCCGACCGGGTGAATGGGCTGGAGGCCGGCCGCGGCCGGCCGGTGCCGGTCGGATCGTTCCCGCCCAACCGGCTCGGGCTGCACGACATGCACGGCAACGTGTTCGAGCTGCTCGACACACCCGGCCCCGGCGAGGCGCGGGCGCTGGCCGGCGGTTGTTACGACGACCCGGCGGCGAAGACGCGGGCGGTGGTCCAGCTGGCGGCCAACCGGAGCGGCTGGGTGCCCGGTAGCGGCTTGCGGGTGGCGCGGGTGCCGGCCGACCCGGAGACGGTGGAGGCGACGTCCGCCATCGGCCTGGAGTGCGAGCTGCGCAAGGCCAACCCGCGCTTCCGCGGCAAGGTGGTGGTGAAAACGGTCGACCGCCGGGTGATGGAGGTGCGCATCGAAAACGCCGCGGAGCTGGCCGACCTGTCGCCGCTGACCCGGCACGAGGCGCTGCAAGTGCTTACCGCCGAGAGTACCCGCATCACCGACCTGACCCCGCTCCGCCGCCTGCCGCTGCGATCCCTGTGGCTGAACAACAATCATGTGCTGCGCGACCTCGGGCCGCTCCGTGGGATGCACCTGGAGGCGCTGGCGATCTGGGGCTTCCAGGGTGACGACCTGTCGCCGCTGGCCGGGATGCACTTGCGCTATCTGAACTGCGGCGGCGGCGGCAAGCGGCTCGACCTGTCGCCGCTGCGTGGCATGCCGCTGGCTGTCCTGGCGGTTCATGGCACCGCCGTGGACGACCTGACGCCGCTGGCCGGCGCGCCGCTGGAAGAACTGATGATCGCGAAGACGCGCGTGACCGACCTGTCGCCGCTGGCCGGCCTGAAGCTGAAGCGGCTGCTCGTCAACGGTACGCCGGTGACCGATTTCCGCCCGCTGCGTGGGTTGCCGCTGGAGGCGGTCACGCTCGACGACCCGACCCGGCACCTCGACACGCTACGGGCGATCGCAACGCTGAAGACGGTCAACGACCAGCCGGCGGCGGTCGTGGGGGCGCCCGTCCCCCGCCCGTGACCCGCCGTCGCGCGGCCGCCGCCGCCGGTTTCTTTTACAATGACCGTACACACCAACGGAGATCGGCTCGACCGCGGACCAGTCCCGGACAGGGGAGCAGCAACAATGAACGTCAACGAGATCATGGCCGCCCTCGGCACGGTCGAACAGGATCACGAGCTGGTGCTGGAGAAGATCCGCGCGCTGCGGACGGTGGTCGGCCTGTTGCTGGAGCCGAAGGACATCGACGCCCATCGTGTGCTCGGCCAGCTGCGCGACATCCGCGACTACCTGGCGACCCAGCTGGAGGCGCACTTCGAGGAGGAGGACGAAACGCTGTTCCCGATCCTCGAGCAGCAAAGCCCGAACGGCCCGCTGCTGGTGGCGCAGCTGCGCAAGGATCACGACGAGATCCGCCGCAAGCGCGAGGAGTTCGGCAACTGCCTGGCGGTGGCCACCGAACTGGAGGACAACCTGCCGCGGGCGGTCCTTCGCGATCTGGTGATCGACGGCTGGGAGCTGTGGTCGCTGCTCGACCACCACGCCAACGCCGAGACCGAGGGCGTGCAGGAGTGCGTCGCCCAGGCGGCTCGCCGGCCACACCCACCCGCCCGGCGGCGCAACGCCGGGCCTTGGGCGCTGACTCGGGGCACTGACGTGCTCCCGCTCGCCTGGCAAGCCTGACCGGCGTCTTCTTCCTACTGACACTTGTTGTGGCCCGGTCTCCCGCCCGGGCCACTCCGGCCGACCGAAGGTCTCCCTTACGCGCCAGAGGAGACCTGCGGTCCGCAGAGCGGCAAGGTCAGGAGACCTTGCCGCAACAGCGTCATCTCTTCGCCGAGAGCGCGACGTCGCGCTTCGGGCGCTGACTCGGGGCACTGGCGTGCTCCCGCTCGCCTCGCCAGTGCGACTGGCGCTCTTTCTTCCTACTGACTACTGACTACTGTCTACTGTCTACTTCTGGCTGCTTCAGATACGCATCGATCGCCTTGGCGGCGGTGCGGCCGGCGGCCATCGCCAGGATGACGGTGGCGGCGCCGGTGACGATGTCGCCGGCGGCGAACACGCCCTTCTTCGACGTCTGCAGCGTCTGCGGGTCGGCCACGATGTAGCCGCGGCGGTTGGTCTGCAGATCGGGGGTGGTCGACTGCACCAGCGGGTTGGCACTGGTGCCCAGGGCGATCACCGCCATCTGCACCGGCAGCTCGAACTCGGACCCCGGCATCGGCACCGGCGAACGGCGGCCCGAGGCGTCCGGCTCGCCCAGCTCCATGCGGATGCAGCGCACCGCCCGCAGCCACCCCTTGTCGTCGCCGAGGAACTCGACCGGGTTGGTCAGACACGCCAGCTGGATGCCCTCCTCCTTGGCGTGCTTCACCTCCTCGGCACGGGCTGGCATCTCCTTTTCGGATCGCCGATAGACGAGATAGCTGGTCTTGGCGCCGAGCCGGGCGGCGGTGCGGACGGCGTCCATCGCCGTGTTGCCGCCGCCGACCACGGCGATTTCCTTGCCGCGGCAGTCGAACACCGGCTCGTCGTAGCCCTCGTCGTAGGCCCGCATCAGGTTGACGCGGGTGAGGAACTCGTTCGCCGAGTACACCCCGTTGAGGTGTTCGCCCGGCACCTCCATGAACTTCGGCAGCCCGGCGCCGGTGGCGATCAGGATGGCGTCGTACCCCTCCTCGGTCAGCAGTTCGTCGATGGTGAACGTCTTGCCGATGACCACGTTGGTCTGGAAGTCGACGCCCATTTGCCGCATGCCGTTGACTTCGTGGCGAACGATCTCCTTGGGCAGCCGGAACTGCGGAATGCCGTAGACGAGCACGCCGCCGATCTCGTGCAGCGCCTCGAACACCGTCACCTGGTGGCCCCAGCGAATCAGGTCGCCGGCGGCGCTCAGCCCGGCCGGCCCGCTGCCGACGATGCCCACCTTCTTGCCGGTCGGCGGCGCCTTGTCCGGCAGGCCGAAGGTGCCGTGCTCGCGCTCGTAGTCGGCGACGAACCGCTCCAGGTAGCCGATGCCGAGCGGCTCGCCCTTGTTGCCGAGGATGCAGCAACCCTCGCACTGCGTCTCCTGCGGGCAGACGCGGCCGGTGATCGCCGGCAGGACGTTGTCCTCGCGGATCTTGGCGGCCGCCTTCAGGTAGTCGCCGGCGGCCACCAGGTCGACGAACTCGCGGACGTTCACGTTCACCGGACAGCCGTGCTGGCAGTGCGGCTTGCGGCACTCCAGGCAGCGCATCGCCTCGGTGGTGGCGCCGAGTACCGTCAGCCCCAGGTTGACCTCGGTGAAGGTGTGCCGCCGTTCGTCCGCCGCCTGCTCCGGCATGTGCTGCCGCTGGCTTTTGAGGCGTTCTTTCGGGGTCAGCTTGTTGTGCTCGCTCATGCGCGCGGCTCCTGGCTGGGACGAACCTCCGGGTGGGCGGCCTCCAGCCGGCACGACTGGCGGACCTCCTCGACGCACTCCAACGAATGGGCGCGGAACGCGGCCAGCTCGGCCGCCTCGCGGTCGGCATACGCCCGGTTCCGCTGGGCGAGGATCTCGAAATCGACCGTGTGGGCGTCGAACTCCGGCCCGTCGACGCAGGCGAATTTCGCCCCGCCGTTGGTGATGATGCGGCAGCCGCCGCACATGCCGGTGCCGTCGACCATCAGCGAGTTCAGGCTGACGACGGTGTGAATCTTGTGCGGGCGCGTGGTTTCGGCCACCGCCTGCATCATCCGCACCGGGCCGATCGCCAGCACGAAGTCGACCGGCCGGCCGGCGGCGATCATCTCCTTGAGCGGGTCGATCACCAGCCCCTTGCGGCCGTAACTGCCGTCGTCGGTGGTGATGAACAGCTCGTCGCTGATGGCGCGGACCTCGTTTTCGAGGATGACCAGCTCGCGAGTACGACCGCCGAGGATCGAGACGACGTGGTTGCCGGCCTCGTGCATCGCCTTGGCCGTCGGGTAGGCGATCGCCGCGCCGACCCCGCCGCCGATGACGACGACGGTGCCGTACTTCTCCACCTCCGACGCCCGGCCGAGCGGCCCGACGACGTCGAGGATGGCGTCGCCGGCGTTTAGCATGTTCATCAACTTGGTCGTCTTGCCAATCCCCTGAACGATCAGGGTGATGGTGCCGTGTTCGACGTCGCCGTCGGCGATGGTGAGCGGGATGCGTTCGCCGCGGTCGTAGAGGCGGACGATGACGAACTGGCCGGGCTGCCGTTTGCGGGCGATCCGCGGCGCCTCGATCACGAACCGTTTGACGTCGGGAGAGAGAAAGTCGGCAGCGACGATCCGGAACATCACCTGGCCTCGAAGGGAATCCCGCCACGGCCGGGGCGGGCGACGGTCGGCCGGCGGCAAGAACGTGCGAGAACGGTCTCTTTAACAGATTAATCCAACCCGGCGGATCCGGCAAGAACGGTATCGGGTCGGTCGCCCGCGCCGGCGGGATTCGAGTTCGCCGCTGTCCGGTTGTGACGGGGCGATGCGTTCTACCAGGAGGGGCGACGCTTCTCCGCGCCTGCCGTCCAAGGGCCGTCGCGACGGGGGTTGAATCGCCCGACGGTCGCCGTCGTCCAGGTGGAAGGGAGATTGTCGAGGGAAGATCGGACCCGTCATGACACACGATCGATCCGTCCCGCTGGCGACGGCTGGCGATCTGGCCGTCGACCTGGGCGACTTCCTCCGCGGGCTGCATCGGCGGGGACGGCTGCTGCCGCTGCTCCGCGAGGCGCTGGCCGAGGCCGCCGTCGCTCGCGCCGCCGCGGACGCCGGGCTGGCCGTGGCGGATGCCGACCTGCAGCAAGCGGCCGACCGCTTCCGCCGCTGCGCCGACCTGACGTCGGCCGACGAGACGCACGCCTGGCTGGCGCGCCAGGGCTGGTCGGTCGCCGACCTGGAGGCCGCCGCCGAACGCGACCTGCTCCTCGCGCGCTGGAAGGATCACCTGGCCGCCGGCGGCGCCGAGACGCGGTTTCGGGCGGACCAGGCCGGGTTCGATCGGCTCCGGGTGCGGCGGCTGGTGGTCGACAGCGAAGCCCTGGCCCGCGAACTGCTCGCCCAGATCCACGAGGAGGGGCGGCCGTTCGCCGTGGTGGCGGAGGAGCACGCACCACCGGCGGCGCCGCCGCAGGTCGTCTACCGCCGCCAGCTCCCCTCCGCCGTCGCCGCCGCGGTGGCGTCTGCGTCCGCCGGCGACGTCGTCGGCCCGCTGCCGACCGCGACCGGGTTCCTGCTGCTGCTGCTGGAGGAGGTGCAGCCGGCGACCCTCGACGCCACGACACGAGCGGCGATCCGCGAGGAACTGTTCCAGGCGTGGCTGGCCGAACGCCTGCCGCTGGACGCGCTCGCCTTCCCGGTGCTGGACGGGCTGGGCGGATGACAGCGGCGCTGCGACGGTATCCGCTGTTCGCCCTGCTACCGCGGCCGATCCTGGGCGCGTGGGCGGCGGCGGGACGGGAGCATGCCTACGCCACCGGCGAGCTGCTGTTTCAGGAGGGGACGGCCGGGGAGTGGGTCTACCTGCTGCTGGCGGGACGGGTGCGCGTGCTGCGGACCACGCCGGCCGGCCGCGAGGTGACGGTGGCGACGCTCGCCCCCGGCCAGGTGTTCGGCGAGTACGCGCTGGTGCCGCCGGGCCAGAACACCGCGACCTGTCGGGCGGCAGCGGCGGTGCGCGTACTGCGGCTGCCGCTCGGCCCGCTGCGGCAGGCGGTGGCGGCGCTCCCGGGCGTCGGCTCGCGGCTGAAGGACTGGCTGCGGCTGCACGCACTGCTGCACCACCTGCGCGAGCGGGTGGCGTTCGGCTTCCAGTCGGCGCCGTCGGCGTTGAAATACCTGGACGCGCTGCAAACGGTTCGCGTGGCCCCGCTGCGCACGGTGCAGGCGGACGGACTCGCCGGCGATCGATGGTTCGTGATCGAGTCGGGGGCGGTACGGTTGCACCACGCCGACGGAACGGCCGACGACCTCGGCCCCGGCGACTGCTTCGGCGAGGCGGCGCTGCTCGGCCGGCCGGGGCTGAGCACGGCGGTGGCAGTGGAGGAGAGCGGGCTGCAGGCGCTGTCGCGCGACGCCTTCCTGGGCCGGCCGACGGGCGACGGGCACAGCCTGCAGACGTTCCAGCCGGTCGCCCCGCCGGCGTGGGTGGGGCAGCGCGAGGAGGCCGATTGCGGGCTGGCGGCGCTGGCGATGATCGCCCGCCACCACGGCCGGTCGGTGACGCTCGATGAGCTGCGCGGCCGGGTACAACTGGACGAGCGGGGGTTGTCGCTGATGCGGCTGCAGGCGCTGGCGGGCGAGATCGGCCTGCACGCCGAGGCGGTGCGCATCGGCCCGGAGCAGTGGCCGCAGGTGGCCCTGCCGGCGGTGGCGCACCTGGCCAGCGGGCACTACGTCGTTGTTTACCAGTATGACGTTACTCAGTGTCAGATCGGCGATCCGGCGAGCGGGCTGGAGCGAGTGAGCCGTCCGCTGTTTCTGCAGCAGGCGTCCGGCCGGCTGCTGGTGTTCCGGCCGGAGCCTGGATGAGCGACCCGCGGGGGGTTACTTCGTCGCCGGCTCCCACACCCGGCTTTTCTGAGCGGCGAGGAACCCCTGATTGGTCGCCTTCAGCTTCCACAGCTCGACCGTCTTGAACGTCGTCGGGGCGCCGACGGTGAACGCGGTGACGTCCGGGCGACCGGCGTAATCCCGGTGCGCCGCGACCACCGCCTGCCGGTCGTTGGCGAACACCTCGACCATGTAGCGGTCGACGAAGATCCGCAATTCGACATCCTCGCCCGGCGGCAGGTCGGCGACGGCGAACGGCGCCTCGGTGTCGCCGACGCGAAGGGTGCCGGTCTCCGGCCGCAGCAGCACCGGCAGCCCGCCGCCCTTGCCGTCGGCGAACAGGGTGACGCCGAACAGCTTGCGCTCGGCCTGTGCTCGCGGGACGACGAGGCGGATCTCCGTGGCGTCACTCTTCAGCTCGGCGATCTTCGTGCCGGGCGGGCCGCCGCGAGCGTGGACCTCGCGGGTCAACTCCTTGACCTCGACGTTGTTCATCGTCACGCGGTCGTAGCGGAGCGACGCCAGCTCGCGGAGCGGCTTGATGCGCAGGATGCCGTCATCGGGCAGGCTCAGCTCGCGCGGCAGCGACTGGATCGTCTTGCCGCTCATCCGCCCGCCGTGGCTGTCGAGGGTGGCGCACCACGCCCACATGACGCGGCGACCGTCGGGAGTTAGTAAACTTTCCGGAGCGAAAAAGTCGACGCGCCACGGTGGACCCCACAGCGTCTGGCCGTCGCGCCGCCAGTTCATGCGCCCGTGCGTCTGCGGCACGAACTGCTCGGCCTTGGCGTCCCAGTCGCCCAGGTAGTAGCGGCAGCCGAGCGGGTGGCTGATGCACAGCAGCATCCACTTCTTGCCCAGCTGGAAGAAGTTGGGGCAGGAAACATCCTCGCCGCGCGCCACGTCGGGCAGGTCGCGGCGCAGGAACGGCCCGACGCGCGTCCACGTCTTCAGGTTCTTCGACTTCAGCAGCGGCGGATCCTCGCCGCCGGAGAGGGCATAATAGGTGTCGCCGATGACGAAGCAGTCGGGGTCCCAGTGGTTCATCTTCGTCTCACTGCCGTCGGCGTTGCGGACGTCGACCGGGAACGGCTTCTCCCAGGCGGACAGGCGGCGATCCCTGGCAATGGCGATCTGGTTACGGCCAGACCCCTCGCCGTGGTAGATGGCGGCCGGCCGCCCGTCCTTGGTCAGAAAGCCGGTGCCGCTGAACATGCCGTGGCCGGTGAACGCCGGCTGCAGCTTGGTCGGCTGCCACGTCCAGTGCAGCATGTCGGGGCTGGTGACGTGGACGAACGAGAACGAGCGACGGTCCTTCCACGGGTGGGCGAGGATGTAGTGCAGGTGATACACGCCGTCGAGGTAGTACGCGGCGTTCGGGTCGCCGGGCAGGCTCTCGCCGCCCGGATGCATCAGGTGGTAGTTCAGCACCGGCGAGCCGGCGTCGTGCTGACGTCGGGCGGCGGTGAACGTGGCGCCCTTGCCGTTGAGCACCAGCCGCCCGCCGCGCACCACCGCCCCGCCGGTCAGCCGGGTGTGCGGCAGCCGACCTGTGCGGTCCATGGCGAAAGCGTCGTCGAACGTCCACCATGCCCACGGCTGGAACGCCCCTTGCACCTTGGGCTTCAGCGCCGCGATCTGCTCGCCGCTCAGGGCGCTGGCGTAGATGCGTGCGTCGGCCACCTCGCCGGCGAAGCACTGCTCCTGGCCGGAGTGCCGCGGGCCGATCACCACCAGGCAGCCCTCGTCGAACACCTGCGGCTGGCCGATGGCGTGGCGCGCGTATTCCACCCCGTTGCGGTAGACGATCACCTCCGGGCCGCGGTAGGCGATGGCGATCTGCACCAGCGTTTTCGCGTCCGCGGTTTCCGCGGGCAGGGCGTCCTGTTTGCGGAGGGTGCGGCGGAAGAAGTCGCTGCCGGCCATCCACCGCGCCGGCGCCACCTCGCCGTAGACGATGGCGTCGAAGCGGGCCGCGTCGTCCTCGATCGTCAGCACACTGCCGCCGCGCTGGTCGAGGGTAGCGGGGGTCACCCAGGCGACCAGCGTCTTGTCGACGAGCGGGATCTCTGCGGCGCGGCCGGCGGCGGGCAGCAGCAGCAGGACGACGAGAGCGACCGCAACACCGGCGGTGCGGGCGTGCGGCCGCGATCGAGGGGAACGGTTCATGGCACACGGTTCCTTGTGAGTATCACCTTACTCATTACTCATGAGTACGGCGGACGGGTCGCGGACATTGTACCGCCCGCGCGACGGCAGGACAGGAGGCCGCATACCCGCCGGCAGGGGGCGAGACTACAACAACGCCACCGGGGAGGAATCACGATGAAACAGCGTAACGCGGGGAGTGTCGTCGGGGCGGTGGTGATCCTCGGCCTGCTGGCGGGCGATGGACGGGCGGCGGAGCCGGCAACAGGGGTGACGTACCGGGTGGTCGACACCGGCCAGGTCCACTGCTTCAGCGACCGCGGCCAGCTGTTCCGCCCGCCCCGTCCCGGCGAGCCGTTCTTCGGCCAGGACGCCTGCTACCAGGGGCCGCAGCCCAGCTACCGCGACAACGGCGACGGCACCGTCACCGACCGCAACACCGGGCTGATCTGGCAGAAAACGCCGGAGGGCGACCGGAAGGTGACGTTTGCGGAGGCGAAGGAGCGGGCGCGGACGACGCGGACGGGCGGGTTCGCCGACTGGCGGGTGCCGACGATCAAGGAGCTGTACTCGCTCATCGACTTCAACGGCAACTGCCGCCTCCGTCCGCCCGTCGCCTACCTCGACCGGCGGGTGTTCGACTTTCGCTTCGGCGACGAGGAGCGCGGCGAGCGGCTGATCGACGCCCAGTACTGGTCGAGCACCGAGTACGTCGGGCGGACGATGCGCGGATCGGCCACCGTGTACGGAGTCAACTTCGCCGACGGCCGGATCAAGGGCTACCCCCGCGACTTCGGCCGCGA
>JAXMAU010000003.1:0-178572 GCA_046350215.1 Gemmataceae bacterium | reverse complement strand
GCCCGCCCCCCCTCGGTCGGGGGCGGCTGGATGTGTGCCTCGTGCGATGCCATGCCTCGACTCCGCCGTTTGCGTGAACGCGGGAGGGGATACGGGTGTCCAAGTTCCAGACAGCTTATGGGCGGTGCCTATTCAGTTCAACAACGCACGAGAACGGAATTGTCCGCTGTAAACGGTGACGAGGGGAGGAGGTGTGCATGGTCAAGGTGTGTGTCGACGTGGACTACCGGGAAGACCAGGCGGTGGCGGCGGCGGTGCTGTTTCACGACTGGGGCGATCCGACCGCGGCCGGCCGGATCGTGCAGACGATCTGCCCCGTGGCGGCCTACGAACCGGGCGCATTCTATCGCCGCGAACTGCCGTGCCTGATGGCGGTGCTGGGGCAAGTGAGCGATCCGCTGGAGCTGGTGATCGTCGACGGCTATGTGTGGCTGCAAGACGAGACGCGGCCGGGGCTGGGCGCCCACCTGCACGCGGCGCTGGAAGGGAAGGTGCCGGTCGTCGGCGTGGCGAAGACGTGCTTCACCAGTGCGAAAGGGGCGGTGGCGGTGGTCCGCGGCTGCCTGGCGTCGCGCCCGCTGTATGTCACCGCCGTCGGCGTCGACGTGACCGAGGCCGCCGAGCGCGTGCGCGGGATGCACGGTCCGCACCGCATCCCGACGTTGCTCAAACTGGTCGACCGCGTCTGCCGCGATGGCTGACGGGTCAGATCTTGGCCATCTGATGCAGGTCGGCATACGGCATCGGCTTGACGAAGTGAGCGCCGATGCAGAACTGCCCCTCCGCCGTCTCCACCGCCCAGATGACCTGGGCGGTCGTCTTCACCGTCCGCGATCCGCCGACACTCTCCATGTTGATCTCGAACTCCTTGCCGATCGGCAGCGGCTCCTTGAGCACGAGGCGGACGCCGGTTTCGGAGATGTCGAGAACGCGGACGGCGATGTTCGGGCCGAGGCCCAGGTGGTTGCGGTAGGCGCGAACGCGCGTACTCGACTTCGGCGACTGGCGGCGGGAGCTGCGCGCGTTTCGCTTGGGGGCGGCCGGCGGAGTGGCCGGCAGTTTGATTGTCGGTGCGTCAGCGGGATCCATGATCTACCTCCCATCGGGAAACGTAGGTCACGCCGGCCCGCCATGCAACGTTCCTCCAGCTTTTTCCGTCCCGAGCAGCCGATCCAGCGCCTTGATACCCAGCTCGGCCAGGTGCGCCGGCTTGACCTGCCACAGCACCGGGTTGGGTGTTTCCAGCGACACCCACCCGTCGTAGCCGATCCGCCGCAGCTGCGCGACGATCGGCGGCAGGTGGAAGTCGCCCTCGCCGGGCAGGATGCGGTCGCGGTCCTGCGCCAGCTCACGGGCGATCCCGGCCAGGTCGCTCACCTGCACGAAGAACAGGTTGGCCGGGGTCAGCGCCGCCAGGTCGTCCAACTTACTCGGCCCGGTGTAGTAGTGGAACACGTCGAGACACAGGCCGAGGTTCGGTTCGCCGGCGGCGCCGACCAGGGCGAGGGCGGTCGCCACGCTGGCGCAGAAGCTGCCGCGACCGTGAAACTCCAGCGCCAGCCGCACGTCGAACGCCTGCCCCCACCGCGCCGCCTCGACCAGCGACACCACCGCCCGTTCGACTGCCGCCTGGTCGACGCGGTCGACGAAGTCGGCGGCTACCAGCAGCGTGCCGATGCCGAAGCGCTGGCACAGGTCGAGCCGCCGCTTGAAGTGGTCGAAATGGGTCCGCCGCTGTTCCCCCTGCGACAGCAGCAGCCCGCCCTGGTACGACGCGGCAGTCAACGTCATGCCGCAGTCGTCGAGCAGCGTCCGCGTGTCGGCGGCGGAGTGCGACTCCAGGTGCTTCTCCAGCTTGGTGAGCCACACCTCCATCGCGTGACAGCCGCCCTCGTGGTAAGCGCGGACGTCGTCGGCGAACGAGGTGGACAGGGTGCAGGCTTCGCTGATGCACGGTTTCATGCCGTTATCGTAACCGCTGCCTGCCATTCCGACAGGGGCGATCGTGGCTTCGCGCCATCCTGGCAGGAGTCGGCCGGGCCGTCGGCGAACGTCAGATGCGCCCAACTGCTTTCATGGTCATGTCTTGTATTAATCGCTATGTGGTGGGCACGGTTGTTGCATCTCCGGGCCGACGTCATTCGCTTTGCACTCACGCAGGTACACGGAGATTGCTCCATGCAGATCAAACCGCTGGGCGACCGGGTGGTAATCAAGCGTTTCGAGGCCGAGGAGAAGACGGCCGGCGGCATCCTCCTGCCGGACACGGCGAAGAACAAGCCGCAGAAGGGCAAGGTGCTGTCGGTCGGCCCCGGCAAGCTGTCGAAGGACGGCAAGTATCAGGCGCTCGAGGTCAAGGAAGGCGACACCGTGCTGTTCACCAACTGGGCCGGCGACGAGTTCAAGCAGGCGCACGGCGAAAACATCCTGCTGATGCGCGCCGAGGACATCCTCGCCATCCTCGACTGAGGCCGCGGCGACGTACCGACCACCTGACGCATTCTCTACGCATACCACCACGTTGAGGGAGACTCGATGGCTGCCAAACAGATTGCCTTTGACCAGGAAGCCCGTGAAGCGATGCGCCGCGGCGTGTCCAAGCTCGCCCGCGCGGTCAAGGTCACGCTCGGCCCAAAGGGGCGGAACGTCATCATCCAGAAGAGCTTCGGCTCGCCGACCGTCACCAAGGACGGCGTCACCGTCGCCAAGGAGATCGACCTGCCGGACAAGTACGAGGACATGGGCGCACGCATGGTGCGCGAGGTCGCCAGCAAGACCAGTGACGTCGCTGGCGACGGCACCACCACCGCCACCGTGCTGGCCGAAGCGATCTACAACGAGGGCCTCCGCGCCGTCGTCTCCGGCGCCAACCCGATGCTGATGAAGCGCGGCATGGAGAAGGCGGTCGAGGACATCGTGGCCCAGCTCAAGGGCATGAAGATCGACGTCAAGACCCAGCAGGACCTCGAAAACGTCGCCTCCGTCGCGTCGAACAACGACCGCGAGATCGGCAAGATCATCGCCGAGGCGATGGCCAAGGTCGGCAAGGACGGCGTGATCACCGTCGAGGAAGGCAAGACGACGGCGACCGGCCACGAGTTCGTCGAGGGCATGCAGTTCGACCGCGGCTACCTCTCGCCGTACTTCGTCACCGACCCGCAGAAGATGGAGTGCGAGCTGGAAGACCCGTACATCCTGATCTACGAGAAGAAGATCAGCTCCAATAAGGATCTGGTTCCGGTTCTGGAGCGGGTGCTGCAGCACAACAAGCCGGTCCTGATCATCGCCGAGGAGGTCGAGGGCGAGGCGCTGGCGACGCTGGTCATCAACAAGCTCCGCGGCACCTTCAAGGCGGCCGCCGTCAAGGCGCCGGGCTATGGCGATCGCCGCAAGGCCATGCTCGAGGACATCGCCATCCTCACCGGTGGCAAGGCGATCTTCGAGGATCTCGGCATCCAGCTGGAGAACGTCCAGCTGACCGACCTCGGCCGCGCCAACAAGGTGAAGATCGACAAGGACAACACCACCGTCATCGAGGGCTACGGCAAGAAGGAGAACATCCAGGGCCGTATCCAGTCGATCCAGCGCGAGCTGGAGAAGTCGACCAGCGACTACGACCGCGAGAAGCTGTCGGAGCGGATCGCCAAGCTGTCGGGCGGGGTGGCCAAGATCAACGTCGGCGCCGCCACCGAGAGCGAGATGAAGGAGAAGAAGGCGCGCGTCGAGGACGCCATGCACGCCACTCGCGCCGCCAACCAGGAAGGCATCCTGCCCGGCGGTGGGGTCGCCCTGCTGCGGGCGTCGGGCAAGTGCAAGCCGGAGGGGCTGAGCCAGGACGAGAAGATCGGCTACGACATCGTCGTCCGCGCCTGCCGCGCCCCGATCCAGCAGATCGCCGAGAACGCCGGCCAGGACGGCGCCGTCGTGATGAACGCCGTCCTGCAGAACAAGGAGGCCCACCACGGCTATGACGCCCGTCTCGACCGCTACGTCGACATGGTGAAGGAAGGCATCATCGACCCGACCAAGGTGGTGCGGTCGGCGCTGCAGAACGCCGCCAGCGTGGCGACCCTGCTGCTGACCAGCGACGCCCTGGTGGCGGAGATGCCCAAGGACGAGAAGAAGCCGGCCGGCGGCGGCATGGACGACATGTATTGATCCGCCAGGTCGTTCGAATGAACGCACGGGCCGGGGATGCCATCAGGCACCCCGGCCCGGTTTCATTTCTCCTGTGGCAGCCGCAGCTCGTCGCGGACCTCGGTCACGCCGACGGTCGCCTTCGCCAGCTCGGCGATCCGCCCCTTGGCGGCGGTGTCCTTCACCTCGCCGCGGAGGCGGACGACGCCCTCGGCGGGCGAGTCGATCTCGACCGCCACGCCTTCGAGGAAGCGATCCCATTCGACCCGCTTCTGCACCCGCTCGGCCGGCCCCATCGGCACCACCGGGACGCGGAACCGCGCCGCCATCTCGCCCGGCGCGTTACCGAGCGTCGTCTCGATCTTCTTGCCGGTGCGGTGGAACACCTGGGACAGCACGTCGCCGTCATTGGTGGAGCAGCCGCCGGCAAGCAGGCACAGCAGGAGCGGGACGGTACGGCGCATGCGGAATCCTCCCGGCGGACAGGGCGGCAACGTCGCATGATGCCGTCGTCGGCGGCCCCGGATCAAGGCCAATGCCGGGCGCGCGGGATACCGTTCTCACCCCCGCGGCTGCGGGCGCTGCCAGGTCGGGTCGTACTCCAGCGAGAAGATCTGCTGGATGCGTTCGGCCCGCGCCGGGCTGACGTCCTTCAGCACGTCCAGCGCCTCGCGGACGCGGGCCAGCCGCGGGTCGGCGGCCAGGTCGGCGCGCCGCCGCCGCGGTGGATGCGATCGAGAATGGCGGCCGGTCGAGGATCTTGCACCGCGCCTCGAAGAAGTAGGCGTCGAGGGCGGCCTGCGCGGTCAGCGGGGTCATGGTCGGACCGTGTACTGCTGCAGTTCCAGCGGGATCAGCTCGTTCATGCTGCCGGAGCGGAATCCTTCCAGGTCGAGAGTGACGTAGCGAATCCGAGTTCGCGGAGGCGGGCGATCAGCGGCGCGCGGACGGCCGGGTCGGCCAGTCGGGCAACGGCGTCGTCCGGCACCTCGATGCGCCAGCTCGTGCTCGTGCAGACGCACGCGGCAGTCGCGCAGACCCAGGCCGCGCAGGTACAGCTCGGCCTGCTCGACACGGGCGGTTCGTTCCGGGGTGACCGCCACGCCAGCGCCAGCCGGCTCGACAGGCACGGCGACGCTGGCTTGTCCCACGTCGGCGAACGCCAGTGCTGCGCCAGCACGCGGACGTCGGCCTTGGTGAAGTCGGCCTCCTGCAGCGGATGCCGCACTCCGTGGTCGGCCGCCGCCTTCAGGCCGGGCCGGTAGTCGCCGGCGTCATCCACGTTGCCGCCGCTGCACATCCACCGCACCCCCAGCGCGGCACCAGCGTCTCGATCATCGAATACAGCTCGTCCTTGCAGTAAAAGCAGCGGCTGCCGTCGTTGCGCAGGTAGTCGGGGTTGGCGAACTCCTGCGTCGAGACGATCTCGTGGCGTATCCCGATCTGCTCCGCAAGCCGGCGGGCGTCAGCCAGCTCGGACCGGGGCACGCTCGGGCTGTCGGCGGTGACGGCGACGGCGGGCGCCGAGTGCCCGGTGGGCGGCGGCAGCGACCACGGTGCTGTCGATCCCGCCAGAGAAGGCGACGGCACAGCTGCCGAGGTCGCGGAAGATCGCCAGCAGGCGGTCGCGCTTGTGGGCGACTTCGGGAGGGAGCAGATCGGGGGGCAAGGTGGACATCGGCGGCACTCGCGTCGCGGGCAGGTCTTTTGCCATGATAGGCCATCCGCGGTCGCACCTCAGCGCGCCGTCGGCCCGGTGGCGGGAGCGACAAGCGGCGGTGGCGGAAAAATGCGAACGATTCTTCCTTGCGGAACGGGTCACCGGGTGGCAAACTCGTTGCAAAATCCAGCGTTTCCGTGTCCACCATCGCAGATCGCCCGCCGTGGCTTCCGTCTCTGGTCTATAGTTGATATGCTATCGGATACCGTTCAGCGGCGGCACGAGCCCAG
Source organism: Gemmataceae bacterium (assembly GCA_046350215.1). Taxonomy (GTDB): domain Bacteria; phylum Planctomycetota; class Planctomycetia; order Gemmatales; family Gemmataceae; genus JAXMAU01. The sequence continues at coordinate 172,485 of JAXMAU010000003.1, read as the reverse complement.
GCTTCTTCGCAGGTAAGTCGATGCCGGCACCGACAACGATAGATGAATTGCTCGAGTTGGTGCGAAAGAGTGGCGTCGTCGATGACAAACGACTGACGACTCACGTCGAGCGTTTGCGGGCGGCCGGACAGCTGCCGGCCGAGCCGAACCGGCTGGCCGGCGTGCTGGTCCGCGACGGCAGTGCTTGCCCACTTCCAGGGCGAGCAGTTCCTGCAAGGGAAGTGGCGGCGCTTCACCATCGGCAAGTACAAGGTGCTGGAACGGCTGGCGCCGGCGGCATGGGCAGCGTGTACCTGTGCGAACACACGCTGATGCGGCGGCGTGGCGGTCAAGGTGCTGCCGGCGACCAAGGCGACGGACTCGTCGTCGCTGGAGCGGTTCCAACGCGAGGCCCGCGCCGTCGCGGCCTCGACCACCCGAACATCGTCCGCGCCTACGACATCGACCAGGAAGGCGACCTGCATTACCTGGTCATGGAGCATGTCGACGGCTCCAGCCTGCAGGACATCGTCAGCCAGCGCCGGGCCGATGGACGTGGTCCGTGCCACCCATTACATCCGCCAGGCCGCGCTCGGTGCAGCATGCCCACGAGGCCGCCGGCCTGGTCCACCGCGACATCAAGCCGGGCAACATCCTGGTCGACCGCAACGGGATCGTCAAGATCCTCGACATGGGCCTGGCGGCTTCTTCAACGACGAGGAAGACATCCTCACGAAGAAGTATGACGAAAACGTCCTGGGCACCGCCGACTACCTCGCCCCCGAGCAGCGCTCGACAGCCACAGCGTCGACATCCGCCGCCGACATCTACGGAGTCTGGGCGGCACCTTCTACTACTGCCTGACCGGCCGCACGCCGTTCGCCGAGGGGACGGTCGCCCAGAAGCTGATCTGGCACCAGACCCGCCAGCCGAAGGCGATCCTGACGGTGCGCCCGGAGGTGCCGGAGGGCATCGCCGGGATCGTCGAGCGGATGATGCTCAAGGACCGCAACCAGCGGTATCAGACGCCGCAGGAAGTGGCCGACGTGCTGGTGCCGTGGACGCAGACGCGTCCCGCCGCCGCCCGAAAGCGAGGATGTCGCGGCTCAGTCCGGCCGCGACCAGCAAATCGACCGGGAGCGGACCCGACGGCGGTATGTCGTCGGCCTCGCGGGACTCCGACGACGTGGCGCCGCCTCCCCCCGCGCCGCCGAAACAGTGGCAGGTGTCGACGAACACCGGACCGGCCGCTGGGACCGCGACCACCCCGGTCCTGTCCGCCCCGACGCAGCCGACGCCGCCGGTCATCCGCCCTGCCCCGGTGCCGGCGAGCAAGCCGGCCTCTCCCCCGCCCCGTCCGGAGCCGGCCCGCGCGGCCGCCCCGCCGCGACCGGCGGCTGCTCCGCCGCGACCGCAACCGGCGGCCGCCCCGAAGGCCCCCGCCGCGCGATCGGGATCGGTGAACGGGGCGACCCACGCGCCGCCCGCCGCCCCGCCGCCGCTGCTCGACGAGCTGCCGCCCGAGCCGACCAGGGACTCGGTCGACGAGGAAGACACCGAAAACCAGTTGCAGCTGCCGCAATCCATCCCGAGCCTGGTGCGGCGGATCAAGATTCAGAAACAGCCGGCCCGGCGCCGCTGGCTGTTCTGGCTCGCCGGCCTGGCCGCGGTCCTGCTCGGCGTCGGTCTGGTGCTGTTCTTCTACCTCAGCTCTGGCGGACCACCGCCGGCGCCCAAGAACCCCGTCGCCCGGGCACCCGTTCACGTTCCCCCTGGCAAGAGCACCCTCACCAGGGCGATGCGGCAGGCGCGGGCCGGGGATCGATTCGTGCTCGACGGGGACATTGAAGATTGCAACGTCGGCGTGAACGCTCCCGGCATCACCATCGAGGCGGCGCCCGGGAAGACGATCACCTGGCGGTGCCCGCCCGACGCCGCGGCCGGCACCAAGCTCCTCCGCATCGAAGGCGTCGCCAACGTTCACGTCAAGGGGATCACCCTGGACGGCAGCGGGGCGACCGAGGCCGTCATCCTGCTGTTCGGCAAGACGCCGGGAACCACGTTGTCGCAGGTGGTCGTCAGCAATACCAAGCAGGACGGAGTGGTGTTCGCGAACTGCAGTGGGGAAGAGGGCCATCCGGTGTTGCTCGCCGACGTCACCTTCCACACCAGGGACCGATCGCAATCGGCCGTCCGCTTCCTGATTCTCGACAACCTGCGCAAGCAGAACGGCGACCAGAATCGGTTCGTCACCGTGGACGACAAGTGCAAGTTCCTCGGCGACGGCCACAAGGTATCGGCGGCCAATCCCGATTTCGTCGACCCGCAAACGGTCAAACTGCCTCGGGGCGTGTCACTCGAGCGGGTGCCGTGACGCCCGTCGTGTCCGCCTTCCTTCCGTGAGTGACTGCCGTCCATGCCGTTTCCCGCCTTCGACCGCTCGCGGCTGCGGATTCAGCCGCTGGCTCACCGCGTTCATGATCTGAACCTCGGGCACGTCCTGCCGCTGACGGCGGCCGAACCGGACCTGCCGCACCCGGCGTTCCCCGTTCTCGGCCGGCGGTTGGTCGAGGCCTCGCGCCGCCGGACGGGGCGCGGATGCTGGTGATGGGTGCCCACGTCATCCGCGCCGGGGTGGCGCGCTATCTCATCGACCTGATGCAGCGGGGACTGATCTCGCACATCGCCATGAACGGCGCCGGCCCGATCCACGACTGGGAGTTCGCCCTGATCGGCGCCACCACCGAGAGTGTGGCCCGCTACATTGCCAGCGGCGAGTTCGGGCTATGGCAGGAAACCGGGCGGATGAACGACGCCATCGCCGCCGGCGCCCGCCAGGGCCTGGGACTAGGCGAATCGCTCGGCCGGGCGATCCTCGACGGCGGCTTCCCGCACTCGGATCTGAGCGTCCTCGCCGCCGGCGTGCGCCTCGGCGTGCCGGTCACCGTCCACGTCGGCATCGGCCAGGACATCTTGCACGAGCACCCCAACTGCGACGGGGCGGCGATCGGTGCCGCCAGCTACCAGGATTTCCTCGTCTTCACCCAGTCGGTGACGGCGCTGGAGGGCGGCGTCATGCTCAACATGGGCACTGCCGTCATGGGGCCGGAGGTCTACCTGAAAGCGCTGGCGATGGCGCGCAACGTCGCCCACCAGCGCGGCGAGCAGATCCGCGCGTTCACCACCGCCGTGTTCGACCTGATCCCGCTCGAAGGCGACACCCGCCAGCAGGCGCCGAAGACCGACCCGCGCTACTACTACCGGCCGTGGAAGACGATCCTCGTTCGCACCGTCGCCGACGGCGGCGAGAGCTTCTACGTCCAGGCCGACCACCGGCAGAGCGTGCCGCGCTTGTACCACGAGGCGCTCCGCGCTGGCGGCTAACAGATCACCAAAACGATCGTCAATGTCACAAAATCTACTCTCCACCGTCACCGTCGAGTCGATCCTGGCCTCGCCGCCCCTGCTCACGGTGGGGGTGCTCGGCGACCTGTTCCTCGACCGCTACCTCGACCTCGACGGCACGCTCACCGAGCCGTCGCTGGAAACCGGGCTGGACGCCTACCAGGTGGTCGCCGTCCGCTCGTATCCCGGCGCCGCCGGCACGGTGGTGAACAACCTGGCGGGCTGCTGGGCATCGGCCGCGTCTGGCTGTTCGCGGTCGTCGGCGATGATGGCGAGGGGTACGAACTGGGACAGGCGCTGGCCCGGCTGCACGGCGTCGATCGCAGCGGTGTGTTCGCCTGGCCCGGCCGCCGCACGCCCACCTACACCAAGCCGATGCTGAACGAGCCGGGCCAGCCGGCCCGCGAGCTGAACCGCCTCGACATCCACAACCGCACTCCGTTGCCGGCCGCCGCCGAGGATCGGTTGCTCGCGCTGCTCGAAGCGGCGTGGCACGACCTGGACGGCCTGATCGTGCTCGACCAGGTCAGCCAGCCCGACTGCGGCGTCGTCACCGCCCGTGTCGCGACCGGCTCCGCATGCTGGGCGAACGGACACCGAGTAAGTGGATACTGGCCGATAGCCGCGAGCGGATCGGGGAGTTCCGCGGGGTGTGTTTGAAGCCGAACCAGCGCGAGGCGGTGCGATGGCCGATTCTGCACACGCCGGTCGAGGCCGCCGCGACCGAGCTGGCCACGGCGGGCCGGGCGGGCCGTGCTGTGTACCCGCGGCGAGGCGGGTATTCTGCTCGCCGAACCAGACGGAGAGAACGTGCGCCTGGAGACGGCTCCGGCGTACCCGGTGAGCGGGCCGACCGACCCGGTCGGGCGCCGGTGACAGCACCAGCCGCCGGCATCGTCACGCGCGCTGGCGGCCGGTGCCGGGCTGCCGGCCGCCGCCGCATTCGGCAACCTGGTGGCGTCGATCACCGTGCAGCAACTGGGGACGACCGGCACCGCCTCACCGTGCGCAGGTGCGGCAGAGGTGGGCGCGAGGTCGGGCGCATAAGGCGAAGTCGGACCGGAGCGAGACGCCCTGTCTCGCCCCGTCATGTCGATGGATGGACGGGTCAGGCCGCCGAGCAGGTCGGCTCCTCGTCGTGGGCGGCAGCCTCGATCCGCTGCACGCACGCCTGAATCAGTCCGCGGAACAGCTGGATGTCGAGGCCCGACGAGGTCGACGACATCGGGTTCCACTGCACGCCCATCGCCCACCACTCGCCGACCGCCTCGACCGCCTCGATCACGCCGTCGAGGGCGTTGGCGGACACCCGGAAGCCGCGCGCCAGCCGGGCGATGGCGCGGCGATGCTCGCTGTTGACCACCACCTCGCCCTCGCCGTAGAGGACGGCCAGGAAGGTGTCGGGCAGCACGTTGATGGCGTGCCGCAGGCCGCGCTCCGGCGGGTGACGGTGCTGCAGCGAGTCGGGCAGGTCGCGCGGCAGGTTGCTATGGACCGTACCGCCGTGGGCGGTGTTCAGGATGTGCAGCCCGTGATCGATCGCCAGCACCGGGACGTTGTGGTCATGGCACCAGCTGACCAGCGCCTCGGCGTCGAGCGGATTGCGCTGCGGGTGGGCATCATGGCCGACGAGAACAACGCCGTGGATGCCTTCGAGCACCTCGCCCCAGGAGCGTTCGCTGCTCTCGGGCAGGGCGACCGGCTCTGCCTCGGCGACCTGGATCGACGCCGCGATCCCGGCCGGCCACAGGCCGCACCCGTGCCGATCTCCCGCGTAGACGTCCGGACCGTAGATGCCGATGCGAACAGGATGTGCTGCCAAGGAGGACTCCTTTCCTCGGTGAGTAGATCGAATGAGCTGCCGCGCCGGCGACGACGCGCGTACCCCCTCCCTCGTGGGTAGATGGGAGGATTGTAGCGGATCCGCCGCGGTCGACGCCAGCAAAAAATTCCGCGTGCCGACTCACGGCGGGGGCGACGTCCCCGTTGCCGTTGGCGGTCTTCATCGTGAAACTAACTGCCAATGCCCCCATCCCCGCGACGCGGCAGGAGTACGCCTCGATGAAGTATGCCATCGTCATTCCCGACGGCTGCGCCGACGAACCGCAGGAGTCGCTCGGCGGCAAGACGCCGCTGCAGGCGGCCCACACCCCGAACATGGACCGGATCGCCGCCGCCGGCGTGGTCGGTCGGGCCAACAACGTGCCGCCGTCGCTTACCCCGGCAAGCGACGTCGCCACCCTCAGCCTGTTCGGCTACGATCCGCTCGCGGTGTACACCGGTCGCGCCCCGCTGGAAACCGCGGCGATGGGCATCCACCTCGGCCCGGCCGACTGGGCGATCCGCTGCAACCTCGTCCACGTCGCCGACGAGTGCATGCGCGACTTCACCGCCGGGCACATCACCTCCGAGGACGGCCGGCAGCTGATGGAGGCGATGCAGGCGGCGTTCGGCGGGCCGGCCAGCCGGTTTGTCCCCGGTCTGCCGGGCCGACTGGAGTTCTACCCCGGCGTCAGCTACCGCAACATCCTCGTCTACCGTGGCGAGCCAGGCTCAGCGCCGTTCGCCGCGACGACGAAGACCCAGCCGCCGCACGACGTGCCCGACCAGCCGATCGCCAACCACCTGCCCGCCGGGCCGGGTTCCGACCTTTTGCGAGCCGTGATGGAGCAGAGTCGGGCGGTGTTCGCCACGCATCCGGTCAATCACGCGCGTACGGCGGCGGGGAAGAAGCCGGCGACGCAGGTGTGGCTGTGGGGCCAGGGGCGCAGCGCCGACCATCCGGCCATTCGCCGAGGTCTACGGCAAGCGTGGGCGCGCCATCCTCGCCGCCGTCGACCTGGTTCGCGGCGTCGGCGTGCTGCTCGGCTGGGACCGCATCGACGTACCCGGGCGCGACCGGCTACCTCGACACCGACTACGCCGCCAAGGGCCGCTACGGTGTACAGCGCTGGCCGATCACGACCTGGTGTGCGTCCACGTCGAGCGCCCGACGAGGCGTCGCACGAGGGCCGGGCCGACGAGAAGGTGAAGCGCGCTGGAGCGGATCGACGAACACATCGTCGGCCCGCTGCTGGCGGCGCTGCCGAAGCACGGCGATCAGCGCATCCTCGTCTCGCCCGACCACCGCACCACCCTGCGGACGCGGGGCGCACGCCTACGCGCCGTGCCGTTCGCGATCGCCGGCACCGGCATCCTCCGCGCGGCCAGTGGACCTACGACGAGGCCACCGCCGCCGCCAGCGACCTGACGTTCGAGAAGGACACGACCTGATGCGCACGTTCCTTCAATGACGCGACCCGACTCAAGGCCTACAGTGAGGATCCGGAGATGTCGGAGCGCTCAAGACCTACGCTCGCGAACGACTCAAGGAACTGCTCAAAGACGTGCCACCGGAGGAGCGTCTGGAGGGGCTGTCGGCGGAAGAGGTCGTCCAGGGTCTCACCCCGGAGCAACTGCGCGCGGTGGTGGAAGCGGCGCAGCGCCGGTTGCAAGCGAACGGTCCCTCGGCGAAGCTGGATTGACGGGTTTCCGGACCCAACCGCTCCGGTGTCGCGACCAGACCTGTCCAGACGCCGGTCACGACCGGATGCGCACGTTCCTGCAATGACGCGACCCCGCGCTGTCTCCAGATGAGGGATGGCGCGGGGTCGGTCGTTGCCGCGGTCGGCCTACTTTTTCGCCGGAGGGGCCGGCATCGGCACCGGGGCTGGGTCGAACGTCCGGAAGCGTTGGCCGGTCGACAGGTCGGACGGCTGCAGCGCGCCGAGCAGGTTGTCGACCTGCTCCTTCACCGTCGCGTCGAGGCCCGGTTTCGCCGGCAGCTCGCGGAGAGTGCGCAGATCGGCCGGACTGAGCAGCACACCTTGCCGCTGCAGGTTGAAGATCAGGCTGCGCACGGCGGCGGTGCGGACGTTCGCCGGGCGGGCGTCGTCGAGCACCACGCGGGCCAGCGCGGTCTGCGTGTCTGGCCCGAAGAACAGCCGTGCCGCCCGGATGCCGGATAGCTGCCCCTCGGGGCTGAGCGTGCCGGCACGAATGGCGTCGAGGATGCGCCCCCAGGCCGGCCGCACGTCGTAACCGGGCGGGTTGCCCTCCGCCAGCGCTGCCAGCAGCTCGATCGCCCGCTCCGCCGCCTGCCGCTTCTCCGCCGGAGTCAACGCCACACCCGCCTCCTTCACCTGCGTGAGTAACGCCTGCTCCAGCGCCCGCGAGTCGGTCAGCAGCCGCGACGACACCACCTGCACATTGTCGTAGCCGCGGACGAACCGTTCCAGCGCCGATTCGCGAATTCGCGCCTCCAGGTCGTAGCGCTCCCGCTCCTGGTCGAGCAGCCCGTTCAGCCGGGCCTCGTCTGGCAGCAGCCGGGCGGCCAGGCGGTACTCGTCCTTCTGCTGCAACTCGGCGCGGAATCGGTCGTACTTCTCCTTCACACGCCGCAGCTCGTTTTCCCGGTCCACACTGCTCATCCGCCGGTTCAGCAGCAGTTCCTGCTCCAGCGTGTGCCGTTCCTTGTCCTCCTCGCGCGCCAGCTTCTCCAGCGCGGTCCGCAGCGGGCGAATCTCCTGCTGAACCGCCGTTAGCCGATCCTTTAACTGCCAGAAGCGCGACATCGCGGCGCGGCTGGTCGGGGTGTCGGGGATGGCGGCCAGCAGCACCGGCACGCGGGCGACATCGACATCCTGGCGCAGCTGCGCCAGGGTGTGCGCCAGCCCGCCCTGCAGGGTGGACGCCAGCACGATCGCCTCGATCTCACGGCTCTTGCGAACCTCGCGCAGCGCGTCCCGGTCGTTGCTCGCCACGACCGGCTGGATGCCGGCGGCGAGGATGATCTCGCGGACCTCGTTCCGCCATTCCTTCTCGCTGATCGCCACCAGCACCTTGCGGCCGGGCAGGTAGGCGGCGGCCGGGGACAGGGCGTTGGCCAGCACCTCGACGATGCGGGCGGCGGTCTTCGGCGCCGGCTCGCCCGGCATCCGCAGCAGACCCTCGGCGGCGGCGAGCTGGACCCGCGGGTCGGGATAGTACAGCGCCTGGACCAGCACCGGCTCGCCCTTGGTCAGCGGCCGCTTCGAGCGAACCTCGGCACGGTCGGCCAGCGAGCGGACGGCGGCCAGCACCACTCCGCTCCGCCGCTCGCGCATCGCTCGATCGAGGACGTCGATCACCAGCTCCGGGCTGGACCGGGCGAGCAGCTCGGCCGTCTGAGGCGATGCCTTCGCCAGCGGGTTGCCCGGTCCGGACCGATCCGTCGCCTTCTCGACGGCGAGCGCCAGGAACACCTCCTGCGCCGGGCGATAGGCCGGGTCGAGGTCGAGCGCCTGGCGGGCGTAGCGGAGGCCGTAATACTCCTCGGCCTGCGACGCGGTCACCGTCTTCGCGCCCGGCCAGCCCTGCACCAGCTTCGTGCCGTCCCATCGCCAGATCGGCACCGCGGTCGGGTTGCCGAACGTCACCTTGTGGTCGCGGAACTTCTCCGCCTCGCGGGCCAGGGCGACCTTCGCCGGCGGCAGGCGTGACGCATCGGTTTCGAGGAAGTCGCTCAGCATCTGCGTCGCCTTGGCCCGCACCGTCGCCGGCTGCGTCCGCGCCGCCGACAGATACCACAGGTACGGCACGATCTCGCGTGAGTAGCGCGTGAAGCTGGTTCGCAGCACACCGAGGACGTCGAGCTTGAGCGGCTCGCTCGCGGCGTCGAGAGCAGCCAGCAGCGGCGCCAGCGTGTCGGCACCGAGCGCCTTGAGGGTGTCGACCAGGATCTGCCGGTCGCGCGGCTCGGTCCGCTGCAAATACGCCTCGACGAGGTACGGCACCGCCTCGGCCCCGGAGCGGTCCAGCTCGCGCAGGGCATAGGCGCGTTCCTCGCGCGTGGCCGGCTCGTCCGGCTTGCCGAGCAGGTGGGCGACCAGCTCGCGGAGCCGGACCGGGTCGGCCAGCCGCGCCCGGTGCGCCGCCGTGACCCGACTGACCAGGGCGTCGGCGTCCTTGAGCGCCTGGGCGTTCTCCTTCTCCTGGCGGGTCCACTGGCGAACCGTGCGGAGCCGCAGCACCGGCGTCAGCCCGTCGCGATCGACGATCGCCAGCAGGTCCTTGTCGGTCGGGTTCTTCACCGTCAGCCCGCGCAAATAGACGGCGGCCAGATCGGGCCGGCCGACGTCCAGCTCGAACTTCAAGCCGTTCCAGTAATCCATTACTGTTTCCGGCGGCCGGTACAGCCGGCGGAGATCATCGGCGTCCTGCGCGGCGGCGACGGACACGACGGCGGCGAGGAGGAGGCCTCCAAGCCCCGTGCGCAACAGATGGCAATTCATACCAGGCCCCTTCCTCGGTTCCGGTCGGCTCAGACCTCGACCTCCTGGCGGACGAGGTCGTCGTAGGTTTCGCGGCGGCGAATCAGCCGGTGGCCGGTGCCGTCCACCAGCACCTCGGCGGCCCGCGGCCGGCTGTTGTAGTTGCTGCTCATCGACATGCCGTAGCTGCCGGCGCTGAACGTCACCAGCAAATCGTCCCGCTGCAGCTGCCGGCAGCGCCGGGCCTGCGCCAGAAAGTCGCCGGACTCGCACACCGGGCCGACGACGTCCTGCGGATAGGTGTTCGGAATGTCGGCCTCGAAATCGTCTGGCGGCGCCGGCTGATCGGCCGGCGGTACGGCCGGCCAGATGCGGTGGAATGACCCGTACAAGGTCGGCCGGATCAGGTCGTTCATGGCGGCGTCCTGAATCAGAAAGCGCTTGCCGCCAGATTCCTTGGTGTACAGGACGCGGCTGACCAGCACGCCGGCGTTGCCGACGATGAACCGGCCCGGCTCGAGCACCAGCCGGCACTTCGCCTGCGCCACCGCCGGCAGGATCACCTCGGCGAACGCGGCGGCCGGCTGCGCCTCCTGCTTGCGGTAGTGGATACCGAAGCCACCGCCCATGTTCATCACGCTGATCGGGTGCCCCTGCTCGCGGAGCCGCTCGATCAGCGCGACCGCCTTGGCCGCCCCGTCGCGATACGGCTGCGTCGTCAGGATGGGCGAACCGAGATGCATGTGCAGCCCGATCACCTTCAGGTGCGGATGGCCGAGAATACCGCTGGCGACGTCGAGGACGGTTTCGATGTCGAGGCCGAACTTGACGCCCTTGACGCTGGTGTCGGTCTTGGCGTGCGTCTTGGGCGGCAGGTCGGGGTTCACCCGCAATGCCGCCTGCGCTACCTTGCCGATCGATTGCGCGACGCGGGCGAGGTTGTGCAGTTCCTCCTCGCTCTCGACGTTGAACAGGAAGACGTCGTTCTCCAGCGCCAGCCGCAATTCGGGGTCGGTCTTGCCGACGCCAGCGTAGACGATCTTGCTTCCCGTCCCGCCGGCCTTGAGCGCGCGGTACAGCTCGCCGCCGGAGGTGACGTCAAAGCCGGCGCCGTGCTCGGCCATCAACCGGCAGATCGCCAGATTGCCGTTGGTCTTCACGCTGTAGCAGATGAGCGGGTTCGCCGGCGCGAACGCCCGCTGCAGCTGGGTCAGGTGGTGGACCAGCGTGGCCTGGCTGTAGACGTACAGCGGGGTGCCGTACTGTTCCGCCAGCGTGGTGACGGGCACGTCCTCGCAGTGCAGAACGCGATCTCGGTACGCGAAGTGGTCCATGAACATCCTCTAGCGGAGGCGTTGCCCCCAGGCGTCCAGCTGTCGGTCGACCTCCGCCGGGGCGGTGGAACCGAACGAACGGAACGCGGCCAGGGCGTTGCGAACGCCTAACACCTTGTATACCCCCGGCGCGAGGCCGGGGCGGACAGAATCGAACACGTCGGTGGGCAGATCGGCCAGCCGGCACCGGCGTTCCTCACACAGCCGTACCAGTTTGCCCACTGCCTCATGCGCCGCGCGCATCGGCACACCTTGCGCAATCAGATGTTCCATCAGCGTGGTGGCGTCGAGGAACCCGTCCTCCAGGCGGGCGGCGATGACCTCGGCGCGGAGTCGCGTCTCGCGCACCAGGGCAGCGGCCAGTTCCAGCGAGGCGTCGACGGTGTCGAACGCATCGAACAGGGCAACCTTGTCTTCCTGCAGGTCGCGGTTGTACGCCAGCGGCAGCCCCTTCACCAGAACCAGCAGCTGCTGCAGGTCGGCGACCACGCGGGCGGTCTTGCCGCGGATCAGCTCCAGCACATCGGGGTTCTTCTTGTGCGGCATGATGCTGGAGCCGGTGCAGAACCCGTCGGGCAGGTCGAGGAAGTTGAACTCGGTGGTCGCCCACAGCACCCACTCTTCCGCCCACCCGCCGAGGTGCAGGGCGGTCATTGTCAGGTCAAAGACGAACTCGATCAGAAAATCGCGGTCACTGGACACGTCGAGACTGTTGGCGGCGACGCTGTCGAAGCCGAGATCGGCGCACACGGCGTGCCGGTCAATCGGCAGCGACGTACCGGCCAGCGCGGCGGCGCCGAGCGACAGCACGTTGACGCGCTTGCGGGTGTCGGCCAGCCGGTCACGGTCGCGCTGCAGCTTCTCGACGTAGGCGAGGAAGTAGTGCGGCGCCAGCACCGGCTGTGCCCGCTGCAGGTGGGTGTAGCCGGGCAGGACGACATCGCGGTGCCGCAGCCCGGCGTCGAGGAAGGCGCGTTGCAGCTCAACCAGTCGCTCGTCGAGGCCATCGATGGCATCGCGGACCCACAGCTTGACGTCGGTGATGACCTGGTCATTGCGGCTGCGGCCGGTGTGCAGCTTGCGGCCGGTGTCACCGAGCTGCTCGATCAGCGCGCGCTCGATGTGGGTGTGGATATCTTCCAGCGCGGTGGAATAGGTGAAGTCGCCGCGCTCGATCCGCGCGCCGATGCCGTCGAGAGCGGCAACGATCTGCGTCGCCTCGTCGGCGGTGAGCAGACCGACCGCCGCGAGCATGCGGGCATGCGCCTGGCTAGCGCGGATGTCGTGCCGGTAGAGCCGGCGGTCATAGGAGATCGACTCGGTGAACGCCTCGACGCGGCGATCCGTGCCGCCGGTGAAACGTCCGCCCCAGGTTTTCTGACTCATGAACGGTCCCGCAGCGCCAACGACAGCCCCCGGCCCCGCGACGGGGCCTTACTCCGTCATGCTACGGTGCCAGGTGTCCCGCCGCAACGGGGCGGCAGGAGGGCGAGTGGGACGATTGGAACTCGTCGCAACCGCACCTGTCAGCGCTTACCGAGCAGGAGGTCGACGGCGAAACACCCGCGGACGTGAACGGCACCTTCCTGACGCAGATGGTTGAGCAACGTATCGTCTCGACAACCTGCCTCTTCCACCGCATCCGCCAGGACGCGCAGTCGGAGCGGGTCGAGGATGCCGCGCGGCAGCTGCCGCTCCGCATAGGCCGCTTCGGCCAGCCCCCGAATCAGGCCACCGTTCCACGCCAGCAACTCGGGATCGACGGTGACACGGGAAGATGGCTCGCCGATCACGTCGCGGAGCATATCCCGTTGCCAGCCGCGACCGTCCCCATCAGCAAGAGCGAAGGTCGCCTCGCATGCCCCGTAAGCTGCGGCACATCCTGTCGGGAAGGCAGTATAGGCTCCGGCGTTTGGTGCGAACTCTTTGTCCACTGCGGCGAACCGCGTTCGCACCCCTCGGCGAGCCGCGTCCAGCGCCGGCCGGTCGACCAATCCGTCAGCGAACTGTTCCGCCACTTCCACGGCCTGCCGTGCTTTCGGGGGAAGCCTATCCCAGACCCGGCGGGCGAAGGCACACGCAAGCAGGCGTAACTTGCGGTCACCCCGGCACACCTCCAGCAAGTCACGCGGGTCGCCCGCCCCCCTCGCGTCCCCGTCATAGGGCGCGCCCGTTCGTCGGTAATGGTCAATCTGAAAGCCGACGATGCAATCCCCACCCTGGCCGCTCGCTTCCGCCAGCCAGTTTTGCAGTTCCCGCACGTCGTTTACCAGGCCGGAGGACTCCGTATCGAGCGCTATCGCCTGGAGTCGGGACGCGGCCCGGGCGATCTGGTCGGGTGACCACCAGCCCATGGCAGGGAGGTCGACCGGTTCGGGGATAGGTAGGAGCGGGCCGGCGTAGTGCAAGTCCCAGAAGCGGAGGGGCACACCGCCGCGGAGAAGGAAGGCGTCCAGTTCGGCGATTGAGTTGTTAAAGTGATTCTCGACGTAACACAGGGTGGTGCCGATCCCCCAGCAGAGTGCCTCGAAGGCAGCCCCGTAAATCGATCCGCCAGCCGGGTGCAGGGGTGCGCCGCTGATAATCTGGGCAACGGCCTCGACGAAGGTGAAGGGGAGGCGGGCTTCGTCGTCCTCGTCCAGGTCGGCGTTGTGCTCCTCGATATGATCGTCCAGCTCCTCCACGAACCAACATTCGTTGCGGATCGTTTCGAGGAGGTCTTGGTGCCCGCCGCTTCCCGGCAGCTCAAGGAGTTCTTTCAACGGAACGGAATACACGTCGATCATCGGGCGCCCCCAGGAAGCAGCCATTTCAACCGACCGGCTCCGGTTGCGGAATCGCGAACGACGGCACCCGGCCCGCGGCGGGGCCGCCCCGTCATGCTACGGTGCCAGGTGTCCCGCCGCAACGGGACGTACACTCCCCCACCGGGTCGGGGCGGTGGACCGGCAGGCGGAACCAGAAGCACGCGCCGCGGCCCATTTCGCTCGTGCAGCCGGAGCGCGCCGCCGAGGTGCTCCACCAGATCCTTCGCCACCGCCAGCCCGTAACCGTGGGCGCTCTCGCCACCCGTCGGCTGCGGTGTCAGAGGCGACCCGCGGGTGAACAGCCGGGCCTGGTCGTCGGCACTCAACCCCGGTCCCTCGTCCTGGATCTCGAGTCGCACCCCGTCATCTTCCCGGATCACCCGCGCCTGGACCCGGCTGCCCGGCGGCGAATACTTGATGGCGTTCGACAGCAGGTTGTCCAGCACCGCCGCCACCTTCACCCCATCCGTCCAGATCGGCGGCAGCACGTCGCTCCGCTCGACGGTCAACTCGATCTGCTTGCGGGCCGCCACCTTCTCGTAATAGCTTACTGCCCGGTGAAGCAGCAGGCGCACGTCGATCTCGACGGACCGGAAGTGCGGCTCTCGCTCTTCCCCCTGCAGTCGGGCGACGGCGGTGCTCATCAGGTGGGTGGTGTGGTCCAGCCCGTCGAGCAGCCGGTGAACGTCGGCATCGGCGTATCCGGTCAAGGCGTGCTGCAGCAGGCCGATCGACCCGAGGGTGACGGTCAGGTAGTTCTTCAGCCCGTGGGCGACGAAGGCGGTGACGCCAGGGTCGAACGCCGGCACCTCGGCCAGCTCGGCGAGCGCCTCGTCGAGCGCCGCCTGCGCCCGACTGATGGCCGCGGCAACCTTTTCCGTGCCGGTTTCCATCGCACACCTCCCCCGAATCGCCGATTACTCCGGCAGCAAATACCGCCTGATCGCCGGCCGCAGCGCCGCCATCACCTTGCCGCGGTGACTCAGCGCAGCCTGAGGTGACGGTTCATTCGAGGTCGTAGACAGTGACGGGGACATCCTGCTCACAAAGCGTTTCGAGGATCAGGGCCTCAATTCGGCTCCACTCTCCCCCCGCCAGACCGCAGCCGATGCGCGGCATGTGGACCGAAGCGGCCCGTGCCTTTGCCTCGACGGCCAACTGCTCCAGGCAGCGACCAAGAGCGTCATAGCGAATCGGAGGCACACCCCCCGATGCCCGAATCCCGTGCTGGGCCACCATGTTCGCAACCCACAACTCGTCCCCGACAGAGACCAGTTGCACGCTGCCCAGCCCAAAGTCGTTGGTCGCCCGTCCCTCATACCAACGTTTGAACGCCAGGGCCGGCTCGGGCCAGCGGCGGGACAGGGCGAGCACGAACCCCTTGCCCCACGCGCCGATGTCGTTGCAGATGTGAGCGACGATCCTGGCTCCATTGCCGATTGGGACGGTCGCATCGCCGCGAACGAACTGGATGGGGTGTGTCGCTTGTTGCATGACGCCACTCCGTTCAGGCCATCTGATTCACCTGATGGGCGTAAGCCCACGCCTGCTCGAACTCTTCTTTGGTCAAGACCAACACTCGGAACTCCGGCTCGGCGATCACTTCGGAATCCGGCGGGCGGCGAATGAGAGACAGCTCGCTACCTCCCAGTGATTCCGTCCCACTCGCGAACCGCACCGACCCATCGGAGAACCGCTCGATCTTTCGACACTCCCATCCCTGCTCATCGTACTCGCTGAGGATTTCCCTCGGTTCAGTCGGAGACGGATGATTCCATTCTAGCCGGGAGTAATACATGTCGCCCCCTGCTTGTCATGCTTGGTTCTGGTGGAAAGCGTACAGAGTCTGACCATCCCCCGCCCCTATCTTCTGGGCGGTCGTGGTACTTCGCCACTGGCACCGATGCGGCCGGACAGATCCAGATCCTGCGTAGTTGGGATCACGAGAACTCCCGGTCTGCCCTCCACCACGGTCAGCCCGGTGACATCGATTTCGAGGTAGTGGGTGAAGCGGCGCCAACCTCGCGGGTCGTTCAGGAACACATAGGCCAGCTGGCCAGGACTTCGGTTGCCGGGCACGATGTCGCTGAGGTACTGCCCGTCACCGTGGCGCACGTCCTTCGGGTTGACGGCCTGGAGTGAGGGCCGGAGGGTTTCGGTGGAGAGGATCGCAGCCAGATTGTGCCTCGTCGTGTAATGATACAGGGTACGTCGCGAGGGTGTCTCGACTACTTGTTCGGCCGCATTTGTCACCTGTCGGCTCCCCAGGACCTCGCCCGTTTCACTCCGGCAGCAAATACCGCCTGATCGCCGGCCGCAGCGCCGCCATCGCCTTGCCGCGGTGACTCAGCGCATGCTTGACGCGAGCGGTCAGCTGGCCGAACGTCTGGTGGTACTCGGGGATGTAGAACAGCGGGTCGTAGCCGAACCCGCCGGTGCCGCGGCGCTCGCGGAGGATAACGCCGTGACAGCGGCCTTCCACCACCGCCTTCACCTCGCCGGTCGGGTCGGCCAGGGCGGCGGTGCAGACGTAGTAGGCGGCCCGCGACGACTCCTGTAGCGGCGCCAGCTCCGCCAGCAGCTTGTCGTTGTTCGCCTCGTCGTCGCCCTGCTTGCCGGCATAGCGCGCCGAGTACACTCCGGGCCGCCCCTTCAGCGCCGGCACCACCAGCCCGCTATCTTCCCCAAGCGTCCACTCGCCCAGCGCCTTCGCCACCTCCCCTGCCTTCTTGCGGGCGTTGGCCTCGAACGTCTCGCCGTCCTCTTCCACCTCCGGCGCCTGCGGATACCCCGTCAGGTCGCGCAGCTCGATCGGCAGGTCGCCGAGGATTTCGAGCAGCTCGATCCGCTTCTTCGGGTTGCGGGTGCCGACCACGAGAATGGGCATGTCGCGTCCTCCTCTGGCGTCGTTATGGGTGCCGGGGGATTCATCGGCAAGCGCCGCTGGCCTGCCGCACCGCACCTTGCGCCGTTTACCCGCTCGCCGTCCGTCTGCGCCGTGGAGTGGCCTTGACCGGGTACGGAAGGGCGGTATAACCCGCAGCCTTTGAACAGCTTCGCGTCGATTCCGGTTTCGGCAGAACAATGCTCCCACAGCAGTCAACCGTGCGGCGGTGTCGTACCGAAACAGGAAATACAGGAACTTAGGCGCGGCCCAGTCGGCGAACGGCGGGGGAGGACACCCATGCGACACGTCCCGGTGCCTGGCGCAGTCATGATGATGCTCGTCGTGGGCGGCGTCGCCGTCGCTCAGTCCGGCCCCGATGTCCGCTACGTCACGGTGCCGCAGGCCGAGGCGCGGTCCGGCCCGAGTGACTCGACCGAATTCTACGCCACCAACCGGCTGGCGCGCGGCGGCCGCGTCGATGTGACCGCCGAGATGCCTGGCGGGTGGCTGCAGGTCAAACCGCCGCAGGGATCGTTCAGCTACATCAACACCCGCTTCCTGCGCCACGTTCACCCAGACGTGCCTAACCACGTCGTCACCCTCGACGGGGTCAAGGTGCCGGTCTACATGGGCAGCGAGGTATTAAACCGGCGGCCGACCGTCGTCGGCAGCTGGCTCGAACCGGGCGCGCAGGTGATCTCGCGCGGCAAGCCGGTGACCGACGACGAGGGCACCTGGATGCCGATCGAGCCGCCGGCGCGCGAGCGGCGGTTCATCCGCGCCAGCGCGGTCGGCAAGACCGCACCCGCCGATGCACTTGCCCAGGCGTCGGCCACCGAAGCGGTCGCCACCCGGTCGGCGTTCGCGCCGACGGCCGCCCCGGTGTCACCCGTGCCGTCCGCCGCCCCCCAACAGTCACCCGAACAGATGTGGCGGCAGGCCGAGCATGCCGAGCGAACCGGCCAGCTGGCCGAGGCAATCCGCCTGTACGCTCTCGTCGGCGCGGGGACGGTGGGCAGCAATCCGTCGCTGTCGGCCCTCGCCCTGCAGCGCGCCCAGTTCCTGCAGGGCGGCTATCGCAATTACGGTGTCGGCGCGGTGGCGCAGCCGCCGACCGCCACGCCGGTGTCCACCGCCGGCGCCGGTCGCAGTTATCCGCTGCCGGCGGCCAACGGCGTCGAGGCGGTGCGCATGGGCGCGCCGACGGCGCCGGCCGGCCTCGCCCCGGCCAACGTGGTCACCACGACGCTGCAGCGGGACAACAGCCAGTTCACTCCGCTCGCTCCGACCGGCAGCCCGCCGCGAGGGATGCCATCGAGCTGGAGCGGCTACAAGGGCGTGCTGCGGCGCGCCGGCCGCACAGTCGAAGGCGCCACCACCTATGCGTTGGACGACCCGACCACGCTGCGGCCTGTGGTGTATGCGACCGGCGGGCAGGGGGTGAACCTGGAGGCGCACCTGAACAAGGTCGTACAGCTGTGGGGCTACACCGTCTGGCGCGGCGACCTGCGGAACAACTACATCACCGTGTCGCGCATCGTCCCTGAGTAAGCAGATACTGAGGCGGTGGCCGTTCGCCGTTCCAGGCAACCCTGGTTGTGTCCGGGCGCTGGTGCCATGCCCACGCTTGCGTGGGCATGCGGCGTTTCGCCGACCGGCCCCGTCGGTGTGGGTGTACCCGCATCGCATGGCCACGAAGCATGCCCACGGCACCCAGCCGCAAGTCCCACGCGCCGGAGGAGACCTGCGGTCGGCAGAGCGGCAAGGTCAGGAGACCTTGCCGCAACAGCCCCAACAGCCATCCCAGTTGTGGCCCGGTCTCCCGACCGGGCCACTCCGGCGGACCGAAGGTCTCATCCGGGGCATGCGGGAGACCTGCGGTCGGCAAGGCGGCAAGGTCAGAAGACCTTGCCGTAACCGGGAGGTCTTGTTCATGGCCCCGGGGAACCCACGGGGGCGATGTCGTGTGCCCCGCACGCGCCCCCGGTGTGTTCACCGGGGGCTAAAGAAAACGACGACCCCGACCTCGCGGAATGCGGGGCCGGGGTCGTCTGTCTTTCTACTGTCTGCTGACCACTTGCATCAGTGATTCAGCAGGAACTCGTTGCTGTTGAGCAGCGCCCAGAAGAGATCCTCGTACATCGCCTGCTCGGAGTCGCGGAAGCCACGGCGGAGGGCGATCTTGGTGAGGATGTTGCGGGTTTCCGACGGCTTCGGCGGACGGTTGAGCGCGGCCAGATAGAGATACTCGATCACTCCCTGCGGCGTCTTCTTCCGCAGCCGCGCCTCGGCGACCGTACCGCTCTTGGCGGTGATGGCGTCGTTGATGTTCTTGCCGTTCATCATCAGCAGCGCCTGGACGATGGTGCCGTTGAAGTTGACCTCGTTGCCCTCGTCGTCGCCGAACTGGGAGATCAGCCGGTCGAGCCACTCGTCGCGCATCCGCTTCTTCTCGGCCGGAGTGTTGGACTTGTCGGCGTGCGTGGCGGTCATCAGCGACTCGAACAGCTGCTCCGGCGACAGCGACTTCATCACCATGCGCGCGAACTGCGGTTCGTGCTCCGGCTTGTCGTTCGTCTTGTTGGCGACGTAGCTCAGGTGGTACGCCTTGCTGTGGGCGATCCAGCGAATGAGCTTTTTGAGGTCGTAGTTGTAGTGCTTGAAACGAGCGGCCAGCTCGTCCAGCAGCTCCGGGTTGGACGGCTGATTGTTGTCATTGAAGTCGTCCACCGGGTTGACGAAGCCGCGACCGAGGAACAGCCCCCACATGCGATTGACGATCGCCTTGGAGAACATCTCGTGGTCGACGAGATAACGGGCCAGTTCCTCGCGGCGAGCCACGCCGACGCTCTTGGGGTCGAGCTTGGCGCCGCGGTCCTTGCCGGCGGGCGGCAGGAACTCGGCATGCCACATCCGCACCTTGCCGTTACGCATCTCGAAGAACACGTTGGCGTCGGTGTTCACCGAGGTGTCGTCGGCCAGCGTCAGGTCGGCCATGGTCATCATCCGCTGGCCTTCCATCGGCGGGGTGCCCTCGCGGCGGATCTGCCGCAAAAAGGCGTTGATACCCCAGAACTGCTCCTGCTTCAAGCTGCCGAAGAACGGGTGCGGGTGGCACTGGGCGCACTGCACCTGGGTCGCCAGGAACACGCGGGTGATGCGGCTGGTGAGCGGGACGACCTCGAACTGCCCCTCCTCGCGCACCTTCGAGTTCGGCACTCGCTCACCCAGGTGAGCGAGCATGAAGTTGACCGCGCCGTTCTCGGAGTTCTTGCCGGTGGCGGTGAGCAGCTTGGTCACCATCTCATTGTACGGCTTGTTCTGTGCGAACTGGTCTTCCAGCCAGACGGTCGTCTGGTCGTGATACTTGCCGCGGCCGAAGGGGGGGTTGCGGGTGAGTAACCAGTTACTCCACAGGTTCGCCCAGTGGCGAGCGTAGTCCTCGTGCTTGAGCAGGCGCTCGATCAGCAGCGACCGCCGCTTTTCGACAGGGTCCTTCATGTAGGCGACGATCTCGTCCGGCTTGGCAACCCGGCCGACGATGTCGAGCGAGGCGCGGCGAATGAACTCGTAGTCGTCGACATAGCCCGAGGGGGCAATGTTGTTCGCCTTCCACGCCGCTTCGAGCTTGTCGTTGATGACCTTCGACATCTCGCCAACGTCGGAGCCATCGGCGACAATCGTCAATCGCAGCGGCGGCAGCGGTGCGGGGGCCTTGCCGGCCGGCGCCTTGGGTTCCCCGGTCTTCTCTCCGGTCTTCTCTCCGGTCTTCTCTCCCGGTGCCGCCTCGGCCAGCCCGAGCAGGCCGAAACAGGCGATCAGTAACCCGCCCGCCAGCAGGTTCCGGGCGAATCCCGGACGCAGGGAGCGCAGAGAAGCGAGAACCATCGTCAATCCCCCCTCGATGTTCATTCGCCCTCGCGGTTGGATGAGGGCCACCGCACCAGATTGTCTGCAGCATTGTCGCACGGCCGCGCGCCGCCGTCAACGCGCGGATGGCCGAACGGCGACCGACGGCGTGAGCGCCGGCTCCTCCCTGAGACGCACCAGCCCGGACGATGGTTCCCGAAGCGGTGGAAACTCCGCCGTCACTTGCCGGCGAGGAACTGCTGCACGTCGGCGGCGGCGATCTTGGTCGCCGGCTTGTCCAGCTGCGCGCTCAGCCAGCTGAGCATGGACGGGGTGTACGGCGGCTTCGCCTTCTGCAGCAGCTCGGTCATCCGCTTGTCGCGGCGAACGCGCTCCTTGGTCTTGCGCGTGCCGTTGACGCGCCGGGAAAGGGCCATGTCAAACTGACGCTGATCGCGGCGGATTCGCCTGGCTCCCATCGGTCTCGCTCCTGAACGTGGCCTGCAAGCGAAGGACGCGAGCCAACACGACGGCTCGCGTCCCTCGGTAATCGGGTCATCTCCGATGAAACGTCTAGCTTAGCAGATCGCCGCGGCGGCGGGAACCCTCCCTCGGGGCGTCACTTCGCGGTTTTTTGCGCCACCGCGAGCGCCGCCTTCAGCCGGTCGACGCGGCCGCGGAGCGCCGTCATCTCGGCCGCCGCCGCGTCCGCCGCCGCCTTGTCGGTCGCCGCCTTCGTCTGGACCGCCTTGATCGCCGCCTGCAGCCCGGTGAGCGACTTCGGCGCCGTCTGCGCTGCCGCCTGCGCCGCGGTCAGCGCCTGCTGGGCCGGGGCGACGGTCGGCTCGACGGCCTTTAGCGCGGCGGTCAGGTTGGCGACCGCCTTCTGCGCCAGGTCCAGCTCGGCTGCCGCTTGTCCCGCCAGCGCCTGCGCTCGCTGCGCCGCTGCCTGGAACTCGGCGTTGTCCTTCGCCTTGTCGGCCTCGGCCTTCACCTTGCTGGCCGCCTCGGCCAGCGCCCGCGCCAGCGTCTCTCGCGCCCGCTGCGTCGCCTGGGCAGTGCGGACGGCCGCCTGGGCGGTGCTCACCGCTGCCTGCGCCTGCTGAAACTTCCCCTCGGCCGCCTTCGCCGCCGCCGCGGTGTCGCCGACCGCCTTCTGCGCCCCGGTCAGGTCCGCGTTGGCCTTCGCCAGCGCTGCCTCGGACGCCCTGGACACAACAACGAGCGCATCGGCCGCCTTTTGCTTCTCGGCGAGCGTCCGCTCCAGGGCCGCCAGCTGCTCGGCCAGCGGCGTCGGGTTGGCGGTGAGTGAGCCGATCCGCTTGCCGTCGGCGGCACTCCAGACGGCGATCTGCCCGGTCCAGTCGGCGCCGATCACGCGGCCGCCGTCGTGGGTGAACACTGCCCGCAGGGAGACGTCGGCCATCGGCTCGAAGTTCCGCTGCGCCGCGCCGTCGCCGTTCCACACCCGCACCAGCCGGTCGCGCCCGGCGGACACGAGGCGGCCGTCCATCGCGTAGCGCACCGCCAGCGCCCCGCCGCCGTGGGCGCCCCAGGCGCGGATCTGGTTGCCGTTCTCCATCTCGAACAGCCGCACCTGGCCGTCTTCGCCGGCGGCGGCGACGACGTTGCTGTCCAGTCGCCAGCTGATCTCGGTGATCGCCGCGGTCGGCCCCTTGAGCGTGAAGTATTCGCGGGCGGTGAACGCCTCCCACACGTACATCCCGCTGCTGCGGTCGCCGGTGGCGAGCAGCACGCCGTCGGGGCTGAACTCGACGGCGGTGATCCAGTCGGTGTGCTTGCGGATCTCCTGGGCCAGCTTGCCGTCGCGGGTGTTGTACAGCCGCACCACCTTGCCCGGCCCGCCCAGCGCCACGCGCGTCTGGTCGGGGCTGATGTCAGCCGCCAGCACGGCGTCCGACTCGTCGCCCACCTCGAACAGCCGCTCGCCCTTCGGCACACTCCAAATCACCACCCGCCCGGACTTGCCGGAGTGTCCACCGCCGACCAGCAGCAGCGCGCCGTTGCGGCTGAACTTGAGCACCGTCGGCGTCCCCTCGGGGAACGGCAGCACGCCGAGCAGGTCGAGGCTGTCGCTGTGGTAGAGCAGGATCTGCTTCTGCCCGCCGACGGCGACGAGCGGCGCCCACGGGCTGGCCGCCAGGGCGGTGACGGCGGTGTCGCGGGCGGCGCGGACGATCGGGTCGAGCCGCAGCGACGCCGGCGGCATCGGCGGCGGACCGGCCGGCTTGCCCTTCGCCGCGGTGGTCAGGGTGAAGTCGACCTTCGGCCGGTCGGGCATCACCACCTTGCTGCCCGAGTTCTCCGGCGCCCCGCTGGCGATCCACTTGCGCAGCAGGTCGATGCCGTCGTTGGCCACCTTCGGCGCGTTGGGCGGCATGAACGGCTCGGCGGTGTGCGCCGTCACCTTGTAGAGCAGGCTGCCCTCGGGGTCGCCGAGCTTGACGCACGCGCCGGAGCTGCCGCCCTCCATCACCTTGGTGTAGTTGTTGAGGACGAGTCCGCCGCGCTTCTTGTCCTGGTTGTGGCAGCTGACGCACTTGTCCTTCAGGAACGGCAGGACGTGCTCGTCGTAGGTGACCCGTACCGGCTTCTTCGCCGGGTCAGCGGCGTTCACCGTCACCGCCAGGGCAACGATCAGGCCAAATGTGAGGAGGGTTCGCATGCGGGAGTCTCCGGCAGGAGGCGCGGCCGTCACCGGCCAGGCGCCTCGGGGGTGGGCGGCGGTCAATGGTTAAACATGAACTCGCGGGAATTCAGCAGCGACCAGAAGACGTCATCGAGCGCCTGTTTCACGTCCTTTTCCGCCGCCACCATCGCCGTCAAGCGGCTCATCTCGGCGGCGGTCGGCTTGCGGCTCAGGCAGCGGACGAACAATTCCTCAATGATCTGCGGCGGCGTCTTCTTCTCCGCCAGCCGCTTGCCGACCAGGTTGCCGCCGGCGATGCGCGCGGTGGTGGTGTCGCCGTTGAGCAGGTGGAGCGACTGCGACAGCGTCGGCTCCAGGCGCACCTCACAGGCGCACACCGACTCGCGGACGGCCCGGCCGAAGGTCGTCAGGAAGTAGGTGCTGATGCTGCCGTCGGCGATCTGCACCGCGCGGGCGCCGTTGGGCAGACCCTGGAACTTGTTCTTCGTCTCGGTCACCTGGCTGATGCAGTCGAGGAACGTCTCGGCCTTGATTCGCCGCAGGTAGGCGCGGGCAAAGTTGCGCGTGTCGCCCTCGTTCGACGGGTTGGTCTGCGTCGACAGCTGGTAGGTCCGCGAGGTGCAGATGTCGCGGACCAGCTTCTTGAAGTCGTACTTGTAGGTGGTGAAGCGCTTGCCCAGCTCGGCCAGCAATTCGGGATTACTCGCCGGGTTGCTGATGCGCACGTCGTCGACCTCGTCGATGATGCCGACGCCGAAGAAGTGGTGCCACACCCGATTCACCAGGCTGGTGGCGAAGTACGGGTTGTCCGGCGAGGCCAGCCAGCGGGACAGCACCACCCGCCGATCCTCGCCCTTGAGGTCCGGCACGGCGCCGCCCAAAAACTTCGGCTTCATCGCCTGTTTGGTCAGCCCGTGCGGCACCTCGCCGCCGCGGCTATTGAAAACGATGATCTCGCGCGGATCGTCGGTGCCCTTACGGCCGATCTGCGAGAAGAAGGCGGCGAATCCGTAGTAGTCGTCCATCGTCCAGCGATCGAACGGGTGGTTGTGGCACTGGGCGCACTGGATGCGCATGCCCATGAACACCTGGGCGACGTTCTCCGTCACCTTCAGGATGTCCGTCTCGTTCTGGTAGTAGTTGGTGGCCGGACTCTTGAACGTCCCGCCAGAGGCGCCGAGCAGCTCCTGCACCCACTCGTTGACCGGCACGTTGCGGGCGATGCGATCCTGCAGCCAGTTGTAGTACAGCAGCATCGCCTTGTAACTGACCTGGTTGGACGAGCGGATCTGCAGCAGCTCGGCCCACTTGAGCACCCACAACTCGGCGAACTCCTTGCGATCGAGCAGCTCGTCGACCAGCTTCTCGCGCTTCTTCGGATCGGTATTCGTGACGAAGCGGGTATATTCCTCCAGGGTCGGCAGGATGCCGATGATGTCGAGCGAGGCGCGGCGGAGGAATGTCTCGTCGTCGCACACCGGGCCGGGAGTGATCCGCAACGCCTTCATCTTGTTGTGGACCAGCGTGTCGACATAGTTGTGCTCCGGCACGTTCGGCCAGGTGAATTTCAAACCCTTGGGCACCACCACCACCTGGGCGCCGACGGTGAAGGTGGCGAAGCGGGCCATGACGAACGCCTCGCCGCGCTCGCTCGCCGTCACCAGCCCGTTCTCGCTGATCCTCGCGGAGTTGTCGTTGTTGCTCAGGAATAACGCCAAACTGGTGACGTCGCGGTCGGTGCCGTCGGAATACCTGGCCCGCACCACCATCTGCTGCGTCTCGCCCTTGCCGTCGAGCACCGCCTTCTTCGGGTAGATCTCGACCGCCACCGGCGTCGGCAGCGTCGGCGGGTCGTTCGGCGTCTTCGCCTCCAGCCAGCGGATCAGGTCGGCGTGATACGGATCACCCTCCTTGATCTTCTGCCCGCCGGAATGCGGCACCTTGCCGATGGCCTTCTCGATCAGCAGGCTTTCGTTGGGCAGCGCCAGGTTGATGCGCCGGCCCGGCTGCTCGCGGGTGAGGCGGAAGTGATCGCCGTCGGCGTCGAACCCGAACAGCGACAGGCGGAAGCCATCCTTGCCGCGGGCGGCGCCGTGGCAGCTCCCGGAGTTGCACCCGGCGCGCATGAAGATCGGCATCACGTCCAGTTTGAAGCTGATCGGCCGGTCCGCCTTCGCGTCCTTCACCTTCACCGGCACCGTCGCCTTCTTGCCGCCGAACTCGATCGTCAGCTCGGTCTGCCCGTCGGCAACCGGCGAGACGACCGTGCCGACCAGTTTGGCCACCGCCGGGTTGGCGATGGCGGTCTTCGCCTGGGCGGTGACGTCGCGGGTAATGCCGTCGGCGTAGCTGGCCTGGACGACGAACGTCTGCCGGCCGCGGGCGGTGAGCAGATTGACGTCAGCGGGGAACACCTCGATGCCGGTCAGGGCGGCGTCGTTCCCCCACGCCGGCAGGGCGATACCTACCAGCAGCAGCACGGCGGTCAGCCGCAAGCCAGTGTGACGGTGCGAAGTCATGGTGCGATCCCTGTCACGGGTGAGTGTCTTTTCGAGTACGGTGTTACTTCTTCGGCGCCGCGACCGGACCCATCTTCTCGCGCTCCTCCTGCTCCTTGCGCAGCTGCTCGAGGCGGCTGAGGCGCTTCGGCGGAGCGGGCGGCGTCGGCGCCTTGACCACCGGCTGGGTCGGCTTGGCGGGAGGGGGCGGAGGCGTCGTTTTGACGATCGGCACGTCGATGCGCAGCTCGCCGCCGCCGACGGTGGCGACGATCGGCTCGCCGTTCTGGGTCAGCAGGAACTGGCAGATCAGGCTACGATGAATGCCGGCCGGGCTGGTCTTGTCGGTGGTTAGCTTGAACGCGATCTCTTTCGTGTCCTTCGTGACATCGAGGTCCGGCGTGACCACCTTGAACGGCAGGCCGAGCAACTTCAGCTTGGCGGTGCCGGCGAACGGCGTGACCGTCTGCAGCTTGCAGACGATCTCGGTGTCCTTGCCCTGCTCGACGGCGGAGCGGAGCAGGTTGGCGGCGAGGAACGGGGCAGCCACCTCCAGCGTCGCCAGCTGCGACGACACCCAGATCGGCCCCTTGCCGGCATCGCTGCTGGCGATCACCGCCGTCTTCCACTTTTTCACCTGGGCGTTGCCGGCGGCGTTGATCGGCAACACCGTCTCGTTGGCGTTGGCCGGGATGGTGACGGCCGACGCCGAGCCGACACCAGGCGGGTTGAACAGCGGGTAGACGGTGATGGCGGCGGTGAAGCCGGGCTTGCGGCGGGCGACGATTTTGAGATTCATCGACCCGTTCTGCACCAGCGGCACCTTCGGCTCGACGATGTCGACGGCGAACGGCGCCTCCTCGGTGACGGCGACGGCGAAGCGATCGACGTCATGCTTCCAGTACACCGACTGGCCGGGCGGGCCGCTGACCAGTTCGACGGTCTGGTTGATCTGGCTGGTGATCGCCGGGTGCTTGGGGTCCGCATGCTTGAGCACCAACTTGCCGAGCGTGCCGGCGACCGGGGCGGCCGGCGCCGCCTCGAACACCACGGGCACCACGTCGAGGTTGCCCGGCACCGGGTCGGCGTGAACTGCCACGCCCGACGGCAGGTTGTCGGCGCTAAAGGTCATGTCTCCGCCGAAGTTGGCGCGACTGGTCGTGACCAGCGTCGCCATCCGGTTGCCGCGCGGCACGCTGATCGTCTGCCGCTCCTGCGAGAAGATGTTGACCTTCGGGATCGACAGCGTGACGGTCGGCGTGACCGGGACGAACTCGATGCGGTAGAAGTAGTTCGGCCCACCCTTGCCAAGGTGGTCGGTGACAGTAATGACATACTCGCGGTCGTCGCCAAAGCCGTAGCGAAAGTAGCTGTCCGGACCGATCGCGTCGTCGTTGGCCACCACCGCCCCGGCGCCGGCCACCGACAGCGTCATGACCGGGTCGAGCGGCGAGCCGAGCCGCCGCGCGTAGCAGTGGATGTCGTAGGTCTGCCCCTTCACCGGCTTGAAGCGGAAGTGGTCGACGTCGCCCGGCTTGTCGATCACGCCGTTGAACGCGACCGGGAACGCCGGCGCCTTGGTGGCGGTGGCGTGCGTGTCGTTCGGCTCGACCTCGACCACGTTGCCCGCGTCGCTGACGCGGAACGAGATGCCCGACGGCGAGATCCCGCCGGCGTCCTGGGCGTGCAGGGCGAACTTCTCGCCGGCCTTCGCCGGCAGTTTCACCTTCTGCTTGATCGGTCCCGCCGGATCGCCGATGAACGTGACCTCGACCTCTTCACCGGCCTTGCCGCCGGCCGGCACCACCGCCTGCGGGCGGGGGAAAGTGCCGATGTGCAGCCGGTAGGCGCAGGCGCCGTTGCCCTGGTACGAGCTTTCGCGGACCATGACGGTGTAGGTACCGTCGACCGGGGCGACGATCGAGCACATGCCGTCCTGGCCGAGCAGCGGGTTGTCGTCCGACGTGGCCAGCTCGAAGCGCTTGGCGTCGAGGATGGCGACGAACGGATCGAATAAAGTATTACCCAGCCGCATCGCCTCGATCTCGACCGACAGGCGCTGCCCCGTCTTCACGTCGACCGCATATTAGTCGACGTCCTCATTGTCGACGACGCCGGTGACGGTGATGTTGAGCGGGATCTTTTGTGGAGCGGCGAACTCGCTGTTCGGCTCCTTCTCAGCGACCTCGGGCAGCGCGCCGACCCAGAACGTCCGCAGCTCGCTGATGCCGCTGGCGGTGCGGACGCGCAGGCTGTGTTCGCCCAGCGCGGCGTCCGCGGCCACCTTCACCGTGGCCTTCACCGTGGCGTCGTTCACCGTCTCCAGTTTGGCGACCTGGAAGCCGGGAGAGTAGAAGAGCACTTCCCTGGCGTCGGCCAGGCGGGCACCACTCAGCACCACTGCCACCTCGGTGCCGCGCTGGGCGCCGCGCGGCGACACCCCGTTCAGCACCGGCGACGCGGCAGAAGAAAGAGACTCACCACAGAGGACACAGAGAACACAGAGGAAATACAGGAGGTAATTCCGACTCGGCCGTTGCAGTTTCATGGCAGATCCCCACACATTGACCACTTATCTGTTCCTTTCCCTCTCTCTTTACTTTCCTCTGTGTTCCTCTGTGTCCTCTGTGGTGAGTTCTTTTAAGCGATCAGCTCATTGCGGACGGTGCCGCCGCGAACGATGTCGATCGGCCGGTTGCCGGACGCCACCAGCCGCTTCGCGCCATCGATGCCGAGCTGGTGGTAGACGGTCATCGCCAGGTCTTCCACCGTCAGCGGGTCGTCCTCCGGCTCGGTGGCGGTGGCGTCGGACGTGCCGTAGACGAACCCCTTCTTGATCCCGCCGCCGGCGAGGACGACGGAGAACACCTTCGGCCAGTGGTCGCGGCCCGCGGTGGCGTTGACCTTCGGGGTGCGGCCGAACTCGCTGGACACCATCACCAGGGTGCTGTCGAGCAGGCCACGGCGGTCGAGGTCGCGGATCAGCGCCGCGAACGCCTGGTCGAACGCCGGCAGTTGCCCGGCCATGCCCGCCTTGATGGCGTTGTGCATGTCCCAGCCGCCGTAGGTGAGCGAGACGAACCGCACGCCCGACTCGACCAGCCGCCGCGCCAGCAGCATCCGCTGGCCGGCAGCGTTGCGGCCGTACTCGTTGCGGAGCGCATCGGCTTCCTTGTTGATGTCGAAGGCGGTCTTGGCCTTCTCCGAGCTGATCAGGCTGTAGGCACGGTCGTAGAAGGTGTCCATCGCCTTGAGCGAATCGTCCTTCTCCTTCCGGGCGAAGTGATCGTTGACTGCCGCCAGCATGTTTTTCCGCTTCTCGAACCGCCCCTCGTCGACGCCGCCGGGCAGCTTCAGATCCTGGACGGTGAAGCCGGGGTTGGCCGGGTCGCTGCCGAGACTGAACGGGGCGAACGCGCTGGAGAGGTAGCCGGAGCCGGCGAAGTTGGTCGGCATGTTCGGGATGCACACATAGGGCGGCAGGTTCTTGCGCGGGCCGAACTCGTGCGACACCACCGATCCCATGCTCGGGAAGGTGATTGCCGGGCTGGGGCGATAGCCGGTGAACATGTTGTGCGTGCCGCGCTCGTGCGCCGCCTCGCCGTGCGTCATCGACCGGCAGACGGTGATCTTGTCGGCCACTCCGGCGGTCTGCTTCAGGTGCTCGTTGAAGAACACGCCGGCGACGTTCGTCTTCGCCACCCCCATCTCGCCGCGGTACTCGATCGGGGCGAGCGGTTTGGGGTCGAACGAGTCCTGGTGGGCGATGCCGCCAGGCAGGAAGATGTGGATGACCGACGCCGCCTTGCCTTCCCTCGGCGCTCGGGGCGAGTTGGTCTGGGCCGCCTGAAGGCGGAAGAACTGGTCGAGCGTCAGCCCGAGGCCGCTGACGACGCCGACCTGCAGGAACGAACGGCGGCTGGGCCGGCGGAAGTGGGCGGGGTCATCGTTCCACGTCACGGGCTTGGTCATGACACCATAACTCCTTGGGGGGACGGCTCACGCATCCGCACGGTGGGGGTGGTGAGTAAGGCGAGATCCGGGGCAGGCAACGTCACGCAATAATGAGCAATTCGCGTGCCTGAGGGCGGTCGGGAGAGAGCCGCCGCAGCGGCGTCCGGCGGAGAGTCGTGGCGAGGGCGGGCGACCTTTAACCACCCCTACGGTAGTCTGTACGGCCGATCTCGTCAACCGTTTTCTGCCTTATCTCGGTGTCAGCGCTCCAGTTAGCGTCATGAACAGAAGAGCAGTAAGTCCGAATTGGCAGGCAGGGAGGGAGGCGGGAAGACCGCGCGTCGGAGCGGCTGGGCGGACCACTCCGACGGCGGGAAGGCAGGTGCTCAGCGGGCGGCGGCGTTGGCAACGCCGGTGGCGGAACCGAGGTTCGAGAAGTCGGTGCGGACGGTCGAGCCGGCGGTGACGACCACCTGGCGCGTCTGCTGCACCGGCTTGCCGTCGCGGATCACTTCGGCGCGCAGGTCGTAGTAATACTTCTTGCCGGCGGCCAGCTCCGGCGTCGAGAACGACCCCTTGGCGGCGGCGTTGGCGATGTACTGGCCATCGACATAGAGACGGGCGTCGGCCGGCAGGTTGAGGACCAGCCGGGCGCGGCCGGCGCGGTTGCTGCCGCGGGCGTCGGACGTCTTGTCATCCTTGTCGTCGCCGCCGTTCTTGTCGTTCTTCTTCGACTTCTTGTCGTTCTTGTCCAGCGGGGTGTCCTTGTCGAGCGGATCGTCCCGCTCCATCTTGTCGTCGCGGTCGCGATCGCGGTCCCGACGACGGTCGTCCTTGTCGTCGCGGTCGACGCCGGAATAGGTGGCCGGACCGGGCGGCGGGAGCGACGCCACCGTCAGCGGCTGCATGCCGTAGGCCACGCTGTCGTAGCCGCCGCAGCCCCCTCCCCCGGCGTACCCGGACCAGTAACCGCCGTAGGGCAGCCCCCACCCGCCCGCGTACCACCCGGTGTAACCGACGCCGTAGCAGGCACCGTAGTTGGCGCCGTACTGGTGGTGAGAATAGCCGCCTCCGGCGGGGCCGCCAGCGCCGCCGCCAAGACCAACTGGTACATCGCTGAGTCTCCCCTGGTTCCGTTCTTCTCGCCGACTCGACCCAGCAGAGAAGGAAGTCTGGGCGGTCTGCGTGTTCCAGGAAAGATGCTACGCTGGGTGGCTGGTGCAGGTCAACGTGTCCCCTGCCGATTCGGCGGCACCTCGCCTTCGGGTCGCTCGTACAACCGTTTCGTCGGGAAGAGATGTCACTGCCAGCCGCGGCGGCGGAACAGGGCGGCCGCTATCAGCACCCAGGCAGCGGCGAGCGCGCCGGCGGCGAGCAGGTTGCCCGCGTGATACCACTCGACCCGGCCGGTCAGCGCCGCATGCAGCATGCGCGGGCCGTGGTATTCCAGTGCCAGCCACGGCAGGACTGGGACGGCGTTTTGCTGGCAGATGAACAGCAGCAGCGACACCGCCATCAGGTAGCTCATGGCGCCGAGACTGGCGGCGCGCTGCGTGCGGGCCACGGTGGCGATCGTCAGCCCCACTCCCATCGACCCGACCGCGGTGACGACCAGCGCGAGCCAGAAGAAGCCGCTGAAAAGGGCACGCGGATGCTGTACCGCCGCCAGGCTCGCTGCCAGGACGATCCCGAGGATGGGGTAGAACAGGAATTTGGCGGCCAGCAGCTCGGCAGTGGACGCGGGCGACAGCGCCTGGGCGAGTAGCACGCCGCGCTCTCGTTCCTCGCAGGTGAGTGACGGCAGCAGGTAGACGCAGACGAAGAACAGGGCGAACAGCACCAGCGCCGCCGACAGGCCGGTTCGCGTGTCCATGCCGCCGGTGAGCGAGAACGCCGCGCCGGCGAGCGGTTGAACGGCGGTGCCCGTCGGCACCCCGTTCTGCACCGCGAAGGCGTAGGCGGATCGCCAGAACCACGCCTCGAACGGCGCCAGCCCGCCCCGGTCGCCGCCGGGATACCAGAACCAGACGCGAATCGGCCCGCCCGGCGTCTCCGGCGGCCGCAGCTGAATCGCCCCGGTCCCGACCGGGTACAGAAGGGTGCCGCGGCGGTCGGTCAGCACCCGGTCGATCGGGCGAAACTGAATCACCCCGGCCAGTTCCTCCGGCACGCTGCGGCGCAAATGCGCTACCAGAGGCGAATCGTCGGCGTAATCGACGAAGCAGAGGCGAAGCGCCCCCGGCAGCCCCGCGCCCTCGGCCGGCCCGCCGCGGAAGACCGCCAGCAGCAACGAGGCGACGAGCAGCAGCAGCACCAGCGCCAGCGCGCCGCGGTTCGCCAGGTGACGGCGAACTTCCTTTTCGAGCAGGGTGCGAAGAATCGTCCAGCGCATGCGCGGGCCTCAGGTGAACGTCGTGCCGGTCAACTTCAGGAAGGCGTCGTGAAAGTCGAACTCGCGGGTTTGCAAGCTGGCGATTCGTCCGGCGGCTAGCTCCGTGGACAGCTCGATCCGCTCGCGCTCGTCGTCGAGGTCGACGACCCACCGGCGGCCGTCGCTGCGCACGACGTCGACGCGGCGTTCGTGGTGCTGCCGCTGCAGCGCCAGCGGCGTGTCGAGGGCGACCAGCCGGCCGCGGCACAGGATGCCGACGCGGTCGCAGATCTGTTCGACCTCGGTCATGTTGTGCGTCGTCAGGACAACGGTCCCGCCGTCGGCGACCAGTCCGCGAAGGATGCGATGGACCAACTCGGCGGAGTGGATGTCGAGGTTGGCGGTCGGCTCGTCGAGGTAGAGAAGCGGCGGTCGGTGCAGCAGGGCGCGGGCGAGCAACAGCTTGCGGCGCATCCCGAGCGAGTAAGCGCTGACGGGGAGCCGAGCCGCCTCGCTCAACTCGACCAGGGCGAGGCACTCGTCCACCCGCGCCGCCGGCACGCCGTACAGATGCGCGAACAGCCGCAGGTTCCGCTCGCCGGTGAACTCCTCAAAATGGTTCTCGCGGTCGGGGACGTAGCCGAACAGTGCCTTGATCGCCTGCCAGTCGCGGACGACGTCGCGGCCGAGGACGCGGACCGCCCCCGCGCTCGGCGGCCGCTGGCCGATCAGCACCCGCAGGGTGCTGCTCTTGCCGGCCCCGTTCGGTCCGAGCAGGCCGAACAACTCGCCGCGGCGGACCTCCAGGTCGAGGCCGTCGACGGCGGTGAACGCCCCGTAGCGCAGCGTCAGTCGTTCGATGCTCAATGCCGCCTCGTTCACGCCGTCGTCTCCGGAAACCTGAATCGTGCCGGCTGGCGCAAGTGTAGGTCACGCGGACGGGACGATCTGGCAGCGCATCCGCACATTCGTACCCTGACGGTCACGCCCGTCCCCATCACGGAGAGCAGTCATGACACGAGCGCTCGGTTTCGTCTTCACCCTCTACCTGCTCCTGGCGGGGTGCGCCGCGCCTGCACTCGCCCAGGAGAAGACCGAGAACTACACCCGCCAGCGCGACGTGATCTACGGCCGCAAGAGCGGGCTGGCGCTGACGATGGACGTGTTCACGCCGAAGAAGCCGAACGGTTATGGCATCATCTTCGTGGTGAGCGGCGGCTGGTTCTCCGGTCCGCAGGCGATCGCCCCGCCGATGTACGCCAAGTTCCTCGAGCGCGGCTACACCGTGTTCGCCGTCGTCCACGGCAGCCAGCCGAAGTACACCCTACCGGAGATCATGGAGGACATGCATCGGTCGGTGCGGTTCATCCGCCACCACGCCAAGAAGTTCGGCATCGACCCGGAGCACATCGGCGTGACCGGCGGGTCGGCCGGCGGGCACCTGTCGCTCATGCTCGGCACCGCCGGGACGACCGGCAAGCCGAGCTTTGACCCGGTCGACCGCGCCTCCAGCCAGGTGCAGGCGGTCGCCTGCTTCTTCCCGCCGACCGACTTCCTGAACTGGAGCAAGCCGGGACACGACATGGCCGACCGTCAGCTGCAGCCGCCGTTCACCGCCGCCATCGACTACCACGAGTTCGACAGCAAGAAGGCGCTGTACCAGCGGATCACCGACAAGAAGAAGCTCCGCGAGATCGCCCGCGCCGTCTCGCCGATTAGCCACGTCAGCAAGACGTCGGCGCCGGCGCTGATCATCCACGGCGACAAGGACACGCTGGTGCCGATCTACCAGGCCGAGCGGATGGTGGAGGCGTACAAGGAAGCGGGAGTGGAGGCGAAGCTGGTGGTCCGCAAGGGTGCCGGGCACGGCTGGCCGACGCTGCTGGACGACACCGGCCTGTTCGCCGACTGGTTCGACCGGCACCTGCGGAAAATCGAGACGAAACCGGCCGACTGACGCCACCGCCAGAATTTTCCGCCTTTTCCCATTCTCTTGCGGCGCCAGGCAGGTCTAGAATGGGGGTGGAGGTTTTCTCGCCACATCCTGTTCATCCGCATCTGCTGACTGGACTCCTCTGGCGAGAGGAGCCTCTCCTTGTGGGGCGTGGTCGGGGGCTTCGGCTCACGGCCACGCCTTTTTTGCGTGACGGGACGGAGGGATAGAGATGCCCGTTATCCTCACAGTAGACGAAGCGCAAACCCGCCTGAAAGAGTTGGTCGACAGCCTGGCTCCGGGCGAGGAAATCGTTCTCACCAAGGAACACCAGACCGTCGCCCGCCTGGTGGGTGAACAGCCGGCCCGGCTGGCACGGCCCGCGCCCGGGCTGGGTAAGGGGAGTATCGTCTACATGGCACCAGACTTCGACGCGCCGGGCGACGAGTTCAAGGATTACATGGAATGAAGCTCCTGCTCGACACGCACGCCTTTCTCTGGCTGGTGGAGGGGAGTCCGAATCTGAGTGTGGTAGCCCAGGCCGCCATCGCCGATCCGGCGAACGAGTGCTTTCTCAGCGTAGGCTCGGTCTGGGAACTGGTCATCAAAACCGGCAGCGGCAAACTCATCCTCCTGGATCCCGTCGATGTGTTCGTCCGTCGGTGGACAGCAACCTATCAGCTGGCGCTGCTACCGATCGAGACCCCGCACGTCCTCGCGGTGGGGAGGTTGCCTGACCATCATCGGGATCCGTTCGATCGCATCCTGATCGCCCAGACGCTTGTCGAGGGGATGACGCTTCTTAGCGCGGACGCCTCCATCAAACCGTATGCCGTGCCGATCCTCTGGTAGCCTCGAAATGACCCCCATCTACCTCGACTACAACGCCACCACTCCGCACGACCCAGCGGTCGTCGAGGCGATGTTGCCGTACCTCCATGAGCACTTCGGCAACCCGTCCAGCGCCCACGTCCTCGGACGACGGGCGCACGAGGCGGTCGAGCGGGCACGGGCCGACTGCGCCGCGCTGCTCGGCGCCGAAGCGGACGAGGTCGTCTTCACCTCTGGCGGCACCGAGGCGAGCAATCACGCACTCAAGGGGACGATCCTGCCGCGGCTGTTCGGGCTGCACCGCGGCTGGATCGATCGGCTGTTCGGCCGGCACAAGGGCGTGCCGCACCTCGTCATCAGCGCCGTCGAACACCCGGCCACCGCTCAGCCGGCGGCGTTCCTGCAGCGGCTCGGCTGCCGGCTCACCGTCGTCCCGGTCGATGGGCATGGCCTCGTCGACCCCGACGCGGTACGGCGGGCACTGACCGACGATACCGTCCTGGTCAGCATCATGCACTCCAACAACGAGGTCGGCACGCTGCAGCCGATCGGCGAGATCGCCGCGTTCACCCGGGTGCGCGGCGTGCTGCTGCACACCGACGCGGCGCAGTCGCTCGGCAAGGTGGTGGTGAACGTCCGCGACCTCGGTGTCGACCTGCTCACCGTCGCTGGGCACAAGCTGTATGCGCCGAAGGGCGTCGGCCTGCTCTACGTCCGCCGCGGCGTGCGCCTGGAGAGCTTCATTCACGGCGCCGGACACGAGGGCGGGCGGCGCGCCGGGACGGAGAACGTGCCGTATCTCGTCGGCCTGGGGACGGCATGCGCTCTCGCCCACGTCGGGCTGCCCGAGGCCGGGCTGCGGCTGCGTCACCTGCGCGACCGGCTGTGGCGGCGGTTGCAGGACGCGCTCGGCGACCGCGTCGTCCTCAACGGCCACCCCGAGCGACGGCTGCCCAACACGCTCAACGTCAACTTCGTCGGCCACGTCGGCGCCGAGCTGCTGCAAAAAGTGCCCGGCGTTGCCGCGTCAACCGGGTCGGCGTGCCACGAGGGACAGGTCACGCAATCACCCGTCCTGTGCGCCATGGGCGTGCCACCGACGATCGGGCAAGGGGCGGTGCGGCTCACCGTCGGCCGGTTCACCACCGAGGACGAGGTCGATCGCGCCGCTGACCTGTTCGTCGCCGCCGCCCGCGCCTGACGGCTCAGAACTCCATTCGCCGCAGCGCCTGAATGCCCATCCGCAGCGGGACGAGTACGCCCAGCGTGCCGATCACCAGGCCGGCGGCGATCGAGAGCAGCACCACCGGCAGCATGAACGGCGAGCGGACGTCGCGCGGCGTGGTCGACACCATGAACAGGTGCCACGGCCCGGCCATCAGGAACACCACCACCAGCAGATACGCCAGCCCGAGGATCAGGTTGACCGTCCCGCCGAAGCCGACGGCGATCTTGCTCGGGTCGCTCTCGCGGAAGTTCGGCAGCAGCGCGCCGACGCCGACCGACAGCCCGCTCAGGCCCGCCGACAGCACCGCGATCGTCACCAGGTGCAGGGCGATCACCTCGACCGGCATCTCCAGCATCACGTCGCTCAGGCACATCAGTGTCGCCGCCAGCACCAGCCCGCCGGCGAACGAGAACACGAACTTGCCCCACAACACCTGCTCGCGCTGCACGGGCAGCAGCCCGAGGATCCAGAACTTGCGCCCCTCCAGGCTGAGCAGCGGATAGATGAATCGGCCGGTGTAAGCGCTCAACAGCAGCGCGATCGACAGCAGATTGAGCAGGCTGATGCCGTTCTGGTATGGCCATTCGATGTCGCGAACGAACATCCGGCGGATGTTGGTGAAGTACAGCACCAGCAGCCCGGTGAACAACAGCACCTGGCCGTACTGCTGCGGGTCACGGCGGAAGGTACGGAAGTCCTTGACGATCAGCAACCGGGTGCCAGGGGCGAGGAACCCCAGCGCTCGCCCCAGCAGCGCGTCCATCCAGCCGCCGCCGTGCTTCCGCCGCAGGTCGCCGCCGGTCGCCGTCCGGTTGTATCCGCGCCGGTACAGCCGCGCCGCCGTCCACGCCGCCGCCAGGTAGAGCAGCAGCCCGTTCGTCCACACCAGGCCCAGGTAGTAGCCGGAGGAGGCCAGGTCGCCGCGGCCGGCGGCCAGCAGCCCGCGCGACACCCACGCGCTCGGCAGCCACAAACTGCGGGCGAACGAGATGCGCGTGAGGAACAGGTTGGCCGACTCGTTAATCGACTCCGACGACTGCTGCGACACCCGCGACTCGACGATCAGGTTGCGCACCCACAGCCCGCCTACCGCCAGCAGCGCCACCGCCGCCAGGATCACCAGCTCCTTCCGCCGCTTCGGAATGTAATTGACGAGCAAAAAGCAGAAGATGGCGCCCGCCGACCCCGGCAGCAGCACGAAGCCGAGGAAAAACAGCGGCAGAAACAGGTAGAAGTACCACGGGCAGTCGGCGGTCAGCGCGTAGGCCACCAGGATCGGCCCGCCGAGCAGCAGGAACGCCCACGAACTAAAGCCCAGCGCGCCCTGGAACTTGTACGCGAACACCTGATCGGCCGCCACCGGCTTGCTCAGCAGGAATGCTGTCTCCGAGGCGTTGAACAGGCTGCCGTGCAGGATCAGTCCGCCGGAGAAGATCAGCAGCAGTCCCAGCGAGAAGAACAGCAGCCCGACCAGCACCTCCAGGATTCCCCCGTGCGGCGGCAGCCGGATCACGTCGAACAGGAAGCGGAAGCCGGCGAAGCTGACGACGAACACGAAGGAGCACACGAACAGGCACGACAGGACGATCGTCACCGGCCGCACCAGCGACGTGCCGGACAGCTGTCGCCAGGTGTTCCGCAACAGAAGGTAGCGGAGCCGCTGGAACAGCATCCCCTGGTGCGTGGTGCAGTGCGGGGCGTTCATGCCGGCCCTCCGCGCACGAGGTCGTTGCTCGGTCCGGTCCACCCGGTCGGCGGTTCGTCCGGCTGCGTCAGGGTGAGGAACACCTTTTCCAGCGATCCGTCGACCGACGCCTGGCTCCGCATCGCCTCCAGCGTGCCGCAGCCGACCAGCCGGCCGTTGTTCATCACCGCCATCCGGTCGGCCAGCTCCTCCACCACGTCGAGCGAGTGCGACGACAGGAACACCGTCGTTCCGCCGTCCGCCTGCTGGCGGAGCAGGTCCTTTAGCTGGCGCACGCTGTACGGGTCGAGGCCGACGGTCGGCTCGTCGACGATCAGCACCTTCGGCTCGTGGACCAGCGCCGCGGCGAACACCGTCCGCTGGCGCATGCCGTGCGAATAACGTTCGGTCAGGTCGTCGACGAACGGCTCCAGCCGGAACTGGCGGATGACGGTGGCAATCCGCTCGCGGGCGTGGTCGCGGAGCAGCCCGTACATCTCGGCGATGAAGCCGAGGAACTCGCGGCCGGTCAGTTTCTCGTAGAGGTACGGCTGATCCGGCACGTAGCTGAGCAGCGGGCGAGCCAGGTCGCCCTGCGTCGCCAGGTCGTAGCCGCCGATCAGCACCCGCCCGCTGGACGGGAAGAGCAGTCCACACATCATCTTGATGGTGGTCGTCTTGCCCGCCCCGTTCGGCCCGAGGAAGGCGAACAGCTCGCCCTGCCGGATGTCGAGGGTCAGGTCGGTGACGGCGGTCTTGGTGCCGTAGGATTTGCTCACGCGGTCGAGGAAGATCATCGCTCTCTCAGTCGCGGTACATGACCATGTGATTGTCGCCGGTCCTTACGTCCTGACACAGGACCACCCCGCGGTCCGCCGTCACCCACGTCTGCCCGGTCAGGCCGTCGCCCTGGTAGTCGATGACATGACAGGGCACGTCCTGGCGCGTCCCGAAGGTGAACGCCTCGATCTCCGGGCGGACGGTGGCGCGGAGGACGGGAGCGGCGCCGGTCGTCCCGTGGAGCGCGCCGAGCGAGTCGGCGAGCGGATCGAGGACGCGCATCGTCCACGCCTGGCCGGGCCGCAGTCCGCGCAGCCGATTGACCGGGTGCAGCGGCAGCAGAATGGACGCCCCGCGCGCGACGGCGACGGCCGGCAGCGTCATCCGCCGCGCCCCCACGCCCGGCATCTGCAGCTGGAGCGTCGGCTCCATCTGCCCGCCCTCGACGGCGCCGGCGATGTCCACCGTGAAGTCCTCGGTGCCGAGCTTCAGCACCTCGGCCAGCTGGGGCGCGCCGGTGAGCACCACCGACAGCCCGAGCAGGTCGCCGGCAGCGGTCACCCGGTACTGGCTGACCATCTTGCGGACCAGGATGCCCTGTAACGGCACGCGCGGCACGCCGTGGATCGGCTTGTACTCCGCCGTCAGCTCGAAGACGTCATGTTCCGGGTTTTCGATGCGCGTTCGCGCCTGCAGCGCCTTCTGGCCGTTGAGGTGAACGGTCCAGTCAATGTTCGGCCGGCGGGTCTGTGCCTCTTCGACGAGGTCGATGGTGTACGGCGGCGGCTGGTCGGGCAGCAGCCGCGGCAGGATGTCGTGGTAGAACAGCCAGCCGTTGAAGCCGAGCCAGGCCAGGACGACGGCGGCACAGAACCAGCGCGGGGGCATGCTCGCTACTCAGGGACACGCGGGCGGACGGGTTCCCCCTATTGTTACACCCGCCTCGCCGATGTCGAGAGGCAATCGCGCCGCGGTCACGTTGAGAACGGCAGGCCGCCCTACTTGCTACCCGGCCGTGGTCGTCCGACAATAGCCGCGATCGGGGGGATGCGCTGCGCCCGGATCGGGCGCGGCGATGCGCGGCATTCGCGGAGATGAACGATGGGGATTCTCACCTTGGCGGCGGTGCTCACGCTCGCCTCCTGGCAGCCGGCGGAGGACACGGTCTGGCTGTCGACGCTGGACCTGACGAAAGTCCGGCAGGGCTGGGGTATGGCGCAGGCCGATAAGGCCGTCACCGGCAAGCCGATGGCGATCGCCGGCCAGCGGTTCGCGCGCGGCGTCGGCACGCACGCCCGCAGCGTCGTGCTCGTCGAGCTGGACGGGAAGGCGGAACGGTTCGTCGCCACCTGCGGAGTCGACGACGCGGCCGGCGGCAAGGGGAGCGTCAGCTTTCGCGTCGTCGGCGACGGCAAGACGCTGTGGAAAAGCGAGGTCGTCTCCCGCGGCGAGAAGCCGCGGCAAGCCGACGTGGACCTGCGCGGCGTCAAGACGCTGGTGCTGATCGTCACCGCCACCGAGGCCGGGATCGAGCACTGCCACGCCAACTGGGCCGACGCCCGCTTCGTCGTCCGCGGCGGGCGACCGCGCGCCGTCGACCCGCCTCGCGAGGAAGCGGTCATCCTCACCCCGCCGGCGTCCCCGAAGCCGCGCATCAATGGGCCGAAACTGTTCGGCGTGCGGCCCGGTTCGCCGCTGCTGTTCACCGTCGCCGCCACCGGCACGCGGCCGATGACGTTCGCCGCCGAGGGGCTGCCCAAAAACCTCAAAATTGATCCGAAAACGGGCCAGATCACCGGCGTCATTGCGGCCAAGGGCAGTCACGACGTCCTGCTGACGGCGACCAACGCGCTGGGCACGGCGAAACGGCCGTTCAGGATCGTCTGTGGCGACACGCTCGCGCTCACTCCGCACATGGGCTGGAACAGCTGGTATGCGTTCGAGATGCGGGTGAGCGACAAGATCATGCGCGACGCCGCCGACGCCATGCTCTCCACCGGGCTGATCCATCACGGCTACAGTTACGTCAACATCGACGACGGCTGGGCGCGCAAACCGGACGCGAAGGACGGCGACATGGCCGGGCCGGTCCGCGACGCCGAAGGATGGGTGCTGCCCAACAAGCGCTTTCCCGACATGAAGGCGCTGACCGATTACATCCACGCCCGCGGGCTGAAGGCTGGCATCTACACCTCGCCGGGGCCGCTCACCTGTGGCGGCGTCGCCGGCAGCTACAAGTACGAGGAGCGCGACGCCGAGCAGTTCGCCCGCTGGGGCTTCGACTTCCTCAAGTACGACTGGTGCTCCTACGGCCGCATCGCCAAGGGCAACGACCGCGCGACGTACCAGAAGCCGTACCGGCTGATGGGCGACCTGCTCCTTAAGCAGCGGCGCGACCTGATTCTGAATCTGTGCCAGTACGGCATGGGCGACGTATGGGAGTGGGGCAAGGAGGTCGGCGGGCACAGCTGGCGGACTGCCGGCGACTTCGGGCTGACCCACGAAGGCATCGCGTCGCGGCTGTACACCGAGGTGTTCGACCTGTACGCCCGGCGCGAGCTGCACCGCTTCGGCGGACCGGGCGGGTGGAACGACCCCGATTACCTGCTCGTCGGACCGCTGTACGACTGGAAGGGCAAGATCCGGCCGACGTCGCTGTCGCCCAACGAGCAGTACACCCACGTCTCGTTCTGGGCGCTGGTGGCAAGCGCCGTTCATCCTCGGTGGCGACGTCACCCGGCTGGATGCCTTCACCCTCAACCTGCTGACCAACGACGAGGTGATCGACGTCAACCAGGATGCGCTCGGCAAGCCCGGCCGCCGCGTCGCCCGCGACGAGGACGCCGAGGTGTGGGTCCGCGAGCTGGAGGACGGCAGCAAGGCGGTCGGCCTGTTCAACCGCGGCGAGACGGATGCCACCGTCACGGCGAGATGGGCCGACGTGGGCGTGAGCGGCAAGCGCACCGTCCGCGACCTGTGGCGGCAGCGCGACCTGGGCGCATTCGACGGCCAGTTTCAGGCCAGGGTGCCGCGGCACGGCGTCGTCCTGGTACGGATCGCGGCGCCGTAACGTTTGCCATCCGCGCGGCGGGGCGGTACGCTGGTCGGAGTTGATTCCAACCGGCGCCGCCGCGCCGGAGGTGTAAGGAGCATGCGATGCCGAAGCTGACGGTCGAGGGGGTGGGCGAGTTCGAGGTGCCCGAAGGCAAGCGGCTGGTGCTGGCGCTGACCGACGAGGGGCACATCGACCAGCTGCACGCCTGCGGCGGCAACGCCCGCTGCACCACCTGCCGCGTCGAGTTCGTCGCGGGTGAGCCGGACCGGATGACGCAGGCGGAGAAAGACCTGCTCGCCGCGCGCGGACTGAGCGGCATTCGCCTCAGCTGTCAGATC
This sequence comes from Gemmataceae bacterium, assembly GCA_046350215.1. Classification (GTDB taxonomy): domain Bacteria; phylum Planctomycetota; class Planctomycetia; order Gemmatales; family Gemmataceae; genus JAXMAU01. The sequence continues at coordinate 130,591 of JAXMAU010000003.1, read as the reverse complement.
GTGTGCGATCACGACATGACGGTGCGTGCCATCAGCCGGCTCGCCGGCAGCGGTCGGGCCAACGCCGGCAATCGGCCGGCGGACTCGATCCGGCCCGAGCCGGTCACCTGGACGACGAAGTAACCGCTCCCCTCCCCGCGAGTCCCGCCATGCCACGCTGCTCGTTCGCGTGTCTGCTCCTGCTTGTCTCCACTTCCCCGATCGCCGCCGACTGGCCGCAGTTCCGCGGGCCGGCCGGCGACGGTCATTCCGCCGAGAAGGGCTTGCCGACCGAGTGGACGACGACGAAGAACGTCGCCTGGAAGCGCGAACTGCCCGGCGCCGGCTGGTCGTCGCCAGTGGTGGCGGCGGGGCAGGTCTACCTGACGACGGCGGTCGAGGACGGCAAACATCTGTCGTTTCGTGCCCTGTGCCTCGACGCTGCCGACGGCAAGATCGCCTGGAACGTCGAGGTGTTTCGCCACGAAAAGGCGAAGGCGCCGCGCATCCACGGCAAGAACAGCCACGCCAGCCCGACGCCGCTCGTCGACGCTGGCCGGCTCTACGTCCACTTCGGCCACCAGGGCACCGCCTGTCTCGACCTGGACGGCACCGTCGTGTGGAAGAACGACTCCCTCGGCTACTCGCCGGTCCACGGCAACGGCGGATCGCCGATCCTGGTCGACGGGCTGCTGGTGTTCAGCACCGACGGCGCCACCATTCGCGAGGTGGTGGCGCTCGACGCCGGCAGCGGCAAGTTACGCTGGCGGACGAAGCGCAGCGGATCGCCGGGCCAGCCGTTCTCGTTCAGCACCCCGCAGATCATCACGGTGGCGGGTCAGAAGCAGATCCTCAGCCCCGGCAGCGACATGCTCGGCGCCTACGACCCGGCCGACGGAAAAGAGATCTGGCGAGTGCGCTATCGCGGCTACTCGGTCATCCCCAAGCCGATCTTCAAACACGGCCTGGTGATCCTGAGTACCAGCTTCGACGCACCGGAGGTGCTCGCCGTTCGCCCCGACGGCCAGGGCGACGTGACCGACACGCACATCGTCTGGCGGCTGAACAAGGGCGCGCCGCACACGCCGTCGCCGCTGTGCGTCGGCGACGAGCTGTACCTGGTATCCGACGCCGGTCTCGGCTCGTGCCTCGACCTGCGCACCGGCAAGGTCCACTGGCAGAAGCGGCTGGGCGGCAACGGCTACTCCGCCTCGCCGGTGTACGCCGACGGCAAGATCTATTTCCAGGCGGAGGAGGGGCTGGCGACGGTGGTCAAGCCGGGTACGACCTATGTGCAGCTGGCGCGGAACCCGCTGGGTGAGCGAACGCTGGCGTCCTTCGCCGTGGCCGACGGCAGCCTGTTCATCCGCACCGCTACCCACCTGTACCGGATCGGTAAATGATCCGCTCAGGATTGGTGGTCGCGGCACCGCCGATCGGGTAGGCTGAAAAAAGGCAGCCGTCGGGCGGGACCGCGGCGGCCGTGGCGACCGAGTCGGCGGTGGGGGCGCGATGACCCAGGCGGAGCTGCAACGGATCTTGCGGCAGGCGGACCCGGCAGCCGTCCTCGTCTCGCCGCATCCTCGAAGGGGTGATCCGCGAGGCGTACCGGTTGCCGAACGTGGTGTGGAACATCCCCCACGGCAAAAGCTTTGTTTGCGATCGCCAATGTCTGTTTCGCCACGCCGAGCAGGCCGACCTCGACCTCGAACCGGACCAGCTGCTGCCCGACGCCGTCCTGCTGCTGCTCCGCCCCGACGCCGAGGAGATGAGCAACCTGGAGCGGAAGCCGCTGCTGCTCAAGTACTGGCGGCGGCTGTTCCACGCCCGCGTGCATCAGGCGCTGCTGGTTCTGGAGCGCGCCGGCGGGCTGGACGACGCGGCGGTCCGCGAACGGGTGGAGGCGATCGGCCGGACTGAGTTCGCCGAGATCACCGACGTCCTCACCCAGGACCGCTACCTGCCGCCCGACGCCACCGAGCGCGAGGTCTACCTGGAGTTCGCCGCCGTCTACCTCGAGCTGCGCAAATTCGCCGGCAACCTGCTCGCCGGCTACTTCCCGGGGCTGCACGACCTGCCGCGGATCGACGCCCTGCTGCGCCGCGACGTCGACGCCGACACCGTCCTGCGGCAGACCCGGCCGGCCGAAGCCCCCGACCCGGTCGGGCAGGTGGACACCACCTCCGACGAGTCGCAGGAAGCGTACTGGACGATGGTGCGGCACGCCCAGAAGGCGTCCCTCGCCGGCGACACGGTGAAGGCGGCGGTGCTTCGCCTGCGCGCCTCGCGGATTGCCCCGGCGGCGCTCACCGAGTCGACCTTGCGCGAAGCCCAGGAGGACATCGCCACCCTGTCGCGGCGGCTCGCCAAGGCGCTGGCGATGGGCGACGCCGAGCGCGACGACTGGGCACGCCATCTGGTGCGTCTGCTCGACAAGGCCGACCAGGGCACCCTGCCGACCGAGGCGCGGCTGCTGCACGACCTGCAGGACGTGTGCGAGGACCACGAGCACGAGATCTTCACCCTCGACCTGGTGGAGTTCGCGCTGTCCGGCGGCAAGCGGCCAATCAAGCGGCCGCTGCCGAGCCAGCGGCTGGTCCGTATCGTCAAGCACCTGCGGCAAGCCGAGGGGCGGCTGGGCGAGGCGCGGCTGTCGGACGTCGACCGCGGGCACCTGGGCCGGCTGATTCGGCTGGAGCTGACCCGCGCCGAGGAGGCGCTGCGGCGACGCTTCCGGCCGGTGCTGGTGACGGCGATGGACGACGTCGGGCTGAAGCCGACCAACCCGGTCGAGCAGGCGGCGTTCGACAAGATGGTCGACGAACTGCTCGACCGCATCAGCGCCTACGGCTACCTGACGGCAACCGAGCTACGCGACACCATTTCGCGCAACCAGCTGAAGTTGCCCGACCTAGTCGACCCCGACCACTTCCTGCGCGGCGACCCGTTCGTCCGCCTCGACCGGCGGCTGGGCATGCTGCTCGACGGAGTGTACCGGCCGAGCGACTTCTACGTCCGCTGGCTGGAGCGCGGCGGGGCGCTGCTGTTCGGCACCTCCTGGGGCCGGCCGCTCACCCTGTACCTGATCCTGCCGCTGTTCCTGGCGTGGCTGACGATGCACGTCCTGGGCATGATGTCGCTGAAGACGGCCCAACTGACGGTCGGCTACGAGGAAGCGCCGCTGCTGACCGCCGTCGGCCAGGTGCTGCAGGGACCGACGCACGACGACGAGAGCTTGCCGGGACTGGAGCATCACCTGCTCTGGCACCTGGCGGTGCTGGGCGGGCTGACGGTGTTCACCGGCGGGCTGATGCACTCCGCCGGACTGCGGCGGCGCTGCGCCCGCCTGGTTCGAGGCGTTTGGCGATCCGTTTACTGGGTTTTCATCCAGGTGCCGCTCCAGTTCGTGCCGCTGGCCACCCTCCGCCGACTCCTCAACGGCTGGGTGTTCCAGCTGCTGTACTGGTACCTGGTCAAGCCGCTGCTGGTCGGCCTGCTGCTGGTGCTGCTGGTGCCGTACCTGCGGCACAACTGGACGGCGGTGGTGCTCACTTTCCTCGCCGCCGGGGTGGTGGTCAACTCGCGGTCGGGGCGGGCGGTCAGCGAGGGGCTGCGCGATGCGATCCTCCGCCTGGGCACCCTGGTCCGCGCCGGCCTGCTGCCGGGGCTGGTCCACCTGATCATGCAGGTGTTCAAGCAGACGCTGGAGTGGCTCGAATACTGCCTGATCGTGGTTGAGGAGTGGCTGCGCTATCGCAGCGGCGACAGCACGATGTCGCTGGTCCTGCGCACGCTCGCCGGCGTGGTGTGGTTCCCGGTGGCGTTCCTGGCGCGGTTCTACACCGTGGTGCTGATCGAGCCGACCATCAACCCGCTCAAGTTCCCGATCGCGTCGGTGGCGTACAAGGTGCTGTTCCCGGTGCTGTACATGACGCCGCGCGCCAACCTGACCGGACATGCCGCGCCATTCATGACGCAGGCGCTGGCGGTGCCGTTCGTCGAATTGACGGTGTTTCTGCTGCCGGACTCGGTCGCCTTCCTGGTCTGGGAGATGAAGGAGAACTGGAGTCTTTATCGGGCCAACCGGGGAGCGAACGTGCGGCCGGTGTCGGTCGGCGGGTACGGCGAGACGGCGGGCTGCTGCACCCGGGGTTCCACCCCGGCACCGTGCCGCGGGTGTACGGGCGGCTGCGGCAGGCGGAGCGCGCGGGCTGCGGACGAAGAACTGGGGGCCGGGCACAGTACCGGCAGGAGCTGGAAGGGCTGGCGGCCGCCCTGCACCGCTTCTTCGCCCGCGAGATCGTCGCCCTGCTGCGCCTCAGCCGCCACTCGGCACGGCAGGGAATCGACGCTATCTGGTGCGGCTGTCCAACAACCGCGTCGGCTGGGAGCTGATCCACCACCGGCACCCGGCCCGGCCGGTGCAGATCGTCGTCGAGTACACCCACGGGCCGGCTGTCGGCGGGCTGCGTCACGCCGGCTGGCTCGACACCCCGGACACCGCCGCAGCGCAGGTGTTCGCCGCCTTCGCCTGGCTTACCTGTACCGGATGGCCGGCGTCGACCTGGTCTGCGAGCAGCTGCAGGCGGAGGTCGGCGGACCCGTCCGCCATCGGTTTCACCACCAGCGAGCTACTGGTGTGGCCGGGGAACACCTCGACCCGGTACGCTATCCGCTCAGCGACTGGCTCGACCCGCCCGACGCCGACAGCCCGGTGCGGCGGCTGTTCTTCTCGCGGCACGCGCTGCCGTGGGCCGAGTGGGTGGCGTTCTGGCAGCTGGAGCAGATAGACGACCCGGTGCCGTCGCCGCCGTGGTTGCAGAACGTGCTTACCGGGGTCTACACTGCGACCGAGACGCCGCCCGCTCCCGCCGGGAGTAACGGCCACCCCGTCCCGTCCTCCCCTGTCCGCCTGGAGACGACCAATGGCGAAAAAGAAGGGCGAGAGCCGCGACCAGCAGCGGAAAGCCAAGCTGACGGAGCGGGCGCAAACGCCAGCAGGTGCGAGCACCCCTCGACCTGGCCTATGAGGGCGACCGCTACAAGAAGGATGAGTATGTGCCCTACCTGTTGGCGACCGAGACCGGCATCCACGGCGCCGACCTCGCCAGCGGCAAGGCGCCGTTGACCGCCACGTCAAGGACGGCTGGACCAGCCAATCCTCGCCCTGCGCGACGGGACGGTGACGCCGACCGACCCCGTCCTCGCCTGCGCTACGAGCCGGGCGGAAGCGGCGTTCGTCGCCGAACAAATCCGCGACGCCTGGCAGACCCGATTCGTGGCGATACCCGACCCCGGCAGCGACGTACTGATCGGCATCCTGCGAACGCTGCTCAACTCGATCAAGACGTTCTCCACCGCCTCGCCGGACTCGCGCGGCTATCTCGGCTTCCTGGCCGGCTTCCTGAAGAACGCCGGGGTGCGGGTGGACGCCGAGGACGACGGCCCGCTCGACCCGCTGGAAGATGCCGGCGAGGCGTGGGCGTTCGACGGCGACGAGCACTCCCGCGCCGAGTTCTACCGGCTGGCGCAGGCCCAGATCACCGCCGGACACCGCGAACGAGTGATCGAGGTCGTGCAGTCCCTGATCAGCGGCGCCGACGGGCTGGTGCAGCGCGAGCTGATCGCCTTCGCGATCGAGATCCAGAAGGTAGCCCCGTCGTCGCTTCACAGGCCCCGCCACCAGCCGCGCCTTGGTGCCATGCCCACGCTTGCGTGGGCATGCGCGGTTGTGCCCCAACCGGCCCCGTCAACGGAGGCGTGCCCGCACTCCATGGCCACGAAGCGTGGCCATGGCACCCAGATGGGCACCCTCGGTGGCGACCTTGGTGTTGAGCACACGCTTGCGTGGGCATGCGGCGTGACCTGACCGGCCCCGTCGTCGTCGCTTCGACAGCCCCGGCCAGGCCGACCGCACCACCCGCCACCAGCCGCGCAGCCGCGCCCCGAGCGGCGGCGTGCTCGGCCTCCAGGAAGTCGCGCAGCAGCTCTCCCTGGGCCGCCTGCTTCGCCGGGTCGGTGTCGTAGTAAGGGCGGAATGGCCGGCGCGTCGGCCGACTGCCTGCGGTATGGTCATCTCCAGCAGTCCTTCGCCGCCGCGCGTGCTGCCCCACCCACTCGCCCCGGTGCCGCCGAACGGCAGCGCCGGATGCACCGCCTGGCACAATCACGTCGTTGACGCACACACCGCCCGCCCGCAGCCGGGCGGTGAGCGACTCGGCCAGCCGCTGGGGTGCGGGTGAAGGTCGACGCACCGAGCGAGTAGTCACATACTCGATCGGCAACTGTTGCCTCGTCGACGGTGTCGAACGGCTGGACCGTCAGCAGCGGGCAACGGGGCTTCGCGGCAGACCGCCATCTCGGAGCGAACGTCCACCAGCACCACCGGCCGGCAGCCGTCGTCCGTGCTCGTCTCGGCGAGCCGACGTTCGCCAGCGCGAACCGCGTCGTCGATCAGCGCCGCATCTGCTCACCTCGCGCCGGCAGCAGTAGGCGGCACGGCGGGGCCGCCGCAGCCGAGCGGCTGCAAGCGATCGCAAAAGGTAGAATAGAGCGACTGATGCATTCTCCGCTGCCCGGCGGACGGCGATGCACGTCTGGCCGCGGTTCAGGGTGTCGCCGAACCACGCCGCCGCGCCGCCAGGTCGACGTCGGCGTCCTCCAGTACCAGCTGCAGGTCGCACCCGGACAGCTCCAGCGTCGAGCTAATCAGCCGCTCGCCGCGCCGCCAGCCGCCGACCGACCGCCGCCGAGCCGGTGAAGACGACGCGATCGACCGCCGCCTCCTCCAGCGCCACCGCCGGCCCCGCCTCCCGTGTCGCCGGCAGCGTCTGCACCAGCGCCGCCGGATAATCGCTTCGAGTAACACGTTACTCAGCATGGGGGCGAAGGTAGGCGTCAGCTCCGACGGCTTCCACACCACGGCGTTGCCGGCGGTCACGCCTGCACGATCTGGATGGCGTTGAGCAGTAGCGGGTAGTTCCAGGTGCCGATGATCGCCACCAGCCGCCGCGCGGCCGGCGGAACACCGTGTCGGCCTGGCCGAGCAGCCAGCGCGGCCGCGTCCGTCCCGGCACCCGCCGCGCGCAGCAGCCCGGCCGCCGCGTTCGAGGAACCGACAGGCGTCGGCGACCGGCAACAGCTCGCCGCCGATCACCTCGGCGTCGCTCTTGCCCACGTCGGCGGCGATGGGCGCGGCAGATGTCCGCCTGCCGCGCCACCAGCAGGCGCGCAACGCCGTCACCGGCCGCAACCGCTGGCGCACCGGCGTGTCAGCCCAGGCCTGCTGCGCTCGTCGGCGCCTGTTCCACTTGCCGTTCCAGGTCCGTCGGGGCACTACGGTCGTGTTCATCCCCGTATTCTAGCGGGGTAGACACACCCACCGACCAGAGGCACGACCCGTCATGACATCGGCGCCGTTGGCCCCGCCGCCGCTGCTCACCGCCGACCTGCTGGGGATCGCCGGCCGACCTGGGCGCAGCCGGAGGATTTCGAGGTCGAGGAAGTGCCGGCCTACACCCCGAGCGGACAGGGCGATCACCTGTTTCTGTGGGTCGAGAAACGCGGCCTGGGCGCCGAGTACTTCGTTCGCCAGGTAGCGCGGCGACTCGGCATCGGCGCCGAGGACGTCGGCACCGCCGGGCTGAAAGATCGCCACGCCGTCACCCGCCAGTGGGTTTCAGTGCCGGCGGCGTGCGAGACGCAGCTGGGACAGCTGGACGGCGACGGTGTCCGGGTGCTGTCGGTCAGCCGGCACACCAACAAGCTCAAAACCGGCCACCTGCACGGCAACCGCTTTCGCATCCTGCTGCGCGACGTCGATCCGGCGGCGGGCGAGCGGCTGCCGGCGTTGCTTGACCGGCTGCGGCAACGCGGCGTGCCGAACTTTTACGGCCCGCAGCGGTTCGGCCGCGACGGCGAGACACTGGCGATCGGCCTCGACCTGCTCCACGGCCGCGGCGAACGGCGAGTGAACGCCTGCGCCGCTTCGCCCTTTCGGCGGTCCAGCGCTGTTCAACCACTACCTGACGGCGCGGATCAGCGACGGCGTGCTGCATCGCGTGCTGTCCGGCGACGTGATGGCGAAGTGGCCGTTCGGCGGGATGTTCGTGGCGACCGACCTGGAGGCGGAGCAGCGCCGCTTCGACGCTCGCGAGATCATTCCCGCCGGACCGATCTACGGCCGCAAGATGTTCGCCTCCGCCGCCGAGGCGAGCGCACGGGAGGCGCGTACGCTGGAGGACGCCGGGCTGACCCCCGCCGCATTCAACGGGTTCGGCAAGCTGCTGTCCGGCACGCGGAGGTATACACTCGTCTACGTCGACGATCTGACCGGCGCGGTGGAACCGGACGGCGTGCGCCTGGCGTTCACCCTGCCGTCGGGCAGCTACGCCACCGTGCTGGTGCGCGAGCTGACGCACCTCGACGCCGCCGGCGGCGAGGAGGCCGACTGACGGCGGCGCAACGTAGCGGTTTTCCCGAGTCTGCCTCCGCTCTCTGCGGCGACCGCGGGGGCGCGGAAGTCCTCGTCTAGCAACCCGAAAAGGGGCGGGTCACAATCGAGTGGGGAGAACAATCGCCGGTCGATCGCCCACGCGGTTAGGGGCCTGCCGTGAACCACCTCGCTGACTGCACATTGCCCGAGAAGATCCTGCTGGCCGCGTCCCACCTCGAGGAACAGGGCCAGTCGCCGTTCAGCGCCGAGGCGCTCATCGTCAGCGCCTGGCAGAAGTATCCGCGCACGTTCGGCCTGAAGGGGTTCGAGGAGGTGTACCCCGACTCGAACAAGGTGCTGTCCGGCATCATGGGCGAGAAGGGGCTGCCGCGCCGCGGGTGGATGGCGAAGGTCGGGCAGAAGCTGTACACCCTCACCCGCGACGGGCGGCAGGTCGTCCGCAAGCTGCTCCAGGGCGAGGAAACGCCGCCGCTGACCGCGCGCCGCAATCTCGCCGAGCTGACGCGCGACCAGGACCTGCTGCTGCAGAGCCTGTTCGCGTCGGCGATCTACTCCAAGCACCGGCAAAACCGCGACGCCGAGTGGACGTTCAGCGAGGCCTGCCGCTTCTGGGGTATGGGTGAGCGGCTCGGCCTGGCCGTCGACGCCCGTCTCGACGAGCTGCAGAAGCAGCTGGTCGAGATCGAGGGCGCTGATGGGCCAGATGACACGCTCGGCAACGGCCGCGAGGTGACCGGCAAGGAAGCGAGCCTGCTGTGTGACCTGCACCACCAGCTGGAACAGCGGTTCGCTCGCCACCTGCAACTGTTCCCGCGCCCGCAAGCCGAACGCGATTGAGCGGACCGGCTCAGCCGTCCACGCCGCGCAGCAGGAAGATCGGCTGGGCGAGGAAGTTGGAGCAGCCCGTCGAGCGGCGTCTGGTGTTTCTCCTCCGCCGCGTCGAACGTGTCCGCCGGTCGAGGCTGAGCAAGCGCCTTCAGGTTGGTCGGGTCGAACCCGCCGATCAGGAAGACGCCGCGGTCATCCATCCGCGCCGGAAGTCGGTCGCCTCACCGTTGACGAACCACCAGATGATCCGCATGTCGCCCAGCTTCGCCTTGCGCAGCCGCCATCGCGCTCGTAGTTGGTCTGCGCGTTGCCGTCGACCGGGTTGAACTGCATGTCGGAGACGACCAGCAGCGTCGACGGGAACTCGGCCACCGGCGTCGTCGGATGCTGCCGCCGCGTTTGCACCAGCAAGTCGATGACGCTCTGGAAGTTGGTCGACCCCCACGCCGTTTCCATCGACTCGACCTGGTGCAGCCGCTCGCAGAACGTGCCATTGAGCCGGATCAGCCGGCTGGTGCTGTCGAATGCGACGACGGCGTTCTGAAACAGCCCGACGTTCAGCGAGGAAAAGACCAGACCAAGGCTGACACAGACGTCATAAGCAGTCGTCTTGCCGGCGACCGCGGCAGCCATCGACCCGGACGTGTCGAGGGCGCACAGGACGTTGCCGAGCTGGTGCCCGCGCATCGGTTCGAGAATCGTCTCGAACTGCCGGTCGTAGATCGCCTGCTGCAGCGGCGTCGGCTTGCGGCGCGCGAGGCGGCGCGGGTCAGCTCAAATGGGTAGCCGGTGAACTTCACCGTCTTCTCATTCAGCACCCAGGTCGCGCAGCCGCTCGGTCTGGCCATGCCGCTCGAACGGCGTCAGCGGGTTGCGCGCCGCGAGATCAGGTGCAGCATCGCCCGGCCGGGACTTCCCTTGAACGCAATTTGATCCCACTCGTTGCGGCCCATCAGCTGCTGGAACCGATGTCGTCCCCGCCGCCTTGAGTTGGCGGTACTCCTGCGGCCGGATGCCGAGGAAGCGGCACAGCCCCTTGGCCCAGTCGGCCTTGGCCAGATCGCCTGGAGCGGACAGCCGGTCGAGCGGATCTGCGGCAGGTGTTCTCGTGCAGCAGTTCGTCGAGGTTGTCGCGGACCGTACGCATAGACGCGGTCGCGGTCGAGCCGGGTGAGGAGCGGTTCGCTGAGGAAGTCCTTCCAGCAGCCGAAGACGGGATCAGGTGCAGGTTGGCGGCGTCGAGCAGCGCGGCCGGTGATCGGCCAGCCAGCAGACCGCCTTGGCGAACTCGTCGCGGTGACCCTGGCCGGTCTGCACGTCGTCGATGTCGTCGACGTCCGGCCGGCGAGTAATCAGGCGCAGGCCGAAAACGACGAGGGCGATCCGCTCGTCGTCGGCGAAGATCGCCTCCATGCTGGCGGCAACGTCGGCCGAGGAACGGCCGGCATAGGTGCCGGCCTTGGTCCAGTAGTCGAGGCAGCCGACAGCCGGCCGGGGCCGGTGGTGCATAGGACAGCGCCATTCCAGGTGGCGGTGGTGGCGGCGGCGGCGAGGACGCCTGCTCGCCATGACTCCTCCGGGGGGCAGAAAAACGAGACGCCGTTTACTTTTGGCAGAGTGAGAGTTGCTGTTGGCGTCTCTGATGGTGTGCCGAACGGCCGCCCGTTCGACGATGTTATCCGACACCCGCCGGCGTCAAGGGTTCGCGCCTTCCAAATCATGCAGTCGCGCTCGTCAATTCACCATTATCCACCCACAATAGTGTTTGGAGGGTGCCATGCCCACGCTTGCGTGGGCATGCGGTGTGACTCCGACCAGCTCCTCTACGGCGCCGACGTTACCCGGCACCGACGGCGAGGGGCATCGGCGGGGACCGCCACGCCGTCGAAGTGAGCTGCGACCCGGTGACGTAGTCGGCATCATCTGGAACGCCAGCCAGCGGCGCTTGTTCCGCTCGGCGACGTAGCCGGTCACATTGCTGCCGGCGAACGGGTCGAGCACCAGGTCGTCCGGCTCGCTCAGGAAGCGGACGAAGAACTCGGGCAGCGGCAGCGGGAAGCGCGCCGGGTGCGGGTCGAGACCGGCCGCCTTGCAGCGCCCCAGGTACGGGTCGCGCGAGGTGGTGTTCGGGATGTCGAGCAGGTTGGGCGGAATCGCCCCGCCGTTGTCGCGGTCGAACGCCCCGGAGATGACGTGCTCCGACGGCCGGCGCCGTCTGCACCCTCGCGAAACAGCCGCCGCATCGACCGGCTGTACGCCCGCAGCACCCGCCGGTTGTCGGCCCGCGGGCTGGTGGTCTTCGACAGCCACCACACCACGTTGACCGCGTCCTTCACCCGCGTCCTGCGAATAGTGACATACTCAGCTGGCGAAGGCAGGCGGCTCGGGTTGTACCAGTAGAACTCCTGGCACAGATGGAACCGCTGACACAGCCGCAGGATCATCTCGTAGAGGAACAGCGATCGGGTGGCGCCGGTGTCGCGCTGCCAGGCGCGCCATCTCGAAGACGAAGCTGCCAGCGGGCCGCAGCACCCGGTAAATCTCGTCGGCGAACGGCAGGAACCAGTCGGTGTACTCAGCCGGGCCAACGTTGCCGTAGGCTTTCTTGCGTCGCAACGCATAGGGCGGCGACGTCAGCACCAGCGACACCGAGTCGTCGGGCAATTCGCGGAGCAGCTCGAGCGCGTTGCCCTGGTAGCAAGCGCCGAGCGGAGTGGTATAGGCGGGGGGGACGGGCAGCATGCGGTCGATTCCTTCGGGTGCGTGCGGGTGGTCCTCACCCGGCGGTGGTCCTCACCAGTGCGCGATCGGTCCGCTCGGGACGTGAATCCTCAGGTCGGCCTCCGGCGCAGCGGCCTCGCCGCGGTCGGCGATGATGGCACGAATCTGCTCGACGAGCAGCTCGAAATGGGCCAGGCTGTCGATCAGCACCAGCTGCTGCTGGATATCGCGGCCGGGCCGCAGTGTGCGGCAGTACCAGTTCGCCACCTTGCGGAAGCTCAGGCAGGCGAAACGTTCGGAAAGATACTCAACCAGCAGCCGGAAGTGCCGCTCCATCAGGCGCAGGCGGTCGAGGTAGGTCGGGGTGGGGCATGCGGGGAGGGGCATTCCTCCCCGCTCCCCCTCCTGGCGGCCAGGCGAGCCGGTCTGCTCCCACGCCTGCAGCTGCTTGAAAATCCACGGGTTGAGCAGCGCCCCGCGGCCGATGGCGATGCCCGCGCAGCCGGTTTCGCGGAGCATCCGTGCCGCATCGGCAAGTGACAGCACGTCGCCGTTGCCCAGCACCGGCACGCGCTCGACCGCCTCGACGACGGCGCGGATGCCGTCGAGCTTGACCTGTCCGCCAAACCCCTGTTCACGAGTGCGGCCGTGAATGGTCAGCCCGGCGACGCCGGCCTTCTCGAACTCGCGGGCGAAGAACGGCGCGGTCAGCTGGGCGTCGTCCCAGCCGAGCCGCATCTTGACCGTCACCGGGATCTTGACCGCCTCAACCACCTGCCGCACCAGCGCCACCGTGCCGCCAGCGTCGCACATCATCGCCGATCCGCCGCCGCCGCGAACGACCTTGTGGACCGGGCAGCCCATGTTGATGTCGACCGCCTGCACCCCGTAGGACTCGAGCCACTGTGCCGCCTCGGCCATCTCGGCCGCGTTGGCGCCATAGATCTGCACGGCGAGCGGCCGGTCGGCCGGGCTGGTGCGGATCAGGTTCATCGTCTTGCGGCTGCGGGTGAGCAGGGCGCGGGCGTTGACGAGGTCGGTGGTCGCCAGTCCCGGCGGGCCGATCTCGCGGACCGCCTGCCGGAACGCCAGGTTCGTGTACCCCGCCAGCGGCGCCAGGGTGTACCGGCACGCCAGCGGCAGCGACCCGAGGCGCACGACGGCGGGACGGTTGGCGCAGTGGGGGAACGGCGGCGGACTGGTCACGCAAAAGCACCCTTCGGACGAAGGCGAACGGTTCCGGGGCGTCATCCCTGACTCGCCGCATGATAGCGCAGCCGCCGCCGCGCCGCAATGGCGGCGGACGATAGCGCGACACCGCCTCTTCCGTCACCGGCGGCGCGCCGGTATGGTAGAAGCCACCCACCCGCGGAGACGCACCCCATGTCGAACCCCAAACTGCCCGTTTGCCCCGACGCCGAAGTCCCGGCGAAGCTGGCCGAGCACGGCCTGACCGGCTGGTATTTCGAGGACGGCTGGATTCGCCGCAAGTACGCCACCAGCGGCTGGCCGGCGACGCTGATGCTGGTAAACGCGATCGCCTTTCTCGCCGAATCGGCGTGGCATCACCCCGACCTGTCCGTCACCTGGGCGAAGGTTCACGTCAAGCTGCGCAGCCACGCCGAGGGCGGCATCACCGACAAGGATTTCGCGCTGGCCCGTCGCATCGAGGACGTGGTGCTGTGGCAGGCGCCCGACGGCGGTCCGCTGCCGCGTCCACCCAAGCCGCTCGTCAAGCCGGGCGACTGACGGGCGAGCGCGTTGGGAAGCGTTGGAGGCTGTCGTCCTGGAGGGGCCGGACTCCTAGAGGGGTTCAGCACTGGTAGGCAGCAGTGTCAGGCTCTGCTACCATAAGCCAGGCCAAGCGTGGATGATGTGGCCCTGGAGGCGTCAAGGTGACCCGGCTTGAGTGGCAGCATCTGGCCGAGCGTTGGCTGGTGGACGCGAAACGCCTACTCGACGACCACCGATGGTCGGCAGCCTACTATCTCGCGGGGTATGCCGTCGAGTGCGGCCTCAAGTCGTGCGTCCTGGTGCGCGTTGCGGCTACACCGGAGGTCATTTTCGGAGACAAGAAGTTCTCGGAAAAGTGCTGGACGCATAGCATCCTGGATCTGGTGAGAATGGCTGACCTGGAGGGTGCGCGGGCGGCCGATGCTGTTGCCAACGCAGCCTTGGGAAGGAATTGGTTGGTCGTGAAAGATTGGAGCGAGAAAGCCCGTTACAACACGACATCGCCCCAGAAGGCCAGGAAGCTCTACAATGCGATCACGGATAATACGAATGGAGTGATGCAATGGATCAGGGCCCACTGGTAATGGAGCAGATCGACGCGGGGGCCAGATTCCTCGGCGAATTCCAGAAGTATATGCCCGTTCTGGCCGCGTTCTGGCTCAAGGAGAGCGACGAGGGGGAGTGGAATCTCCACGTCGCGTCGGATCAAATAACGGACGACAACTTCGACGTGGCATATGGAGAGGTTCTCCGGATCGCGGGGGTGATGCGCGATCCCTACTTCGACCCCTTCCAGGTGAAGCTGACTGGGGCGAATGACCCGCTGGCGAGGGCGGCGTTGGACATCCACCGGCGCTACCCTGGACGGGTTACCACCCGCTTCCATGGCAAGATGTTCGGCGGCCTTCCGGTGGAGGAGGTGTATATCTACCCTGCACCGTTGCCCGTTACGGCGGCATAACACGACTTGTACTCGTGATGACTGGCAGGTGATCGAATAGCGGCGCGAAACCAGCGAGACCAGTGAACACCGTTACGGCCCGCGCTGGCAGACGAAGCTGGCGCGGGCCTTGTCCGTTTCGCCCCGCACAGTTCGCTGCAGGCTCTCCGGGAAGCGCGGGATTCGCCCTGTCATCGCCGAGCGTATCCGCGGGCTTTCGGGCGAGTAGCTTGGTAATATGGAAGCTATTGGGCCGGCGCATATTCCGTCCGCTATCCGTCCCGGCCACTCGCACAAGATGTTGTCAACAATGGAGATGCGAAATGTCTTTCTACATCGACCCGCACATCCACATGATCTCGCGCGTCACCGATGACTACCACCGCATGGCCCTCGCGGGGTGCGTGGCGCTCTCCGAGCCGGCGTTCTGGGCGGGGTTCGACCGGGGCAGCGCCGAAGGGTTCCGCGACTACTTCCGCCACCTCACCGAGGTCGAGCCGAAACGCGCTGCTCAGTTCGGCATCAAGCACTTCTCCTGGCTGTGTATCAACGCCAAGGAGGCCGAAAACGTCGCCCTCTCGCGCGACGTCATCGCCCTCATCCCCGAGTACCTCGACAAGCCCAATGTCCTCGGCATTGGCGAGATCGGCCTCAACAAGAACACCCGTAACGAGGCGACCATCTTTCAGGAACACCTCGACCTCGCCGCTCGCACCGACGAACTGATCCTCATCCACACCCCCCACCTCGAAGACAAGTACAAGGGGACGCGGATGATCGTCGACATGCTCAAAAATGACCGGCGCATCAAGCCGGAACGGGTCTGCGTCGACCACGTCGAGGAACACACCATCCGCGTCGCCCTCGACAACGGCTTCTGGTGCGGTATGACGCTCTACCCGACGTCGAAATGCACCCCGCAGCGAGCGGTCGACATGATCGAGATGTACGGCACCGAACGAGTAATGGCAAACTCGGCGGGCGACTGGGGCAAGAGTGATCCGCTCGCCGTCCCGGAGATGATCCTCGAGATGCGCCGGCGCGGGCACTCCGAGGAGGCGATTCGCAAGGTGGTCCACGACAATCCGCTGGCGTTCTTCCGCCAGTCGGTGCGGTGGCAGGAGTTCGCCAGCCCGGCCGACGCGCCGCGCAAGGCGGCCGACAAGACGCCGGCACGGGTGCGGTAACGGCGATGCCCCTCTTCCTGGCCCTCGAAACGTCGTGCGACGAGACGGCGGCGGCGGTGTTCACCGACGAGCCGCGCGTCCTGTCCAGTGTGATTGCCTCGCAGACCGACCTGCACGCGCGGTTCGGCGGCGTGGTCCCCGAGGTCGCCGCCCGCGCCCACCTGCAGCGGCTGCTGCCGGTGATCGACCAGGCGCTGACCGAGGCCGACGTCCCGCTGCGCGACATCGACTGCGTCGTCGTCCACCACACCCCAGGCCTGATCGGCGCCCTGCTCGTCGGTGTGACCGCCGCCAAGATGCTCGCCGTCGCGCTGCAGGTTCCGCTCATTGGCGTCAACCATGTGCATGGTCACGTCTATGCATGTCGGCTGGCGGCGGAGCCGCGACATTTTCCCGTGCGTCGGCTTCGCCGTTCCGGCGGCACACGCCCTGTTCGACTGCCCCACGCCGCTCGACTTCCGGCTGCTCGGCAGCACCCTCGACGACGCCGCCGGTGAGGCGTTCGACAAGGTGGCGGCGATCCTCGGTCTCGGCTTCCCCGGTGGCCCGGCGGTCGGCTGCGAGGCGACGAGCGGCGACCCGAAAGCGTACCGTTTCCGCGCTCGTTCATCCACGAAGACCGCCTGGCGTTCAGCTTCAGTGGGACTGAAGACGGCGGTGCTGTACGTGCCGCTGGGCGGACAGAACAACGCCTGACCAAGCGCCGCCTCCCGGGCCAGCAGCGCGCTGACCTGGCGGCGAGCTTTCAGCAGGCGGTCGTCGACGTGCTGGCGGAGAAGCGCGCGGTGCGCCGGGCGCAGACCGGACACCAAAGGCTGGCCGTCGGCGGCGGGTGGCGCGGCCAACCGCCCGCCTCGGCGCCGCCCTCGCGGCGATGACCGCGGCGGCCGGCGTCGAGCTGATCATTCCGCCGCTGCCGTGTACCGACAACGCGGCGATGGCGGCGATGGCAGTGGAGCGGTGGCGCGCCAGGAGTTCGCCCTGCTCGACCTCGACGCCTCCCCTACCCTGGCGTGGTGACCCGTCTCACGGCTGGTTCAGCAGCCGCTGGGCCGCCGGATCGTCACGGTACAACTCGCCCAGCCCGCGGAGCACCTGGGCGGCCTCGTCGGCCTGGCCTTCGCTTCTCGCGCAATTTCCGGCGTGCTGATCGCGCCGCAGCGAGCGGTAGCGTGCGGCCTGGTCCGCCTTCGGCGGCGTTTCGGCTGCCGTGGCAGCCTGCTCGCCCACGGCCGCTCGCCCGGTACGTCGGCGTAGGCGTCGACCAGGGCTCGCCACACCCGCCGCGCCGCCGCCTCGTCGCCGGCCTGGTAGAGCCGCAGCAGCCCGCGCCTCGTAGTACCACTGACCGTCGGAGATCCGCCGGGCCATGCGCCCGCGTCTGGGCACGCTCCGCCTCACGCAGCGGCCTCGATGCGCTGGCGGAACGCCTCGACCTCGGCCTGATACGGGTGGTCGGGAAACTTCTGCCCAGCGGTTCGAGGTAGCGGTCCCACCCGCTCCCAGTCGGCTGGATCGTCGGACGCCATCGTTGCCGCCGCTGGTACATGGACTCCGGGTTGCTCGGCCAGAAGTCCAGGCCAGCGTGCCGACGCACAGGACGAACAGCACCACCAGGACGACCGCGGGTGCAGCACGCGGGCGATCGGGCCGGGTCGACCGCCCAGCTCCAGCGCATCAGCTGGCTCATCAGCGTCGCCGGCCCGGCGCCCGCCCGGCCCGCCGCTCAGCACGCGAACTGTCTCGGCCACGGCGTTCTGCTCCTGCCGCGCCACCTTTCGCTTCAGGCTGTCGAGCTGGCGGTACAGCACCCCGGCGTCGGCCGGGCGGTCCGCCGGGTCTTTCTCCAGCAGGCTGCAGATGATCGCCTCGAAGTCGGGGTGCAGCGACGGCTCGATGCGGCTCGGCCGGTCGAACTGGGCGAACCGATGCTGATGGAGCAGATCGATCGGCGTCCCGGTGAACGGAGTGCGGCCGGTCACCAGGGTGTAGAGGGCGGTCGCCGAAGGCGTACAGGTCGCTGCGCCGCGTCACCGGCTTGCCGGCCGCCTGTTCCGGCGACAGGTATTCGGGCGTGCCGATCACCCCGCCGGTGGCGGTCAGGTGCGGGCTGGCGAACAGGGAGGCGATGCCGAAGTCGGTCAGCTTGATCGGCCCCGGCTCGTCACCGTCACCCGGCCCACGGAGCAGGTTCGACGGCTTCAGGTCGCGGTGGATCACGCCGCGATCGTGGGCGTGCTTCTGCATGCCGCCGGCGCGACCCGCCACGCCAGGTCGAGCACCTCCGGCCACGGAATCCGCCGCCGCGTTTCCAGCAGCCGTTCGTAGCTCTCGGGCCGTCGACCAGCTCCATCGCGTACCAGTAGCGGTTCTGGTCAACGCCGGAGTCGTACAGCCGCACGATACCGGGATGGTCGAGCTGCCGCAGGATGTCGATCTCGCGCTGGAAGCGCTGCTGGAAGCCGACCTCGACCGCCAGCTCGGCGGCGAGCACCTTGATCGCAGCGACTGGCGGGCCGTCCTCCGCGTCGGCCGCCCGCCGGAAGCGCGGTAGACCGCCCCCATTCCGCCGCGGCCGATCTCCGCCTCGATCACCCAGCATCCGACACGCACGCCGATCATGCCGCCCGTCCAGCGAAGTAAGGAAGAAACCGTCCGGTGCCGCTCGCCTACAATCACCATGATAGGTGTTACGCCGGTGGGGCATTCCCCCGCCCTACCGCCCCTTCGGGGCTGCTGCTTTGAAGCCCCGAAGGGGCGACAGGCCAATAGCCCAGGGCGTCAGCCCTGGGGGGAAACGCCCGCCTACAATCACCATGATACGCCATGGCACGCTTCGACCGGACGAGAACGATTGAGCGACGACACCGCGCTGCTCCTGATCGCTCACGGCAGCCGCCACCCGGAGGCGAACAACGACCTGCACCACGTCGCCGACGGCCAGGCGCGCGGCCACGCGATCGTGGTGGCGTCGTTCCTGGAACTGGCTGAGCCGGACATCGCTGCCGGCGGCCGGGAGGTCGCCGCCGGGGCGCGGCGGGTGGTACTGGTGCCGTATTTCCTGTCGCCAGGGTTCACGTCCGCCGCGACCTGACCGCCGCGCAGCCCGCTGGCCGCCGAGTTCCCGGCGGTCGACTTCCGCCTGCCGAGCCGCTCGGCCGTCATCCGCTTCTCATCGACGTGGTGGCATCAGGCGCACGAGGCGTTGTCCGGCCGCGACGTGGCGAACGATTCCGTCACAGGCCGTCGCCCAGCGCGTACCTCCTCGGCGTCGAGCACCTGGTCGTTCCGCTCGAACAGCCGGGCGACCGCCCGCCGGTGTAGCTTCATCTTCGTCCCGCCGACCCCGATGCAGCGCCGTAGCCGATCACGCCGCCGTCCTTGTCGACGCCGGCATCGGTCACGCCAATTCCCTCGATACCCAGCGAGTGACGGCGTTCAGGTCGATCGCCACCTTCAGCCGCCTTGCAGGCCGGGCGAACGGCGGCGGGTACCGCACTACCCCGGCAGCGCCGGCGGCGACGATCAGGGTGCGATCGCCGACGATCGGCGTCAGGTCGTCGGTGCCGGCGACGGCGACCGGCCTGATCTTCGCCCTGCTCACCCTGGCCTTGATCGCCTCGACGGCAGCGGCGCGCGGGGTAGCCGGGCGCGACGCGAGCAGCACATGCGCTCCCGTCCGGCCAGCAGCCGGCCGACTCGCTGACCGACCGGCCCGGTGCCGCCGAGCACCAGTGCCTGCGTCTTCGCCAGGTCGAGGTGTCGCGCGCGGGCGCGGACGGCGGCGGCGGCGGTGGTATTGCCGTTGGCGTCGAGCAGCACCGACACACGCAGGCCGAACGCCGGGATCGCCTCGACCGCCTCGGGTTGTGCAGCCGCTCGCCCGGCGACGTCACTGCCACCGACGAACAGGGCGGTGCGGTGCAGGTCTTCGGGTCCGCGGGTGAAAATGGGCGCCGTGGACCAGGCCGACCACCTGCTCCGGCTTCATCGCCGCCGTAGCTGAACAGCTCGTCCACCCCAGTTGTCGACGGCGACGACGCGGTCGAACACGCTCGGGTGCGGGTCGCTGTCGAGCTGGACCAGGATCTGGCGCTTCTCGGCCGGTTGAGACATCGGAACGCCTCCTCGAACGCCGACGGGGCGGCGACCGCCCGGCCCCTCCCCCGTCGTTTGGCTGCACAACCGATACGTCGCCGCTCACTTCGGCGAGAACGGGTGCTTCGACTGCTTCTTGGCCAGGATCTCTTCGATCCGCGGCTCGCCCTTCATCGCCCGCTGGATCGACAGCTTGGTGGCCTCGTAGTTGTACTGGTAGATCTTGGTGTCGTCGGCCGCGGCCGGGTGAATGAACACACCGCAGACGATCACCAGGTCGTCGGCCGCGCTGGCCGGAATGACGCCGGCGGCAACGCTGTCGGCGACGGCGCGAGCGACGGCGGCCTGGGCCGGGCCGAACATCTGCACCGCCTGCTTCATCCCCTTGATGGTCACCTTGGTGATCATCACCGTGGCCGGCTTGCAGATCAGGTTCGGGGTGACGACGGCGAGCAGGTTGGTGTGACCGGCCGACTGGTTGGCCAGGGCGCTGGCGAACGCCGCGCCGACCGGCCCTTCCTTCGACCCAATCAGCAGGTCGATGTGGGCAATCTCGTTACCGTCGCCAACCAGCGCCTCGCCGATGAACATGGACATCGCCGCAACTCCTCGTGTCAGGACCGAATGGGGAACGCTTGCAGGGGACTATATGGGGAGAGGGAAGGCGCGGCCAATCCAGAAAAGACACGAAAAGACCTGTCCCGTCCGGTCGAGTCGCCCTCCCTCGCGTGAGCAGGGATCTGCCCACAACGAACGACACCCTCGTCCCGCCGGACCGGCCGGCGGGGCGGGGGTGTTTGCTGGCAAGCAGAGACGCGGTCAGGCGACCGTCACTTCCTTGCTCAGATAGACGTCCTGGATCTTCTGCAGCAGGGCGGCGCCGTCCTTCATCGGCCGCTGGAACGCCTTGCGGCCGCTGATCAGGCCCATGCCGCCGGCGCGCTTGTTGATGATCGCGGTGACGACGGCGTCGGCGGTGTCGGAGGCGCCCTTCGACTCGCCGCCGGAGTTGATCAGGCCGGCGCGGCCCATGTAGCAGTTCGCCACCTGGTAGCGGCACAGGTCGATCGGGTTGGCGCTGCTCAGCTTGTCGTAGACCAGCGGCGACGTCTTGCCGAACTTCAGCGCCGTGAAGCCGCCGTTGTTCTCCGGCAGCTTCTGCTTGATGATGTCGGCCTGGATGGTGACGCCCAGGTGGTTGGCCTGGCCGGTCAGGTCGGCGGCGACGTGGTAGTCCTTGTCGGTCTTGAACCCGTTGCTGCGCAGGTAGCACCACAGGATCGTCGCCATGCCCAGCTCATGGGCGCGGTGGAACGCCTGAGCGACCTCGACGATCTGCCGGCCGGACTCCGGCGAGCCGAAGTAGATGGTCGCCCCAACCGCGGCGGCGCCCATGTCGTAGGCTTCCTGCACGGTGCCGAACAGGATCTGGTCGAACTTGTTCGGGAAGGTGAGCAGCTCGTTGTGGTTGATCTTGACGATGAACGGAATGGCGTGAGCGTAGCGGCGGGCGACGGTGCCGAGCACGCCGAACGTGGAGGCCACGCCGTTGCAGCCGCCCTCGATCGCCAGCTTGACGATGTTCTCCGGGTCGAAGTAGATCGGGTTCGGTGCGAACGACGCCCCGGCGGAGTGCTCGATCCCCTGGTCGACCGGCAGGATCGACAGGTAGCCGCTGCCGGCCAGCCGGCCGGTGTTGAACAGCCGGTGCAGGTTGGCGAGCACGCGCGGATTGCGGTCGCTCGGCACGAAGATACGATCGATGAAATCCGGCCCGGGCAGGTGCAGCTGCTCCTTGGGAATGGTCTGGCAGCGATGTTCGAGCAGACTCGTCGCCCGTTCCCCGACCAGGTCAGTGATCCATTTGCTCATGACTCGTTCCTTTGACTCCTTCACCGGCATGTTCCGGCGTCTGGCCTATGCAAACAGAGTTATATTAGAGACGACGCGGGGAGGGGCAAGCGACCCGGACGGTCCCGCCGGGACGCTCACAGCACCGGCGAAAACAGCCGGCAGGCGTTCTCGGTCAGCCGCAGCAGAAACGGCCGCTGGGCGAACGCCACCGGGTTGAGCGGGATCGAGGTCAGTGCAGGTCCTGCCTCGAACTGGCGGGCCAGGTCGTCGATCAAATCACGGGAGTACAGCAGCAGTTGGACCTCGAAGTTCAGTGCGCAGGCTGCGGTTGTCCAGGTTCGCCGACCCGACCATCGCCCACCGATCGTCCACCAGCACCACCTTGGCGTGCATCATCCCCCGGCCGTACTGGTACACCCTGCCGCCGTAGGACAGCAGGTCGCCCCAGTAGTAGCGGCTGGCGTAGAACGACAGGAAGTGATCCGGCCGCAGCAGGCAGAGCAGCCGCACGTCGACGCCGCGCAGGCGCGCCAGCCGCAGCGCGTCGAGCAGGCCGCTGTCGGGCACGAAGTACGGGCTGGCGATCCACAACCGCCATTTCGCCTCGACGATGGCGGCGAAGTAGATCTCGCGAATGCTGTTGACCGGCTGGTCCGGCCCGCCCTCGACCACCTGCACCGCGTGTTTGCCGCGGCCGGGCACCTCTGGGAAGTACGCCTCGCCGTTCAGACTCTCGCCGGCGGAGAAGTGCCAGTCCTCGGCGAAGATGCGCTGCAAACCGGCCACCGCCGGCCCCTCCACGCGCAGAAACGTGTCGCGCCAGTAGCCGAAGAACGCCGACCGCCCCAGATACTCGTCGCCAATGTTCATCCCGCCGGTGAAGGCGACCCGGCCGTCGATGACGACGATCTTGCGATGGTTGCGCAGGTTCACCTGGATCCACGAGCGCAGCAGGTTGACCGGCAGCGAGTCCCGCGCCTTGCCGCCGGCCTCGACCACCCGGCGGACCAGCTTCGAGCTGAGGAAGAACGACCCGACCGAGTCGTACAGGAGCCGCACCTCCACCCCCGCCCGCGCTCGTTCGACCAGCACGTCGACTATCCGCCGGCCGGCGGCGTCGTCGCGGAAGATGTAGAACTGCAGGTGGACGTGGGACTTTGCCTGCGCGATGGCGTCGAGCAGCGCTTCGTAGGCCGCGTCGGTGTGATGATACAGGGTGACGGCATTGTCGGTGCTGAGCGGGAAGGCGTCCAGCCGCACCGCCAGGCGCGCCGGGTCGTCGGTCAGCTCAGTCGCCTGCTCCAGCTGAAGCGGACCTCGGCGGGCCTCCGGCCGGGTCGGCGGGTTGGACTGGTCGAACCGCGAGCGGTGCCGCCGCTTCCGCGTCACCCGCCGGTTGACGTAGTTGTACCCGAACACCCAGAACAGCAGCGCCCCCAGCACCGGCATCAGCAGCACCACCAGGCACCAGCCGACCGCCACCGTCGAGTCGCGCTTCTTGACCAGCACGATCGGGATGACGACCAGGATCAGGACGGTGTCGAGCAGGGCAAACAGCGTCAGGTGCGTCACATGCTCGAGCAGCCAGTCCGCCATCGTCCGGTCCCTCCCTGGTCGTCCCTTCGCTGCGGCCTTTCCTATCTTACGTCCGGCGCGCCCGTCGGGCCGGCGCAGCCAGACGCGGGTGCTGTGGTAGCTGCTCTGTCCGGCCAGGTCGCCGAGTGCGTCGGTGGTCAGCCAGTTGACGCTGCCCGCCGAGACAGCTTGCTCCAGCCGTCCCTTGGGCGACGCCACACCCCCGGCCGAACGGCATCGGTGACGACCGCACGCAGGCGCACTCGCCGCAGCGGTTGTACAGCACCACCGGGTCGCCGTCGGTGATGCCGCGGACCGTGATCAGGTGAACCTCGACGATCGGCGGGCCGGCGCGGTCGAGCAGGCCCGGGTTGACTGGCCAGGCTGCTGGAGACGAAGTGATGCGACGCCACCGATACCAGCCGCAGGCTGTCGTCCGCCGCCGCGCCGTCGGGGTCGCTGGCGTCGACGGCCGGAGTGAACCGGCCGGGCAGCGGGTCGAGTCCAGCCCGCGCCAGCGCTTCCGAGTAAAGCTCTACTCGCCTCGACGGCGTCGGGAACACCCCGTCGGCGAACGGCACCGCGCCGCCGAGCCGCAGCGGCACCGACCCTTCGGCCTTCAGCCGCGCCAGCGTCACGTCGCGAAAATGCGGGTCGTGAGCCGACATGGCGGTCAGCACCTCGTCGATCACCTCGTCGGGTGACTGGTGCAGCCACGGTTCGTCGAATCCCAACGCACGGGCGAGCAGGCCGATCAGCTCCCAGTTGCTTTTCGCCTCGCCGCGCGGCGCGATCGCCTGGGCGTTGTAGGTCAGCCGGGTGTGGCCGTAGGCCTTGTGCAGATCGGTCTGCTCCAGCTGCGACGTGGCCGGCAGCACCAGGTCGGCAAGGTCGGCGGTGTCGGTCAGGAACAGGTCGTGGACGACGGTGAACAGGTCGTCGCGGCGCAGTCCGCGGTCGATGGCGCCGGCGTGGACAGTCGAGGTCGCCGGGTTGGCGCCGAAGACGAACAGCGAGCGGATCGGCGGACCGCTCACCTCGCCGAGCAGCGCGGCGCCGAGCCGGTTCATGTTGACGCTGCGTCCCGGAGCCGGACACTGCGCCCACTTGTGAACCGCGTCGGCGTCCCACTTGACGTAGCCCGACGTGCTGTACGACAGCCCGCCGCCGGGTACGCCATACTGGCCCGTGAGCGCCGGCAGGGCGCACAGCGCACGGACGTTCTGTCCGCCATTGAGATTACGGTTCACGCCGTCGGCGAACTTGAGCAGCCCCGGCCGGACGGTGCCGTACAGCCGGGCCAGCTCGCGAACCTGCGCGGCGGGCACCCCGGTTTCTCGTTCGACGCGATCGAGCGGAAAATCGGCCAGCCGTTCGCGGAACGCCGGCCAGCCGACGGTGTGCGCCTGCAGCCACGCCTCGTCGTGCTGGTTCGCCTCGACCAGCAGCCGCGCCAGCCCCATCGCCAGCACTCCGTCGCTCCCCGGATAGGGGGCGACGTGCAGGTGAGCACCGGCGGCGCTGGCGGTGCGGCGCGGGTCGACGACGACGAGCAGACACCCACGCTTCTGCGCCTGGCGGAGAAACGGCATGAAGTGCGGTGCGGTCGACAGCGGATTGTGACCCCAGAGGAGGACGAGCCGGCTGTTGAGCACGTCCTCGTACGGCGCGCTCCAGCGGCGGCCGAGGGTGGCCTCGACAGCCATCTCGGCGGCGGCGCCGCAGATGCTCCGCTCCAGCCGGCTGGCGCCGAGCCGGTTCCAGAAGCGGCCGCTGGCGACCACCATCTGCACCAGCCCGAGCGTGCCGCTGTAGCTGTACGGCAAGATCGCCTCGGCGCCGTCGGCGGCGATGATCGCCTTCCAGCGCTCCGCAATCTCCGCGATCGCCTCGTCCCAGCCGACGCGCTGCCACCGGCCGCTGCCCTTCGGCCCGACACGACGAAGCGGGTACAGCACACGGTCGGGGTGATAGACGTGATCGAGATACGGCCGCACCTTGGCGCACAGCCAGCCGCGCGTGACCGGGTGGTCCGGGTCGCCGCGGAAGCCGACGGCGCGGCCGTCCGCGACCTCGGTGACGACTCCACAGGGGTCCGGGCAATCATGCGGGCACGCCCCGCGCACAAGCAGCGTCGCCATCGGTGTCCTCGTCGGTGGCCGGCAGGGATGTGGACCCGCGATACCTCCATCGTAGCGGTCGGGTCGGCCGGCGCGGATGGAAAAAGGCAGTCAGACCGGGTGAACCGGCCTGCGACACAGGGAGCGAAGGTTGACGCATGGGGAAGTCGAACTCGCCAGAGTGGGAGTTCGCCCTGATCAGCGATCAGGGACGCGGAAGGAGGTTCGGGCGCGGGCAGCGAGAGAGGGGCATGGTCAGCCGTTGGCGTGCATCGTGACGACCGGGCCGCTCCCCGCCAGGGGGTGCGCGCCGCCCAGGCAGTCTCGGCCGAGCATCCGCCGGGAGAACCGTACCGCCCGATGATGGGCGTACCACCGCATCCGGACCGGATCAGCCAAGCGACGACGCCGGGATACATCCCCGATCTTCATGGCCGCCTCCCGTGGCTTCCTGGTGAAACTGGTTAAATGGTGACCTTCACCTCGCTGCGGCGCGAAGCTGGATGCTGTGGTCACCGCCTTTAACAATTCCCTACGCACCAGACCAGACGGATTTTCATCCCGCGGATCGGAGTGAAGCACAAGGCCGAGGGAATGTCTCAACTATACATCGTCTTTCCGGGGAAGGACTTGAGCAGGATTCGGAAACGGTCAACGGCGGAGAAGACAGGATCTGCAGAGGATGGGAGAGCCAGGCACGGCAGGAGGCCGCGGGCAGGATTGCCTCCGCGGCCGTGGCGATCAACCGCACTGTCCGCCGGCGCCAGCGGTGACGATGGCGCTGGTGCCCTCGATCGCCTTCGGGAACAGTTCCGGGCCGGTAACGCCGCCGGTCGGCCCACCGCCGAGCAGGTGTGGCTCCATCGTCGCGAAGCCCTGGTAGCCCGACGCGACCGCCTCGGCGATCACCTCCGGCCACCGGCCCTGCCCCTCGCCAGCGATCGACCCGTGCGCTCGCCCGCCTTCGAAGTCCTTGATGTGGAAGTGGTTGACGTAGCCCTTCGTCCGCTGCCAGCCGTCCACGGATCGTAGCTGCAGAAGACGTAATTGGCAGCGTCATTACCACCCGCCTTGAACGCCTCGGAGCGAATCGTCTCGAACAGACGGACCGCAGTGGGGCGAATCGCCGTAGATGCGGTGTTCGTTCTCGTGCAAGAGCCGCACGCCGGCCTGTTCGGCCAGGCGCACCTGTTCGCCGAGCCGGTCGAAAACCTGCCGCTCCCACTCGGCCGGGACGTCGTTCAGTCGTGGTGCTCGCCGAGTGGGTAGTAGCTGAAGATGCGCATGTTCGGCGTGTCGAACCGCGCACCTCCAGGGCGTGGCGAAAGCGCTTGCAGGTGCGGCCCGAAGTCGCTGTCGATCTTCACCTTGCCGATCGGCGAGCCGACGGCGGCGAGGCGGAACCCGCGGGCGTCGAGCAGGGCACGCGCGAGGAAATCGGCCAGCTGGGCGTCGGACAGGTCGAGGACGTTGGTCTGGTGGATGCTGCGCAACTCGATGTGCCGCACGCCGGCGCGGGCGGGGACGTCGATCTGTGCGAGCGGATCGAGGAAATCTCGTCGGCGAACGCTGATGGGGAACATGGTCATCTAGTGGGTTGTCGCGGCCCGCCGCGGACTTCCGGGCGCAGAGAGGACGTCGCCGCGTCCCTGCTTGTTGTAGACGCGCGAGCACGAAGAGGAGGTCCGACAGCCGGTTCAGGTAGACGATCACCTGCGGATTGACCGTCTCGTGCCGCCCCAGGGTGATGACGTCGCGTTCGGCGCGCCCGGCGAACGGTGCGCGCCGGTGACACCACGCCGCCGCCGGTTCGCCGCCAGGCGGGACGAAGCTGGTGAGCGGTGCCGGCGCGGCGTTTAGCCGGTCGATGGCGTGCTCAGCCGGGTCACTGTTCGGGCCGCACGCGCAGGCAGGCGCCGGGTTGTTCGTCCGCTGCCGGCGGCACGCACAGGTCGGCGCCGACGTCGAACAGGTCGTTCTGGATGGCGAGCAACAGGTCGGCCTCGGGCGGGGCCAGGGTGAGCAGCAGCCCGACGGTGGCGTTCAGCTCGTCGACCGTCCCGTAGGCGGCGACACGAGCGTGGTCCTTCGGCACGCGCGTGCCGTCGCCCAGGCCGGTCTCGCCGCCGTCGCCCGAACAGGTGCTCGTACGCGACAAGGTACACCATCACACTGCCTCCCGCCCGCGAGGTCGCCGACGCAAAAGCCCCGGACGGACACGGGCGTCCGTCCGGGAGCAGATGACCAACAGCCGGCAGGTCGGTCAGCTGCACCCGGGTGGCGCCCGCAACTGTCGCACTTGCAGCACGAACCGCTGCACTTCAGCGTCAGCTGGCGGCGCACTCGGGGCATGGATCACCCTCATGCCCGTAGCCGCGCTGGCACTGCGCCCGCCATGCTGACGGTGCGCGCCGCCGGATGCCGCCGGCCGTGGCTGTGACCGTGGCCGTTCTTCGCCTGCTCCGGCTGCGCCGGCAGGTGGCCGGTGCGCGGCGTCTCGAACGCCCGCGCTTGCCGCGCTGACGACGGCGGGGCGGCAGGGGCGGCATCGCCGGCCGGCTCGCGATGCAGCGCGTCGCCGCGGAGATCGTCGGGCGACACCTGCGGCAGATCGTGCCGGGCCAGGTACGTAATCGCCAGCTCGCGGAAGATGTAGTCGATGATCGACGTGGTCATCTTGATGTGCGGGTTGCCCTGCACCATCCCGTTCGGCTCAAGCACGCACAAACTGGAAGGCATCGACGTACTCTTCCAGCGGCACCCCGTGCTGCAGGCCGAGCGAGACGGCGATGGCGGCAGTTGGTCATGCTGCGGAACGCCGCCCCCTCCTTGTGCATGTCGAGGAAGATCTCGCCAAGGGTGCCGTCCTCGTACGCCGGTGCAGGTAGATCTTGTGCCCGCCGATCCGCCGCTTCTGGGTGTGCCCGGCCCGCCGGTCAGGCGGCCACCGCCGCTGCGCGTGTAGCGGTAGACGATCTTCTCCGCCACCTTCACCCGGCTCCGCCTTCGGCTCCTCGACCGCCGCCGCGCAGCGTCCAGGTCGAGCACGTCGGCGATGCTGTTGAGCGGCTGGCTCAGCTTCGAGCCGTCGCGGTAGAGGGCGTTGGCCTTGAGCATCAGCTGCCAGCTGAGCAGGTACGCCTTCTTGACGTCCTCGACGGTGGCGTTGTGCGGCATGTTGGTCGTCCTTGCTGATAGCGCCCGCTGATGAACGGCTGGGCGGCGGCCATCATGCGGATGTGCGACTCCGGCGACAGGAAGCGCTTGCCGAGCTGCCGCAGCGGTTGGCACAGTCGAACACCGGCAGGTGTTCGGCTTCAGGTGCGGGGCGCTTCGATCATCGTCCCGCGAGCAGGCGCACCGGCTGACTGATCTGCTCACGCCTTGGCCAGACGAGCGCTGTCAGCACGTCAAACCCGAGCCTCGACCTGTTCCTTCTTGAAGCCGAGCACTTCGGTGAGCACGTCGTCTTGATCGGCCAGCGGTCGAACGCCCAGGCCCCAGCTCAAAAGCCGCCGGCAAGCTGGGCCTCGATCCGCGCCAGCACCTCCGCCGGCATCCCCCTTCGCTCGCAGGCTGGCCTCGTTGACGTGCGGGCAGCCCTTGAGGGTACTGACGCACGGCGCCAGTAGCGGACGATGTCGTCGATCTGCGCCCGGCGTGTAGCCGAGTCGGGCGAGCGTTGCCGGCGGGATCGAGGCGTTGATGATCTTGAAGTAGCCGCCGCCGGCCAGCACAGCGGAGCTTGATGAGGGCGAAGTCCGGCTCGATGCCGGTGGTGTCGCAGTCCATGACAAGAGCGATGGTGCCAGTCGGCACACAACTGACCTGGGCGTTGCGGAAGCCATGACGCTCGCCCAGCTCGACCATGCGGTCGCTGTCGCGGCGTGCGGCTTCGACGGGGTACGCCGGACACACCCGATCATCGATGCCGACGGGCGGGATGGTCAGCCCCTCATAGTCGCCCCGCGGCGGGTGATCCAGCAGGCAGCGCGGCGGTGATTACGGACGACTCGCAGCATCGCTTCACGGTTGGCCTCGTAGCGCGGCGGCCGACCTCGGCCGCCATCTCCGCCGACGTGGCGTAGGCGACGGCGTGCATGACCGCCATCACGGCGCGCGCACCGCGCCCCTCCGGCGGGTGTGGGGATACCCTGCACCATCAGCAGCGAGCCGAGGTTGGCGTACCCCGGGCCGAGGGTGCGAGTCATGCGACTTCTGCGCGAACCGCCACCGCCGGGAACTGCGCCCGTAGACGGAGATTTCGAGGATGATTGTCCACAGCCGCGTCGCATGTCGGTACGAATCGACATCGAAGCGCTGCCTTGTCGTAAAACGTGAGCAGATTGAGAGAGAGCGAGATTATGCCGTGTCGTCGAGGAACATGTACTCCGAGCAATTGTACCACGACCCCATTAGCAACGAAGTGATGGTCACCGATTCGGTGAGGTCATACACAGGTTCGACCTCCAAGATAGGTCAGACTGTCGACGCGATCTGTAAGTTGATCCGCATATGTCGTCACAGTCCGGTTAAGTGTGGCAAGTTGTTCTGCCTTTGGACTACCGGGGATGAAGCCGATTTCTCGCTCGAAGACGAACCGCGAGCTGCGACTGATGCGGAGGCTGTGCATCTGCCGAACAGGGTAGGTGCGAACGCCGCCCAGGCCGTCGGGCAGGAGAGCCGTCGTCTGCCCTGCCACACGACGGTCGCGATACAGTTTCGCCTTGATCCCGAACGACAGGAGTAACACCTGCACCTGGCGGAGCAGTTCGAGTGATGTGCTGTCGAGCGATACATACTGCGACTTCTGCCCGTAATTCGCCACCGTCCCGTCGGCGGTGAACAGCCCCCGCAACACTCCGGCAAGCGAGTCCCGGTTGAGGCGGAAGACTTCGTCCGTGAACCGCTTCTGATGGCTCCCCTCGTTCAGAACAGCGTACCGCTTCATCGACTCAACGACGCAGCGAGACGAAGTGCCAAGGCGCAGGGTCGTTTGGGGAGTGTGAGTTGTGCAGTCCCGAGCACCGCGGCCGTCGGTCGCAAACTCTGCCTTGTATGACCGCAAGCTCTCTTCCAGCCGAGCCGCCACTGCGGCTTCCTCCGGGGCCAGTGTGACGATCGCCGTCTCCTGTTCCCCCATCAGGCAGCCATCGCCGACGAGCACACCCAACAACTCGGTCAATCGGTCGTCGAGGTGGGCGCCTCCGTCCACACCATGTCGATCTTTGAACGTCCCTGCGCCTAGAACGACGACGTCGTCGCGGGTCAGTTCGCAGACTGGTACGTCACCTCGGTTGGCGGTGAGAACCCGGTGATCCGCAGTAAGCTTGACCTCGTAACCGGCACAGGTGCGAAGGCGGTAGACGGGCTTGGTGCCGGTCGGGAAAGCAGGGGCAATCGGATGCAACTTGCCGTCCGCACCGATCACTTCTGTGTCCCGATCGAGCAACCGATCGATACGTACCCACCCGTCGTTGGTCGCGACCAAGGTGTCGCCGGTGACGCACGGATTACTCGCGTTGATCCGGCCATCCGCGGGGCAGGTGTGCCACTCGTTGACGGTGGTGTCGAACTGCATGCCGGGGTCGGCGCAGGTCCAGGCGGCGTTGGCAATCTGCTCCCACAGGTCGCGCGCCCGCAACGTTTTACGCGGCTTGGCCGCTCGCCCCTGCCGCGCCGCCCGCTCCTTCTCCGTCCGCCAGTACAGCGCCCACGGGCCGTCCTTCTGAACGGCGTCCATGAACTCGTTGGTCACGCGCACCGAGTTGTTGCTGTTCTGCCCGGAGACGGTGTAGTACGCCTTCGACGTCCAGTCGGTGTCGTATTCCTCCACCTTGAGCGAGGTGTACCCCTGGCTGGCGAGCTGCAGCGCCCGCTCGACGCAGTTGACCGGGATCATCGCCGCACGAGCGTCGGCGATCGCTCTGCGGAGGGCGGTATTCTTCTGCCGGTCGAGCCGGTCGACGGCGGTCGGCCAGGTGTGGACGGCGCGCAGGATGGCGTTCAAATGGCGGCTCAGCTGCCGCGACCCCGCCACCAGCGCCGCTACCTTGTCCTCCTCAATGACCTTCCAGTTGACGAACTCCTCGATGTCCGGGTGGTCCAGGTCGAGAACCACCATCTTGGCAGCGCGACGTGTTGTCCCGCCCGACTTGATCGCGCCGGCAGCGCGATCGCCGATTTTGAGGAAGCTCATCAGCCCGCTCGACTTACCGCCGCCAGACAGCGGCTCACCCTCGCCGCGCAAAGAGGAGAAATTGGATCCGGTATTGTGAATCGCCACCAATCCGCCTTCGCCTGCCAGGTAGTTGTTGTGGCAGGCGACCGTCAGGTCGTAGAAGTCGGGGTTCTCGCAGCACGGCTCCACCGAGCGGACGAACGCCAGCGAGCGAGCAATGCGGGCGACCCGCTCGGCGGTCCGGTCGCACCGGCCGAGCAGGGCGACCGCTCGGTCAGCTTGGTCGGGTTAATCACTCCTTCGTAGTGCAGCCGACCGAGGTGCAGCGTGTCGTCTCCACCGCCAGCCGGAGCTCAGTCGGCAGCCGCATGACCTTCGCCGAACAGGTCGGCCGTCAGCCGGTCGCTCAACGGCATGCAGAACTTGCGTTCGTGCGCCGAAGGGGCGTAGGCGAGGAGTCCGCCGCTTCCGATCCGGGTGCGTCAGGTGCATCGCCAGTTCGGCGCGCGCGTCTCCAGTCCGACGCGCTCGATGCAGGACGGTGACCTTGTAAGTCCCGTCGTCTCGCCACCACGCCCCCGCCCAGGCTGTACAGCGACGCGAGGACGCCGACGTCCCGGGCGAACTCCGCCGTGGCGGTGGCGTACAGCACGCGGCCGTCGGCGACCCAGCCGTCCGAGTCCACCAGGCCAGCGAGAAACGCCCGCGCCACCTCCGGTCCACCCTCCCAGACGAAGGCCGGCATCGCCAGCGTGTGCGTCTTCGGCCCGACCTCGAAGAGCGCGGCGAAGAAGCCGGTCACCTTGCGGCCGGTGTAGCTCAGGTGTCGCCCCTTGCTTCCCCGACCGTCCTCCTGAACGGTCGCCCGTTCCCCGAACACCCGCTCGACCACCTGCGCCACCCGGTCGAGGACCTCGGTCGTTTCGT
The DNA here is from genome assembly GCA_046350215.1 of Gemmataceae bacterium. Taxonomy (GTDB): domain Bacteria; phylum Planctomycetota; class Planctomycetia; order Gemmatales; family Gemmataceae; genus JAXMAU01. The sequence continues at coordinate 97,992 of JAXMAU010000003.1, read as the reverse complement.
CGTGGAACCGCAGGCGCAGGCCGTCGTAGCGGTAGGTCGTTCCGTACTTGTTGGTGGTCATGCGGCGAACATGCCCGAGGCTGCCGTCACCCAGGAAGTAGCCGCACAACCAGGCCAGATCGGTGTCGATCCGCACCCGGTGCGCCTCCGCGGACTGGTGGTAGGTCGTGGTGTACTCGACCCAGGCGTCCCGGACGGGCAGACTGGCGGGGGCAGTTTCGTTCGGCGCGATCACCGCGTCGGCACGCTGCAGCTGATCAGCCCGCCGCTCGACGACCCGCTCGCCATCCCACACCAGGAAGGGATGCCAGGCGGACACCACGGCCCTGGCCCCGGTGTCGAACCGGACGACCACCTTGTCCTCGGCAGCGACGTCGTAGCTCCAGACCCGATCGATCCGGTCGAGGTCGTACACGCCCGTTTCGGGATCGACGGAAAGAGTCCGCAGGTTCAGGTCGGATACGTCGATATACCGACCCTTGCCGTCAAACTCCTGAATCGGGCGCCCTTCGTCACGGAACCGGCCAAAGAGATCGCGGATTGGCAGAAAGCCGGTTCCTTCGAGGTAGACCCGCGAGTCACCGGAGGTACAGCCGGACCCATATTTAAAGATCCGCGCCTCACGGACCCACAGGTCCATGATGCCACCTTCATTCACCAGATCGTCGCGGACGCTCTGGATAAAACACGCATGCGGAGCCGGAAACTCGTAGGCCGACGTCGACCGCACCACCTGGCGCGTCTTCGGGTCGACGCGGTAGTGCCCCTGCGCCGGGCCGTCGATGCCGTAGGCCCAGTGCAGGCCAGTGTTGAACCACTGCGGCGAGTTCGGCGCCGCCAGCTGGGCGGCGAGCATGTGACACGTCTCATCGTAGAAGGCGCGCGCGTCCGCCTCGGTCGAGAAGTAGCTGCCTTTCCACCCCCAGTAAGTCCAGCAACCGGCGAGGCGATGGAACACCTGCCGCGAATCGGTCTCGTGGGCGTCGCGCGCGTCGCCGTCGGCCGGCACGCTCCGCTGCAGCCACTCCGGGACTCCGTCCTCGGCAACGCGAACCGCCTGCCGCGGCAGGCCGGCCTTGCGGAAATACTTCTGGGCGAGCACGTCGACCGCCACCTGCGACCAGTGCTCCGGCGCCATCAGGTCCTTCATCTCGAACACCACCGACCCGTCCGGGTTGGAGATCTTCGAGGTCCGCGGCACGAAGTGGACCGCGGCGAAAGGATCCCGTCCTTCGACCGTGTATCGACGAGGAATTTGCATCGCTGTCACCCAGGGGAGGTCGGCGGAGGCGGCACTACACGCCACCGGACATATCATTGTGCCAGGGAACGGCGGACGTTTCCCGTCCGGCATCGGTACGGGTGCCGGAAATGCCGTTCCGCCGCACGCACATCCGCGCGACCCGGCACGACCGCTCGCGGTGGTACGACCGCAATGACCGGAATGCCCCTGGAGAAAGGCGCCGCCGGACGTGGCCGCAATCCCACCATCCGGCAGACTACCCGACAGGCGTTCAGTTACGCAAGACGTCTGGCCCGGACCGGACCGGAGAGAGAAGGTAGCGAAGAGCGGTGAACTGGCTCCCTTTCCCGCAGACCGACGTGCATCGTCGCGACGGTGCGGGACGAGTGCGTCTCCTGCGCCCACCCGCCCTGCGGGGGGCCGTTTCCGCAGCTGCGCGACTGGTTTCACGGGGCGACGCGAATTCGAAGCGCAGCTGCGCGAGCGGGGATCACGTCGGCCGCTTCTGCCCCTGGACGAACGGCAGCGTCAGTCCCTTCTGGTCCTGGTACTTGCCGGCCTTGTCGGCGTAGCTCGTCTTGCAGACCGCCTCGCCGCGGAGGAACAGGATCTGCGCGATCCCCTCGTTGGCGTAGATCTTCGCCGGCAGCGGGGTGGTGTTGCTGATCTCGATCGTCACCTTGCCCCGCCACTCCGGTTCCAGCGGAGTGACATTCACAATGATGCCGCACCGCGCGTAGGTCGACTTGCCCACGCAGATGGCGACCATGTCGCGCGGAATCTCCAGGTATTCCACCGTCTCGGCCAGCGCGAAGCTATTGGGCGGGATCAGACAGTAGTCGCCCTCGATGTCGACGAACGAGGCGGGGTCGAAGTGCTTGGGGTCGACGACGGCGCAGCGGGCATTGGTGAAGATCTTGAACGTGCGGCCGACCCGGACGTCGTAGCCGTAGCTGGACACCCCGTAGGAGATGACGCCCGGCTTGATCGACCCGGCGTCGAACGGCTCGATCTTCACGTCCCGGCCGATGGCCCAGTCTGGCAACACGCCCATCGCTCCCGTCCTCCTGACCTGTCGAATCGATGAGCGCATTGTCGCGACCCGATCGGAAATTACAACCCGAACTACCCGGCCTACCGGCACCACACCACCCCTTGACAGCCCGGTCCGTCGCCGGCATGACTGGACGGTCCGAACCTTGACGTGTGGCGCGGCGTCGTGCCCTTCGGACGGCCGGTCGCCGCGTGACGCTTTCCGGGACATCGGTCACATGACCCCGCTGCTGCTTTATCTGCTGTTCGCCCCGCTGACGCCGCCGGCCCCGCCGGTGGACGAGAAGGCCACGCCGGTCGACACCCTGTTCGTGAAGGTCGGGCCAAACCCCAAGGTGCCGGGCCGGACGCCGGGGCAGCCGCGCGCCCTCGTGCTGATCCACGGCCTCAGCCTGCACTTCCTGCACGGCGACAAGATCCAGAAGGCGAAGCTGCGGCCGTGGCAGGAGGCGGAAAGCCCGGTGGTGAAGCGGCTTGGCCAGGAAGGCGACGTCTACAGCCTGGCCTACGGCCAGACGGTGGCGGTCGAGACGGTGTGTGAGGCGTCGCTGCTTTTGCGGCACCTGGCCGGGTTGAAGGCCGCCGGGTATACGCAGATCGTGCTGATCGGCCACAGCGCCGGCGGACTGATCGCCCGGCAGGTGGTCGAGGACTTCCCCGACCTGGGGGTGACGCGGGTGATCCAGGTGTGCTCACCCAATGCCGGATCGGTACTGGCGGCGCTGAAGACTGCCCGCGGGGCGCAGATGGCGTTTTTGCTGTCGCTCACCCGCGGGGCGCGACTGAAGGTGCTGGAGGAGCGAGCGAAGAAGCGGCTCCCCGTGGCGGTCGAGTTCGTCTGCGTGGTCGGGGCGACACGGGTCGGCGGCGACGGCGTGGTGGTGCCACGGTCGCAGTGGAGCAGCGAGCTGCAGGCCCAGGGCGTCCCGGCCTACCCGCTGCGGGCGACGCACTGGGAGGCGATGCATTCGCCGAAGACCGGCGATCTGCTCGCCCGTTTGGCGGTCGAGCCGCAGCCGCGCTGGCCGCCGGACAAGATCATCCAGGTGCGGAAACAGCTGCTCGGCAGCTGACCCGTCACTCCGGCTTGGCGGCGCTGTCGATCAGCTCCTCCACCAGCACCGCCAGCGGGCGGGAACGAAAGCCGGCGATCACCCGGTTACCGCGGCCGTCGTCGCCGAAGTCGGACAGGTTCAGCGCGTGGGCCAGGTGGGCGCGAGCGTCGGCGATCCGCCCCGCCTCCAGCGCGAACCAGGCGCGGAGCGTCCACAGATCGGCGATCGGCTCCTGCACCTGCATCAGCAGCTGGGCGCCCTGAATGACGGTGGCATGGGTTTCCGGCCGCCGCGGCAGGTGCGGCGGGTACAGCCGGTACGGCAGGTGCCGCAGCCACTGCCACGGCAGCCCGGCTCCCTGCGGCGCTTCCCGTAGCAGGCAGTAGCCGACCAGGGCGGCCGCCAGCGTCCCGCGGTCGCCCGGCCGCCCCGCCAGGCTCGCCGGCAACACGTCCAGCTGGGCCAGCAGCTCGGTGTAGACCGGGTTCTTTTCCAGTTCGCGAATACTCAATTCAAGATGCGCGTCAATGGCGGCGTAATCGCCGTCGGCCGCCCCCAGCTGGACGCGGAACCAGTCATACGCCGGCAGGCCGAGCGGATGGATGCCGAAGTCGCGTCGCTCGCTCGCCGCGGCCGGGTCCGGCACCAGCGCCTCCCGTGCCTCGTCGATCCGCCCCAGGCCGAGCAGCAGCATCACCGTCACCATCGACCCGGACGGCTCGCGCGGTCCGCGCCGCTCGTGCAGCTCCTGCGGGTCGGCCTTCAGCAGCAGGTTCAACGCGGTGTCCGCCAACCCCTTCTCGCGGGCAATGCGCACCTTCTGCATCAGCGGCTTGTTCGCGGCGTTCAGTAGATACTCGTCCTGCCGCCCCTTCAGCTGCGTTTCCATCTCCTTGACGAACTTTTCCAGCTTTTTCAGCTCCTCGCGCGAGCTGTTGGCCGCCGCCGTCGGCACCGACCCGAGCTGCTGCGACAGCCGCAGATACTCCTTCATGTGATGCACCTGCGGCTCGAAGTATTCCGGCTCGTGGAACACCTCGCTCAGCAATCGGTGAGCATTCTGCTGACGATCCGGCCGCGGGTTCAGTTTCAGCACGTTGCGGAGCGCCGCCGCCACCTGCGTCTGGCGGATCAGCGGGACGTGCGGGAAGAACGTCTGCGCCTGGCCGGTGGCGGACACCGCCACCGTCCGCGTCCGCTCGCGGGTGCGGTACGCCAGCCGGTTGTACGCCTCGGCCAGGATCAGCTCCGCCAGCACGTCATCGGGCGCCGCCGCCAGCCCCTGCCGGCCCTCGCGGATCGCCAGGTACAGGGCCGATGGCGGCCCCTGGTCCTCGGCGATGACGAACCGATGCGCCCGGTAGGCGGCCAGCTGGTCAACCGGCGTCCGGGGGCCGGTCATCGGCTGGCCGAGCATTCCGGCGTAGGTCTGCGTCATCCGCAGCGGCAGCAGCATCCCGCCCGGGACCGGCCCGCCCGCCGCCGCCGGCACGCCGACCAGCCCGGCAAACGCCGCCGCCAGGTAGGTACGCTCGTTCCGCTGCCGGTAGCGCAGCGACAACGCCTCGAACCGGGTGAACTGCTGCATGGCGGACGCCGCCGCCGTCGGGGTCGCCGCGTCGGGGGTCAACAACTCCTGCCACCACGGTAGCGTGCCGGCGGTGCGCGGCGGCGATTCGGGCGCCTTCACGGGGTCGGAGCCGAACGCCCGCGCGGGGAAATCGAGCCGCAGCCGCGTATCGACCGGCCGACCCTTGCCCGGCCGGGGGTCGCGCCAGGCGAAGATGGCGGCGTTGCCCTCCAGGAAGCACGGCACGAACTCGTCCGCGTTGGCGTACAGCCGCAGTAGCGCGGGGAGCGCCCGATTCGCGTCGGCGGTGTAGAAGAACAGGAACGGGATGCGGCGTTCCTCGAACACCCGCCGCCAGGCCGGCTCCCGCGGCTCATCCCCCTGCTCCGCCGCCCGCCGGTCGCCGTTGATCTCTCGGCGAACCGCCACGAAGTCGGCGGCCGACTCCCCGTACAGTTCCAGCCGCTGATCGAGGTACGCTCGCTCTCCCGGACAGAACCACGCCAGGTAGTTGCCGACCTCCGGCGTCAGGTTGAACCAGTGCTGGCCGGCCTCCAGAACGCCGCTGTCGCGCCATGCCTGGATGCGGAGAGCGGCCTGCTTCAGCCCCTCGTCCACCTCGACGTCCCAGGCGACCGCCCGCCGAAAGTGCGGCGGATGCAGCCAGCCGGGCACGCTGGCGACGATCAGCGCGATCGCCGCCACCACCGTCAGCAGCCGCCCGCTCAGCGCCCACCGCTGGTAGAGCAGGTCGCCGGCCACCGCCGGACTGACCAGCCGCCCGGCCAGATCGAGGAAGTTGAGCGCCGTAATCGGCGCGGCGACCACGGCGAAGAAGGGGATGCCGCGAATGTTCAGCCCGCTCAGCAGCGCAAACGCCAGCCACACCAGCACCCGCCACCACCGCACCGCGCTCGGCTGCCACACCAGCGTCAGCACGAACGACAGCAGGCCCGCCACCAGCAGCACCAGGTAGGCGATCCCGGCCCCGCTCAGCCCGAAGGTCGGCTGGAAGTAGATGTCGGCGTTGAGAAACGGCGAGAGGAAGTAGCCGACGAAATAGGAATCGGTGGCCAGCGCCTCGGTGCCGCCAGTACGAATCAGCCCGACCGGCAGGACGGTGAACACACGGATGTGAAACGGGTTGACCAGGCACGCCACGACGCTCGCCGCCAGCACCACCAGCAGCGCCGTCGGCGACGGCCCGCCCACATCTTCCCCCGGCGTGGCCCGGGTCCGCTGGATGAACTGGCCGACGGCGAACAGGAGGACCGTCACCGGCCCGAGCAGGAACCAGGCGTCGACGTTCACCCACAGCAGACACACCAGCGGCACCAGCCGCAGCGACCACCTGTCCGCCCTTGTCAGCAAAAAGAGCGTCAGGGCGAGCAGCAGCATGGAAACGACCGCCGGCTGCAGCAGCAGCCGCTGGCTGAGCGCCAGCACGCCGACGAAGGCGCAGGCCAGCGGAATCCACGCCGGCCGGCCGGGCAGCGAGCCGGCGCGCAGCATCAGCCACGCCGTCGCCGCCCCCAGCACTGCCTTGAGCACCACCAAAACCACCCCGCCGTGTGCGGTGGCGGTGTACAGCAGGTACGTCACCAGGCCGTAGAGCCACGAGGTGTTGACCCAGGTGCCGGCCGAGGTGAAAGTGAACGGGTCGGTGCCGAAGGTGTACTGTCCGGCGGCGATCAGCCGGCCGGCGGCGAGGTGAAGGAAGACGTCGGCGTTGGTCGCCCGGAAGCTGCCGCACAGGAAGGCGAAGGCGAGCAACAGCAGTCCCAGCAGCCACTCGAACGCGCGCACCCGGCCGGAGATGTCGACCGGCGTCTCCGGCGGGGCCGGCGGCAACGGCGCGAGCGGGATGCGCTCGCCCCCCACCTGGATGCCCTGCTCGGTCTCGACGTTCGTCCGGTCGGCCGGGCCGGAAACGGCCTCATCACCTGTAGCCATGTGTCATCACCCTGGTTATGCTCTTAGTCGGAGGTCGGTGCGTCGATCCCCGTGGCCGCCGAAGACCACGGTAGGGTTCCCACTCCCGAGGGTCAAGCGGGCGAGGGACGGCGGGCGGCCCGGCCGGACACGACGGACTCGCCTGGCTCCGCCGGCCACGGTCGGCCTAAGATGAAGTGCCGGCCGGCTCGCTCGCTGGAGGCCGCCGGACGGTATCGCAAGCTCGTGGAGGAGGCCGTTGACATCCATGTTCTCGCACCTGACGACCCGCCGCTGGGCGCGGCATGGCCTGCTCGCCGCCGCCGTCGTGGCGACGGCGGCGCTGGCCCTGTGGCTGCCGAACACGCCGCTCCCCGGAGCGCCGCAGCGGTTGCTCAACGACGCCCTGGTCAAGCAACGCAGCTTCCCCGCTCCCGAGCTGGACGGCGGAGTGGCGTGGCTGAACACCGCCGGCCCGCTGCGGCTGAAAGACCTGCGCGGCAAGGTGGTGCTGCTCGACTTTTGGACGTTCTGCTGCATCAACTGCATCCACGTCATGCCGGACCTGGCCCGGCTGGAGAAGAAGTATCCCAACGAGCTGGTGGTGATCGGCGTCCACTCCGCCAAGTTCGAGAACGAGAAGAACACCGACGCCATCCGCAAGGCCATCCTCCGCTACGAGATCGCTCACCCGGTGGTGAACGACGCTCACATGGCGATCTGGCGAGCGTACCGCGCTCGCTCGTGGCCGTCGTTCGTGCTCATCGACCCGGAAGGCAACATGGTGCTGCACGAGGCGGGTGAGGGCCTGTACGACGAGTTGGACCGGGAGATCGGCCGGCAGATCCGCATCCACCGGGCGAAGCGGACGCTAAACAGCCGGCCGCTCAAGTTCCAGCTGGCGCGGGAGAGCGGCGCCAGTCCGCTGTTCTTCCCCGGCAAGGTGCTCGCCGACCCGGCCGGTAAGCGGCTATTCATCGCCGACAGCACCCACCACCGTATTGTCATTACGGATCTGGAGGGCAAGAAGATCGCCGTGGCCGGTATCGGCATGCCGGGGCGGGTCGATGGATCCTTCGACCGGGCACGGTTCAACGACCCGCAAGGGATGGCGCTCAAGGGCGATCTGCTGTTCGTCGCCGACCGCAAGAACCACCTGATCCGCGTGCTCGACCTGAAGGCGATGACGGTGACGACCGCCGCCGGCACCGGCGAGCAGGGCCGTGACCGCGAGGGCGACGGAGCGGCGCTGAGTGTCGGGCTGAACAGCCCGTGGGACCTGCTGATCGACGGCTCCCGCATGTTCATCGCGATGGCCGGGCACCACCAGATCTGGGTCATGGACCTGGTGCGCAACCGCATCGCGGCCTACGCCGGCGACGGCGGCGAGGACATCGTCGACGGTCCGCTGTCGCGCTCGCGGTTCGCCCAGCCGAGCGGGCTGGCGACCGACGGCCGGATCCTGTACGTCGCCGACAGCGAGACATCGAGCATCCGCGCGTTGCCGATGATCGGCCGCGGCGAGGTCCGCACGCTGGTCGGGCTGGACCTGTTCAAGTTCGGCGACGTCGACGGCATCGGTGAGCGCGTGCGGCTGCAGCACGCCCTCGGCGTGGCCTACCACGAGGGGCAGCTGTACATCGCCGACACCTACAACAGCAAGATCAAGGTGCTCGACCCGGCCCGCCGCGAGGTCCGCACGTTTCTCGGCGGCGAGCCGGGCGGCTGGCTGGCCGGCCCGCTGTTCAACGAGCCGGGCGGGCTGAGCATCGCCGACGGCAAGATCTACGTCGCCGACACCAACGCCCATCGCATCCGCATCGTCGACCTGCGGACGAAGCAGGTGACGACGCTCAAGCTGCAGGACGTGCAGCCGCCGAAGCCGGCCGGCTCCTGACCGCGCCCGGCGCGCGCGAGCCGCCGGCTCTTTGTTTCCGCCAAGGACGATCTTTCATGCGCGCCTTTTCCCGCCGCTCGTTCGTCGCCGTCGCCTGGGTCGTCGCCGTCGTCTCGCTCGCCGCCGTGCCGGCACCGGGGCAGGCGGAGAAGAAGAAGCACATCACTTTCGAGGCGTCCGTCTCGCCGGCCGACCCGTTCTCCGAGCAGAACCAGGCCGGTGGCAAGGCCGGCGTGGCCCGCGGCGACACCTTCTTCCTCACCGTCCGCGGCGTGCCCGCGGCGCGAACACACCCGCTCACCCGCCGCGCGCCGTCAGCCACCGGCCATGCTCGGCTCGATGAAGGTGGAGGGCCGCCACCTGCGCCCGCTCTTCCCGATCTCCGAGAGCGAGCCGGAGTGGAAGGATTATCGCAAGGATCTGGATGCCGTTTACCTGGAGCACGAGACGCCGTTCACGATCGCCCAGGAGGTCTATCTCGAACCGACGGCCCCGGTCAGCAGACGATCGAACTGCTGGTCAAGCTGCACGTCCAGGTGTGCGAGAAGACGTGCGTGTGGGAGGACCACGAGCTGAAGGTGCCGGTCACGGTGCTCGCCGGCCAGGCGCCGCCCTCCGCCGAGCTGAAGGCGCGGCTCGCCGCCGCCCCGCCGGCGCCGACCGTCGTCCCGCTGCCGGGCGGTTCCAGTCCGGCGGCGACGGCCAAACAGGGGACAAAGGCGGACGAAACCACCGCAACGCTGCGCAAGGCGGCCGGGTTGTGGACGAGCGTGCTGGCGGCGATCCTCGGCGGGTTCGTCTCGCTGCTGACGCCGTGCGTGTTCCCGATGATCCCGATCACGGTAAGCTACTTCCTCAAACAGTCCGAGGCACCCGCCGGGCGAAACGGCGGCCGCCCGTCAAGTCGGTACTGCTGGCGGCGGTGTACAGCGGGACGATCGTCCTGGTGCTGGCGGCCGGCGGGCTGGCGGCGTAGGTGCTGGTGCAGATCAGCGTGCATTACGCCACTAACTTCGCGCACGGCGACTTGATCTTCCTCGTGTTCGCGGCTCAGTCTGCTGGGGATGTATGACATCACCCTGCCGTCGTGGCTGCAGGACGTAACGGCCTCGCGCCTCGAGGCCAGGGCGGGCTGGTCGGCGTGTTCTTCATGGCGTTGACGTTCAGCATCATCAGCTTTGCCTGCGTCGGGCCGATCTACGGCGGGTTCATCTCGCTGAAAGCGACCACGCGACGGCAGCCGACTGGAGTGCGGCAAGCCCTGCCGGTGGTCGCCTTCTCGGCGGCGTTCGCCTCGCCGTTCTTCGTGCTGGCGTGTTCCCCAGCCTGCTGCATACGATGCCGCGGGCCGGGTCGTGGATGAACTCGGTGAAGGTGGTGATGGGCTTTCTGGAGCTGGCGGCGGTGGTCAAGTTCGCCCGCGGCGGCGACTGGCGCGGCCGGGGCCAGCTCGTTCCTCACCTTCGACTTCTCGCTCGGGCTGTATGTCGCCATCAGCGCCCCTGCGCCGGTCTACCTGCTCGGGATGTACAAGCTGCCGCACGACCATGACGCGGCCGAGCACATCGGCGTACCGCGGCTGCTGTTCGGGCTGCTGTTCCTGACCCTCGGGGTGTACCTGGCGGGATTGTTCAAGACCGATTCGGGCGACGCCCAGCGGCCGCGCGGCACGATCTACGCCTGGGTCGAATCGTTCCTGCTGCCCGACACCGACGCGGCGAAAGCCGGCTGCCGGCGGCTCCTCGACCAAGCCCGCCAATGCGTTCGTCTGGCACCACAATCTCGACGAGGCAGGCGGTCGCGCTGGAAGGACAATCGGCTGGTGTTCGTCGACTTCACCGGCACCCTTTGCACCAACTGCAAGCTGAATGAGCGGAACGTGTTCCCGCTGCCGCAGGTGGTCGAGGGCGATGTCCGTCGAACGCTGCTCAAGCTGTACACCGACGTCGTGCCGGCGAAGGCACCGACCAGCAGCCCGACGCCGCCGGCGCGCAGAGCTGCGGAAAACCACGTTCATGACGTCGGCGTGCCGCACGCCATCCTCAAGCCGACCGCCAATGGGTTCGACATCGTCCGCCAGTACGACGAGGGGCTGATCGGCGACGTGCCGGCGTTCGTCCGGTTCATCAGCGAGTAAAGGGTACTCGTCGACTCCGGCGGTAGGTCCACGAGCCGGCGTCATTGTCTTGCCCGCTCGTTGAGCGTCATCTCCTCGCGCTCGCCGACCGTCCGCTCGCCGAGGCTTTTCCCAAAGAAGATAGTGAAACACCGCAACTACCGCCATGCCGCCGATCACGGCGACGACGTGGAAGAACAGCCCGCCGCTGAGCAGGATCAGAAAGGCGCCGGCGGTCATCGCCAGCATCGCGGCTATCAGCAGCGACAGGAACGACGAACGGCGAGCCTGCGAGATGTCCGGCTGGGTCATGGGGTGGCTCCTCGAACGGACGCGGACCTGGCACCCTTCAGTCTATCGCGTCCGCACCAGGAACGTCATCGCCTCCTGTCCCGGCGTGCCGATGCGGCACAGGCGGTCGTAGCGGTTTCGCTTGATGGCGTCGAGCAGCTGACGGGCGTCGGCCTCCTGGTCGCGCAATGCGCCACCCGCTCACCCTGGCACAGCATTAGCCGCTTTCGGCTTCTTCACCTCCAGCCGGTCCGGCTGAAACTCCTCGGCGTTCAGCCCGAGCATCAGGCTACGCGGCATTGACGGAGCGGCGAAGTAGGCCAGGTACGGCTGATCGCCGCCCACCCAGTGCTGCTCGCTGAAGCGATAGTGGCCGCGCCGACGACGCCAGCCCGCGCACTCGATGGGCGGCAGGGCCGAACGACGCCAGCACCGTCCCGCCGCAGGTCAGCTTCCAGTCGACCCCGTCCTGACGCAGCGACACCTGCCGCCAGTCGCAGCACCCCGGCCGTCCGGCGTGGTCGGCGGCGGAGCGGCAACGACGGCGACCGCCAGCGGAAATCGTGGTTCTGCTCGCGGGCCGAACCGGACGATGTGTGCAGCGGCAGCACATGACCGGCGGAGCGATCTGGTCGAGGCCATCCAGCCCCTGCACTGGTGGGCTGTTTCCGCCAGCTAGTCGCTCGATCCTTGGCGACCCGTCGGGGTTGCGCCAGCCGCGAGAACCGCGCGGGGCGGTGGCCGACGCCGGTTGCAGCCGGGACACCGGCGCGCCCCGCTCAGGTAGATGGTCATCGCCGGCGTTACCTGGCCGACCAGCACGGCCTGGGTGAAGCCGTAGCGCGTGAAGACGGCGACGGCGCGCTCGGCCTCCGCGCGATTGGGGCCGAAGCAGCTGAGGGTGCGCGTCCCCTCGCGGACGCACCACTGGCCGGCGACCTGCTCGACGCGCAGCCGCGACGGATCGAGCGACACCGTGCGGAGCGTCGACCGCGGTATCGCTCGCGGCGGCTGGCCGTGACTGAGCCAGTATTCGATTACTGGATTGGGCGCGCCGACAGTGCCGACCTGGGTCAGCTGCAGCTCGTGGATCAGGCGCAGGGCGATGCGGGCGTCGTACTCGTTGGGGCCAAAGTCCTTGAGCACCTCGCTATTGTGGACGAGCACCCAGCGGCGGTTGATCCACCCGACGCGCACCTGCTGCGGGTCGAACGTCCGCAGCGTTTCGCCGGTCGGCGCCACTTGCGCCGCCATCGTCGGCGCCTGTTCGACCAGCCCTGGCGGGATCACCGGCGGAGCCATCCCGCCGCGCGCGAACGGCACCGGCACCTGGGCATGCACAGCCGACCCGACAATTCCACCCAGCACGATGGCGGTTAGCACACGCATGATGTCAGCCCCCCGGCTCCCCTACCTTGCCCCGACCGCGACGACCGGCGCGCGGCGGCGCGGATCGTATCGACTGTATCGGTTGTAGCGGCGCGAAAATGAAGTGAACGGCGGCCTGCCGCGGCCAGAAAAACCCATACTCGCGCCGATTCCCGATTTGCCCGCCCGCGCCGCGTGATCTATGGTTGGGTAGCAAACGAGGTTGCCAGTTTTGGTGGCAGCATCGGGGGTGACTGCGGCAGTCACGCCCGGATCGAAACGCCTTTCATCCTCGAAAGGGCTACACCGCCGAAAGGCGGATGGCGCAAAGCTGCGGGCCTAAAGCGGCGCGAGCCGTCATGGCAGCCGGGCTGCCGAAGGGATGGACGTAAGGCGAAGTGCCCGTCCGTCCCCGAGCACCCCTCACGGCATGACGTCGTGAATGCTCGACCCGATCCGGGGACCGATTGCGATCGGTTACGACCCAGTCACCCTGCTTTCTTTCTCTCCCGCCGGCCGCCTCACCAGTCGGGCTTGGCCCCGTTCTCCCCAGCCGGTACACTACATCGCATACCCACCGATTCGCGCGCGGCATCACTCCCCTCCCGGATGCGGAAGGGCGGGCAGAGCCGCGAGCTGGAGGAGCACACCCCCGATGAAGCCCCTCGTTTCCACCCCGAACGTGAAGCCGACCACCGAGGAAGGGACGCAGACGTGGCGTCTCCCGCCGTACAACGTGGTGCTGCTGAACGACGACCACCACTCGATGCAGTTTGTCATCGAGGTGCTGTGCAAGGTGCTCGGGTGCGCGATCGAGCGGGCGTATCAGCTGATGATGGAGGCGCACACCAGCGGCCGGGCGGTCATCTGGACCGGCTCGAAGGAGGTGGCCGAGCTGAAGCACGAGCAGGTCACGACGGTGAAGGAAACACGCGAGACCGACGGCGCCGAACTCGGCCCGCTCGGCTGCGTGATCGAACCGGCGCCCGGCTCCTGAGCCGTCTCTCTCCCCTCCAACGCGACGAGGTGTCCGATGCCGCTTGAACCGCTCGCCGTCGGCGTGTGCAGCTGGTCGTTGCAGGTGAAAAGCGTCCCCGAATTGAAGGGGTTGCTCGACCGGCTGGGGGTCGACGTGGTGCAGATCGCGTGCGGCGACCCGCATCATGCCTCATGGGCCGAGGGCGACGCGATGCCGTCGGCCGCCCGCGCCGCCGGGTTTCGCATGACCGGCGCCATGCTCGGCTTCCCCGGCGAGGACTACACCACCCCGCAAACGATCCAGCACACCGGCGGCTTCGGCAACCCGGCCACGCGCGTCGAACGGCTGGAGCGGCTGCAGTGGGCGCTCGACCGCACCGTCGCGCTGGGTCTGACCGACCTGATGCTGCACGCCGGGTTCATCCCCGAGCCGGGCGACGCCGACCGCAAGCCGTTTCTCGACACCCTCGGCCGGGTCAGTGCGCTGGCGCAGGCAAAGGGTGTGACGGTGGCGTTCGAGACCGGCCAGGAGACGGCCGACCTGCTGCGGCGAACACTCGACGAGCTGAAGTGCGCCAACCTGAAGGTGAACTTCGACCCGGCGAACATGCTGCTCTACGACAAGGGAGATCCGCTAAGGGCGGTGGAACTGCTGGGGCCGGACATTCGCAGTGTTCACGTCAAGGACGCCAGGCGGCCGACGGTGCCGGGCGCCTGGGGCGAGGAGGTGCCGCTCGGCCAGGGCGAGGTGAACATCCGCGCCTTTCTGAAGACACTGCAAAAGGTCGGCTACAGTGGCCCGCTGTGCATCGAGCGCGAGGTCGGCAACCAGGAAGAGCGCCTCCGCGACGTCGCCCACGGCATCCGCTACGTCCGCGAGTGCCTGGCAGGGTGACCCGGCCCGGCTTGCACCCACGCCGCACGTTCGCCTATGCTGACCACGGTACGATGAGACGCCGTGAGGAGACGCACATGCGCGGGCAATTCACGCTGGAGTACTGGCGAGACGGCGACTTCTACGTCGGGCGCTTGCTGGAGGTGCCCGGCGTCTTCAGTCAGGGCGAAACGCTGGAAGAACTCCGCGACAACATCCAGGACGCTTACGAGTTAGTGGTTACTCATGAACGTACCCCGGCGCCCCCCGCCGCGCAACGGGAGGCGGTGGAGCTGGAGGTGTGAAACACCAGGCGCTAATCAAGGAGCTTGAGCAGGCCGGGTGCGTCTTCGTCCGTCACGGTCGCCGGCACGACCTGTATCGCAACCCGGCCAACGGACAGCAAGCGCCCGTGCCCCGGCACCGCGAGGTCGCCGAGACGCTCGTGGCGGAGATCCGCAAACAACTTGCCATCGGCCAGTAATTAATCCGCTGAGCAAACGGCGTTCACCCCTTCAACGACCGATACCACGCCAGCGTTTCCGCCAGGCCGGCTTCCAGCGAAACGGTCGGCGCGTAGCCGAGCAACCGCTGCGCCTTCGTGATGTCGGCGCGGGAGTGGCGGATGTCGCCGGCGCGCGTCTCGGCGTGACGCGGCGTGATCGACGTGCCCATCAGGCCGTTCAGGGCGGCGATCAGCTGCAGCAGACTGGTGCCGCGGCCGGTGCCGACGTTGCACACCTCCCCGGAAACCCCCGGCTGGTCGGCGGCGAGCATCAGCGCCTGCACGACGTCGGTGACATAGGTGAAATCGCGCGTCTGTTCGCCGTCGCCGAAGACGGTCGGCGTGCGGCCGTCGCCCAGCGCGGCGATGAACAGCGCGATCACCCCCGAATACGGGCTGTCGGCACGCTGGCGGGGGCCGAAGATGTTGAAGAACCGCAGCCGCACCGTCTCCAGGCCGTAGGTGACCGCGAACGCCTGGCAGTACACCTCGCCGGACAACTTGGCGGCGGCGTAGGGCGACAGCGGGCGGATCGGCGTCTCCTCCGACTGCACCGGGCCGTCGGGGATGCCGTAGGCGCTGGCACTGCCGGCATAGACCACCCGGCGCACGCCGGCGCGGCGGGCGGCGTCGAGGACGTGCAGCGTGCCGGTGGCGCAGATGCGGTGGCTGTCGGCCGGCGCCTCGACGCTGCGCTGGACCGACGCCAGCGCCGCCAGGTGGAACACCACCTGCACCCCGTCCATCGCCCGCGCCACCGCCGCCGGGTCAGCGACGTCGCCGACGATCAGTTCCACGTCCGGATGCCGGCTCAGGTTGTCGCGCTGGCCGGTCGACAGGTCGTCAAGCACCCGCACCCGCCGCCCCGCCGCTCGCAACCCGTCGACCAGGTGCGAGCCAATGAACCCCGCGCCGCCCGTGACCAGACAAAGACCGTCCATGCGTTCATCCGGGTGTTAAGAAGGAGGTCGCTTCGAGTTTCGGCGAGCCGGAAGGCTCGGTTCTTGGCGAGCCCGAGCACGTAAGTGCCGGGAGTTGTTCGCCCTGAGCGCGACGTCGCGCTTCACACGCTGACTCGGGGCACTGACGTGCTCCCGCTCGCCTCGCAAGTGCGAAAGGCGACAGCCACGGCGTACGCGCCAGTTGTGGCCCGGTCTCCCGACCGGGCCACTCCGACTGACCGAAGGTCTCCGCGCGCCGGAGGAGACCTGCGGTCCGCAGAGTGGCAAGGTCAGGAGACCTTGCCACAACAGCCTTGCCACAACAGCCGTCTTCGCCCCAAGCGTGACGTCAACGGTAGTGTACGACTCGGGGCACTGACGTGCTCCCGCTCGCCTGGCAAGCCTGACAGGCGACGTCCACGGCGTACTGTCGCTCACCCGAATAGCGCCTCGACATACGTCTCGGGGTCGAACGGCTCGAGGTCGTCGAGCTTTTCGCCGACGCCGATGAATTTCACCGGCAGATCGAGCTTCTGCTTGATGGCGAAGATCGCGCCGCCCTTGGCGGTGCCGTCCAGCTTGGTCAGGATGATGCCGGTGCAGCGAACCGTCTTCTTGAACTGCTCCGCCTGGCTGATGGCGTTCTGGCCGTTGGTGGCGTCGAGCACCAGCAGAACCTCGTGCGGGGCGCCGTCGAGCTGGCGACTGACGACGCGGTGGATCTTCTCCAGCTCGCGCATCAGGTGGCCCTGGGTGTGCAGTCGGCCGGCGGTGTCGACGATCAGCACGTCGTAGCCGCGCGCCTTGGCCCGGTCGCAGGCGTCGTGCGCCACGCTGGCCGGGTCGCTGCCCTGCTGGTTCTTGACGATGTCGCAGCCGATTCGCTGACTCCAGATGGTCAGCTGCTCGACCGCGGCGGCGCGGAAGGTGTCGCAGGCGGCCACCAGCACCTTCTTGCCGTCCTGTTGCATCCGGTGCGCCAGCTTGGCGATCGACGTCGTCTTGCCTGAGCCATTGACGCCGGCCACCAGGATCACTGTCGGCCCACTTGGCGCCCAGTTCACCGCCGAGCCAGTGGTCAGCTGCTCCTGCAGCAGCCCCTTGACGAACGCCTCGATGTCGCCGGTGACTTCTTTGTCGAGATACGCCTGCCTTACCCGGTCGACGATCTGCCGTGTCGCGCCGGTGCCGACGTCGGCGAGGTAGAGGTTCTTCTCCAGCTCGGCGAGGAAGTCCTTGTCGACCTTGCCGCGCAGCCGAAACAGCGAGGCGATGCCCGAGAAGATGCTGCGGGTGCGCGTCAGCCCTTGCTTGAGCTTGTCGTACAGGGCACGGAACATGAATTCCCTCTGAGTTGCCGGAGCCGTTCCAGCTCCTCGTCCGAGATCGTGCAGGCGCCGACGGTGCGACGGCCGGGGCCGTGACAGTCGCTGCCGCCGGTGACGGCCAGGCCGAGCTGCCGTGCCCACGCGCGCAACTGCTGCCGGAGCGTCAGGCGGAGGTCGGGATACTCGACCTCGACCGCCCCCAGCCCGAGCGCCGCCAGCTCGCCCAGGGCCGGCTCTGCCCCATCATAGAACGGGTGCGCCCACGCCGCAACGCCGCCTGCCGCCCGCACCAGCCGGATCGCCTCGGCCACCGGCAGCCGCCACTTCGGCACCGCCGCTCGCCCGCGATCGCCCAGCCAGCGCTGAAACACCTCGCGCACCGATCCGGCCTTGCCCTGCCGCACCAGCAGTTCCGCCAGGTAGCGCCGGCCGAGCGATTCGGGGGCCGAGCCGGCCGCCTCGATGGTAACGGACACGCCGAGGCCGCGCAATCGCTCGACCATTGCGTGAAACCGCTCCACCCGATCGCGGCGGATACCGGCCAGGGCGTCGTTGAGCGCATGGTCGTGAATATCGACGAAATAGCCGAGCAAATGCAGCTCGCGACCGCGAAACTCGGTGGTGATCTCCACACCACTGACCACTTCCACGGCACCACCGGCGGCATCCCGCGCCGGCTCGACGCCGGCGAGCGTGTCGTGGTCGGTGATGGCGAGCGCCGACAGGCCGCAGCGGCGGGCCAGGTCGATCACCTCCGCCGGGGTGTAATTGCCGTCGCTGCAGGTAGTGTGCAGGTGCAGGTCGGCACGGCCGGCGCCCGGCTTGCGGGCCAGCTGCTGGCAAAGCAGAGTGAACGGCTGGCGGGAGGGCATTCAGGGGACCGACGGCTCGGGGGACGGCGGGACGGCGACAGCGGCCGGCTCGCCGCGCTCGCGGTGCAGCCGGTCGAGTACGCCGTTGACGAAGGCCGGCGAGTCGGCCGAGCCGTAGCGGCGCGCCAGCTCGATCGCCTCGTTGAACACCACCCCGACCGGCAGGTCCGGCGAGGCCGTCAGCTCGTGGGCGCCCAGCCGCAGGATGTTGCGGTCGATCGTCGCCATCCGGCTGATCCGCCAGTTCTCTGCCGCCTTGGCCAACCGCTCGTCGATGGCGGCGCGGGCAGCGACGGCGCCGTCGTACAGGGCCAGGGCAAAGGCGATCGCCTCCTCCTGCTCGGCCAGGTGCGTCCGCGCGAACGCGACCACGTCCTCGCGCGACACCTCCGGGTTGAGGTCGAGCTGAAACAGCAGCAGCAGAGCGACTTCGCGGGCCTGGGATCGTCGTGTCATGTCACCTTCTCACGGGCGTCACCCTCACCAGAGTAGGAAATCGCCGGCGAACCCGCAACCGCGGTCGGCCTCCTTGAAACCGCCCCCCGCCTTCCGACAATGCTCTCTGGCCCCCCGTCCCGCCGGAGACACTCCCGATGCCCGACGCGCCGACCCGTGAGAGCCTGCTGCCGACGCTCCGCCGTACCCTCGACCTCGCCGCGGCGCAGGCCCAGCGCGTTCTCGACCACCACCCCGGCTACACGCCGATGTACACCGTCGGCGGAAAGTGGAACCGCGAGGGCGAGCGGTGGACGCACTGGTGCGAGGGGTTCTTCCCCGGTATCCTCTGGCTGCTGCACAAGCACACCGGCGACGCCAGATGGCGCGGGCCGGCCGAACAGCTCAGCCGCGCCCTGGAGCCGCGCCGCTTTGACCGCAATGTTCACGACCTGGGGTTCCTGTTCCTGTCCACCTACCTGCGCTGGTTCCACCTGACCGGCGAGCCGGCGGTGCGCGACGTGCTCATCGACGCTGGCCGCACTCTCGCTCTGCGGCAGCAGAAGGGCGGCTACCTGGCGTCGTTCGTCGCCCCGGAGTCGCTGTTCATCGACATCATGATGAACGTCGGCATCATCTTCTGGGCCGCCCGCGCCACCGACGACGCGGCGCTGTGGCAGGTAGCTCTCGACCACTGCCGCACCACTGCCCGCACCCTCGTCCGCGGCGACGGCGGGACGGCGCACGAGGGGATCTTCGACCTGGCGACCGGCGCGTTCGTCAAGCAGACGACGCACCAGGGCTGGCGCGGCGACACCACCTGGTCGCGTGGGCTGGCGTGGTCGCTCTACGGCTTCACCTCCGCCTACCGCTTCACCGGCGAACGGGAGTTCCTCGACGTGGCGCGGGCCAACGCCGACTTCTGGCTGCGCCGCAGCCCGCCGACGCTGGTGCCGCCGTGGGATTTCGACCTGCCCGCCGACCTGCCGCCGACCGTCGACAGCTCGGCCGCCGCCATCGCCGCCAGCGGACTACTCGATCTGAGCGAGGCGACGACCGACCCCGGCGAACAGGCACGCTATCACACCGCCGCCCTCACCATCCTGCAAACCCTTTGCACCGACGACTACGTCCCGTTCCACCGGCCGGAGTGGGAAGGCATCCTGATGCACGGCATCTACCACTATCACAAGAACCTGGCGGTCGACGAGTCGGTCGCCTGGGGCGAGCACTTCTTCGTCGAGGCGCTGGTGAAGGCTGCGGCGGGCCACTCCGCCGCCGGGTGGTGAGCCATGAAGATCGCCATTCTCTCCGATACCCACAACCAGGACCACCGCGTCGAGCTGGCCCTGGCGCTGGCGCGCGATCGAGGCGCCGAGATGGTGCTGCACTGCGGCGACATTGAGGATCCGCCGGTCGTCCGCCTGTTCCGCGGCTGGAACGCGCACTTCGTCCTCGGTAACTGCGACTGGGACCGCGACGGACTGCGCGAGGCGATTACGTCCATCGGCGGCCAGTTACATGACCGATACGGTCATCTTGAAGTCGCCGGCCGCCAGCTGGCGTTTCTGCACGGCCACGACGGCGACCTGTTGCACGACCTGGTGCAGTCTGGCGCCTACGACTACCTGTTTCACGGCCACACGCACCACGCGGTTGACCGGCAGGCCGGGCCGACCCGCGTCATCAACCCCGGCGCCCTTCAGCGGGCACGGGTGAAGACCTTCGTCGTCCTCGACCCGGCCAGCGGCGTCGCCGAGACGGTGACGGTGGAGTGACGGCCATCACGGCCGTTTGTCGTCCACCGGCGGTCCGAAGCGGATCAGCGTGAACGAGTGCGGCGCGAACGTGTACCGCGTCGCTCCGTCCTTCAGGTCATGGCGCCACGCCGACACGCGCGGCGCGATCGCGTCGGGCCGGGCGGCGGTGTTCACGCCGTCGAGCGGGCCGGCCAGCGTCGTCACCTGCGCGTTCGGGTCGGTGGTGGTGTAGCCGTCGACCCGCAGCGTCGCCGCCAGCGGTTTCGCGTCCAGGTTGACCACCTGCACCAGCAGCGTGCGTCCGTCATCACTCCGCTTGGCATGAACGTCGAGCCGCGCCGTCCCGCTGACCTCGCACGGCACAACTCGCGGTAAGTAGTTACTCGAAAGCATGCGCGTGACGTGGCCCGGCGGCTGTAGCCACACCTTCATCGGGTTGAGGAAGAGCAGCCCCTGGTTCCACCCGTTGTCGTTCTGCCCGTCGGGCTGCAGGCCGTTCGCCGACGTGACGATCGGCACCCGGCCGTCGCGCTCGATGGCGTGCAGGGCGACGGCGTTGCCCAGCGCCCGCCGGACGGAATGGTTGTTGGCGTTCAGTTCGAAGACCGCCACACGATGCCGGGCGCCGTCGGCCAGTTTGGCGAGAGCGTCCATGGTGCTCGGCAGGGCGCGGACCGACGGCGACAGGCCGGGACCTTCGGTGTCGACGTGAACATCGAACCACACCTCGCGGTTCATCTCCCGCGCCAGCCGCAGGATGCGCCGCTGCCCGGCCAGACTGGTGATCCCGCTGGCGGCGCCCGTTACCTTTTCCGGATCGGCAATAGGATGATTGTACAGGAAGTCGCCGACGACCAGGATCACGTCGCGGTCCTTCGCCCAGACGGCGCGGGCGACCGCCTCAAACCGGACGGCAAACCGCTCGTCGACGCGCTCCTCGTTGCCGAACTCCAGGTAGCGGAGCCGGTACGGCGCCGGGTGCCCGTCGGCGATCCGCTGCCGGCCCCAGCGCGTCTCGGCCGACCCCTTGGCGTACTCGACGAAGTCCGCCATGTCCTGCGGCGTTTCGTCGGCACTGAACGCCGGGATGTACTCGAAACCGGCCGCCTCGCACAGGTCCATGAAGTCGACGATGCCCCAGCCGTTGGTCGAGTGCGGATACCAGGTGCCGCGGTACGGCGGACGCCGGTCGCGCGGGCCGATCATCTGCTTCCAGCGGTACGCCGGGTTGTTCACCATCGACCCGCCATAGCGGAGGACGGTGATCCCCTGGTCGAGCAGCCCCTCGACGACGTCGCGGCGCACCGGCAGCCCCTTGAATCGGCCCCACGCGCCCGGCTGCAGGAAGGCGTGGCCGAGCGTGACCACACCGGGCTGCGTCAGTTTCACCACGAACCGCCCGGCGGGGTCGGCGGCGGTCGGGGTGAGGGAGAAGGCGAGCCGCTGCCAGTCCTTGCCGGCCGCGGTCAGCCGCGCTCGGCGTAGGTCCGCTTGCCGTCGCCGCTCTCCAGCTGCCACCGTCACCGGCGTCGCCGCCTCCGCCCGCAGCCACAGGATGCCCTCGTAGGGGCGACCGGCGTGGACGCCAATCCCCCATCGGTTCAGCCCGCGGTTCTCCACCCCCAGGGCGCCTCGCCGGCGTCGAAGCGGATCCCCTGCGCCTGGGTGCCGACGAACGGACGATCGTCAGTAAGCGCATACTGGCCTTTGGCCGTGCCCGCGCGCACCGGCCGCCACATGCCGCTGACCTCCGGCGACGTCCGGCTGGCGTAGCGCAATCGATTCGGCGTCGGCCCCGGTCTTCACCCACAGGTTGCGAAACGCCGCCCGGCACTGCCAGCCGCGCAGGCCGACCCGGCCCGCCGGCAGCGCGCGGGCACCGTCGTCGTGGCGGAGCACGGACTTACCGTCGACACGGACCTCGATCGTCGTGCCGGCCAGGCGCACCGTCAGCGGCACCCATCGGCCGACGGCGACCGCACAGCCGACGTCGCGGATCGGCTCATAGTTGTTGCGATGCCGGGCCAGCCGCACCGTCTGGTGCGTCGGACTGAGCGCCACCTCGTAGCCGACGAAGCGATCGGCGCCGACGCCCGCCTGGTCGACGCGGACGATCAGCCCGGCGTTCTCGCCCCGCCGCTCGGCGAAATACACCTCGACGCCCACTTCGCCGTCCCGAAACGCCGGCCGGGTGCTGACCAGTTTCGGCCCGTCGGCGGCGTCGACGTGGACCGCCCCGTCGCGCACCTGCCACCGGCCGCCGTGGGTGGCGAATCCGGCGATCGGCGACGCCGGCGGCGGCTCCTGAAAGCTCTCGCCGAAGAGCAGCTGGCTGTACAGCCCGCCGTAGATCTCGTGGTTGACGTCCTCGATGCACACGCCGGTCAGGTAACGCGATACTCGCGCCGCTGGCCGATCGGCGCGGACGCGGATCGTCGCTTCCTCCGCCGCGAAGGCTGGCAGGGCGGCGAGCAGGACGGCTACTCCGAGTGACCACGTCGGCCATCGTCGGCATCGGTCGAGACGTTGCGCGCGCATACGACCTCACTTGGCGGTGAACCCACCGTCCATCATCAGGATGGCGCCGGTGAAGAAGCTGGCCAGGTCGCTGGCCATGTAGGTGAAGAACGCCGCGACCTCGTCGGCGGAGGCGATGCGGCCGATCGGATGATTGTTCCGCAGCATCGCCCAGAAGGCGTCCGGGTTGCCCGACTGGGCCGCCGACTGGTGGACGATCGGGGTGTCGATGGTGCCGCAGCCGATGGCGTTCACCCGGATACCGTGCGCGGCGTACTCGACCGCCATCTGCCGGGTGAGCAGGTGCAGCGCACCCTTCGACGGAGCGTAGGCCCCCTGCCCCGGAATGCCGACCACGCCGGAGATCGACCCGGTGTTGAGGATCACCCCGGACCGCTGCCGCATCATCACCGGGACCACCTGCCGCGCCGCCCACAGCACCGCCTTCACATTGGTGTTGAAGATGTGGTCCCACTCCTCGGCGGTGTGCTCGTGCAGCGGCTTGACCACGCTGACCCCGGCGTTGTTCACCAGGATGTCGATGCGGCCGAAGGCGTCCAGCGCGGCGCGGGTGAAGTCGACCGCCGTCTGCTCGCAGCCGACGTCGCCGCGCACATAGCGCACCCGGCCGCCGGCGGTCAGCATGCGGAGCGGTTCGGGCGCCGGGGCGACGTCGACAGCGATCACCCCGGCGGCGTCCGCCTCCACAAACTTGCCGACCACCGCCAGCCCGATCCCCGACGCCGCCCCGGTGACGATCGCCACCTTGCCCGTCAACGTGACCTGCATCGTCCGCCACCCTCCTCTATGAGTAACTGATTACTCAACTGTCGGCAGCTGGGTCACCAGCGCCGCCCAGCGTTCTTTCAGCCCATCGTTCACCTCGTCGGCCGCCGTCTGCCGCAGGGCCGCGATCACCGACTCGCCCCACCGCGACGCCGGCACCGCCTCCAGCACGCCGGCCGCCAGGTGCCGGTTCCGCACCACCGGGCTGCGCAGGGCGGCGGCGACGATCGCTTCACTGACCACGTCGCCCTGCTGCATGCGCTGCAGCAGCGCGTCGACGCACAGGTTCGCCTCGAACCCCAGCCCCAGCCCGAGGACGTCGGCCGGCCCGCTTGCCAGTGCCGGCAAGTCCAGGTGTCCCTCGGCGAAGGCGAAGACTTGCCCCGCCCGTTCGGCGTCGGCCCCGTCGAGCAGGCAGGAGTACAACCACCCGTCGGTCGGCCGCTGCGGCAGCACGGCGAACGCCTCCGGCCACAAATCGACGCCAACCGCCCTCGCCAGGTTCCAGGCGAGGTAGCGCTCGAAGTCGTCCGCCCCGGCGAACGCCGCGCGCAGCCGCGGCGGCCACTCGGCCCGTGTCAGGATCGCCTGGCAGCGGGCGTGCAGTTCGGCGCGGGTCGCGGCGGTCCACCCGGCCTCTTCCCGCGCCGCCCACGTCTCCGCCTCGCCGCCGGTCAGCCAGTCGTCGATCCGCCGCACCGCGTCGAGGCGCCGCAACGTCGCGCATCGGTCGTCCAGGTGCCGCAAAAGGCTGTCGATGGCGGACGTCGCGTCGGGGTAGTTGTCGATGTCGCCGGCCGGGCCGTGCGGGGTGAGCAGCGCCGTCAGGATGACGCACGCGCCGTCGAGCAGTTCGTCGTCCACCGGGTCGTCGGCGAGCGCGCCGACGAGGTCGCCACTGCCGGCGCAGGCCAGCGCCAGGTATTCCGGCATCACCTCGTTGGCGCAGCCGTGGCGGAGCAGCCAGGCGCGGACGAGCGGATAGTCATCGGCGTGGCGGCACAGCCGCTCGACGAGGTGGATCTTGCCCCAGCCGCTCACCTGCTGGGCCATCGCCCACCACTCCTCGACCGCGTCGGCGACGTGGCCGGCGGCGGCGACGGCGGCGAACAGGGTGAACTCGTCGTGCCGGGCGAGCAGGCGGAGGACGTCGAGGTCACTCTCGTCGCCGGTCAGGCCGAGCAGGGCGATGCCGAACTTGAGCGGGTTGCGGTGCGCCGCATGCCGGACCAGCCAGCGGGCGTGCCGCCGGACCGCGGCTGGGCCGATCCCTTCCTGGGTGGTCAGCTCGCGGATAAACAGGTCGATGTGGCGGACCAGCGACTCGCCAACCAGCAGGTCGTACAGATGCGCCCGCGCCGCGTCGGTGTCGGTCTGGACCAGATCGCGAAGGGCGGCGAGCAGCCGATCGATCAGCCGCGCCTCGGCCTGCTCGTCGAGGCCGGCGCAGTGGTGGCCGAGGATGCCGTCCCAGGCGCCGGCGGCGAAGCGGATCTGATCGCCGTCGGCCGCCTCGTCCGGCAGGTCGCACGGCGTCGTGCCGTCCCAGCCGCGAAGCACGTCGACGATGCTCGGCCCGGTCTGCCAGGGGTGGGGCATGATCGCCGTCCTCGTGTGTGGGGAAAGGCGGCAGTCGGAGTGACCACCCGCGTGTCGGCATTCTAGCGTGAAGCCGACCACCGGCCCAGCCACCGGCGCCCTGTGCGACGAACCACTCCGCCGCTACTTCAAAAGCAGATCCCTCCTACTCGTCCGATCCCGGAGAGCCTGCCATGAACCGACGTCTCGCGGCCGCGCTGTGTCTCGCCGCCCTCGGCATCGGTGCGCCGGCCGCGCGGGCGGCCGATGCCGCGCCGCTCAAGCTGCCGGTCAGCCGCGACCTGTGGCTGTCCAGCGTCGACCGGGAGGCGGACGCCAACCTGGGCGGGGCGGCGCGGTTGAAGTTCAAGTCGTACCAGGAGCTATCCCTGGTCGATCTCGACCCGGCGCCGCTGCGCGGACGGGTCATCCGCGCCGCCACGCTGCATCTGCGCCAGGCCGGCGCCGAGCGGCTGCACCGCGTCACCGTCGGCAGCATCGGCGCTGAGTGGGTGGAAGGCACGTCCGACCGCTACGCGCCCCAGCGCGGCAGCTCGTCGTTCAACCGCCGCCGCCACCCCGACACGTTGTGGGCCGGCCCCGGCAGCGACCTGTGTGCGGTCATGCTCGGCGTGGGCGGCACGCTGTGGCGGATGGCCGATGCCACGCCGCCCGACGCGCGCGGCTGGCAGATGGTCCCGGTCGACCCGGCGGTCGTCGCCGCCCGCGCCGCCGGCCTGAGCTACGGCTTCGTGGTGTTCGACGACACCGGCAGCGAGTGGACGCGCGACGGCGAGCGCTTCACCGCGCGGCCGTTCCCCAACCGCTTCTTCCACAGCCGCGAGTCCGGTCTCGCCAACGCCCCCTTCTGGACGATTCAGATCGGCGAACGGGACGATGAGGCGCCCGGCACCCCGACCGCCGTCCGCGGCGACGCGGCCGACCTGCCCGCCGGCGAGGCGCTGGTGTCGTGGGCGACGCCGGCCGATCGCGGCCCCGCCGGCACCCTCGGGTTCGCCGTCACCGTCGATGGCAAGGAGGTGCCGCGTTACCTGATCCCGCTGGCGGGCAAGATGGGCGAGCGGGTGACGATGCACCTGCGCGACCTCGGGCTGGCCGGCGGAGCGCGGGTGGCGGTGAGCGTTGTCGCGATCGACGCCGCCGGTAACCGCAGCCGACCGGCCGAGACAGCCGTCACCGTCTCCGACCGGCGCATCCCCGCTTTGCCGGGCAAGTCGCCGACGTTCGCTCCGGTCGAGCCGCCCGCTGCCGAAACTGGGTGCGCCGAGGTCGCCGTCCTCGACGAACTGGACAAGGTCCACCCAATCCGCGGCGAGCTGATCCCGCGCCAGCCGGCCGGTTACCTGGCGGCCAATCACCTGTGGGACGCGGCGACGCAAACCGTCCGCCTGCACGCCGCGCGCAACGAGATCGTCGCCTTCCAGGTGTTGTTCCGCGGCGCGGTGGACGGCGTCAAGCCGGCGCTGGCGTTCGACGGCAGGTCGGCGCCGCAGGTGCGCATCGGCCGGTATCAGCACGTCGGGACGCGTCAGGGGCCGCTGCCGGACGTCGTTGTCCCGCTCGACGGGCCGTTCAGCGTGCCGACCGCGGGCGAACGGATCGACGGCCAGAAGTGCGGCAGCCTGCACGTCGAGCTGGTCGTCCCACACGACGCGCCAGCCGGCATGCACCGCGCCACCCTGCGGCTGCGGACCGCGGACGGTGCGCTCGACCTGCCGGTTGAGCTGACGGTGTGGGCGTTCACGCTGCCCGACCGGCTCAGCTTCCTGCCGGAGATGAACGGCTACGGGCTGCCGGCCGACGAGCGCGGCTACTACCGGCTCGGCCACCGGCACCGCACCGTCGTCAACATTGTTCCTTACTCGCAGCGGCGGCGACCTGACCGCCGGCTGGGGGCCGCGGCTGGAGGGCGGCGAGCTGCGCTGGGCCGAGTTCGACCGGCGGTTCGGCCCGTACCTCGACGGCTCGGCGTTCGCCGATCTGCCGCGCAAGGGAGTGCCGCTGGAGTGCTTCTATCTGCCGGTCCACGAGAACTGGCCGGGCGCCGATGGAGGGAAACTACAACGGCGATTACTGGGCTGACCGCGCCTTTCCGCCAGCGTACCGGGCCGCAGTGGTGAAGGCGAGTAAAGAGATATCTGAACACGTCGATGCGCAGAAGTGGCACGCCACGCGCTTTCAGTTCTTCCTGAACAACAAGAACACTTCAAGGAGCGCGGCTGGTCGCGCGGCATCGCCGTGGCTGCTCGACGAGCCGGCGCACTTCCAGGACTTCTGGGCGCGCGCTACTTCGGCCAGGCGATGCACGAGGGCATCGCCGCTGCCAACCCGGCGGCGCGCCTGCTGTTCCGCGCCGACATCTCGCGGCCGATGTGGCAAGCCGCGACAGTCTCGACGGGCTGCTCGATTACAACGTGGTGAGCGGGGCGATGCGGCCGTATCACCGGATGGTGATGGACCGCAAGCGGACCGACGGGCAGCTGGTCGTCGAGTATGGCGACAGCAATGCCGTCGAGCGGGCCAACACCCAGCCGGCCGGCTGGTGCGTCGACGCCTCGGTCGCTCGGCGCCGATGGGGTGGTGCCGTGGCTGGCGGTCGGCACCGCCAACGGCTGGACGACCGGCGATAGCACCTGCCTGTTCTACCCGCCCCGCCGCGGCGAGAGCGGAGCCGACGCCGTCGGTGCGACTGAAGGCGTACCTCCGCGGCCAGCAGGACGTCGAGTATTTGACGCTCTGGTCGCTGCACGCCAGGGAGCCGCGCTGGGCCGTCGGTGAGGCCGTGCGGCCGCGAGTTGCGTCTTACTGGCAAGCGTGAGGCGACCGATTTCACCGGCGGCGAGGACGCCGGGCGAGTGAGCTACGCCAACCTGCGCCCGCAGGATTTATGGCGGCTGCGGATGCGGATCGGCGAGGCGCTGTCGGCCGCTCGCCCCGAGGCGCGGGCGCGAACTGGTGCCGCTGACCACGCCGCGGCGCGACCCGACGCGGTTGCCGTCGCGCATGGTGGCCGGCAGCGAACGAGAAGCCGCCAACTCCGCCGGTGACGACGCCGACCACCGGACGCCCGCGGACGATCGTCCTGAGCGACCCGAAGGCAGTGGCCGACGTGCTGCTCGACGCCGGCGGCACCACGGCGAGCGCTGGGCAGCGTCGGCCGAGACAACGCCATCAAGAAGCCGCGACGCCGTCGACGCCTTCCTCGTCCGCTTCGACCTGGCGCGCCTGAAGCTGCCGGCCGGCACTCACGTCGAGAAGGCGACCTTATCGATCTTCGTCTGGGACCCGAGCAGCCAGGGCCGAACGAAGGTGGCGGCGTACTCCCTGAAGACAGCGTGGGACGAGGCGACCGCGACGTTCGCAGCGCCGGGCGCGCGGGAAGACGTGGGCGGCCGGGGCGTTCGACCTGTCCGCCGACGCCGGCCCGCCGGGGCCGACGACGATCGTCGAGCCGGACCAGGGCAGCGACACCGTCGACCCGCCGCTGGAATACCGCGTCGACGTGACCGAGGCAGTTCGCGGGTGGCTGGCAGGCGAGCGGCCGAACCACGGCGTCGCACTGGCGCCGGTGCCCGACCGCGCCACCGACGAAGGGCACCACACGCGCTTCCAGGTGTACGCCCGCGAACACCAGAACGGCCGCCACGCGCCGCGGTTAACGGTCCAGATCCGAGGCGAGTAACACCTTACTCGCCAGCTGTGCTCTCTGGGTCATACCGCGTCGGCGGGTGCCGGGAACTGCTGGCACAGTTCCAGCACTTGCCCGCGCACCTTCGCCTGCACGGCGGTGTCGTTCGGGTTTGTCAGCACATCGCCGATCCAGCCGGCGATCTGCCGCATCTCCGTCTCGGTCATGCCGCGGGTGGTCAAAGCCGGGGTGCCGATGCGGACGCCCGACGGGTCGAGCGGCGGGCGCGTGTCGAACGGGATGCTGTTGCGGTTCACCGTGATGCCGGCGGCGTCCAGCGCCTTCTCCGCCTGCTTGCCGGACAGCCCGCGCGCGTTCACGTCGACCAGCAGCAGGTGGTTGTCGGTGCCGCCGGACACCAGGCGGAACTGCCGCGACAACAGCTCGTGCGCCAGCGTGCGGGCGTTGGCGACGATCTGCGCTGCGTAGCCGCGGAACGCCGGCTGCAGCGCCTCGCCGAAGCCGATCGCCTTGGCGGCGACGACGTGCATCAGCGGCCCGCCCTGCATGCCGGGGAACACCGCCTGGTTCACCTTCGCCGCCCACTCCTTCTTGCAGATGACGAAGCCGCTGCGCGGGCCGCGGAGTGTCTTGTGCGTCGTCGACGTGACAAAGTCGGCCCACGGCACCGGACTGGGGTGCTGGTCGCCGGCCACCAAGCCAGCGATGTGGGCCATGTCCACCATGAACAGCGAGCGTGTCTCGCGAGCGATCTCGGCGAACCGCTCGAAGTCGATCACCCGCGCATAGGCGCTGGCGCCGGCGACGATCAGCTTCGGTTGGTGCTCGCGGGCCAGCCGGGCAATCTCGTCGTAGTCGATCCGCTCGGTGTCGCGGCTCACCCCGTAGGGCACGATCTTGTACAGCTTGCCTGAGAAATTCAGGTGCATGCCGTGCGTCAGGTGCCCGCCATGCGCCAGGTTCATCGCCAGGATGGTGTCGCCCGGCTCCAGGCAGGCGAAGTAGACGGCCATGTTGGCCTGGGCGCCGGAGTGCGGCTGCACGTTGGCGTGGTCGCCGCCGAACAGCTGCAAGGCGCGGCTGATCGCCAGCTTTTCGGCGACGTCGACGTGCTCGCACCCGCCGTAGTACCGGCGGCCGGCGTAGCCCTCGGCGTACTTGTTGGTCAGTACCGACCCCTGGGCAGCGAGAACGGCCGGGCTGGTGTAGTTCTCCGAGGCGATCATCTCCAGGCCTTCCTGCCGCCGCTGCGCTCGGCCAGGATGCACTGCCACACCTCGATCGCACTTCTCGATCGGATTCATGCCTTCCTCGTCCACTGGTCGGTTCGGGGCGGCCGCGGCCGCACGTCCTCATGGTAAATCGACCACCGGCGGAAGGCCAGATCACTCGGTATACCTGCACCGTCGGTGAGACTGCATCGAATCGTCCTCGACACAGTGGGCAAAAGATCAGTACAGTGACGCCATGAACGCCACGGAGCCGCCTCGTTCGGGGAAGGACGCCCCCCGCCAACGTCCACGTCTGCGTGCCGCCGCCGGCCACACCCTCGCCGCCGCCCTGCTCGACCGCGTGCTGCCGCAGTGCCGCCGCGATCCGGGGTCGGTCCTGTGGATCGCTCCCACGCGCCACGCCGCCGAGCGCTGGAACCGCCGCCTGCTCGATCGAGTCGGGACCGTCATCGGCCTGCGTGTTGCCACCTTCCCGCAGCCTGGTCGACGCGATTCTGGAGGAGGAGCCGGCCGACGTACCGTCCGTCCCCGCCGGGCAGCGGCGGCTGATCGTCGAGGAGGCGGTGAGCGAGCTGCTGGCGCGCGGCGAACTGCTCCACTACAACCACGTCGCCGACACGGCCGGGTTCGCCAGCCGCTTGCTCGGGCTGATCGACGAGCTGGAGCAGGCGGGGGTAACGCCGGACGCCTCCCCGCTCGACGGCCTGGCCGACGCCCGGGGACGGGAGTGCGGCCGGCTGTTCGCCCGCTATCGGCGCGAATTGCGGCGGCTCGGCTGGCACGACGAGCGGAGCCGCGAGATGACGGCGGTGCGCGGCCTGCTTGCCGCACGCCCCGCTGCTCGACGGGGTAGACGCCGTCGTCCTCGCCGGGTTCAGCGACTTCACCCCGGCGCAGACGGCGCTGCTGGTCGGCATGGCGAATCGTCCGCGCCATCCACGTCGCCCTGCTCGACGAGGCGGAGGACGACCGCGGCGAGCTGTTCACCCGTCCTCGCGCGACCCGCACCCAGCTCGGCACCCTTTTTCCCGCCCTGTCCGTCCAGTGGGTGCCACCGCCGGAGGGTTCGCCACGGCCGGCGGGGCTGGCGCACCTCGCCCGCGAACTGTTTCGGCCGCTGCGTCGGGTCACACCGTCCGCCGATGCGACCGGGCTGGAGCTGATCGAGGCGCCGGGACTGGTCGGCGAGGTGCGGCTGGTGGCGCGGCGGGTCAAGCGGCGGCTGGTCGACGGCGTGCCGCCGGATGACCTCGACCTCGTCGTCCGCGACCTGAACAGCTACGCCGAGCTGATCGGCGACACGTTCGCCGAGTATGCGATTCCGGTCGACATCGAGGGCGGTCAGGCGCTCGACCGGCATCCGCCGGTGGCGGTCCTGCTGCGAGCGCTGCACCTGCCGGCGGACGATTTCCCCTTCGCCGGGGTGACGGCGCTGCTGCGGCACAACGCCTTCCGGCCGCGCTGGCCCGAGGTCGAGGAGTCGCCCGAACTGCCGCTGCAGGCCGAGGCGCTGCTGCGCTTGCTGGCCGAGCCGCGCGGCAAACAGGCGTACCTGGCGGCGGTCGATCGGTGGGCGGAGGAGGTGCAGCCGGGACTGGAGGACGAGGAGGCGGAGGCCGGCCGGCGGAAACGGACGCACGAGCTGGCGCGACAGTGCCGGCCGTTTCTGCACCGCTTCTTCGCCGCCTGGGACGGCTTCCCCACCGCTGGCTCAGTAGCCGATTACTCGACGTGGATCGAGCGGTTCGCCGCGACGATGGGATTTGCCGACGCCGCCACCGACCCGGCGGACCGGGCCGCCTGGGAGGCGTTGTGTGCGGAGGTGGACGCCTGGCGGCGGCGCAACGAGCGCGGCGACGCTGCTCCGCTCGACAGCCGCACCTTCCTGCGGCGGCTGACGGCGCTGGCCCGCACGGTAACGCTGCCGCGAACGACGGGCGGTCCGGGCCGTGTCCGCGTGGTGTCTGCCGGCCGCGGGCGGCACCTGGCGGTGCGCGAGCGGTTCGTCCTCGGGCTGGGCGAGCGAGGCTTTCCGCGCGCCGGCGGACCGCCGTCGCTCTTCGACGATGCGGATCGCGAAACGCTTCGATCCGCCGGCGTACCGCTGACCGCACCGGACGACCTGGCCGACGAGATGCTGCTGTTCTACCAGATCGTCACCGCCGCCGAGGAGCGGTTGACGCTCAGCTACCCGGCGGTCGACGACCGCGGACAGGAGCTGCTGCCCAGTTCGTTCCTGTCCGCGGCGCGCGGTGTTTCCCCGACGCGGTGCCGCCGGTCGAGCGGCGCGGCGGATGCCGCTGAGCCGGTCGACGTCGGCGAGCCGCTGTCCGCCGCCGAGTACCGCGTGCAAACCGCCGCCCGCTGGCCGCACGGAGACCGCGGCGCCGCCGTCCGCGTCGTGGCTCTTTGGACGCCGCCGCCATGCTCCGCCAGCGGTTCGACCCGCAACGGTTCCTCCGTTCGACGGCCTCTTTTGCGATCCGAATCAATCAGCAAGCGGCGGCTCACATTGTTCGGTCCCGAGCCGCATCTTCAGCCCGACGGCACTGGAGGAGTACGTCGCCTGTCCGTTCCGCTTCTTCCTTCGCCACGTCCTCGGGCTGGAGCCGCTCGACGAGCCGACCGAGGAGATCGAGGTGACGGCCGCGGCATGACCTACCACCGGGCTGCCGCGGCTGCACCGGCGGCTGCAGGAACGCGAGGTTCACGCGCCGACCGAGGCGGTCCGCGAGGCGGTTGACGCCGAGATGCGGACGGCAGTCGACGAGGACGTCCGCCGCTCCCGGCCCGGCAGCGCGCAGGCGCCGTGGCGCTGGAGGGCGAGCGGTTGCTCCGCACCGCCACCCGCTACGTCCCCGACTGGAGCAAGTTCGTCGCCCCGTGGCAGCAACGCGGCCTGGCGGCCGCCCCCGCATCTGTTCGCCGAGGTCGACTTCGGCCTGCCCGCGCGGCCCACGGTCCGCTCACGCTGGAGGCCGAAGCGGCATCACGGTCCGCCTGTGGGGGCGGATCGACCGCGTCGACGTTGCCCAGTGCGGTGACGATCTCGGCTTCTGGGTAATCGATTACAAGACCGGCCGATCGAGCCACTACACCGCCACCGAGGTCAACGACTTCCGCAAGCTGCAGCTGGCGCGCTGTACGCGCTGGTCGAGGGGGTGCTGCTGGCCGGCCGCAACGCCCGGCCGCTCGGCCTGGCCTACTGGCTGGTGACCGACACCGGGCCGAAGGCGGTGCTGCCGGGCCGCAACGTCACCGGCTGTCGACGGCCGCGACGGCTGGACGGCGCGCCAGCGGCTGGTCGCCTGGGGACGCGTCGGTCGAGCACATCCGCCGCGGGCGCGTTCCCGCTGGCACCGCGGTCGGAGCTGTGTACGCAGACCTCCGTGGCGCGATATGTCGGATTAACCAGACCCGCAACGTCGGCAAGGTGTGGGACCTGCCGTTGCCCACTCGCCAGGAGCGGCGACACCATTGACCCCGGTCCGAGAGCAGCAAGCGGCCGTGCGGGACTCAGCGCCGTGTCGGTGGTGCGTCGTCCAAGCGCCGGCTGCGGCAAGACGCACGGCAGGAGCGCTACCTGTCCCACCTGCGCGACGGCGCGGCGGTCGGCGAGATCGTCGCCATCACCTTCACCGACCGCACCGCGGAGCGCCGCCGCATCCGCAGCGCCCTCGACGGCCACATCCGCGCCCGCCGCGACCGACGCCGAGGCCGACGGCTGGGTGCGGCACGCCCGCGACCTGGAGGCGGCCGCCGATCAGCACCATCCACGCCTTCTGCGGCACGTCCGGCAGCACGCCGTCGAGGCCGGCCTCGACCCGCAGTTCGAGGTGATGGAAGAAGTGCTCGCCGTCAACCTGCGGACCGATGCCGTCGCCGCCTGCCTGCAGCGGTTGCTGACGAGCGCGGACGCCGGTCGCCGACGACCTGCGCTCATCCTGTTGCACGGCTGGCGGATCGTCCGCGACACCGTCGAATCGCTGCTGCACAGCCACGACGCCGCGGCGTGGACGGCGTGGGCGAGCCGGCCGGCCGACGCGGTGGGCGCAGGCGTGGCTGCAGGTGGCGCGGCAGAACTGCTTCCGCTGCATCTGGAACACCTGCTGACCACGCGGCCGGCGATCGCGCGCGTCCTCGACCTGCTCCGCCGCTACCCGCCGTTGCCGGGGCCGATGCGTGAATCGTCCGCCATTCTGCTGACCGAGACGCCGCATCTGCCGCGCGCGGCCGACCTGGCCGGCGGCGATCAAACAGCTGCGTGAGGTCGGCCAAGGTCGGCCGGCAGGGGGCGAAGGCGTGGCCCGACCCGGCGGTGTACGAGCAGATCAAGACATCGTTCGAGGAGTTCCGCGACTGTCTCGACGGGCTGAACAGCGAGGCGTTCGCGGCCGACGACGACGCCGTCCGCACCGCGGTCGAGCATGGCCAGCGTTACCTGCGCGTCGCCGACGAGGGCGTGCTTACCGCGAGCGCCGCGGTCACGGCATCGTCGACTTTCAGGATCTGCTGGATTCGCGAGTCGCGACCTGCTTCGCGATCACCCGCCGGTCCGCCCGCTTGCAGGAGCGCTACCGGCACCTGCTGATCGACGAACTGCAAGACACCGACCCGGTGCAGATGGACCTGGTCGAGCTGCTCGCCGGCGGCGGGTTGACGAGCGGCCGGCTGTTTGCGGTGGGCGATCACAAGCAGTCAATCTATCTTCCGCGGCGCCGACGTCTCGCTGTTCCGCCGCCTCCGCGACCAGATGCCGCAGGACGGCCGGCAGACGCTGTCGGTCAACTTCCGCAGCCAGCCGGCGATCCTCGACTTCGCCAACGCGTACGAGGCGCGGGCGATGCCCGACTACGAGCGCTGAGCACTCCGAACCCGCAGAGCAACCCCGGGCCCGTGCGTCGAGTTCTGGTGGAGCAGCCGCCCAAAAGACGCAAGCGTCACGCAGGGCGCGGGCGATCGAGGCGAGGTGGATCGCGGCGGATCGCCGGGCTGATCGGTCAGCCGCTAGCGTCCGACGAGCGGACGCACGCCCTGCGCCCGGTGCAGGCCGGCGACGTGGTGATCCTGTTCCGGGCGATGTCGAACGTCCATCTCTACGAGGCGCGCGCGAGGTCGGGCTGAACTACTACCTCGTCGGCGGACGGGCGTTCTTCGCTCAGCAGGAGATTTACGATCTGGTAAATCTTCTGCGCACGCTGGAGAATCCGCTCGACGCGCTCCAGCCTGGCGGCACGCTCCGCTCGCCGTTCGGCTGCCTGAGCGACGAAACGCTGTTCATCCTGAGCCGCTGCCGCGCGGCCTGTGGGCGGCGCTTGGCCGACCCGGCGACCCTGGCCCAGCTGCCGCACGGGCAGGCCGAGGCGACGCGGCGAGCGGGTGAAAACTTGCGCCATTGGAGATCGCTCAAGGATCGACTGCCGATCGCCCGGCTGATCCCGGCGGTGCTGGCCGAGAGCGGCTATGACGCGGCGGTGCGGATGGAGTTTCTGGGCGACCGCAAGCTGGCGAACCTGTGGAAGCTGATCGACCTGGCGCGGACGTTCGATCGCCTTCAGGGGCTGTTCGGGCTGGCCGAGTTCATCGGCTGGCTGGGCGACCTGGTGGCGGCGCAGCCGCGCGAGAACGAGCAGGCGGCGCGGCCGGAGAACGCCGACGTAATCCGGCTGATGACCATTCACCAGGCGAAGGGGCTGGAGTTCCCCGTGGTGGTGGTGCCCGACCTGGCCGCCGATCGCGGCGGACCGCACCCGCGCCGGCCGCGGCGCTGGGCGCCGGCGCTGCGTGGTGCGCCTGCCGGGCGACGAAGATCCGCCGCCGATCCCCGAGTTCGGCTGGCGGCTGCTGCGGACCATCGACGAACGCGAGGAATGGCAGGAGGGACGGGTGCACTCTCTATGTCGCCTGTACCCGGCCGCGTGACTACCTGGTGCTGTCGCGCGCTGCCGGAGGACTATGCAGCCGGCTCGGCCCGTGGATGCTCACCCTGGCGCGACAGTTCGACCTCACCACCGGCGTGTGTCTCGACCCGGCGCGCTTCCACCGGACAAGCGGCCGCGGGTGCGGGTGATTCATGACGAGGCCGACCTGCCGCCGGCGTCGCGCGCCGCGGCACCGCCCGCGCCGACACCGCCCCGCCGGCCGTGCCGCCCTATGAGCCGATTCGCGGGACTGCCCCGGTGACTGTCAGCGAGTTGGAGGATCGTCTTCGTCGCAGCGAGTCCCTGTTCGCCGACGAGCCAACGCCGACACCGCTGGAAGTGGTGCTGCGCCGGGGCGTTGCGGCGGTGGGAGTTCGGCGACGTCGACGGCTGGCGGCCGGTACTCGACCGCCTGGCCGCGGCGGCATCCACTCCACCCCGACGAGCGAGCGGTGCTCGACCGGCTGCTCGGCCAGTTCGCCGCGTCGCCGCTGCGCGCGCCGGCACCGCGCCCGGTCGGTTCGCCGCGAGGTTGACTACCTGCTGCGGCTGGCGCTACCGACGAGCCGGGTATCGCGGGCGCATCGACCTGCTGTTTCAGGACGAGGAGCGGCAAATGGACGCTGGTGGAGTGGGTGACCGAGCTGGTGGCGGCGCCGTCGCGGGAGGCGTGCTGGGCGGAGCGGCAGACGCGGCTGGCGGCGGCGATCGAGGCGTTGCGGCAGGGGCACGGCGAGTCGCCGCGAACGGTGATCCTGGCGCTGCTCCGCGAGGGCGAGGTGCTGGAGCGGCCGGCGGCGCGGGTCGTCCCGCCCGCCCGGCTCGACCGCGTTCGCGGCGAGCTGTGCCGCATTCGTGACGGGCGGATCGACGCTATCGAGTAATGGGTTATCGCCGCTTCTCGGCGACGCTGGCGACGGCGGCGGCGCCGAGCGCCTGCTGCTTCCAGTCGGCCTCCAGCTCGGCGAACGAGTTGTAGCCGTAGTACGTTTGCAGGGCCGACTCGTAGCGGCCGTCGAGGGCGGCGCGGAGGAAGCGGGTGAAGGTGATCGGGTCCTTCTTCTGGCACAGGAAACCGACCAGCGACACGCTCTGGGCGTAGAACGGGCTGATCCGCCGCGGCTCCGGGTAGTCGGACATCTGCATCAGCTCGCCGGCGCGGAACAGGGTACCTTCCCGATCGTACATCGCCAGGTTCTTGAGGTGCTGGTCGACGCGATCGCGCGGCTCGGTGAGGACCGCCATGCCCTCGTCGGCCCAGCGCGGGACGTGATGCTTGCCGAATCCGCCCGCCAGCACGACGTGGGTCGTCTCGTGCGGCAGGTCGGCCGCCTGGAGGTAGGGGTTGTCGGCGCGCAGGTCGATCCGCCGCGACACCACCCGCCCGGCATCGAGCGAGATGGTCGAGTGCCCCGGCGCCGACGCCGGCGCGCCAGTCGCGCGGGCATACGCCTCGCTGGTCGGGTGGACGTACACGTCGCAGCGCGGCGACCAGGCGGCGGAGTCGTCGCCGAACCACTTGCGGGTCATGGTGGCGCGGGTGGCCTCGGCCGCTCGCGCCAGCTGCTCGGCCTCATTCTCGTTCAGGTGATGGAAGATCCGAAAATTCGTCGTTTCGGCCATCGCCCAGCCGTTGCCGTGCCGCGGCGTGTGCTTGATCGCCACGCGGGCACTACTCCCAGCCGTCCCGCTGTCGCGAATCTTCTCCAGCAGGCTGGTGCCGAACTTGTCCAGCCGCGGGGCCAGCCGCAGCGCTGCCTTGACCTGCCGCTCCAGCTCGTCGGGTGGGGCCGACGGGTTGCCGGTGTTGACGCCGCGGGCGATGGCGAACAGCTGGCAGTACGCCCACCGCTCATTCGCCCCGAGGGCGATCCCCGGCTGTAGCCGTTCGGCCTGGGCGTAGGCGCGGGCGGCCTCCTCGAAGTGCCGCTCGCCGAACTCCTTCTCGGCCCGCTCGAACGCCAGTCGGGCGCGGCCGTTGGCGGCGTTGCTCTCGGCGAACGGGTCGTCCTCCTCCACCTTGGCGCGCGGCACGATGGCGGCCGGCGGACGAGTCCGGTCGACCGCAGCGGGGGCGGTCGGCGCAACGGCCACCGGCTCGGCCGGGCGGGCGGTGCGGGCGGACGGGTCGAGGATTTCGAGGAAGCCGCGGTACTTGCGGGCGTCGGCCTGTTTGCCCTCCCGCTCCAGCTGGGCGACGTAGCCGCGGTAGGCGTCGCGGAGGGCGGCGAGGTACTGGCGGTTGCCGTCGATGTGGGCGATCTGCTTCTCCAGCACGGCGACCGCGCTCGCGTAGTCACCTCGCTGCACCAGGGCCGTCCCCTGCTCCAGTGCCACCTGTACCGCCAGCACATTGCGCTGACGCCGGGTCGGGTCGTCGGCCGCGCCCGCGGGGCGGACGGCGAAACCGGCCAGCACCAGGCAGGCGGCTAGCAGCACGCGAGAGCGAGTCCGGGCCATGTCTGCATCCTTGCAGCAGGAGGGTTCCGTTCCGGTCAGGCCGGGCAGCCGTCAGGCAAACGGCGGTCGATGGGTGAACCGGCAGGAGGACGCGAGCGTGCGTCCGAAAGACGTGCCAGGTCCGGGGAAGCCCCGTCGTCCTGACGGGGCGTCAACGAAAGGGCACCATAAGGGGAGGCGGCGACGGTTTCAAGCCGAAGCCCGGCTCAGGCGGCCGGCTCGCTCAGCACGGCGTTGAGGTACTGGCGAATGGCGGCCACGTCGACGCCGGTGGCGGCGTGGACGTTGGGCCGGCCACTTGTCGACCAGCGGGTGTCGAACACACTCATGCCGCGCGTCAGCTCGCCGCGTGTCTCGACGTCGACGATCAGCTCCTCGATGGTGAACTCGGTCGGCCGGGCGACGGCCGCCACCGCCAGCACATCGTTCAGGTAGGCGCCCTCGATGCCGTACATGCCGGCGGTCGGGACGAGCAGCATCGGCAGCAGCTTGCCGAGGAACCGGGCGGTGCGGCTGTCGCCGGCGCCGAGCTGGCGCAGGTCGGCGGGGGAGAACACCAGTTTCCGCGTCACGTCGAGCGGCAACAGCGTGACCGGGGCGCCGCAGCGGAGCACCTGGCGGGCGGCCTCCGGGTCACAGCGGAAGTGGAACTCGGTCACCGGCCCGGCGTCGCCCGGCTCGTGCCAGGTGCCGCCGACCAGGACGATGCGGCGAATGGCGCGGGCCAGGTCGGTGTCGCGGTCGAGCGCCCGCGCCACCGCCGTCGCCGGGCCGAGCACCAGCAGCGTCACCTCGCCGGGGTTCTGGTGGACGGTGTCGCTGATCAGCTTGTCGCTGGGGTGCGGGTGGTGCAGCCGGGCGCACGGGAAATCGAGGCCGCCCAGCCCGTCCGGGCCGTGCAGATTGGTGGCGTTTCGGTCGTACTCGACCGCCAGGGCCGAGCCGATCCGCGGCCAGCGCGCCGGGTCGAGCTGTTCGATGACGACGTGGACATTGCGTGTCGCCAGTTCCGGGGAGACGTTGCCGCCGGTGGCAGCCACCGCCAGCACGTCCAGGCCGGGATCGTTGAGCGCCACCGCGATCGCGAAGGCGGCGTCGATGCCCGGGTCCGCCACCAGGATGACTTTCTCTGCCATCGGAGAAGATCCTTCCTTCGTCAGACGCCGTTGCGGGTCTGCTCAACCAGGGCGGCCAGCACCGCGGCGGCCCGGCCGGACGTTACCGCCGCCCGCGCCCGCTCGACGCCCTGTCGCAGCGAGTCGGCGCTGCCGACCACCAGCAAGGCGGCGGCGGCATTGGCCAGCACGACGTTCAGCGGCGGGCCGTCGCGGCCGGCGAGCACCGCACGAATGGTGGCGGCGCTGGCCTGCACCCCGTCCACCCGCAGGTCGGCGAGCGAGCAGGCGGGCAGCCCGAAGTCCTCCGCCGTCCACTCGGCAGCCGTCACCACACCCGGCTGCACCTGCCGCACCAGGGTCGGCGCCGACAGGCTGACCTCGTCGAGACCGTCATGCGAGTGAACCAACAGCCCGCGGCGGGCGCCGAGCTGCGCCAGCGCGCCGGCCATCGGGTCGAGCCACTCCGCCCGGCCAACGCCGAGCAGCTGATACGGCACCCCCGCCGGGTTGGCCAGCGGGCCGAGGCAATTGAACACCGTGCGCACGCCCAGTCGTCGCCGCACCTCGCCGACGTGCCGCAATGCTGGATGATACAGCGGCGCCAGACAGAACGCCATCCCCGCCCGCTCCAGGCACCGCCGCGCCACCTCCGGGTCGCCGGTCACGGTGACGCCCAGCTCGGTCAGCACATCGGCGCTGCCGCTGCGGCTGGAGACGGCCCGGTTGCCGTGCTTGACCACCGGCACACCAGCGCCGGCCACCACCAGCGCGGTGGCAGTGCTGATGTGGAACGTGTCGCTGCCGTCGCCGCCGGTGCCGCAGGTGTCGAACAGCTCGCCCTCGATCCCGACCGGGGAGCAATACCGCCGCAACACCCCGGCGGCCGTCGCCAGCTCGCCGGCGGTGGCGCCCTTGATCCGCAGCGCCACCAGCAGCGCCGCCGTCTCCGCCTCGCCGCAGCCGCCCTGGAGGAACGCCTCCATCATCGTCACGACCTGGTCCGCGCGCAGATCGACACCGGCGATCAGCGTTTCCAGCGTCGCGGCAAACCAGGCAGGCGGCGCAGGCGAGGTCATCAACGGTCCTCCCGAGACAGTGGCGACAACGTCTCCCTTTGACCTTACAGAAACGGCCGGTGGGTGCCCAACCTCGGCGGTGGCGCACCGGGCCGATTTGTACACTGACGGTATCCGGACCGAACGGCACCGAACGACAGGAGAATACGGACATGGCGGACAGCAAAAAGATCCTGGTGGCGGCGGACCCGTATGCGGCGTCGCTGAAGAACGCGGTCGTCGCCCACCTGCAGGCGCGCGGCTACGAGGTCGTCGACGTCGGCGCGGACCGAGAGGTGCCGTACTTCGACGGCGCCGTCGCCGTCTGCAAGGCCATGCAGGCGGGCACGGCGCCGCGCGCCGTCCTGTTCTGCGGCACGGGCATGGGCATGTCGATCGTCGCCAACCGCTTCAAGGGGGTGACGGCGGCGGTCGTCGAGTCGGTGTTCGCGGCGAAGATGTGCCGGGCGATCAACAACGCCAACGTCCTCTGCCTCGGCCAGATGATCTGGGGGCCGACATGGCGAAGGCGGCCGTCGACGCCTTCCTCGACACGCAATTCACCTAAGGGCTGGAAGGCATCGCCGGCTTCCTCCGCGACGCCTGCGGCAAGGTCGACGCCATCCGTCCGTGACACAGTGAACTGACCGACGATTCGCCCAAAAATGCGCTTTGTCTGTATACAAGCGGCAAGTATACTGATTTACATGGTGAACGCCCGCTGAGGCGGTCGATCTCCTCACCCAACCAGGGCGCCGTCGCGAGACGGCCCGGTATTCGGGTGGATCTACTGTCACAAGAAGGGGTTAGCCGTGGCCACCGTAAGCAGTCTGACCGACCGGCAACGCGAGATCTTCGAGTTCATTCGCGAGACGATCCTCAACCGCGGCTATCCGCCGACGGTGCGGGAAATTGGCGAGGCGTTCGAGATCAAGTCGCCCAACGGCGTGATGTGCCACCTCAACGCGCTGGTCAAGAAGGGACTGATCCACCGCGTTGACAAGTCGGCGCGGGCGATTCGCCTGGCCGGCCACCAGCCGCCGGCGCCGCCCGCCGAACTGCCGCTGGTCGGCTCCGTCGCCGCCGGCGCGCCGATCGCCGCCGAGGCCGCCGAGGAGCGGTTCAACTTCTCCGACATGTTCTGCGGCCCCGACCACTTCGTCCTGCGCGTCCGCGGCCAGTCGATGATCGACGACCACATCGACGACGGCGACTACGTCGTCATCCGCCAGCAGGCGAACGCCGAAAACGGCGAGCGGGTGGTCGCCATGATCGACAACGAGGTAACGCTCAAAAAGCTGTACAAGCACCCCGACCGGCTGGTGTTGCAGCCGTGTAACGAAGCGATGGCGCCGATCGAGGTCGACCCGTCGAGCGATACCAAGATCCTCGGCGTCCTCGTTGGTGTGTTGAGGAAGGTCCGATAAGAAGCCCGAAGCGCAAGCGAGGGATTGAAAAGCCCGAAGCGCAAGCGAGGGATCGCTCACCGGCTGTACCACGCGATCAGTCGGGACAGTTGGCCGGTGCGGGCGAGGATCTGAAAACTGAGCCGCTGGCGCGTGCTGGCGAGCACGCGGTTGAAGCCAACGTGATCGTCGACCACCACCAGGGCGCGGGTGACCGCCTCCGCCGGGGCGACGTCGCGGACCATCCGCGCCACCCACAGCACCAGCGGCAGGGTGACCGCCAGCGCCTCGAACCCCTCCCAGAACGGCAGCCCGAACGACGCCGGGCCGCAGAACTGGATCGACCCCACCTTCACCGTGTAGTACCGCTCCAGCACCGCCTCGGCGGCGGCCGGCAGCGGGCCGCGCGGCGTTTCCAGCTCCTCGAACGTGGTTTCCGGCAGAGCGGCGTGCAGCCGCGGCACCGAGCCGGCGCCGCGCGTGAACCGCAGCGCCGCCTTCATCAGCGCAATCCGCCCGCGCGAGGCCAGACCCCGATTCGGACCGTGGTCCTTGCGGGTGAACAGCGCCGCCGCCTGGCGAAACAGGATGCGGCCGATCCACCCCGGCGGCGGCAGCTGCGTCGGCGCCGCCGGCGTTTCGCTGTCGGCGGCCGACGTCAGCAGGTCGAGCAGTTCACCTAGCCGCGCGCCCTGGATGGTATCCAGCTTCGCCTGACGCATCTGGTCGGCCAGATAGAGGCATTTGCGCACCCGCCGTTCGACGGGATCCTTGCCGTTGCGGATCAGCCGCACCAGCGCGTCGACCAGCCGCAGCGTGTCGGGCCAGTCGAGCCGACCGCCCCGATCCTGCCGCGGCGGTGGGGTGAGGGAGCCGTCGGGCTGCGGATCGAGTTTTTCGCGCCGCGCCAGCCCGTCGGCGAACTGGCGCAGATCGGGGCCGTGTTCGGGCAGCGCGCGGCCGCGGTTCGCGGCGGCCGACGGACAGGCGTAGCGCATCCCCACCCGCCAGTGATCGCCCGCCGGCACCAGCACGAACGGGAACAGCCGGCACGGCAGCGGCTTGGTTTCGTACCCGAACCGCTCGTGGATGCGGCAGCGGCCTTCAGGGCTGAGGAACACGCACGACCCGTCGGCGTGGTGGTTCAGCTGCACCTGGCGCCGCCACGGCGGACCGAATTGTCGCGTCGGCTCCAACCCGCCCAGGTCGTCGCGCGTCCACCCCTGCTCCCGGATGCGCTCGACCTCGTCGTCTGACAGGGTGACGCGGTATTCCTTGCAGCAGGTGCCGGTCGCCTGACAGTCCCAGTTTTGCAGCACGGGAAGCGTGCGGATCGGATAGGCCATGATGATTCCGCGCGGTCGAGCGGTGACGAGCGTCCACACACCCATTGTACACGATCGTCCGCCCAACGGGTGTCAGGCCGCACGCCGTGCGGATGGCTGCGGAACGGCCGCCGGGGCGGCGCGGTGGGCCAGACGGCCGGCGAGCAGACCGACGGCGACCAGCGCGGTGATCGCCGCGGCGCCGGCGTAGAACTGCACCGACAACCCGAAGGCGTCGATGAGCAACCCGAGGAGCGCCGGGCCGGACAGGCTGCCGACGCAGTTGCTGGTCAGATACCAGGCGTTCGCCCGAGCCAGCGCTGCCGGCGGGAGGCGGTCGCCGAGCAGCGCCAGGCCAAGCGGATACAACGCGCCGCAACAGGCGCCGAGGACGAGCAGCGCCGGCGCGAGCGCCAGCGCGGACGAGGTCCACGGCACCAGCAGCAGACCGGCGACCAGCAGTCCGTGGCAGACGAGCAGGATGCGCAGCCGGCCGACCCGGTCCGCCAGCCACGCCAGCGGCAGCTGCGCCAGGATCACGCCGGCGAACAACCCGCCCATCAGCCCGCTGGCCGACGTCTCGGTGAACCCCAGATACAGCAGGTAGAGCGACAGAAACGTCACTGTCCCGCCTTCGAGGAACCCCTGCACCCACGCCGTCCCGAGGCTGAGCAGCCCCGACGCCCACGGCATCGGTTCGTCGCCCCCGGCCTCCTCGTGCTGACAGTGGGAGGGCATCCGCACCCAGGCGAGCGGGACGGCGAGCAGCGTCACCAGCCCGCCGACCGCGAACGCCAGCTGCGGCGCGACCGGGTACAAAGGCAGGCCGACCACCGACCCCAGCGCGATGCCGGTGGCCACGCAGAAGGCGTACACGCCGAAGTCGCGGCCGCGCGAGCCGGCGGCGGCGTTGTGGTTGACCAGCGTTTCCATCGGGATCACGCTCAACGCCGTGCCGACCCCGCCGAGGAACCGCAGCAGGTGCCACAGGGCGAGATGGTGACACCACGGGAACAGGGCGGTGGTGACGGCGTCGAGCAGCATGCCACCGGCCACGCAGGTGCGGTTGCCGCGCCGCATCAGCCGCGGGACGAACGGCGCCGCCAGGGCCACGCCGAGGTAGTACAGGCTGGTGTTCAGGCCGATGGCGCGGGCCGACAGGCCGGCGTCCTTGAGCCACAACGACGCCAGCACCGCTCCCAGCCCGAAGCTGAACGCCCAGCCGAGACTGGCCAGGCTGACCAGGGCGAGAGTGGTTCGCGCGTGCCGCGCCGGTTCTGCCACGTCCGACCTCCTGCCGGCAGGTCGCCGCCGACCGGGCGCCGGATGCGCCATCGATCGGACAAACGACGACCTTTCCGTCTAGATCGGCTGTGCCGCGCGGGAAGTTGAATGAAGCAGGAAATCGGGGCAGGTGGCGCTTACCAGGAAACGACGTCGGCGGTGGGTCGCTTCCACTTGACCACCGGCGGGAACAGCTGTCCGCCGAACCACCCGCCGGCGAGCGACAGGCTCATCGTGCTGATGCAGGTGAACAGGATCAGCTGCAGGAACGCCCCCGGTCGTGGGGTTTGCAACGCAGCGAGGATCA
This sequence comes from Gemmataceae bacterium, assembly GCA_046350215.1. Taxonomy (GTDB): domain Bacteria; phylum Planctomycetota; class Planctomycetia; order Gemmatales; family Gemmataceae; genus JAXMAU01. Next base: position 53,115 of record JAXMAU010000003.1, on the reverse strand, counting down.
GGCTGCCGGCGAGGCCGACCACCAGCCCCTGTTTCAGCCCGTTGGTGGTGGTCGCGCCAGCGAAGGCAGCGCCGAGCAGGACCGCCAGCGCCTTGATCTCCCAGGTGATGAGCAGGTCCTGCAGTTCGTCCGAGGTGCCCAGCTTCCCGTGGCCGAGGTCGAGCAGCTTGTCGAACAGGTAGGAAGCGGACAGGGTGCCGGCGACGGCAAGGGCGGTGCCCAGCGCCACCCGTACCCACGCGACCCGGCCGGCGAAGAGCGGCTGACTCGGCTTGCGCGCCGGCTTCTTCGGCGTGAACGCCCCCGGCACCGCGGCACGCGGGACCGGCGCCCAGATCGCCATGCCGATCCATCCGCCGATCGCCCCGACGATCGCCTGGGTCAGCAGCGGCCCGGTCTGTCCGACCAGGTCGGCGGCGACGCCCATTTGCCGGAAAACGACTGCCAGGACGGCATTGAGCACGCCGACCAGCATGCCGAGCACCACGCCGGAGCGTTGCGCCCCGCCGGCCAGCGCGCCGCCCAGCAGCACGCCCGTCACCTGGAACGACTGCAGCAGAAACAGGTACTTGTGAACGTCGGGGGTTTCCTCGGACGACGTGGCGAGCAGCGCCCCGACGAGCAGGTGCCGCAGGGCGTAGAACAGCCCTTGCGCCAGGATCAGGCCGATGGCGACGCGCCCCCAGACGGTCTGTTGCCAGCGCGGTCCGAAGCTGGGCGGCGACGGGTCGACATCCGACACGGCGAACGACGCGCCGCACCGGGGACACGGCCCTTCCATGTCATAGAGATTACTGCATCGGGGACAGACCAGTGCCATGATTCGATGACCCGTACCCAAGCCGTAGGGTTCCCGCGGCCGGTGGTCGGCACGCCGCAACGAAACCCCCACTAATCCACCCGTCACCGATCGTCGCGGAGTGGCACGCCCGCGGCCTTCGTCGAGCGTGTTCCGCACACTCCCGCCGCCTAACGGTCGGGCGTGTCACCCGCTGCGGAAGGGAAAGCCCGTCACGGGACTTTACCTTCGTCTGGCAAAGTATAGTTCATCTTTTCACCGCACGCTTCCTGCCGCCCGGAGACGCCGCCATGCCCGCCGCCTTCATCCTGGCGATCGACCAGGGGACCACCAGCACCCGCGCCGTGGTGTACGACGAGGCCGGCCGCACCCGCGGCAGTGCCGCGCGCGAGCTGACGCAACACTACCCGCAGCCCGGCTGGGTCGAGCACGACGCCGACGAGATCTGGGCCGGGGTGTGCGAGGTCGTCCCGCGGGCGCTGGCGGCGGCGGGAGTGCGCGGCGGCGACGTCACCGCCGTCGGCGTCACCAACCAGCGCGAGACGACGCTCTTGTGGGACCGCGCCGACGGTCGACCGCTCGGCCGGGCGATCGTCTGGCAGGACCGCCGCACCGCCGAGTTCTGCAAGGAGCGGAACCAGGACGAAGCGTGGCTCAGCGGCAAGACCGGCCTCGTCCTCGACCCGTACTTCTCCGCCACCAAGCTGCGCTGGCTGCTCGACCGCGACCCGGCGTGGCGGGCACGGGCCGAGGCCGGCCAGCTCGCCGCCGGCACCGTCGACAGCTTCCTGCTGTGGCGACTGACCGCCGGCCGGACCCACGCCACCGACCGCACCAACGCCTCGCGGACCCTGCTCGCCACCCTGCGCACCGCCGACTGGGACGATGAGCTGTTGCGCTACTTCGGCGTCCCGCGCGCCGTGCTGCCGCAGGTGTTGCCCAGCGCCGGGTCGTTCGGAGTGACCGCCGGCCTCGCTTTTCTGCCCGACGGCATCCCGATCCGCGGCGTCGCCGGCGACCAGCAGGCGGCATTGTTCGGACAATGCGCCTTCGCCCCCGGCGAGGCCAAATGCACCTACGGCACCGGGGCGTTTTTCCTGCAACACCTGGGCGACCAGCCGACGCCGTCGCGGCACCGGCTCCTGACCACGGTGGCGGCGAGCGGGGACGGACCAGTGCAGTACGCGCTGGAAGGGGCAGTGTTCGTCGCCGGGGCGGCGGTGCAATGGCTCCGCGACGGGTTGCGGCTGTTCGACCAGGCGCCGGCGATCGAGGGGCTGGCGGGACAGTCCGACCCGGAACAGCCGGTGCTGTTCGTGCCCGGTTTCGTCGGGCTGGGAGCGCCGCACTGGGTGCCGGAGGCCCGCGGCGTGCTGTTCGGGCTGACCCGCGGCACCACCGCCGCCGACATCAGCCGGGCGACGCTCGAAGGAGTGGCGTTCCAGGTCGCCGACCTGATCGACGCCGCCGCCAGCGACGCCGCTGCGTCTGGCGCGCTGAACGTCGACGGTGGGATGGCTCGCAACGCCTGGTTCCTGCAGTGCCAGGCCGATGTGCTCGGACTGCCGTGGTGCCGTCGGCGACCAGCGAGGCGACGGCGCTGGGGTCGGCCTACCTGGCCGGGCTGAGCGCCGGCGTCTGGCCCGATACTGACGCACTGCGGCGGCTCGCCGGCGACACGACGCGGTTCCTGCCGCGCTGGAGCGAGGAGACGCGCAGTCACCGCCTGAGCGGCTGGCGGCTCGCCGTGCAGGCGGTCATCGCGTACTACCGCGGGTGAGCGGCGAGGTGCCGATGCGGGCCAGCTGGGTGTACCGTTTCGTCGGCCGATAGCTGTCGAAATAGCCGGCCACGTCGGCGTGTTCGTCCAGCTGGACATACCCGAAGTTGCGCATCTCCGCCAGCGCCTCGTCCTTTTTCCACCCTTCCAGCTCCATGCGGTACACGGCGACGTAGCCGCCGGTGCGGTGAACGCCGCGGAAGCAGTGGATGAGTACCGGGTGGTTGGCGGGATCGGCCATCACCTCGAGGAACCGCCGCAGCCCGGCTTCCACCGGCGCATCGCCCTGGCGGCCCAGCCACGACAGCGGCTTGATCCGCACGAAGCGAACGCCTTTCGCCTGGCAGAATGCCTCCTCGGCCTGGTCGGCGGCGGTGCTGCCGTCGCGCAGGTTGACGATGGTGCGAATCCCGTGGTCCTGCAGCGTCTGCGCCAGCCCGCGCACCAGCGGCTGCGCCGAGCGATAGAGAACGCCCTCACGGACGACGTGGAAGTGGCGAACGTCGTTGCGCCGGCCGACCGCCACCAGAACGGGGACGACCACCACGGTGGCGATCAGCGCCACCGCGACCAGACCTGTCCAGACGGTCTTCATTGCGCATCGACCTCCCTGTTCGGCGAAGCGGGCGCCCCGGCGGCGCGGATCATACCCACGCGAGCCGGTTGAAGGAAGGGCGATTCGGGGGAGGCGGTCCAGGCGAGCCCGGTCCCGTCAGGGCCGGGAGGTATTCTCCCTCGGGGCACTGACGTGCTCCCGCTCGCCAGGCAAGTGTGACCGGCGTTCTTTGGCGAGCGGGGTCCCGTGAGGGCCCCGAGTTCTTCGCCCCGGGCACGACGTCCTGGGTCCTGCGCTGACTCGGGGCACTGACGTGCTCCCGCTCGCCTGACAAGTGCGACTGGCGACGCCAACGCGCGTCCTTCTTGGCAAGTCCGGTCCCGCCTGGGCGGGAGGGCTTCGTTCGTCTGTCCGGTCAATCCCCGACGACGGCGGACGAAGTACCCCGAAAGGGATACCGTATATCGTATCGGCGTCTCGCTCCCCGTCCCCCACCCCGGTGATGCCCATGGCCCGCTACCGGCTGCTGTTCCGCTGCGTCGGCGAGGCGCTCGCCGCTCGCGGCCTCAAGTGCCTGCTCGGCGTCGTCCCGTTCGGCGACCGGCTGTTCGAAATCGCCCGCGATGCCCACGAACGGTATCGCCAGCAGTGCGATCTCTCGGAAGCCGTCGCCCAGGTGGAGGCGGTGGCCCAGGCGTCGCACGACGAGGTCCGCGCCGAGGCGAAGGCCGTCTTCGCCGAGGTCTGCGCGCCGCTCGTCCCGAGCTGGCCGACCCGAAGGTGGAACGAGCGGCTGGTCGGCTATCTCGAACAGGTGCCGGCGGCGGTCCGCGCCTCGCTGCGGCGGCCGGCCGACCCGAGTGGGCGGAGCGTGCCGAAGGGGTTCTCAGTGAAGCAGCCGGAGGACTTGCTCAAGCTGCTGCCAACGCGGCTGCCGCGCTTTCAGCCGGGGCAGCGGCCGGTCGGCAACTGGCAGTTGGAGGAGCTGCTCGGCGTCGGTGGCTTCGGCGAGGTGTGGAAGGCGACCCACCCGCAATTCCGCCACCTGACCGCGGCACTCAAGTTCTGTCTGGATGAAACGTCGGCCCGCTATTTGCACCACGAAGCAGGCTTGCTCGACAAAATGATGGCGCACAGTCGGTCACCGGGGATCGTCGAGCTGCGCAACGTCTACCTGGACAACGACCCGCTGTGTCTGGAGTACGAATACATCAACGGTGGCGACCTGACCGGGCTGCTGCACGACTGGCTGCCGCTGAGTCCGGCAAAACGGGTCGAGTGGACCAGCCAGTTGATTCGCCGGCTGGCGAACACGCTGGCGCCGCTGCACCGGCTGAATCCGCCGATCGTCCACCGCGACCTGAAGCCGGCGAACATCCTGCTGGTGCGGAAGGACGACGGCCAGTTCGACGTGAAGGTAGGCGATTTCGGCATCGGCGGGCTGGCGACACGGCAGGCGGTGGCGACGTACCGCGGGATGAGCCGGGGCGACCTGCTGAGTCAGTCGCTGCGCGGCAGCCACACGCCGCTATATGCCTCGCCGGAGCAGATGCGCGGCGGCGACTTCGACCCGCGCGATGATGTACATGCGTTGGGGGTGATCTGGTATCAGCTGCTGGTCGGCGACCTCGGCCGCGGCTTCGGCGGCGATGCCGACGAGGACCTGCGCGAGGCGGGGGTAAACGAGGAGACGATCGCCCTGATCCGGCGATGCGTGGCGCGGGTCGATCGGCGGATCAGCGACGCCGGCATGCTAGCCGAGCGGATCGCGGCACTGTCCGCTGTGGGCACGCCAGCGGCTTCACCGCCCGCCCCTCCGCCGGCCAGCGAAGACTTGGCTGCGCACCTGGAGCGAACGCTGGCGGCGGTGGCACAGGCGCACGAGCGGGCAAGGATGCTGGCCGACCGCCAACACGACTACGCAGCGGCGGTCCAGGTACTGAATGGGGTAGCGGAGCATCTCCGCGAAGCCGCTCTCTACGACATGGTGCGGGATCGCCGTGATCGCGTGGAGCGGCTGGACCGGGAGATTCGGGAGGCCGTCCAGCAGACGCGGGTGAACGGCCTGCGACCGCGGGTGGAGGAGTTGCTTACCTTGCAGCCGGGCCGGGACGACCTGCGCCGACTGCTGGAGCGGTTGCCGAAGGGGCCTATCCCCGGCGAGACGACCACCGTAAACGTGGGCGGCGTCCCAATGAAGTTCGCCTGGATCCCGCCAGGTTCCTTCCTGATGGGTAGCCCACCAACCGAGGAGCAGCGGAGCGACAACGAAACCCAGCACCGGGTGACGCTGACGCAGGGCTACTGGCTCGGCGTGCATGAAGTGACGCAGGCCCAGTGGCGGGCAGTGATGGGGAATAACCCGAGCAAGTTCAAGGGCGACAACCTGCCGGTGGAGAGCGTCAGCTGGGACGACTGCCAGGCGTTTTGCAGGAAGCTGGGGGAGAAGACGGGAAAGCGCTTCCGGCTGCCGACAGAAGCCGAGTGGGAGTACGCTTGCCGGGCCGGCACCACGACGACGTTCCACTTCGGCGAGACGATTTCGACCGAGCAGGCGAACTACGACGGCAACTACACCTACGGGCGTGGCAAGAAGGGGACGTATTGCCAGAAGACGACGCCAGTAGGCAATTACCCGGCGAACTCCTGGGGGTTGCACGATATGCACGGCAACGTCTGGGAATGGTGCCAGGACTGGTTTGGCGCCTACGGTTTACAAGATATTAAAGACCCTAAAGGTTTGCTAAGTGGTGCCGCTCGTGTGCTGCGCGGTGGTTCGTGGTACGGCCATCCCTGGAACTGCCGCGCAGCCTTTCGCCGCAGGCTCGTTCCCGACCGCCGTTACGGCACCTACGGCTGCCGCGTCCTGCTTGTGCCTGGACCAGACTGATCCGCGGTGTACGCCGCTGCCGTGCGCCAGGCGAGCCCGAGCACGTCAGTGCCGGGAGTGGTCGCGCGTGACGTCGGTGCCGGTGTACTCACTCGGGGCACTGACGTGCTCCCGCTCGCCTCGCCAGACTGACGGGCGCTCTTTGGCGAGCGGGGTCCCGTGAGGGCCCCGAGTGCGTCGCCGGGAGCGCGACGTCGCGCTTCATGCGCTGCCTCGGGGCACTGACGTGCTCCCGCTCGCCTCGCCAATGGAAAAGGCGACACCAGCGCTGGTATACTGCCTGGCGAGCCTGGTCTCGTCAGGGCCGGGAGGTGTTCCCGGAGGTGGACGATGGATCGCTACTGGCTGCTGACCAGTACGTTCTACGGCAACTGGCTGCCCGGCGATCCCCGCGGGTTCGTTTCCCGCGTCCGCGACACCCGTTCGGACGACGCAGCGTCGCCGCACCGGCGGGAGCACGACCTCCCCGGGACCGAGTGCGACCGGGACCTGCCCGGTCTGTTGCAGGCCAGCCGGGAGCAACTGCGCGGCGAGCCGGTCCGCCTGGCCAGCGACACGGCGCGGGTGCTCGCTGGGCAGTTCCGCGAGACGGCGACTTGCCGCCACTGGCACTTGCTGGCGTTCGCCATCCTGGCCAACCACGTTCACCTGGTCGTCGGCGTGGACGGCGACCCCGACCCGGCCCGCATGCTCGCCGACTTCAAGGCGTATGGCAGCCGGGCGCTGACCGCCCAGGCCGGTCGGCCCGCGAGTGGCAACTGGTGGACGTCCGGTGGTTCGAAACGCAAACTGCCTGATCCGTCCGCCGTCGCCGGTGCGGTCGCGTATGTCCGGAATCAGCACGAGCCGTTGCTTGTCTGGGTGGATGAAGAACTGTTCCCTGCCGAGCCGTGAAGGTGGTCCTGGCGAGCGGGAGGACGTCAGTCCCCCGAGTGCGCTGCCTGGAGCGCGACGTCGCGGGTACGGCGAACCCTCGGAGCACTGACGTGCTCCCGCTCGTCTGGCCAGTGGTCGCACGCCACTTCTTGGCGAGCGGGGTCCCGTTAGGGCCCCGAGTTCTTCGCCCCTGGCGCGAAGTCGCGCCTCACGCTCTGCCTCGGGGCACTGACGTGCTCCCGCTCGCCTGGCAAGCCTGGCGCGCGATGTTGGGTATCACGCCCGATCCGTCAGCCGACGCGGCCGGGGGAGGCGGGTAGTTCCGGCGGTCGGTCGGGGCGGCGCGGCCACAGGCCGGCCAGCGGTTGCAGCGCCGTCGCTGTTCGTCGCCGCAGCCAGCCGCCCAGCTGGGCCGGCCAATCGTCGGCCGGCGGCACCGGCGGGCGAGCGTTGGACAGGTTCGGCCGGAACACCAGCAGCAACAGCAGCGGGATGAACCACAGGACGTACACCCCGCCGCGGTCGGCGTACCAGAACTGGATGCTGATGAGCGTCGCCGCCGACAGCGCGATCACCTGCGCCAGATTCTTCGGGAACGGCCACAGCCCGGCCGTCAGCACCAGCGTCATCGCCGCGATGAACAGCGGCACCCGGTACGCCGCCGGCATCCCCGCCACGCTGGCGCTGGGGATGTTCTGCCAGAACCCCGGCGTGTCGGCGGCCGGCCGCTTCCACGGCTGCCAGTCGAAGCGCGTCCAGTCCGATTGCAGACTCGGCGGCATCTCACCGTGCGCCCACAGCAGGATGCCGAGAACGGCCAGCCCCAGCCCGGCCGAGACGACGAACGACACCGCAAACCGGGTCGCCCCCCGGTCGCGGTAGAAGCTCACCCACGCCGGCAGAGCGACCAGCAGGTAGAACGTCGTCCCGGTCGCCACCCCGAGGAACGCGCCGGCGACGATCGGCCGTCGATAGCACAGGATCGCCCACACCACCAGCGCCATTGCCCAGGCGTGGTCCCACCGGCCGACGCCCAGCGGCGAATCGGGCAGCAACATGTAGGTGTACGGCAGCAGCAGGTAGAAGGTGGCCGCCGACATGCCCGCTTGCAGGTCGTCGAAGTGCCGCCGGCCGACGAACACCAGTCCGAGCACCACACTCAGGTGACACAGGAGCGCCATGCTCCGCTCGGCGTAGCGGCGCAGCCCGGAGTCATCGAGGTTGGGCGCATAGGGGCGAATCGTCCGCTCGCCGATCTTGCGCAAATCGTCGGTTGGCGAGCGGGCCACGTCGTCGCGCGGATCGTCGTTCGGCCGGGGCGGTTCGCGGACGGCGACGGCGATCAGCCCCATGAACAGCGCCCCGGTCAGCCACGCCAGCCCGGCGGGATGCAGGTTCGTCCCCAGCGCTGGCCGGCGGGTCAACGCCAGGTCGACCAGGCAGCGCACCAGGAAGTACAGGCAGGCGATCATCAGCCACAGGTAGCCGAGAAACTGGTGCGCCCCGCCTTCGGAGAGGAGCAGTAAGCCTGGCATGAACAGGTAGAGCGTGAGGACGTCCAGGTTGCGCATACTGAAGAAACGCGAAAACTTGAAAAACAGCGCAACCGCGAGCAACCCCGAGAAGTAGAACCACGTCGTCGGGTTCGGAATGCGGATGTCGAAGAAGATGGACGTCGCCGCGAGCATCCTCGACCCCCGAAGGGCCTCTGGAGATGGCCTCTGTCGGACCGATTATACTCGTTCGCCGCCGCCGCCCCGAGGAGATTCCTCGGCGCCGCCGTTGCCACCGCCTCGGTACGGCCCGCGTAACCGGCGCAGGCAGTGTGCCGGGAGAACTTTCCGCCGCGGGATGGCGACGCTCCCGCCCCCCGGTAGAATGGTCGTGACGACGACGACCTATGCGTCCGGACGGGAACAGTCATGCCGGTCACGCTGACCTGCGAGTGCGGCGCCCGCTTCGCGATCGACGATGCGCTCGTCGGCCCGGAGGCGCTCTGCCCGGAGTGCCGGCAGCCGGTGCCGGTCGACGCCGCGGTGACGGCACGGCCGCGCGTCGCCCTGCTGGCGCTGCTCAGCCTCGTTCTCGGCCTGACCGGGATTCTGTCGCCGGTCGGCGCTGGCGGCGATGGCGGTCGGGGGTGGCGGCTGGTGCAGATCCGGCGGAATCGGCCGCTGCTGACCGGGGGACGGATCGCCGCGGCCGGCATCCTTCTCGGAGCCGGTTGCGCTGCCGTCACCCTGCTGCTGGTGCGGACGGGCGCCTCGGCTATCCCGGGAACATGGCTGGGGACGCGGCTGCTGGCGGCGCGCACCGACGCGGCGGCGCCCTGGCCGGCGACCACCCGCGACGGGGGATGCCGGGTGCCGCGCCCGTCGGCCGAGTGGGTCCGCCTGCGCGGCGACCGCGGCCACGACCCGGCGGTCGACGACCTGCAAACGAACCGGGAAGTATTGCTGGCGCACCGTCGCCTGCGCGTCTACCTCGACCTGGCCCGCGATGCCACCACCCACCCGCCGACCCTGGCCGAGTACCAGACCGTCCTGCTCGCCGGTCTGCCCGCGCGCCGGCCGCTGCTGGCCGACGAGGACGACGACCTCGCCGGCGGTCCGCTCGACCCGTGGGATATCCGCGGCCAACGCAGCCTGTCCTCGGTCGACGGCCACGTCGGCTACGAGTGGACGATCGATCTGGTCCGCGGCGGCCAGCCGTGGCGGGTGGTGGCACGCATCTGGCGGAAAAAGAGCGACAAGACGGCTCCGCTGTACGTCGCCCGCGCCTACGCCCCGGCTCGCACCTTCCCGCTGGTCGAGGCGGAGTTGACCGCTGCGCTCGACGGCGTTCGCCTCACTCCCTGACATCCCCTCCGTTCGCCGAGAACCCCGCCGCATGTCCACCGCCGCCCTGCCCGCCGCCCCGCTCACTCGCGAGCAGCTGACCGAGCGGATTCGCCGGGTGGACCCGGCGGCGGTACTGGTGCCGCCGCGCATCCTCCGCCGCGTGATCCGGCTGCACCGCGACCTGCCTGGCGTCGCCCTGTTCGTCCCGCACCGCCGCAGCTACCTGATCCGTCGCGAAACGCTGCTGCTGTTCGTCGCGCCACAGGAGCTGGGCGTCGCCTCCGCCGCCGCGCTGGCCGATCGCGTGCTGCTGCTGCCCGAGCCGTCGCCGCGGCAGGCCCGGCTGTCGACGGCCGCCCTGCTCCGCGTCTACTGGCGGCTTCTCTTCCACGCCGACGTCCACCGCCAGCTGGCCGCCCGCCGGCTCGACCCGGCGACGGTGGCGGACCGGATCGACCGGCTCGGGCCGGTGGAGTTCGCGGAGGTCGCCGCCGTTCTCGGGCAGGAAAACTACCTGTTCGACCCGGCCGGCCCCGCCGAGGTGTACGAGGAGTTCGCCGCCGTCTACCTGGAACTGCGGCACTTCGACCCGGCCCGGCTGGCGTACTTCTTCCCCGGTTTGACCGACCCGGCGGCCGTCGACGCGCTGTTGCGTGCCGATGTCGACGCGGACACAGCGCTGGCGCAAACCCGGCCCGACGGCAGCGATGACGCAGCATCGCCGCCCGTCCCCCTCGCCTGCGAGATGGACGAAACCGGCCCGACCGAGGAGCTAGCGCCGCAGCGGACCGCCGAGCCGCTCGGCCGGGCCGCCGAGGTCGCCCGGCGCGGGAATCAGGTGCGGGCAGCGATCCTGTACGGGAAAGCCGCCCAGCGGCCCGCCGCCCGGCTGGAGGTGGAGCGGCTGGCGGACCGGCTGGCGGCGGCGCTCGACCACCCGGCCGATGGCGCCCGGGAGTGGGCCTATGCCCTGGCGCCGCTGCTGGAGCCGGCGGCGCGCGGCGTGTGGTCGCGCGAGGCGCGGCTGCTGTACGACTTGCAGAAGGTGTGCCTCGATCACGAGCGGCCAGTATTCGCCGCCGACCTGGTGGAGTGGATCGTCAGTGGGTTCGCGCAGCCGATCCGCCGGCCGCTGCCGGACCTGCCGCTGGTGCTCACAGTCAAGAATCTCCGCAAGGCGCAGGCCCGCTTGCCGTCCGTGCGCGTCGGCGCCGCGGACCGCCGGCGGCTGAGTCGGCTGCTCGACGCCGCGGTGGCCGGCGCCGTCCGCCGGCTGCGCGACACGTTGCGGCCCCGACTGGTAACCGCCCTCGACGCCGTCGACCTGTCCCCACAGGCGGCCGCCGAACGGCTCGACCGCGATCGGCTGGTCGAGGAACTGCTCGACCGGCTGGTCGACCGCGGCCGGCTCAGCCTGCCCGACGTCCGCGACGCGATGGCCCGCAATCGGCTGAAGCTGCCCGACCTGTCCGGCCCGGTCGAGTTTCTGACCGGCGATGCGCTCATCCGCGCCAATCGCCGGCTTACCCGCGAACTGGACGGAGTGTACCGCCGCGGCGAGATCTACCTCCGCTGGCTGCAGCGACTCAGCTCGCTGTTCTTCGGCACCCGCCTCGGCCGGGCGATGACGCTGTTCGCATTCCTCCCCATTCTGGGATCGCTGTTTGTGCTGAAAGGCATCGACGGGCTGTCCGAGGAGATGCACAAGATCGCCGGCACCGCCGAGGTGACGACGTTCTCGCCGCTGTCGTTCGGCGTGCTGGCGCTGGTGCTGGTGCCGGTGTTCAACTCGGCGGCATTCCGCCGGCAGCTCGGGCACGCAGCGCGGCTGCTCTGGCGCGGCTTCCGCGGCGTCGTCTACGACCTACCTGCCGCCGTGTTGCGCTCGGAGCCGGTGCAGCGGCTGCTCCGCAGCCCGATCACCCGGCAGCTGGCGCGGAACGTGGGCAAACCGCTCCTGTGGACTTTGCCGGTCTTTCTACTCCTTCAATGGCTCAACGTCGGCGCCGGCTGGAGCTACGGCGTGGCGGCGGGGCAGATGCTCCTGATGAGCGTGCTGCTGAACACCCCGATCGGGATTCACGTCGAGGAGTCGGTGGTGCTGACGCTGGTCCACGCCTGGACGGTGGTCGGCGAGGACCTGCTGCCGGGGTTGTTCCGGCTGGTCGACTGGCTGTCGCGGCGGTTCGTCGGGCGCGTCGAGAAGGTGCTGTACACGGTCGACGAGTGGCTGCGCTTCCGCACCGGCGAAAGTCGGCCGACGTTCGTCCTCAAACTGCTGCTCGGCCTGGTGTGGTTCGTCATCACCTATGTCGTGCGCTTCGTGATCGTGCTGCTGGTGGAGCCGCAGATCAACCCGATCAAGCATTTCCCGGTCGTGACGGTGTCGCACAAACTGATGCTGCTGATTGTCGGTCCGCTGGCCGAGATCCTGGCGCCGGAACTGGGGATGAGCTACGCGGCGACGGTCGGGCTGATCGGCTCGGTCATCTGGCTGATCCCCGGCATCTTCGGGTTCCTGGCGTGGGAGCTGAAGGAGAACTGGAAGCTGTACCGGGCCAACCAACCGGCCAACCTGGAATCGCGGGTGGTCGGCAGCCACGGCGAGCGGGTGATCCATCTGGTTCGCCCCGGCTTTCACTCCGGCACGCTGCCGCGCTTGTTTGCCCGGCTGCGCCGCGAGGGGGGAGAAGCCAAACGGCGCGACGAAACCGGGCTGCACCACATCGAGGCCGACGTGCGGCGGTTCGTCGAGCGCGGCCTGCTCGCGCCGCTCGCCCTGAGCCGCCGCTGGGACAACCGGCACCGGCCGACGGTGGGACACATCACGCTGGCGACAAACCGGATCGGGATTGCGCTGCATTCGCCGGCGGCTCCGAACGACCCGCTCCGCCTGGAGTTCGCCGACCGCGATCGGCAGCTGGTGGCGCATCTACCGGCGCCCGGCTGGGCGGCCGAGCTGTCGCCGGCGGCCCGTGACGTGCTTCAGGCGGCATTGACCGGCTTTTTCAAGCAGGCAGGCGTCGACGTGGTGCTGGATTCGGACGCCGCAGCGCTGCCGTTCGGCCGCCAGCCGGTCGCGTGGTTCGCGTGGGTCGCCTACTGGGAGGCCGACCAGGCCGGCCTCTCTGCCGAGCCACTACTTCCATCTCTGCCATCCCTCGTCCGCCAGGAGACCCGATGACTCGTTCCTCATACTCACCACTTCCCATCGTCCGGCTGCTGCTGGGCGTCGGCTGCCTGCTCGGCGCGACCGCGCTCACCCGCGGCGATGAGCGGCTGGCCGGGCGCGCCTGCCGCTCCGTCCATCTCGGCTACCCGGCGGCGGAAGGGACGGTGTTCTACAACGAGGTGACCGTCGACAGGTCGGCGCGGGGCACCTACTTCATGGTGTGCGGCTGGAGCAAGGGGTACTTCGGCATTCAGGAGCAGGGCAACGGCAAGAAGGTGGTGCTGTTCTCGGTGTGGGATCCCGGCGAACAGAATGACCCGAAGGCGGTGAAGGAGGACGTCCGTGTCAAGCTGCTGCACAAGGACGCAGCGGTGCGGGTCGGGCGGTTCGGCGGCGAGGGCACCGGCGGACAGTCGTTCCTCGACTACGACTGGAAGGTCGGCCAGACTTATCGATTCGCCGTCAGCGCCCGCGTCGACGGTAAGCGGACCGAGTACGGCGGCTACTTCTTCATTCCGGAGAAAAACGAGTGGAAACATCTCGTAACCTTCTCCACTCCGACCGGCGGACAGGCGCTGCGCGGGTATTACTCGTTCGTCGAGGACTTTCGCCGCAACCGGGTGTCCGCCACGCAGCCGCGGCGGGCGACGTACGGCAACGGCTGGGTGCGGACCAAGGCCGGCGAATGGGTGCCGCTGACGCGGGCACGCTTCACCGGCGACAGCAACCCGGCCACCAACATCGACGCCGGCCCGGCCGGTGATCGGTTCTACCTGGCGACCGGCGGCGACACGAAGAATGGCGGGCTGCGGCTCAATGCCACGGCGGAGCGGCCGCGGCCGGGCGCCGTCCCGCCGCGGCTGCCGAATGCCTTGTCCGGTGCCGCCGCGGTGCCAGAATCGAGGGGACGAGTCGCCAGCGCCGACGTGGGGTGTCATGCTCAGGTTGCACTGCTGCACACAGGGTCATTTCTGGGAAGCCCGCGCAGAGGCGGAGTCGCTCGACACCGTGCGCTGCCCCCAGTGTGGGGCGCCGACCGAGGACGTGCCGCTGCTCGGGCTGGCGTCGCCCGAGGACCCCGCCGTGCCGCCGGTCGACCCGGTCGACCTGCCGCTGATCGATGCCGAGGGCGTGCCGGTGATCGCCGGCTACGAGATCGTGGAAGCGCTGCCGCCGGGGCCGACCGGCATCCGTCGCTACCGGGCGATGCAGCGGGCACTCAACCGGGTGGTGCTGCTGGAGGTGGTGCTCGCCCGCGAGGACGCCGCTCAGCGCGCGTGGAGCAGCCTGCGCAGCGAGGCCGCCGCGCTGGCCAAGGTGACGCATCCGAACCTCGTCGTCGTTCTCGACGCCGGCGAGCGCGACCGGCAGCTGTTCTACAACGCCCTGACCTTCGTCAACGGGCCGACGCTGGCGCAGAAGGTGGCCGACCGGCCGCTGCCGATCGACCAGGTAGTGCGGTTGATGGAGCTGCTGGCGTGGGCCGTCGAGTTCACCAGCGACCGCGGGCTGCTCCACCGCCACCTGGAGCCGACGAAGGTGTTGTTGCAGCCGGTCGGCGAGCGCGGCGCCGGCAAGAACGGCGGTCCGCCGGCGGGGGCGCACTGTCCGCTCCATTCCGGACTGTACCTGCCGCTGCTGACCGGGTTCGGCCTGGCGCGCCGGCCGGTCGAGAACGACCCGGTCGACGCCTCGCTTTACGACGACCCCGGCTATCTGTCCCCCGAACAGGCGTGGGGCAAGACCAAGGAGATCGCCGCGCACACCGACGTCTACGGGCTGGGCGGTATCCTCTACTTCCTGCTGACCGGCCGCCCGCCGTTCCGCGGACCCACGCTCGGCGACCTGATCGACGCCGTGCAGACGGCCGAGCTGAAACGGCCGTCGGCGTTTCACCGCACGCCGGCCGATCTGGAGGCGATCTGCCTGAAGGCGCTCGCTCGCCTGCCGCGCCGCCGCTACCAGCGGCCGCGCGATCTCGCCGAGGACCTGGGCCGATTCGCCCGCGGCGAGCCGGTTCGCGCCCGCCAGCCGACCGGGGTGGCGGCGCTGGCGCGCTGGATAGGCCGCCACCCGAGCGTGGCCGCCACGCTGCTGGTGACCATGCTGGCGGTCGGCGCGACGGGGTGCGGCTACATCTACCTGCTCGCCGAACAGGGCCGCGCCTGGCGGCAGACGACCCTGGCCCAGCAGGAGGTCAAACTCGCCCGCATCCAGCTGACGGCGGCGCAGCAGCACTTGCAGGGGATACAGGAACAGCAGCAGAACGCGGCGACTCGGCAGACGGTGCTGGCGGCGCAGGCGGCACTCCGGCAGGACCGCCCGGACAAGGCTCGTCAGCTGCTCGACGGCTGCCCATTCAACCACCGGCGCGTCGAGTGGCACTGCCTGATGCAGCGGTTGGGGAACGGCGGCTTGCCACGCCTGGCGACGACCGAGGGCACCCAGCGGGCCGTCGCCTTCGCCCCCGCCGGGGCACCGTTGCTCGCGGTGGCGAGCGACCGGGAAGGGGACGACGGTTCGACGGGGCGAGTGCAGGTCTACGACCTGGCACGGCGGCAGCTGACGGCGATCACGTTCAACGTCGAGGCGCCGGTCCGCCAGCTGGCGTTCGCGCCCGACGGCACCCGACTGGCAGCCGTGGGAGGCGACGATCCGGGCGAGCTGGTGCTGTGTCCGGTCGGCGGCGAACCGGCTCGCGAGGTGAGCCGCCAGCGGCTTCCCGGTCTGCCGTACACCTGCGTGGCGTTCAGCCCGGACGGCAACGAGTTACTCGTCGGCCGCGGCGACGGTCAGCTGCTCACCTGCAGCCCGGCCGACGGACGGACCATCCCCGCGCCGCCGCTGCCGGTGCGCATCCTCAGCCGGATGCGGTCGCCGCGCGTCGTCTACCGGCCCGACGGGGCAGCGGTGGCGGTCTGGTTCCCCGGCTCGCCGCTCGTCCAGGTGGTCAACCGTGGGCAGCGGTTCAACGGACTGATGGTCGGCGGCCGCGGCGACGTGGTGGCGATCGCCTGCACGCCTAACCTGCTGGCGGTTGCGCGGAACGACGGCGTACGGCTGCACCAGGCGTCGAACGGCGTGGAGGTCGCGCAACTGCGCGACCTGCCGGGAGCCGTCCGCCACCTGGCGTTCAACCGCGACGGCGACCGGCTGGCGGCGGCGTGCGCCGGCGGCACCGTCCGCCTGTGGGGGAAGGCCGACGGGTGGAGCGAGCTGCTCGACCTGCCGGTCGACGCGACGGTCGGGCTGGCGTTCACCGCCGACGGCCGCGGCCTGGTCGCCGCCGACGCAACCGGCGTCACCCTGCTCGGCGCCGCCCCGTGACGCTCACGCGGCCGGCAGGGTCGGGGCGTTCGGCCCGGCCTCCAGCGCCGCCCCCGTCCGCGGCAGCAGACTGCACACGGCAAACGCCGCGAGGACGAGGAACACGCCGTCGAGCGGCAAGCGCGGGCCGGACAGGGCGTCGGCGTGGCCGAGCAGGTAGGGCAGCGGCACGCACAGGAGAGCCAGCGTCGCCGGCACTGCCCCCCACCGCCACGGGTAGCTCCACCGCCAGCCGACGAACGCCAGCGCCAGCAGCGCCAGCAGCGTCGCCTGGAACGTCACGTCGTAGCCGAGCAGCCCGTCCGGCAGCGCCTCGTCGCTGGCGTCGGTCCGCTCGGCGAGGATGCCGTCGGCGAACCAGCGGCCGCCGCACAGGAAGGCGAACGCGGCGAACAGCCGCCGCCCCACGGTGCGGGCCGGCCGCTCGCGCCACTCGCGGGCGACGTGCGGCCCCAGCTGGGCGTAGCGCACCGGCTGGCTGGCGATGCCCTTCAGCCCGGCCGACGGCGCCGCCTGCCACATCGCCGGGGTCGGTGGCCCGCCGGTCGCTTCGGGATTACTCCCGATCCACAAATGCAGGTATACCGAGCTGACCACCGGCACCGGCTCGTGGAACAGCTGGTAGTTCCGCACCGTCCACGGCGCCAGCCCGTTGGCGAAGCCAAGGAACGCCAGCAGCGCGCACAGCCAGCCGCGCGCCAGGAAGCGGGTGCAGCGGGAACCAGCACAGGGAGATGAACGCGAACGGCAGCAGCGCGCCCGCACCAGGGTGGCACCCGCCAGCGTCAGCCCGAACAGCAGGCTGGTCAGCGCCCCCGCCCTTCTCACCCGCCTGCCCGGCCAGGAACAGGCACCGGCCAGCGCCACCGTCGCCAGCGTGCCGTCGTTGACATCGGCGACATTGACCACCCAGAAAGGATGGACCGCCGCCAGCAGCCCGGCGACCGCGCCGACTGTCCGACTGCGGAACGCCCGGCGGGCGAAGTAGAGTACAGCGCCGCGGTGACCGCGCCGAGGCCGACCTGGCCCCAGCGCACCATCCGGTCGAGCTGGTCGTCGCCAACGTAGCGGCCGAGCAGCCCGACCAGGTACGGGTAGCCGGGCGAGATGTGGGCAGTCGCCTCCTCGCCGGGGGCGAACGGCGCGTGCGTGCCGAACCAGCCGCCGCCCTTCACCCCGTCGATCAACTGGTCCAGTTCGGTCGGCCGCGGCGCGCCGCGACCCGCATCGGGGTGCGTGCCGGGGACGGCCGGCGAGGCGTCCTGCACGCGGAGCGGGCCGGCGGTACGGCCGCCGTCGCAGTAATTGACGAGGTAGCCGGCACGGCTGCCGGCGGCGATCGCGACGATCAGCAGCAGCAGCCCCAGGTCCACGGGGCGAAAACGTGGGACGTCCACCATGGGTCGAACCTCACAGGTCATGGTAGTGGGATCCGTATTCTATTACCTTACGACCTGGACGGCCGATCGCCACCGACCCGCGCTTGCCCGGTCGCGCATCGGCGGCTATGTTCAGGAGGATAACCGCCCCGCCGGCTCGCTCACGAGGTCTTCCGCCATGACGCGCCGCTGTCTTCTTCTGCTGCTGCTCACTGCCGTGCTCGCCGGGTCGGCGGCGGCGCGGGAGGCCGACGACGAGCCGACCTTTCTCGACAAGAAGCTGTCCTACTGGTTGACGTTACTCGAATCGGGCAAGGACGCCAAAGCGCGGCGGCGCGGGGTGATCGCGGTGGAGCAGATCGGCCACGCCGCCAGCCGCAAGGTGGTGCCGGCGCTGGCGAAGGCGGTCCGCGAGGACAGCGATCCGGTGGTGCGGGCGACGGCAGCCCGCGCCGCCGGCCGGGCGATGGCCAAGGCGCTGGAGACAGCGCGGGCCGACAAGCGCGACGACCTGCCGCGCTTCGACACCGCCCGCGACGCCCTGGCGGCGGCGCTGCGGAGCGACAAGAGCGACGCCGTCCGCGAGGCGGCGGCGGTGGCGCTGGGCGACCTCGGCCGCGACGCCCGGCCAGCGGTCGGCGCGCTGGCGTTCGCCCTGAAAGACCGTTCCCCGGCCACCGTCCGCGCCGCCGCGGCGGCGCTGCGGCAGGTAGGGCCCGACGCCCGCGAGGCGCAGGCGGAGTTGCAGGCGCTGCTGGCCGACCAACAGGCCGACACCGAGGCGCGGACCGACGCTGCCCGTTGTCTGGGCCAGATCCGCCCGGAGGAAGGGGGAGCGGTGAACGTCCTGCGCGACGTGTTCACCGATCCGAAGGCCGATCTGCCGCTGCGAGTCGCCGCCGCGGAGGCGGCTGGCAGGTTAGGCGCCACCGCCCGCCCCATCGCCGCCGACCTGGGCAAGCTGTTGATCGCACGCGACAGCGCGGCCGAGCTGCGGGTGGCCGTCGTCACCGCGCTGGACGCGCTCGGCGGCGAGGCGAAACCAGCCCTGCCGGCGCTGATTGCGGCGGTCAACGATGTGGCCATCGAGCGGCAAAAGGGCGACACCGGCCGCACCGTCCGCTGCCTGGCGATGCACGCGCTGGGCCGGCTGGGCAAGGACCTGGACGATCGCCGCAAGGACACGGTGCAGGCGCTGCTGAAGGCGACCGACGACCCGAACACCGAGGTGAGCGTGACGGCGCTGGAGACGCTCGCCGCCCTGACAGCCGACGGCAACGCCGGCGAGAGCGACGTGGTGGTGAAGAAGATCGACGCCATCCTGCTGCGCGAGGGCCGCAAGGCGATCCGCGAAGCCGCCGAGGCCGCCCGCGAGCGCATCCGCCCAAAGAAGTAGGCAGGCAACCCGAAGCGGAAGCGAGGGTTTTCGACTACCCCAGCAATCCGCGGACGACGTGCCCGTGGATGTCGGTGAGACGGAAGTCGCGGCCTGCGTGGCGGAACGTCAGTTTCTCGTGGTCGAAGCCGAGCAGGTGCAGGATCGTCGCCTGCAGGTCGTGAACGTGGACCGGGTCCTTGACGACGTGGAACCCCAGATCGTCGGTCGCCCCGTAGACCTGGCCGGCCTTCACCCCACCACCGGCCATCCACATGGTGTACGCCTGCGGGTGGTGGTCGCGGCCCAGGCTGCGGCCCAGCGCCGCGTTCGTCTCCACCATCGGCGTGCGGCCGAACTCGCCGCCCCAGATCACCAGCGTATCGTCAAGCATTCCGCGCCTTTTAAGATCCTTGACGAGCGCAGCGGCGCCCTGGTCAGTCTGCCGGCAGTTGTTGCGGTGGTTGCCGCTGACGTCGGAATGAGCGTCCCAGCCCTCGTGGTAGATGTTGACGAAGCGCACCCCGCGTTCGAGCATGCGCCGCGCGAGCAGACAGGCGCGAGCGAACGACGGCTTGTCCGGCTCGCACCCATACAGCGCCAGCGTCTCCTTCGACTCTTTCTTCAGGTCCATCAACTCCGGCGCCGAGGTCTGCAGCCGGAACGCCATCTCGTAGGAGGCCAACCGAGTGCGGATCTCCGGGTCGCCGTCGGCGTCGAGGCGGAGGCGGTTCATGGCGCCGATCAGGTCGAGCGAGTCGCGCTGCAGCTTACTGTCGACACCAGGCGGACTGGCGACATTGAGGATCGGTTGTCCCTGGTTGCGCAGCCGCACCCCGGTGTACACCGTCGGCAGGAACCCGCTCGACCAGTTGGCCGACCCGCCGCTGATGCCGGCGCCGGTCGACATGACGACAAACGCCGGCAGGTCGCGCGCCTCGGCACCCAGCCCGTACAGCACCCACGAGCCGAGACTCGGCCGGCCCGGCTGGGCGAACCCGGTGTTGAAGAAGATCTGTGCCGGCGCGTGGTTGAACTGGTCGGTGCGGATCGAGCGGATCAGACAGACGTCGTCGATCACCTCAGCCAGATGTGGCAGCACCTCGGCGGCGATCTCGGCCCCGGACTTGCCCACCTTCCTGAACTTGAAGCGCGGGCCGAGCACGGCGGCGTCGGGGCGGATAAACGCATAGCGCTGCCCGCCGATGACCGCCGGCGGCAGCGGCTTGCCCTCCAGCTTCGTCAGTTCGGGCTTCGGGTCGAACAGGTCGAGGTGGCTCGGCGCGCCGGCCATGAACAAGTGGATCACCCGCTTCGCCTTCGCCGGGAACTGCGGTTGCTTCGGCGCCAGCGGGTCGGGAGCCACGGCGGCGGCACGGCCGGACCACGCATCGGTGAGCAGCCCGGCGAGAGCGATCTTGCCCAGCCCGACGCCGCAGTCGTGCAAGAACTGGCGGCGGGCGACGTCGATTCCGCGGACCATGACTTACCCCCTGCTGATCGTCTCGTCGAGGTTGAACAGCGCCCGTGCCACCGCCACCCACGCCGCCCGCTCGGCGACGTCACCCGCGCCCGGCCCCGCCATCGCCGCGGCATCGGCCGCGCGCGCGCGGAACCGTTTCACCTGCGCCTGATAGAACTCGGTCAGCAGCGCCAGCTCGCCGTCCGTCGGCGGGCGGACCAGCACCCGGCGGAACAGGCTCCTTAGCCGATCGCGTTCGTCACCCTTCCACCCGACCGTCTGCCGGGCGAGTTCCTGCGCCGCCTCCAGGGTGGTCACGTCGTTGAGCATGGTGAGCGCCTGTAACGGGGTGTTCGACACCTCGCGTCGGGCCACGCACACCTCGCCAGACGGCGCGTCGAACGTGCCGAACAGGGCGAACGGGGCGGTCCGCTTGGCGAACGTGTACAGCCCGCGCCGGTAGCGGTCGCGGCCGGTACTCGGCCGCCAGTTGAGTTGCCCGTAGGTGCCCTCGGTCGTCACCTCCGGCGGCTGCGGCGGGAACACGCTCGGTCCGCCCACCGTCTCCGTCAGCAACCCACTCGCCCGCAGCACCAGGTCGCGCACCGCCTCCGCCTCCAGGCGCACCCGCGGACCGCGAGCGAGTAATCGGTTACTCGGATCTTGCGCCACCCGTTCGGCGGTGACGCGCGAGGACTGGCGATAGGTGGCACTGGTGACGATCAGCCGGTGCAGCGCCTTGGTCGACCAGCCGCGCTCCATGAACTCGACCGCCAGCCAGTCGAGCAGTTCGGGGTGCGTCGGCAGGTCGCCCTGGAGGCCGAAGTCCTGCACCGTCGCGACGATACCGCGGCCGAAGAACGCCGCCCAGTGCCGGTTCACGGTGACGCGGCCGACCAGGGGGTTGTCGCGCGACAACAACCAGCGGGCGAACGTCAGCCGGTTGCGCGGCGCCTCGCGCGGCAGTGGGTGCAGCGCCGACAGCGCTTCCGGCGGCACCCGGTCGGTGGGTTGAAGGAACTCGCCGCGGTGATGCACATACGTCGGTCGGGTACTCTCCGCCGGCCGCTCGGCCATCACCAGCGTCGTCGGGTACGCCGGCATCGACTTCCGCAACTGGTCGATGGCGGTGCGCGCGGCGGCCAGCTCCGGGGCGGTGCGGAGGACCTGCAGGAGCAGCGCCTGCCGCTGCGAGGCCGACAGTTTGTCGGGCGGCAGCAGCAAGAGCGGTTCGAGGTCGGCGGGGAAGGCGGTAGCCTTCACCGGCCGCGGGTCGGCGGTGACGCTCAGGCGGAACCGGCCCAGCCCGGCGGCGTAGTATTTCTCGAACAGTAGCCGCACCTGCACGCGGTCGGCGCCGGTCAGCGGCGTCTGCAGCCGGAAGACGGCGGTGTGCGGCCGGCCCTGTCCGCCGTTGATCGACCAGCCGGTCTGCTGGTCGCCGTCGATCGCCAGCGCCGCGGTGTTGCTGCCGGCGGCAAAACTGTTCGACGCCTCCGCCAGCGGCACCTTCTTGCCGTCGGCGGAAAGCGAGAATTCGGAGAGGAAAAAGTCACCGTGTGGCCCCTCGTAGTAGACGCGACCAGGGCCGTGCTGCGGCAGACGGTCGTCGGGCAGCACCTCCAGCCGCACGGCGGTGATCGTCTTCAACTCGGGGACGAAGGTCAGGTCGTAAGTGTCGCTCTTGGACATGTCGCCGCTGGCCAGCACGCTGTCATCCGGCTGTACGGTCAGTAGCGGCAAACTCCCCTTCGCCGTCAGCGGACGCAGCGGCGTCCAGCGAACGGCTTTGGCGCCCTCTTGCTTGAGCCAGGCGTCAAACCGTTGCTCCAGCGCCGCGCGGCGGCGTACCTCGACGGGTCGATCGTCCTTCGCCGGCGGGACCGGGAACTGGTTGACCAGGTCGGCCTCGCGGCGTGCGATCTCGGCGTCGATTGCATCGCGACGGGCGCGGACGGCCGGGTCGGGCACTGCCATCTCCGGCTCGTCGGCGTTGTTCAGAAAGCCGAACAGACCGTAATACTCGGTCTGCGGGATCGGGTCGTACTTGTGGGTGTGGCACTGGGCACACTGCAGCGTCAGCCCGAGCCAGACGGTGCCGGTGGTGGCGACGCGGTCGTTCATGGCGTGGAAGCGAAACTCCAGTGGATCGATGCCGCCTTCCTCGTTCAGCATGGTGTTGCGATGGAAGCCGGTGGCAATCCGCCCCGACACGCCGGCGCCGGGCAGCATGTCGCCGGCGAGTTGTTCCATACTGAATCGATCGAACGGCATGTCGGCGTTGAGCGCGGTGATCACCCAGTCGCGGTACGGCCAGATCGACCGTTGACGATCCTTTTCGTAGCCGTTGGTGTCGGCGTAGCGCGCCAGGTCGAGCCACCGCCGCGCCCATCGTTCACCGTAGGCGGGCGAGGCGAGCAGTCGGTCGACCAGCCGTTCGTAAGCGTCCGGCCGGCGGTCGGCGACGAAGGCGTCCGCCTCTTCGGGCGTCGGCGGCAGGCCAGTCAGATCGAAGGTGACGCGGCGGACGAGGGTGTAGCGGTCGGCCTCCGGCGACGGGGCAAGACGCTCCTTCTCCAGCCGGGCCAGGACGAAGCGATCGATCGGGTTCCGCAGCCAGGCGACGTTCGTCACCGCCGGCGGGGTAGCGCGGCGCGGCGGGACGAACGCCCAGTGCGTCGTGTAGTTCCCGCCATCGGCAACCCAGCGTTTAAGGATCTGCTTTTGCTCGGCCGTCAACACCTGCTTGGAATTCGGCGGCGGCATCACGTCGGTTTCGTCGGTCGAGAAGACGCGGGCGACCAGCTCGCTCTGGTCCGGTTGGCCGGGAACGAGGGCACGCGCCTTCGACCGGGCCGGTTTCATCGCCTCGGCGCGGACGTCGAGCCGCAGCCGCGCCTTGCGGTTCTTCTCGTCCGGGCCGTGGCACTTGAAGCAGTAGGTCGCCAGGATCGGCCGGACCTTGGCGGCGAAAAAGTCGGCCTCCGGATCGGCGGCGGCGACCGAGCGGACCGGGAGCAGCAGCGCGAACACGGCCGGCAGCAGAAAACGCATGACGAACCTCGTCGGCACGAGGAAGACGGCGGGACGACGCACGGCGGATGTCGTTCATTCTGGCAGTCGCCTTCGGGGGAGGCAATCCTCGGGCGCGGTATAATCGTCGACGCACCGGCATACTGGCGGAGGACGTGTCATGCCGATTCACGACTGGACGCGAGTGGACGCGGGGATCTTTCACGACTTCCACGGTGCGTGGATCACCGAAATGCGGACCGCTTTCAACAAGGGTTTGCTACCGCCGGGATACTACGCACTCGGCGAGCAGGTCATGGGCAGTGCCGGTCCGGACGTGCTAACGCTTCAGCGGCCCAGGCACGGATCTCCACCACCGGAGCCGACTGGCGGGGTGGCACTCGCGGTTTCCCCCCCGAAGGTCGACCTCCGCGCACGCATGGTACGTAAACCGTCCAGGCGGAAAGCGAAACGGATTGTCATCCGGCACGTTAGCGACCACCGCCTGATCGCTGTCATCGAGATCGTGTCTCCCGGGAACAAGAACAACCGCCGCGGCATGGCGGACCTGTTGAGGAAGGTGCGGGGGTTGCTGGAGGTAGGGATTCACCTTCTCCTCATCGACCTGTTTCCGCCGTCGTCGCGCGATCCCCACGGCCTACCCGACCTGATCTGCAAGCAGGTGGGGAACGAACCGCTCCCGTTGCCTGCCGATCGCCCGCTGAGCGTCGCCGCCTACACCGCCGGGCTGGCGCCCGAGGCGTTCGTGCAGCCGCTCGCGGTCGGGGAACTGCTGCCGGACATGCCGCTATTCCTCACGCCCGACGTCTACGTCCCGGTGCCGCTGGAGGCGACCTACGAGGAAGCGTGGGACGGAGTACCCGATTACTGGCGAGATGTGATCTCTGGTCGACCGCCGGCGTAACCCCTTGCGGCGGGGTGGGCGGCGGGATACAGTCTCCCGCGTCATCCCTCCGCACCGCCGAGGCCCGACCCCGCCATGCTCGCATCATTCCTGCTTGCCGCCCTCTTCGCCGCACCAGCTGACGCCATCGACCCCGCCAGGGCGAAAGCCGAGAACGACCTGCTCTGGTACGACGTCCGGTTGCTCGGCGTCGAGGGGCAGGGTTGGACGGACACCAGGGCGCCGTTCGATCGCCTGCCGGCGAAGGCCGAGAAGACGGTGCGGCCGGCGGTGTGGGGGCTGTCGCGCCAGTCGGCCGGACTGTGCGTCCGCTTCGTCACCGACGCCACCACGATCCAGGCGCGCTGGACCCTCACCAGCGCCGGCCTGGCGATGCCACACATGCCGGCGACCGGGGTGAGCGGACTCGACCTGTATGTGCGCGACCCGGCGGGACCGTGGCGGTGGGTGGGCGTCGGCCAGCCGCACGCGAAGACGAACACGGCGACGCTGGTGAGCGGACTGCCGGCAGGGCGCCATGAGTTCCTGCTCTACCTGCCGCTCTACAACGGGGTGAGCAGCGTCGAGGTCGGACTGCCGAAGGCGTCCCCACTTGCCAAGGCGCCGCCCTACCCCGCGTACAAGAAGCCGATCGTCTTCTATGGCACGTCGATCACCCAGGGCGGATGCGCGTCGCGGCCGGGTATGGTCCACACCGCAATCCTCGGCCGGCGGTTGGACTGGCCGGTCATCAACCTCGGCTTCTCCGGCAACGGCCGCATGGAGCCGGAAGTCGCCGAGCTGCTCGCCGAGATCGACGCCGCCGTCTACGTCATCGACTGCCTGCCGAACCTGACCGCGCAGGAGGTGGCCGAACGCACTGAACCGCTGGTGAAGATTCTCCGCAAGGCACGCCCGCAGACGCCGATCATTCTCGTCGAGGACCGCTCCTACACCAACGGCACCGTTCTGCCTGACCCGCGCGAGCGGAACCGCACCAGCCGTGCGGCGCTGTACGCGGCGTGGCACCGTATGTTCACCGCCGGCGTACCCAGCCTGCACTACCTGCCAGGCGAGAACCTGCTCGGCGACGACGGCGAGGCGACGGTCGACAGCTCGCACCCGACCGACCTCGGCTTCTTTCGCCAGGCCGACGCCATGACCGGCGTTCTCCGCTACACCCTGCCTGCCCCCGCCGCGCCCCGCGCCGTCGTCGAGGGGTACGCCGATCAACTGAGCTACCAGCCCGGCGACACGGTGAAGCTGCACGTCTCCTGCGCCGCGCCGACCTACTCCCTCGAAATTGCCCGCATCGGCGCGAAGCGGGAAGTCGTCCTGAAAAAGAGCGACCTGTCCGGCAAGGAGCAGCCGATCCCCGCCGATGCGTCGTCCCACGGCTGTCGCTGGCCGGCGGCGTTCTCGTTCGCCGTCCCGGCCGACTGGCGATCGGGATACTACACGGCGCGGCTGGAGGCGAAGGGGAAGGACGGTAATCCGGCGCGGTCGGAACTGTTCTTCGTCGTCCGCGCCGCCGAGCCGGGGAAACGGACGAAGGTGCTGCTGCAGCTGGCGACCAACACTTACAACGCCTACTGCAACTGGGGCGGCTACAGCCTCTACGCCTACAACGGTACCCACCGCGTGCAGGGCCGCCGCGTGTCGTTCGACCGGCCGATCGCCGGACAGTTCTCCCAGTGGGAACAACCGTTCGTCGAGTGGGCCGAAAAGGCGGGTTATGAGATCGACTATGCCGTCAACAGTGACCTGGAGTTTCGCCCCGAGCTGCTGAAGCACTACCGGCTTGTTCTGTCCGTGGGGCATGACGAATATTGGTCGGCGCTCATGCGAAACCACCTGGAGAAGTTCATCGCCGGCGGCGGCAACGTCGCCTTCCTGAGCGGCAACACCTGCTGCTGGCAGGTGCGCTCCGAGGACGCCGGCCGGTCACTGGTGTGCTTCAAGCAGGCGTACAAGGCGGATCCGCTGTTCGCGGGCGGCGATCGGCGGCTGCTCAGCACCTTGTGGAGCCACCACCTCGTCGGCCGGCCGGAAAACACGCTCACTGGCGTCGGCTTCCTGCACGGCGGTTATCACCGCAGCCACGGTCAGTACATGGACGGCTCGGGGGCGTACACGGTCCACCGGCCGGGGCACTGGCTGTTCGCCGGCACCAGGCTGGCCCGCGGCGCCAGCTTCGGCGGCAACGACACCATCGTCGGCTACGAGTGCGACGGGTGCGAACTGATGTGGAAGGACGGACTGCCTTACCCGACCAGCCGCGACGGCACGCCGGCGGGGTTCGAGGTACTCGCCACCGCCCCGGCCCGCTGGCACCCCGACGACTGCGAGTGGTACGAGCGGTGGCAGAAGGGCCGCACCGGCCACGCCGTCGTCGGCATCTACACCCGCGGCGGCACCGTCGTCACCGTCGGCAGCACCGACTGGGCGCACGGTCTCCGCGGCAGCGACCCGACCGTCATCACCATCACCCGCAATGTGCTCGACCGCTTATCCAAGTAAGGAGATCGCTTTTATGCGTTTTATGTGTGCGACGCTGGCCGCCGTGCTGGCGGCCGGGGCGGTGACGGCCGACGACGGGTTCCGCCCGCTGTTCAACGGCAAGGACCTGAGCGGGTGGGTGGCGGTGAACAACGCGCCGGGCACGTTCACCGTCCGCGACGGGCTGATCGTCACCACCGGCAAGCCGACCGGGTTCCTGCGCAGTGAGCGCATGTTCGAGAACTTCGTCGTCGAGCTGGAGTGGAAGCACGTCCACCCGAAGGGCAACTCCGGCGTGTTCGTGTGGGCCGATCCGCTGCCGGCCGTCGGCGTGCCGTTCGCCCGCGCCATCGAGGTGCAGGTGCTCGACGGGCACGAGACGAAGAATTACACCAGCCACGGCGACGTCTTCTCCATCTGGGGCGCGACGATGACGCCTGACCGCCCACACCCCGCCGGCTGGGCGCGGTGCCTGCCGAGTGAGCGGCGGAGCAAGCCGGCCGGCCAGTGGAACCACTACCGCATCGAGTGCCGCGACGGCGTCCTGAAACTCGCGGTCAACGGCAAGGTCGTCTCCGGCGGCAGCCGGTGCAGCCCGCGGAAAGGCTACCTGGCGCTGGAGGCCGAAGGGTCGGAGTGCCACTACCGCAACCTGCGGATCAAGGAGTTGCCGAGCACCAACCCGAAAGAGGGCGAGATCGCCGACGACCGCACCGGGTTTGTCACCCTGTTCACCGGCCTCGACCTCGCCGGCTGGAAGGCCGACGACGCCGGCGGCTGGAAGGCGCTGCCTGGCCCGAACATCCTGCGGCACGACGGCGCGAAAGCCGGCACGCTGCGAACCGACGCGACCTTCAGCGACTTCGAGCTAATCGTCGATTACCGATCGACGGGCAAGGGTGCCGCCACGCTGCTGCTCCGCGGCGTCGAGGGCGGCAAGGTGCCGCTCGACGGCACGACCGGCAAGGGCTGGAGCCGCTACGAAATCCGCCTGGCCGGCAACCGGCTGGTGGTGAAGCTGAACGGCAAGACGGTGCTGGCGAACCGGCTCGACCAGCTGCCCGCCCGCGGGCCGATCGGCCTGCACGCCGACGGCGCCGCCGAGTTCACCAACCTGTTCGTCCGCGAGCTGAAGTGACGGCTCAGGTCGCCGCTGGGATGGGCGCATAGTCCGTCATCGTCAGCACCTCGCGGGGCATGCCGCGGAGGACGCGGACCCTGCCGACTTCGAGGACCTGGTGCAGCACGGTGCCGAGCAGGTTCCGGATTGTCACCGGCTCGCTGGCCGGCTCGCCGGCGTTGCGGGCCGACTGGCCGATCACCACCCCCCGCCGCAGTCCGCCGCCGGCGAGCAACAGCGGCGCCAGGTTGCCCCAGTGGTCGCGGCCGCCGTTCTTGTTGATCCGCGGGGTGCGGCCCATCTCGCCGCAGCAGACCAGCAGGATCTTATCGCTCAGGCCGCGCGCCTCGACGTCCTCCAGGAACGCCGACAGGGCGTGATCGAGCGGCGGCCCCATGTAACCCATCCCCTCGGTCATGGTGGCGTTGTTCACATCAGCGTGCATGTCCCAGACAAAGTTCGTGGTCACCGTCACGAAGCCGCAGCCGCGCTCGCACAGCCGGCGGGCGAGCAGCAGCAGCTTGCCGAGGGTTTGCGCGTTATCACGATAGTTTTTGTGGTTGTTCATTTCTTGCTGATTCGCTCGGTCGGCGGAGCGGCGCGGTGTCGTAGCGGGCGACGGTGCAATCCTCCCGCGACAGATCGAATGCATCGAGCGATGCCGCGCAGCACCTGGAACGCCCGGTCGAAGGCGGCGTCGAAGCTACCGGCGGTGGCGTCATAGGCGGCCTTGAGTGTGTCGAACCCGCGGAGTAACGCGGCGGTCGTCGAGCCGCGCGCGGGGAACCGTAGCTCCATGTCCCGCTGCAGACCGCCGCCGGCATGGGGACGAACGGCGACGTGGCGGCGAACGCGCCGGTGGCGTCGAACCGCCCGAACGTGGTCGTCGCCGGCTGCGCGGCCGGGTCGACGGCGCGGGGGAACAGGGCGACGTTGGTCGGCATCCCGGTGACGGCATGGTTCGCCCCGGCCACGCGGGGTAGACTGCGCTGGAGTTGGCGGCGAAGGTGTCGCGGCCAACCACCGGCTTATTCGTGGTTCCCGTCGCCGGTGACGAAGGACCGGACGACGCACAGCCGGTCAGCGAGCCGCGCCCGGTTTCGGGAACGACCCGCCGAAGGTGACGCCCGGCACCGTCGTCTTTACCTCGCCGGTGGCGCTTGCGGATGCCCTCTGGCGCGCTCATCTTCGGGTCGAACGTCTCGACCTGGCTCGGCCCGCCGTGCAGGAACAGGAAGATGACCGACCGGTCGTGCAAAGGGCTGACGCCGGAAACGTCACCGGCTGCCAGCGACTGCGGCAGCGATAACCCGCCCAGCGCCAGGCTGCCGACGCGCAGGAAGTCGCGCCGGCCAAGCCGGCTGTCATCGTGGAACGTCAACATCGCCTGCCCCCCGGATGCGGGGGCGAACCGGAGAGCGGCTCGCCATTGCGACGACGATACCGCAGGGGCAACCGGGATGCAACCAGCCGCAGGCCGATCACCAGGAAACGGTTCGCCCGACGCCGGCGGCGACGGCGGCCTGGTAAACCCGGGCGGCGAGGGCGACGTCCTCGATGGCGATGCCGACCGACTTGAACAGGGTGACGTCCTCCGGCCGCTTGCGCACGGCGTAGCGGCCGACGATCACCTGCCCCAGCTCACGGACGTCGGCCCAGCGCAGCAATCCGCCCTCGATCGCCTTGACGAAGTCGCCCGCCTCCAGCCGCGCCTGGTCCTTGCTGTCGACCACCACGTCGGCCGCCTTGCGGACCACCTCGGTGTCGATCTCCGCCTTGCTCAGAAAGTTCGACCCGATGGCGTTGACGTGACAGCCGGCCGGCACCCAGGCGCCGAACAGCACCGGGTCGCGACTCGACGTGGCGGTGACGATCACGTCCATCCCCTCGGCCGCCTGTTCGGGGCGGTCGGCCGCCGTCACGACAATGCCGCACTTCTCGGCCATTTCGCGGGCGAACGCCTGCCGCCGCTCCTCGGTCGGACTCCACACCACCGCCTGCTGGATCGGCCGCACCCGGCAGATCGCCTCCAGCTGCGTCCGCGCCTGCAAACCGCTGCCGTACACACCGACGCGCGCGGCATCCGGGCGAGCCATGTATTTGGTGGCGATGCCGGTGGCGGCGCCGGTGCGGACCTGGCCCAGATAATCCGCCTGCATCAGCGACAGCAGCGCCCCGGTTCGCCCGTCGAACAGCGGGATGAGGAACAGCGGCGGCGTCTTCCGCGGCACCGTGTAGACCTTGGCGCCCATGACGCCCAGCGACTTCGCCGTGGCCGCCATGACATGCAGCATGGCGTGGTCGGTGACGGCGCGCTGCCGCGGAATCAGCCCGACCTCGTCGAGCGCCATCTTGCGCAGACCCTGCTCGACCGCTTCCAGGGCGAGGTCCATCGTCAGGACGCGCTGGACCTCGTCCTCGTTCAGCAGCAGGAATCGGCCCGGCTCGGCGGGCGGTAAGGAGGTGGGAGAAGCCATTGGTCGCGCCCTCGGTTCGGCGGGTTACTGGAGGAACTGTTCCAGCCGGTCGAGGCCGCCCTGCAGCTGCTCGCGGCTGGCGGCAAACGACAGGCGAGCGAACCCCTCGGCGCCGAACGCCGACCCGGCGACGACGTTGACGTGCCCGACCTCCAGCGCCGCCATGCAGAAGCTGAGCGAATCGGAGATCGGCCGGCCGCCCAGGGTACGGCCGAAGTGCGCCGACACGTCGAAGAAGGCGTAGAAGGCGCCGTCGGCGCGGAAGCACTGGATACCCGGCATTTTCCGCAGCCGGTCGTATACCAGGTCGCGCCGCGCCTCGAACTCGCGGCGCATCGTCTCGACGCACTCCTGATCGCCCTCGAGCGCCGCCAGCGCCGCCGCCTGGCTGACACTGCACGGACAGCCGGCCTGCTGGCTCTGCACGTTGCCCATTGCCTTGATGATGGCCGCCGGGCCGGTCGCCCAGCCGATCCGCCAGCCAGTCATGGCGTAGGTCTTGCTCACCCCGCTGATGGTGATCGTCTGCTCGGCCAGCCCCGGCCGCAGGGTGGCGAAGCAGGTGGCCTGCGCGTCGCCGAACACCAGCTTCTCGTAGATCTCGTCGCTGAGGACCGCCAGCTTCGCCTCGAGCACCACGTCGGCGAGCGCCTCCAGTTCGGCGCGGGTGTAGACGCTGCCGGTCGGGTTGCTCGGCGAGTTGAGCATCAGCAAGCGGCTGCGCGGCGTGAGGGCGGCGCGGAGCTGCGCCGGCGACATCTTGAACCCATCTTCCAGCCTCGTCGGGACGAGGACGTAACTGGCACCCGTCATCTCGACCAGGTCGCTGTAGCTGACCCAGTACGGCGCCGGGATGATGACCTCGTCGCCGGGGCCAACGACGGCGGCCAGCGCATTGTGGATCGAGTGCTTGGCACCGTTGGAGATGAGCACCTGCTCGGCACTGTAGCGAACGGCCATAGTTCTTGTCGTAGAAGCGTGAGACCGCGGCGCGCAGCTCCGGGGTGCCGTTGGCGGCGGTGTAGCGGGTCTGCCCCTTGTTCATGGCGACGACGGCGGCGGCGCCGATGTGCTCGGGGGTGGGGAAGTCCGGCTCGCCGAGGCTGAAGTCGTAGACGTTGATCCCTTGCGCCTTCATCTGCTTGGCGGCGCCCGGCGGCCAGGGTGGCGGACGGTTTGACCGCCGCTGCCATCTTCGAGATGCCGATCATGAACGTGTGCCTCTCCTCAACGTCTGCGGTTCCACCCGGCCGGGGCCGCCCCGGATCGCTAGCATTGTATCGCAACCCCGGGGACGGGAGAGCCGCAGGAGGAAGAAGAACTCACCACAGAGTTGTCATGCCGCAAGGCGGCACCCTGAACCCATGAAAATGGGCTGTGCAGCGGTAGAGTAGGAGGTGGCGGCTCTCTGCCGGACGAAGGCCGGTTAGTGATTGGTGCCCGTAGCCCGCCACAGAGTTTGGCCTGGACAGCGCTACGAACCCGAACCTGTCGCCCCCGCCGTTGGGCGGGGAGCACGCAGAGCAGAGTGTCTGCTTCTGGCTGTCCTCCGGCCGAGGGTCCCCGGGAGGACGCTCCATGGACACCCTTTACCCTCGCTGTGCCGGCATTGACGTCCACAAAGCCAACGTCGTCGTCTGCGTCCGCTGCGCCCGACCGCCCCGGCAAGGCCGGCGAAGAGGTCCAGACCTTCTCGACCCTGACCGGCGACCTGTTGACGCTGGCCTCCTGGTTGACCGAACGCGGCGTCACCCGTCGCCATGGAATCGACCGGGGTCTACTGGAAACCGGTGTTTAATATCCTGGAGGGCAGCGTTCACGTCATCCTGGTCAATGCCGAGCACATCAAGCAGGTGCCCGGCCGCAAGACCGACGTCAAGGACTGCCAGTGGATCGCGCAGTTGTTGCAGCACGGGCTGCTCAAGGCCAACTTTGTGCCGCCCCAGCCGATCCGGGAGCTGCCGACTTGACCCGCCAGCGGACGCAACTGATCCAGGAGCGGTCGGCGGCGGCCAACCGCATCGAAGGTGCTGGAGGACGCCAACATCAAGCTGGCCTGCGTGGCGACCGACGTGCTGGGGGTCTCGGGTCGGGATATGCTCGAGCGGCACGATCGCCGGGGAAACCGACCCGACGCGGTTGGCCGAGTTGGCACGCAAGCGGTTGCGCGAGAAGATCCCGGCGTTGCAGGGACGGGTGAGGGAGCATCACCGCTTCTTGTTGCGGATGCACCTGGATCACATCACCCACCTGGAGGAGTTGATCGCCCGGCTGGGCGTCCGCATTGAGGAGATGCTCGCCCCTTTTGCGGCGGCGGAGGACCGCTTGCAGACGATCCCGGGGGTGAGCCAGCGGGTGGCGGAGACGGTGCTGGCGGAGATCGGGCCGCAGATGGAGCAGTTCCCTAGCGCTGCTCAGCTAGCCTCGTGGGCAGGGATGTGCTCGGGCAATAACGAGAGCGCCCGGCAAGCGTCGCAGCGGTCGGGTGAGGAAGGGGAATCGCTGGTTGAAAGGGGTGCTGGTGCAAGCGGCGTGGGCGGCGAGCCATACGAAGGGGACGTACCTGGCGGCGCATGCCGTCGGCTGGCGAAGCGTCGGGGCCGGAAGCGGGCGTTGGTGGCGGTGGGGCACACGTTGCTGGTGATCATCTACCATGTGCTGAAGCGGGAGACGACGTACCAGGAGTTGGGTGCGGATTTCCTGGAGCGGTTGGACCCGGAGCGGGTGACCCGCCAGTTGGTGAAGCGGTTGGAAGCGTTGGGGCATCAAGTCACCCTCGAACCACGCCCCGCTGCTTGAGGAAGTATTTTCAGAGCAGGACACAGAGGAACACAGAGGGAAGAAGAGGAGGAAGAGAATAAAGAGAGGTAAAGAAGGACTTAGTCGGGTGCCATGCCCACGCTTGCGTGGGCATGCGGGCGACCACCGACCGGCCCTGTCGAGAGACGCGGCTCGCTCCACATGGCCACGAAGCGTGGCCATGGCACCCAGCGTGCTGTTTCTTGGCGAGCGGGGTCCCGTCAGGGCCCCGAGGGCGTCGTCTGGAGCGCGACGTCGCGTTTCACGCGCTGATTTGGGGGGAAGGAGCCAGCCGTGCGGGTCGCACACTTCATCCACCGCTATCCGCCCGCCGTCGGCGGGTCCGAGGCGTACTTCGCCCGGTTGAGCCGCTACCTCGTCGAACAGGGCGACGCGGTGACCGTGCACACCACCACCGCACTCGACCTGGAGGCGTTCTGGGACCGCCACGGCCGGCAGACGGCGGCGGGGTGCGAGGTGATCGAAGGCGTGACGGTGGTGCGTCACCGACTGTGGCACTTGCCGCTGGCGCATCGCTACGTGTTCAAGGCGCTGTCGCTCGTTCCGGTGCCGCGCTGGCAGGCGGTGACGGTGCCGTTCAACCCCTACGCGCCCGGCCTGTGGAATGCGGGGAGAGATACCCCGGTCGACCTCGTCCACGCCAGTGCGTTCCCCTACTCGTTCCCGCTCGTCTGCAGCCGGCGGCTGGCGCGGCGGCAGGGGTGCCGTTCGTGCTCGCGTTCGTCCACACCGGCGATCCCGATGACCCCGCCGACCGCATCCGCCGCGCTACACCACGCCGGCGCTGCTACAGCTGGCGCGGTCCGCCGACCGGCTGTTCGTGCAGACCGAGGGCGAACGCTTGGCGTGCTCGAACGCGGAGTGCCGGCCGAGCGGTTGGTGCTGCAGGGGCTGGGGGTCGATCTGCCGTCGTGTACCGGCGGCGACCGGGCGCGGGCACGCCAGGGGTGGAATGTGCCGCCCGATGCCGTCGTTATCGGTCACCTGGCGAACAACAGCGTCGAGAAGGGGAGCGTCGATCTGCTGCAGGCGGCGGCACGGGCGTGGGAGACAGGGGCGCGGTGGACGATGGTGCTGGCTGGCCCGGAGATGCCGAACTTCCGCGCCTTCTGGGAGCGGTTCGAGCCACGCGGACGGGTGGTGCGCTGCGGAGTGCTGACCGAGGAGCAGAAGCGCGACTTCTTCGCCGGCATCGACCTGTTCGCGCTGCCGAGCCGGTCCGACTCGTTCGGGCTGGTGCTGCCGGAGGCGTGGGCGAATGGGGTGCCGTGCGTCGGCTATCGCGCCGGTGGGGTCGCCTGGGTGATCCGCGACGGGGTCGACGGAATGCTCGTCCGCTGCGGCGATGTGGCGGCGCTGAGCGATGCCCTCACCCGACTGGCGGCCGACGCTGACCTGCGCCGCCGGCTCGGCGAAGCGGGCCGGGCGCGGGTCGACCGCGACTTCGCCTGGCCGGACCGGCTGGCGGTGGTCCGCGACGTCTGTCGGACACTGGTCGGCGAGTGGCGAAAACGCAACACGCCGGAGCGGTGACCGACCGCCCCGGCGTGACGAGGGTACGAGTAGCGGGTTACTTATCTTCGTCGCCGTCGTCGGCCTTGATGACGACCGTTTGCACCCCGGACCGCGGACCGCGGACCTGCAGAGTGATCCCCTTCGTCGTCGACCCGGCGTTGATGGCGGTGGCGGCAGCGCGGGCGGTCGTCACCGGAACGCCGTCGACGCTGACGATCACCATGCCGGCGCGAATGCCGGCGAACGCGGCCATCCCGCGGCGGTCCATGCGCGTGATCAGCACGCCCTTGACCGAGTCCGGGTAGCCGAGTGCGTCGGCCAGGTCGGGGTTTAGCTCGGCCAGCACCACGCCGATCTTGTCGACCGTCACGGCGCCGCGGCCCGGCTCCGGCACCTTCATCGCCTGCGGCGTGCCGAACGTTTTCGGCTGTTCCTCGATCGTCACCTGCAGTGACTGCGGCTTGCCCTCGCGGACCACCTCGACGTTCACCGGCTTACCGACCGGCAGGCTGGCGACAGCGGTCTGCAGCTCGCGGCTGTCCTTGACCTTCTTCGTCCCCAGCCGAACGATCACGTCGCCGTTCTTCAGGCCGGCCTTGCCGCCCGGCGCGTCGGGATAGATGCGGGTGACCTCGACGCCGGTCGGCTCCTTCAGGTTCAGCCCCTTGGCGATCTCCTCGTCGACGTCGCGGATGCCGACGCCGAGGTAACCGCGCTTGACAACCCCGTTGGTGAGCAGCTGGTTGACGATCGCCTTGCCAAGATTGCTGGAGATCGCCAGGCCGATCCCCTGGAATCCGCCGGATCGGCTCTTGATGGCCGAGTTGATGCCGATCACCTTGCCTTCGAGGTTGACCAGCGGACCGCCGGAGTTGCCGGGGTTGATGGCGGCGTCGGTTTGGATGAAGTCCTCGTACATGTTCATCCGCAGCGACCGGCCCTTGCTGGAGATGATGCCGTGGGTGACGGTGCCGGCCAGCCCGAACGGGGCGCCGACGGCCAGGATGCGGTCGCCGATCTCCATCTGATCGCTGTCGCCGAACTCCAGCGTCGGTAGCTCGTCGGTGGTGTCGAGCTGGACGATGGCGAGGTCGGTCTTGGGATCGGTGTGGATCTTGCGCGAGACGAACTTCTTGCCGCTGCTGAAGGTGATGAGCACCTGGTCGGCGTTCTCGACGACGTGATTATTCGTGACGACGACGCCCTTGGCGCTGATGACGAACCCGGAGCCGAAGCCGATCTGCGCCGGCCCGTCGTCCTCGTCGCGCGGCAGTTGCCGCTGCGGCCGGTCGAAGAAGCGGCGCATCTCGTCGGGCAGTCCCATGTCATCGGGCCGGCGCGGCCGGGCGTTGCCGCCCTTGGCCTGCGCCTCGACGCTGACCACCGCCGGCAGCACCTTGCGGACCACGTCGCGGTAGGACGTCAGTTCTTTCGGGATGGCGGCGACCGGCGCCTGCCCTTTCAGGGCCGTCTGGCCCAGGTAGGTACCCAGCCCGCCGAGCGTCAAACAGGAAAGGACGAGGAACCATCGTTTCATGGAGAACCTCCCGGCAAATCGATGACGGATCACGCGCCGTGCCCCGACGAGACGGGGTGCGTCAATTCCTGCCGCGTCCCGCCCCGGCAACCGTATTTATGATAAACCGCCCGAGTGTCAAAAGGGATAGCAGCTGCCTCGCGCGGCAGACCCGCGGACAGGGCGGCGATTGACAAGAATTCCAGCCGGTGTTACCGTCTGGGAAATTCGCCTCCTCCTCAACACCCACATGGCACACGACACCAGTACCGCACCCGAGAGTGAGATTCTGGACCAGTGCCAGCAAGCGATCAGCTATCGCTTTCGGCAGCCGGAGATGCTCCGCGCCGCCCTGACGCATGCGTCCGGCGCCAACACCCGCCTGGCGTCCAACGAGCGCCTCGAGTTCCTCGGCGACTCGATCCTCGGCCTGGTCACCTGCGAACAGCTCTTCCACCGCTTCCCCGAATATCAGGAAGGCGACCTGACCAAGATCAAGTCGGTGGTGGTCAGCCGCCGCACCTGCGCACGCTTCAGCAAGCAGCTCGGACTGGGCGAGTACCTGTTCCTCGGCCGCGGCATGAACCTGACCGACCCGTCCGCCGTGCCGGCCAGCATGCTCGCCGATGTCTACGAGGCGCTGGTGGCCGCCATTTATCTCGACGGCGGACTGGAGGCAGCACGGGAGTTCATCCTGCGGCAGCTGTCTCCCGAGATCGAGGAAGTCGCCGAGGGACCGGCCGGCGGCAACTTCAAGTCACTGCTGCAACAGGTGGCGCAGCGGGAGTTCAGCACCACCCCGCAATACGTGCTGCTCGACGAGAAGGGGCCGGACCACAGCAAGTGCTTCAAGATCGGCGCCGTGATCGGCCGGCACACCCACCCCGGCGCCTGGGGCCGCACCAAGAAGGAGGCCGAGCAGCGGGCCGCCATGAACGCACTGGCGCAGATCCACGGCGACCCGATCCCGTTCGAGCACGACTGATGCCGATGCCCCCTTATCCCGTCCTGTGTTATCGCGACGGATGCCACGCCCCGGCCCGCTACAAGATTGCCGCTCGCTGGAGCGATGGCGTGACCCACGAGCTGAAGACCTACGCCCTGTCATGCGCCGCGTGCCTGGCCGAGCAGTACACCCGCAGCCAGGTCAAGCAGGCCGCTTGCCGGCTCGCCCCCGGGGAAACCCTGGAAACGCCCGGCATCTACGAGCTGGTCCGCGGCAAACGCGATCCTCAGCTCGTCCGCCGCCCGGACCTGGAAGTCGGGCCGGCTCTCGCTCCCCCCGTCACGGACTGACCTCGAACCTCGGGAGTTCTATCGATGTCGCATCGATTCCGCCTGTTGGCCGCCCTGATCGTCTTCGGCGCCGCCGTCCCCGCCCCGGCCGAGGAGGCAGTCACCGCCCGGACCATCCTCGACGGAGCGATCGAGGCCCTCGGCGGCGCCAGGCTGCTCACGGCCGAAACCGCCCTCGCCGGCACCAGCCGCGGCACCCTCCACCTTAACAACATGCAGGTGCCGGTCCGCAACGAGTGGACCGTCCAGGGCGTCGACCAGTTCAAGTGGGTCAGCGTCGCCACCCTGAA
The DNA here is from genome assembly GCA_046350215.1 of Gemmataceae bacterium. Taxonomy (GTDB): domain Bacteria; phylum Planctomycetota; class Planctomycetia; order Gemmatales; family Gemmataceae; genus JAXMAU01. Next base: position 15,210 of record JAXMAU010000003.1, on the reverse strand, counting down.
CGACAACCCGTCGAACATCGTCCTCGTCCTGAACAAGAACAAGGCGTGGATCAAGGGCAGCGACAACGGCGCCAACGAGGTGCCGCGCGAGCAGGTGGAGATGCTGCGGCAGGGCTTTGCCGGGTTGCGCCTGGCCGAGAACCCCCTACCGCTGCGCGGCAAGGAGTACAGCCTGTCCACCCTCGGGGAGATCAAGGTCGACGACCGGCTCGCCGTCGGCATCAAGGCCGTCCGCAAGGGCCAGCCCGACCTCGACCTGTTCTTCGACAAGAAGACGCGCCTGCCGGTGAAGGCGATCATGCGCATCAAGGACCTGACCGAAACCGACGTCGGCTACACCGCCACCTTCTCGGCCTACAAGGCAGTGAACGGCCGGCAGTTCTTCACCAAGCTCACCGTTCACCGCGACGACATGCTCGGGCTGGAGATGGAGCGCGCGGACTTCAAGGCGAGCGACAAGCTGGACGCGGCGACGTTCGATCGGCCGTGACGCCCGCCTTGCCGGCCTCCTGTCATGTCGCGACAATGCCGACATCTTCCTGTCAGGAGCCGCATCATGAAGAAGGTCGGCATCTTCTGGCCCGGCGACTACCGCGCCAGGCCGAACGAGTGGGCCACGCCGCAGATCACCGAGTCCACCGCCCAGCTGGAACGGGCGCTGCGCAAGCTCGGCCGCGAGCCTTACCGCATCGACGGGTTTCTCACCCGCCCGGACGAAGCGATCCGCAAGCTCGGGCCGATCGACGACCCGCTGATCGGGGTGTACGTCCACTGGACGTACGCCCCGCACACCTGCGACGGGGTGGCCGGTAAGGACAGTCCATTGCTGCTGGCGAGCAACTTCTCCGGCACCTGGCCGGGGCTGGTCGCCCTGCTCAACACCGGCGCCTCGCTCGACAGCATCAACCGCCGCTACAGCCGCATCTGGACCGAGGCGAGCGACTGGTCCGCCGACCCGACGTTCATGGAACGGCTCGACGAGTGGTGTTCCACCGGCGCCATCCGGTATCCGACCGACGAGTTGCATTACTCCGCCCCGGTGACGGCCGAGGCGCGGGCGACCGCCGAGCGCGTGGTGGCCGACATCCGCCGCCAGCGAGTGCTGGCGCTGATGCTCGGCGACACGTCGATGGGGATGATCAACGGCTATTTCGGCCCGCGCCTGCTCACGCGCCACGGCTTCGCCGAGCACAAGGTCGACCAGGCGTGGCTGCCGGAACGAATGAAGGCGGTGAGCGACGACCGCGTCGAGGCGGCTTTCCGGTTCGTCGTCGAGAAGGGAGTGACGTTCCACTGGCGCGAGAAGGGAGCCGAGGACTTCACCGAGGCGGCGACGAAAACGCAGCTGCGCATGTACCTGGCGGTGCTCGACCTGCTGGCCGAGTTCCGCGCCGACTGCCTGGGCTGGCAGTATCAGCTCGGCCTGCTGCCGGTGCTGCCGCCGAGCGACTTCTGCGAGGGGTTGCTCAACTCGGTGTGCCGGCCGGAGTCGACCGGCGACCTGGTGATCACCAGCACCGAGGCCGACCAGGGCAATTTGGTGCCGATGGAGATCATGAAGCGGCTGCTCAAGGCGAAGAGGCTGCACCAGGCGGTGATGTTCCACGACGTCCGCTGGGGCGGAGTGCATAACGGCCGATTCCTGTGGGTGCTGCTCAACTCCGGCAGTTGCGGCGCGTATGCCTTCAACCACGATCCGGACACCCTGCGCGGCGTCCACAGCTACCGCCAGCCGGCCGGCTACTTCCCGATCGCCGGCGGCACCTTTGCTGGCGAGAGTCTGCCGGGGGCGATGACCTGGGCGCGGGCGTACATCAAGGACGACGTCTTGTGGATGGACGTGGGCCGTGGCGAGGTGGTCACGCTGCCGGCGAAGGTGCGCGACGCCTGGTGGGAGGGGACGACGCGGCAGTGGCCGTTCATGGCGGCCGACCTCGGCTGTTCGATGGAAACGGTGATGGCGCACTACATGTCGAACCACATCGCGGTGGCCTACGGCGACATCCTCGGCGAGATGGTCGCCGCGTCGCAGGCGCTGGGGTTCCGGGTCCGCGCATTTAGCTCCCGGTGAACACACCGGGGGCGGATGGGTCGCCCCCGTGGGTGGTCGTCGACACGCACCCTCGCTTTTAGCCCCCGGTGAACACACCGGGGGCGGATGCAGACGCGCGCTTACAGGGTGGTCGTCGACACGCACTTGCCCCCGGTGTGTTCACCGGGGAGGAACAACATATCGTCCCCTAGCGTGACCGTCGCCGATGAAGTAAAATGCCGGTCTATTCTTGTCGGTTCCAGACCGGGACAGGGTTCGGGCGGTCACGATCATGGAAATAGCGGATACGATGGCCTTCGGTCAGGCGGTGGTGAAACTGGGCCTGGTCGACCAGGGCCAGCTGAATGGCCGACGCGGCTCGACGAGGCGCGCGAGAGTGCCGGCAAGGCGATCCCCGAAGCTGCCGTACCTCACCCGCGCGCTGGAGCGGAAAGGGTTCCTGACCAACTATCAGACGTCCAAGGTGCTCAAGGGCGACACCGACGGCTACTTCCTCGGCGGCTACCGCATCCTGTACAAGATCTCGTCGGGAAGCTTTGGCCGCGTGTTCCGCGATGACCCGCGGCGCCGGGCGGGTGGTGGCGATCAAGGTGCTGCGGCGACGGTGGAGCGAGGATCAGCAGCGGATCGACCTGTTCATCCGCGAGCAGGTGGGGCTGACTCTCAAGCACCCCAACATCGTCGAAGTGATCGCCATCAACCAGGATCCCGCCACCCGCCAGTACTACATCGTCATGGAGTTCGTCGAGGGCGAAACCTCCGCGAGATTCTCCAGATCCGCAAGACACTTGCCGTGCCCGAGTCGCTCAAGATCATCGAGGACGCGGCGTCCGGCCTGGCCTACGCCTACTCCCGCGGCATCACGCACCGCGACATCAAATTGACCAACCTGCTCATCTCCAGCCAGGGCGAGGCGAAGCTGGTGGACTTCGGACTGGCCCAGATGTTCGCCGCTCTGGGCAAGGCCGACGAGCAGGTCGACCGCACGGTCGACTACGCCGGGCTGGAGAAGGCCACCGGCGTCAAGTCGGGCGACGTCCGCAGCGATATCTTCTTCCTCGGCTGCGTGTTCTACGAGATGCTCACCGGCCGCCCGCCGCTGGAGATGACCAAGGACCGTCACGCCCGCATGCAGGCGCGGCGGTTCATGGACGTCGAGTCGCTCACCCAGGGCGAGATCAACGCTCCGGCGGCCGTGTACGGGCTGTGCGACTCGATGATGGCGTTCGACCCGCAGCGGCAGCTCCAGACGCCGTCGCAGCTGGTCGACGCGGTGAAGGCGGCGCGCCGCGACGTCGGCGGCGGGGCCACCGCTGCGGCGGCCGGCAGCAAGAACGGGGCGAGCAAGACGATCTTTCTGGTGGAGGCCAACCAGCGGCTACAGGAGGCGGCGCACGCGAGCAGTTCCGCGAGCTGGGCTATCGCGTGCTGCTCGCCGTTGACCCGATCCGCGCTCTCGACCGCTTCCGCCAGCAGCCCTACGAGGCGCTGATCGTCGACGTCGGCACCGTCGGCGACGACGGCCTGCTGGTGTTCGAAGGTGATGCAGGAAGCCGGCACCAGGCAGTTCCAGTGCAGCGGTGTCGTCATTCTGTCCGAGGAGCAGGGTCGACTGGCCGGACGGGTCGTGTCTCGACCGAACTCCGCCATCATAGTCCGCCCGGTGACGCTCAAACAACTGCGCAGAAGCTGGAAGAGTTGTCGGCCAAACAGAAGGTGTGACGCTCACCCGGACCGACCGGGGATCGGCCGGCCCATCCGCGTCAGCAGCAGCCATGTCCTCCCACACGTCCTTCTTCTTGTCCGGCGAGCGGAGCAGGTAGGACGGGTGGAAGGTACAGCACCGGCACGCCGCGATACTCGAAGAACTTGCCGCGCGGCGCCGGGTAATGCCCGTCTCGGTGCCGAGCAGGTAGCGCGTGGCGGTGCCGCCAAGGGCAACGAGGTATTTCGGCATACCAGCTCGATCGTCCGCTCCAGATACTCCGAGCAGTGCGCGCCTCGTCCGGCTGTGGTTGGCGATTCCCCGGCGGGCGACAGCGCGGGATGTTGCAGATGAACGTCCTCGCGGCGCGTCACCCAGGCGGTGATGATACGGGTGAGCAGCTGGCCGGCCGGGCCAACGAACGGCTCGCCTTGCCGGTCCTCCTCTGCCCCGGTGCCTCGCCGATGAAGCACAGTTCGGCGTCGAGCGGGCCGACGCCGAATACGGTCTGCGTCCGCGTCGACGCCAGCTGCGGAACAGCGGGTGCAGGCGGCGACCTTCTGCCGCAGTGCGTCGAGGTCTGCCTGCCGCTGCGCGCCGTGCCGGGAGCAGGGGCCTCGGCCGGGGCGGCGGTGAACAGCGACGTCTGTACCTCCGGCACGACGGTCGGCAGCGGAAGCGGCCTTGCGGTCCGGCGGCCCCCACTCGATGCCGGCCTGGCGCAACTGGTCGAACTGGCTGCTGCAGCTTGGCGAGCGACGTCGTCGGGAGTGAGCGGATTGTCGGCCATGGATGGCCCCGCCCAGGTCAGACGATTCCTGACGTCATGGTACGACGGACAACCGTTCGTCCACAACCACGGCCAGCCCGGCAGCGCGAACCACCGGGCCAGCCGGGTGTCTGGAGGAGGATGATCACATGGCTGCCGCCCCGATGGTGAAATCGGAGATCACAGAGGTCTTCTAAACCTCTTTTCCAGGTTCGAGTCCTGGTCGGGGTGCTGTTGCCGCCTCCCGGTGTCGCAAGCGGACGAAGACTCGCAGCCCGCTGCCGAGGGGCGATCACGGGAACTCGCCGAACAGGTCCACGTCGGGCAGCTGCTTCATTTCCTCCACTTGCCGGACGATCTCCTGGACTGCTTGCTTGATCAGCGCGGCGTCGTCTCCGTCGCTGCATGCTGACGTTGAACAGGATGGCCCAGTTGAGGCCCGTCACCGAGCGCTTCATGAACGTCCGCATGCCATTCATCATGCCGTCGTGCATGTAGCTGCCGCGGTCGCCTTCGCGAAACACCGTCGGCCACCCCAGCCCGTTGTACGAACCATTGGCTTGCCGTTTCACCGGCGGCGGGGGCGGGGCCAGCATCACGTCGAACGTCTTCTTCTGGATCAGCGGGGTGCCGCGGCTGGCGTCCAGGCTGGTGAGCACCCGCACCACGTCGACGGCGGTCAACGACCAGCCGGCGGCTGCGGCCACCGAGGTCATGTCCATCGGCCCAAACGGGGCGGTGGACCCGACCAGATACCCGTGCGCCTCGCCGGCGGCATAGGCTTTCCGGCTCTGCGCCAGGAGCGCCCGGCGGACCCCGCACCGCTCCAGCACCCGCTGCCGCACGAAGGCCTCGTACGACTGCCCGCTGACCACCTCGATGATCCGCCCGAGCATGACGTAGCCCAGGTTGGAATACGCCATCTTCGTGCCGGGCGGGAAGTCGAGTCGGCCGGTCATCATGAACGAGATGAACTGGTCGGGTGTCAGCGGTTCGCGCAGGCGCATGGCGCGAGCCATCTGCGGCTGGCGGTTCATTGGGTCGCCGCTCACCGCCCGGTCCCAACCGCCGGTGTGGTTGAGTAGCTGACGAACGGTGATCGAGTAAATCCGCGCGTCATTCACCCGCGACCCTCGCGGCGGGGTGATGTGCCGCAAGAGCGCGAACGCCTTATCATCCAGCCCCAATCGCCCCTCTTCCACCAGCGTCAGCACGGCGAGGGCGGTCAGCGGCTTCGACAGGCTGGCCAGCCCGAACAGCGTCGTCGGCTCGACCTCGGCCTCCGCCGCCAGGTCCCTCCACCCGAAACCTCGGGCGTAGATGAGCTTGCCGCCCCGGGCGATGGCCACGGAAGCGCCCGGGATGCCGTGCCGCTCCATGATCGCCAGGACGACCCGGTCGAGCATTTCGAGTCCGGGGCCGGCCTTGCCCGTCACCGGCACACGACGGTCGGGCCAGGGAGGCGGCCCCGCCGGGCCAGCGGCGCCCTTCCCGAGCAGCGGGTTGGCGGCGGAAGGAGGGGGCAGCGGCTTGCCGGTGAACGGATTGACGGCCGGTGCTTGCGCACCACCGAGCAGTGGGTTCGGTTGCTGACCGCCTGGCCCGTTGCCGAGCAGCGGGTTGGCGGGTCGCTGCGGTAGCGCCGCGCCGGTGTATGGGTTGTACTCAACCCGGCCCGGCGGACCCTGGGCGGCCGCATAAAGCACCAGCAAGACCAGGGGGAGCATCACGACCAGCCCGCCGAACTGCGTTCGCCGCACGGTCCACCTCCGCATGAGGGGTCGGGTATCCTCCAGCGGTCACTTGCGATTCGTCATGGTGGGCGCCAGCGTCGGTTTGCCCACGGCGGTCAGGTCGATCGATCCCCGCAAGGTGAGCGGGTCGCCGACCTTTTCTCCTTCGCCGATCGCGTAAAAGTAGACCTTGTTCGCCTGGTTGTCGGTGACCACCAGGTGCGACCCGTCGGTGGCGACCACCGTGTAGCGGGTGCCGGCCGGCGGAACCGCCGCGGATCGGTCGCCCGCCGCCGAGGTCCACGCCAGGTTGGCCAGCAGGGCCACACCGACGAGCGCAACCGATACGGCGATTGTCGAGGGCTTCATGGGGTCCTCCGCACAGGGAACGAGTTGTTCATGGATGCACTTACTCGCATTTGCAACGCTCTACCGTTGTATTCCGCTCACCCCAGCCCGTCCGGACACGACCGTCCGACCCACCCCTACGCATCGAGTGAGGGAGTCGCAGTGGGCGAGCGCCGTCCTCGCCTCCTACACTGTCCGGGTTGCATTCCGAACGGCTCCCGAAAGGCGGTGAAACGTGAGCGAGCGCATCGGCATCGTGACCGGCGGCGGGGACTGCCCGGGGCTGAACGCCGTCATCCGGGCGGTGGCCAAGGCGTCCGCCAAGCGCGGCTGGGAGACGATCGGGTTTTTGGGAGGGTACGAGGGCATCCTCGACCCGCAGCACTACCTGCTGCTGGAGTACGAGAAACTCGGCGGGCTGCTGACCCGCGGCGGCACCATCCTCGGGACCGCCAATCGCGGCCGGTTCTCCGCCAAGGTCGGCCACGGCGAAGTGCGCCAGTTGCCGGCCGAGCTGATCGACGGGGTGATGGCCGGGATGCACAAGCTGAACATCCGCGGCCTGGTGGCCATCGGCGGAGATGGATCGCTCAGCATCGCCCAGCAGCTGTTCGAGGGCGGTGTGCCGCTGGTCGGGGTGCCCAAGACGATCGACAACGACCTGCACGGCACGGCGATGACGTTCGGGTTCGACTCGGCGGTCGCCTGCGCTACCGACGCCCTGGACCGGCTGCACACCACCGCCGAGAGCCACCGGCGAGTGATGGTGCTGGAGGTGATGGGGCGGTACGCCGGCTGGATTGCCCTATACGCCGGGGTGGCCGGCGGCGCCGACGTGATCCTGATCCCGGAGATCCCGTTCACCTACGACAGCATCTGCGCCAAGATCGAGGAGCGGGAACGGTCCGGCAAGCCGTTCACCCTGATCGCCGTGGCCGAAGGCGCCCGGGTCAAGGGTGGGGAGTTCGTGACGTCCGCCGCCCAGCCCGACAACCGGGAGGCGCGGCTCGGCGGAGTGGGCGCGGTGGTCGCCGCCGAGGTGGAGCGGCGCACCGGCAAGGAATCGCGCCTGTGCGTCCTCGGCCATCTGCAGCGGGGCGGTACGCCGACCAACTTCGACCGCGCCCTGTGCTCCATGTTCGGGGCGGAGGCGGTGGAACTGCTGGCCGCCGGGGAGTACGGGCGGATGGTGTCGTTCGGGGACGGCCAGGTCACCGCGACGCGGATTCAGGACGCCGTCGGGCGGTTGAAGACGGTGCCGCTCGACGGCCGGCTGCTGCGAACGGCGCGGGCGCTGGGGATCAGCGTGGGTGATTGAGACATCTGGGGCGGATAGAAACCCGGCCGTCGAGGTGTCGGGGCTGAGCGGTTTTCGCCAGGCGCTGGTTCGTTTCCGCACACCTGGCACGCGCGCGCCGGATGAATGATGGCAAAAGTCCGGTATTTCCCCTGATCCGCATTGCCGGACATACGGATCAGCTTGGCATCCGATTTGCTGGCAGACAGATGTCCATGCACCCACCTTTCAGGCTGCGCAGCTCTCCATCTGCCGCGTCATGCGGCCACGCGAGTCTTCTCGCCAGTTGTCGGACTTCCCTGCAGAGCAGTGCCCCGGTGGGTGGTGCATCCGGTGGAGGTTCTCATGGAACGCTCGAACAAGATCACCGACCTGTTGAGCCTGGCATGGAAGGTGGGCTACCTGTACACCCGAAGGATTTGTGCCGCTCCAGCAGTCATTCCTCGACCACGCCCACGAGGCGGCGGCGAAGCTGGCCCCGGCCGGTCCGCCGAGCAACCCGTGGCAGCGTGGGCCGCTTACGGGATCGACTGGGTTCAGCGGTGGGTGCTGTTCTGGGACACCCTCCGGCAGCGCGGCAACAACTTCGTCGAGCACGAGCGCGCCGGCAAGCCGCCGCTGCTGGTATTTGACTACGAATTGGTGGTGGACGGCCGGAAGCTCCCCGGCCGGTCAACTACGCACTGATCCGTATCGTCCCGCCGTCCGGCGTGACCATCGACCCGGAGAAGCGGCCGTTCGTCATCGTCGATCCGCGCGCCGGACACGGACCGGGGATCGGCGGTTTCAAGCGGGATTCCCAGGTCGGCGTGGCGCTGAAGGCCGGACACCCGGTCTACTTCGTCATCTTCTTACCCCGGCCCGAACCCGGCCAGACGCTGCCGGATGTGTGCGACGCGGGGCGCAGTTCGTTCAGGCCGTGGTGGACCGGCACCCGCACAGCCCGAAGCCGGCGATCGTCGGCAACTGCCAGGGCGGCTGGGCGTCGATGCTGCTGGCCGCCTCCCGCCCCGAGCTGGCCGGCCCGGTCGTCATCAACGGCGCCCCCATGTCGTACTGGAGCGGCAGCTGGAGCGGCGACGAGGGCGAGAACCCGATGCGGCACCTGGGCGGGCTGCTCGGCGGATCCTGGCTGGGGCTGCTGGCCAGCGACCTGGGCAACGGGCTGGTCGACGGCCGACTTCGTGACCAACTTCGAGCGCTGAACCCGGCCAACACCCTGTGGTCGAAGTACTACCTTGTGTTCGCCAACGTGGACACCGAGCCGCCGCGGTTCCTGGAGTTCGAGCGGTGGGGCGGGTTCTTCCTGATGAACGAGGCCGAGATTCGCTGGATCGTCGACAACCTGTTCGTCGGCAACCGGCTGGGCCGCGGCGAGGCCAAGGCGGCGCCGCACACCTACATCGACCTGAAGGCCATTCGTTCCCCGGTCATCGTCTTCTCGTCGGCCGGCGACAACATCACCCCGCCGCAACAGGCGCTCAACTGGATCGCGGATGTCTACACTAGCACCGAGGAGATCAAGGCCAATGGACAGGTGATCGTCGGCCTGCTTCATCCCGACGTCGGCCACCTGGGCATTTTCGTATCCGGAAAGGTGGCCAAGCGCGAGCATGCCCAGATCGTCGAGGTGCTCCGCCACATCGAGTCGCTGCGGCCGGGCCTGTACGTGATGGAGATCGAGGAGACGAAGGGGCCGGACGGGAAGGTGGACATCGAGGTGACGCTGGAGGAGCGGCGGCTGGAAGACCTGCGGCGGGCTGAACCGGCTGGAGCGGAAGGACGAGAAGCCGTTCGAGGTGGTGGCGGCGGCTGTCGGAAGCCAACGAGCGGCTGTACAGCCTGTTCGTGCGGCCATTCCTCCGGCCGCTGATCAACGAGGAGTGGCGGCGTGGCGGCGGGCGTTGCACCCGCTCCGCGTCCAGCGGTGGGCGGTCGGCGACCTCAACCCGTGCTTCTGGCCGCTGGGCACGCTGGCCGCCGCTGTCCGCTCGGCCCGGCAGGCCGCGCCCGGCCGACAACCCGTGCCGCATGGGGGAGAAGGCGGGGGCGGACATGATCACCACCGGCCTCGATCTGTACCGCGACCTCCGCGATGCGGCGATGGAGGCGGCGTTCTTCCAGATCTATGGCGGGCTGGTGGCGCTCGGCGCGCGGACGGTCTCGCGACCGGCACCAGCCCGTCGACGGTGGACCCGCGCGAACTGCCCTGGTCAAGCAGGCGCTCGCCGCCATCGGCACCGGGGGTATCCCGAGGCGGTGGCCCTGATCGGCGCGCTGCTCGGCAAGGGGGCCGGACCGTTCCAGCTCACCTGGCTGGAGGTCATCGACCGGCTGATCCGGTCCGACGAAACTCTCTCGCGTCTCCCGGACGAGCAGATCCGGCGAATTCGTGCCGAGCAGGAGTGGTGGCCGAGCTGGAACCGGAACGCGGTCTGCGGTCGCTGCCGGCGATGCTGGCGACAGCGGAGGACCGGCGGCGGGTGCTGGCGGCTGCTGGACGAAACGGTCGCCCCGCGAGAAGCTTTACCCCGAGCAGCACACGACGCTGGCCGTATCCGCGGCCGCGGCTCGATAGCGGGCGAGGCGTGGCCGTGACGCCATTGTCCGCCCGCGTCGCGCATACGGCGGTCAGCCCCGTGTGACAGTCGGACGAACCTTCGAGGAGGCTGAACCATGCCTGCCTGGACGAATCTGACCAACGTGACGTTCGACGAGGTGCAGATCGGCGCATCGGCGAACCTGACACGTACCCTGTCGCAAACCGACATCGAGATGCTCGCCCTGGTTTCCGGCGACGTCGATCCGTTTCACGTCGGCGACGGAGAGGCTCCGGCGGCGGCCTACCTGGCCACTCCGTACGCCCGGCGGATTACCGGCAGCACCGTATACGTCGATGCGGGCTTGAATATCATGGCGTGAGCCGAGAATCCGGAGTGACGACGTCCGCAAGCAGGAGAGGTGATATGGCGAACCGGAAATGGTGGCTGGTCCCGGCGGCGGTCCTGGGGACCACGGTCCTCGGCCTGGCCGGCGCGGGTTCGTTGCGCGGAGTGTGGAGCGCCGCTGCTGGCGACAGTTCGGTCGCCGAGCATAAGGATGCCGCACCCGCCGCCAGCGCCGACACCCGCAAGGCAGACCGGGCGGCCATACGGGCGAACATGCAGGCGTTCCTCCAGGCGTTTCAGGCCGGCGACGCCGCGCGGGTGGCATCGTTCTGGACCGCGGACGGGGAGCTGATCGAGGAGGACGACACCGTCCACCGCGGACGAACCGCCATCGCCACGGCTTACCGGGAGGTGTTCACCCCGCCCGCCAAGCGGACCATCGAGATCGAAGCGGATTCGCTTCGTTTCCCCTCGCGGGACACCGCCATCGAGGAGGGATCCGTGAAGGTGCGCGTGGGGCAAGGGGATCCGACCGTCCGCCGGTACAGCGTCCTGCACACGCGGGAGGGTGGCAAATGGTTGATGGCGGTCGTCCGGGAATGGGCGATGAAATCCGCCGACCTGCGCGACCTGGATTGGCTGATCGGCACCTGGGTCGCCCGCCGGCCCGATACCGAGGTCCGCACCACTTACGAGTGGTTGTGGGATCGATCGTTCATCCGGGCCTCCTTCACCATTCGCCAGAAAGACCGCACCCTGAGTGGTTTTCAGATGATCGGCACGGACGTCGAATCCGGCGGACTGCGGTCGTGGACGTTCGAGAGCGAGGGCGGCTTCGGCGAGGCGACCTGGAGCCGTGACGGGAAGAGCTGGGTTCTCGACTCCGCCGGCCGGTTGACCGACGGGAGCATTCTGGCGGCGAAGATCATTTTGACACCCAAGGACAGGGACTCCTTCACCTGGCAGACAGTCCGCCGGTCGCTCGACGGGGAGGAACTGGACGACCTGCCGCCGGTGAAGGTGACCCGCGTCGAGGTGAAGAAGTGACCGGCCGTGCCGGCGTGCGTGGAGGTGGGTTATGAGACATCCCGTTCGATGGGCCGTCGCGGCGGCACTGCTGGGGTTGGGCCTGGTCACCGTGGTTCTGGCGTATGGCCGCGGCGGAGCGCGGGCGGGCGGCGCCCGCGTCAGCGGACCACGGGGCGGCGTCGCCGCCGGCGGGTATCGAAGCGCCGCGGCGGTCGGCCCCTACGGCGGCAGCGCGGCGGGAGCGCGATCCGCGGGGACGGTGGTCGGTCCCGCAGGCCGGTCGGCGGGCTATCGCGCCGGCGGGGGCACGGTCAACACCCGCGCGGGGGCACGATTCAGTATGGCGGGGCCGCCGCCGGGCGGACCGGGCCGGCAGGTGGAGCGGCCGGCCGCTACGTCGGCGGAGTGCAGGTAACCACGCCGGGCGGGCGGACCGCGACCCGCGTCGACGCCGGCCGCGGGGCCGTCGGACCGGGCGGGGCAGCCGTGGGAGGGCGAGCCAGCGCCGGCGCAGTCAGCGGGCCGCGTGGGGCGGCCGCCGGCGTTTCCCGCCAGGGCACCGCGATCGGGCCGGGCGGGGCAGTCCACGGCGGCTACCGCGGCGGGGTGGCAGTGTCCCCGTATGGGGTCGCGGCCGGCGGTAGCCGGCGGGTGGTGGCAACCGGCCCCGGCGGGACGGTCGCGGCCCGGCGGGGTACCTACCATGTCTCCAGCACGGCCCTCCGTACTCAGGGCACCTACGTCCGCACGAATTTCCGCTATCACGCCGCCTTCACCCCGGCCTGGTATCGCACGTATCCGGGGGCCTGGCGCGCGGCCCGCTGGACGGCAGCCGCCGCCTGGGTGCCGGCGACCTGGGCGGTCGTGTCCGGCTACTGCAACTATCCTGCGTTCCCGGCCTACTACGACTACGGCACCACCGTCGTGTACCAGGGAGACACGGTGTACATCGATGGGGAACAGGTCGCCACCGCTGAACAGTACGCCCAGCAGGCGACCCAGTTCGCCGATGCCGGCCGGGCGGCATCCCCCTCGGACCGGGACGAGTGGCAATCGCTGGGCGTCTTCGCCCTGGTGCGCGGGGAAGAGGAGTCTTCCGACAAGATCGTCCAGCTGGCCGTCAACAAGGACGGGATCTTACGAGGCAACTACTACGACGCATTCGCCGACAACACCCTCCCGGTGTACGGCTCGGTGGACGGCAAAACCCAGCGGGCGGCGTGGTCGATCGGCGACAAGAAGGACGTCGTCTTCGAGGCGGGTATCGCCAACCTCACCCGTGGCGAAACCCCCGTTCTGGTGCATTACGGGAAAGACAACACCCAGCAGTTCACCCTCGTCCGCATCGAACAGTCCGATGCGGGAGAGGACGGGAAGCCCTGATATCCTGACCGGAAGCAGGCATTCGCATGACCGACATGACGCCCCAGGGACGACCGATCGAGCCGGACGAGGAGGCCAGCCGACATCCACCAGCGACCCGATCAGTCACCCGGCGGTGCCTGTTCGCGGGCGCGGCATCGGCCGCCGCAGGGTTTACCGCCGGCTGGCTGCTGCGCCGGCAGCCCCCGCGGTCCCCGCCGGCGGCTGAGCCTGTGCCCGAAACGGCCGAGCAGGGATTGGAGCGATTGCGCGAAGGCAACCGACGCTTCGTCGCCGGCACCGTCCGCCACGGTCACGAGGACCGGACCTGGAGGACCGCCCTGGTCGCCGACCAGCATCCGTTCGCCGTCGTACTCGGGTGCAGCGACTCGCGGGTGCCGATTGAGTTGCTGTTCGACCAGGGGTTCGGCGACCTGTTCATCATTCGCGTCGCCGGCAACGTGATCGCCACGGACGTGGTCGGCAGTATTGCCTATGCCGTCGCCCACCTGCACGCCCGCCTGCTGGTGGTCCTCGGTCACGAAGGCTGCGGCGCCGTCACCGCCGCCTTGCAGACCGACCCCGCGGCGGCCGAACCGGCCAGCGTCGAGGCGCTGGCCCGCCTCATTCGGCCGGGCTTGCGGGACCTCGCCCCGGATCTGGACGGCCCCGCACGGCTGCGGGCGGCCGTGGAGGCGAACGTCCGCTGGTCGATGGGACAGCTGGCCGCCATCCCCGCTGGCCGGCGCATCCTCGACAGCGGACAACTCCGCATGGTCGGAGCGGTGTATGAACTGACCACCGGACAGGTGCGCTTCCTGACCTCCTGATAGGCAGAGGGAGATATCGGACGGACGATTGCGGACCGGGCCGGATGATGACAGGTGCTGATACACAGGCCGACACACGCTGGGAGCCAGGCAGATGGGTGCCGACTCGCAGGTGCGGTACGAGAGGCTGTGCCGCCCAGAACCGCTCGAACGGCACCGGGGCAACCCCGGAAGGGTCACAGGGAGTGAGCCATGCAACCGATCGACAAGGCTTCGAGTAACCCCTTACCAGGACGGGATCCCGGCACGGTGGCGCTGGTGGTGCTCGCGGTTCTGGCGGTTGGCGGCGTCGTCACCTACCTGGGGCCGATCCTGCGGCCGTTCCTGATCGCGGTGTTCCTCTACTTCACCATTCGCGGAGCGGCCAAGGCGGTTATTCGCCTCGGCCTCCGACCGTGGCTGGCCTACGTCAGCCTGCTGGCGGCGGCGGTGGGGCTGACCGTCACCCTGACCCTGTTCGCCTACGGCCAGGGGCTGGCTCTGCGGGACGAGTGGCCGCGCTACCAGCAGCGCCTGCTGACCCTCGCGGAAGCCGTACCGGGGAAGGCGGAGCACTCGCTCACCGAACTGATCAAGGGGTCGTCGGCGGAACTGTATGCGTTCGTTTTCACGCGCGGCCTCGGCGTGACCGAGTTCCTGGTCATGACGTCGTTCTACCTCCTGTTCCTTTTTCTTGGTGCCGAGAAGCTGGAAGGGCGGGTGCGGCGAGCGGTGGCGGCGAACCAGGCAGACCGGATCGTGACTATCGCCGGCCGGATCTCGTCGGGGATCGAGCAGTTCATGAAGGTCAAGACGCTGGTCGGCCTCGGGATGGGGGCCTCGGCGGCGGGGATCATGGCCCTGTTCGGGCTGGACCACTGGCCGCTGTGGGCGATCGGCTTCTTCGCACTGAACTACATCACCTACATCGGCAGTATCCTGGCGTGCGTACCGCCGGCGCTACTGGCGTTCCTCGACCTCGACAGCCCGGTGGCGGCGACCGTACTGGCCGCCCTGATCGTGCTCAACCGGGTCGTGTGGGTGGACTACGTCGAGACGCGGCTGGCGGGCAAGCACCTGAACATCGATTCCGTTCTGCTATTCCTCTGGCTGGCCTACTGGGGCTGGGCGTGGGGGGTGCTCGGACTGATCCTCGCGTTCCCCATGCTGACCGCGGTGAAGATCGTCCTCGAACACATCGAGGGCACGCACGGGTG
>JAXMAU010000002.1:0-285025 GCA_046350215.1 Gemmataceae bacterium | reverse complement strand
GTCCTTCTCGACGCGAACCGTCCCGTCGCTGCGTGCCGTGGCGCTCATCGTGCTCCCCCGTCGTGTCGGCGACGATCCACTTCGGCCCATCGGCGGAGAGGGGGCAAAAAATGTACCGGCGGGGTGGCCGTTCACCAGTCGGTCGGGAAACGGACGAGGTAGCCGGTGATCCGCTTCGAGTCCGGCCGGATCTCGTAGTCGACGATCAGCCGTCGCCCGTCGCCGACCGGCGCTGACACCGGGTAGCTGCCGTCGGCGATCGGACTTTCGTCGGCGTTGTAGAGGTAGCAGGGCAGCCGGTGCTCGACGTCCCAGCGGAGGAAGTCGCGGTCGGCGGTCTTCACCGCACTGACCGACACCATGCGGCGGTCGGCGTAGATCAGCGTCGGCGTTCGTCCGTGGCGGGTGAGCTGCGCCGGCGACGGGTAGCGTCGGCTCTGCACATTGGTCCGCTGCGGCACCGCCCACGTTCGTCCACCGTCGCGGCTCTCGGTCTTCCAGAAGTGGCCGTCGGTGCGGGCGTGGCTGTTCCGCACGATACCGACCAGCCGTCCCGGCTCGACCTCCAGAACGTCCCACTCGTCGCCGACGAACCCGGTCGTATCCGGCACCCGAACCGTCTTCCAGCTCACCCCGCCGTCTCGCGACAGCGCCGCCAGGGCGCCGCTGCCCGGCGCGACGTAGTACGGCAGGAGCAGACTGCCGTCGGCCAGCGCAACGGCGGCCGCCTTCGTCCGCGTGTTCGGCTCGCCCACCGGCCGCGGCGGGGACCACGTCTGCCCGCCGTCGGTCGAGCGAACCGTCATCGCCAGCGACTCCTGCTTGCGGGTGAACGTGTTGTAGGTGACGAGCAGCGTCCGGTCCGGCAGCTCGACGAGGGCCACGTTCCGATCGTCGACGTCGGGCGCGTCGACGATCACTCGCGGCTTCGACCACGTCTTCCCGCCGTCGGTGCTGCGGCACCACAGCGCCTGGCCGGCCGCCGAATAGCCGTGCTCGGTGCCCTCGCGGAACACGCAGTACAGCCCCCGATCGCGGGTGGCGGCGACCCACGGCCAGCCGGGATAGCGGCCGTCGAAGATCACCACATCGGGCTTCGCCTTGACCGGCGAGCGGTCACGGCCGGCAACCGGCGCGGCGAGCGTCGCCCCGATGGTGAGCAGGCTGCGGCCCAGGAAGCGGCGGCGAGTGGTCATGACGGGTCCTGTCCATGCGCTCACACGATGGCCTGGATCACCCGGCCGCGACTGATCGGCAGCGGGCGGTTCAGGGCGTCGTAGATCTCGGTGTCCGGCGAAAAGCCGAGGAGGTGGAAAAGGGTGGCGATCAGGTCGCGGGCCTCGACCCGGCCGTCGACCGGGTAGGCGCCGATGCGGTCGGACGCACCGTGGACCACCCCGCCGCGGATGCCGCCGCCGGCCAGCGCCAGCGAGAAGCAGTGGCCCCAGTGGTCGCGGCCGGCGGCGCCGTTGAACCGCGGGGTGCGGCCGAACTCGCCGAACCACACCACCAGCGTCTCGTCCAGCAGCCCGCGGGCGTCGAGGTCTTCCAGCAGCGCCGAAAACGCCTGATCCATCAGCGGCATCAGCAGAGCGCGCGCGTCGTTGTGCCTGGCGTGCGTGTCCCAGCCGCCCTGGTTCGGCTGGTCCTTGATCCGCGTCCAGTTCACCTGCACCAGTTCGACGCCAGCCTCGACCAGCCGCCGCCAGCAGGCACGATCAGCGAAGCGGCTGCGGCCGTAGCGATCAGACGGCCGCCGGCTCGCGGCCCAGGTCGAACGCATGGCGGGCGCCGCTCGAGTGTAGCAGTTCGGTCGCCTTCTGGACGTGCCGCGGGTCGCCTTCCACCAAGCGCCGTCCGCTGCCAGCCGGTCAGGTGACGGTCCACCTGGTCGGCATCCGCCGGGCGTCGAACCGCAACGGCGGCACCCGCCCGGCAAGCGCTGCCGCCGGCACACTGAACGCCGCGTCCGCCGGGTCGCACGGGATCAGCCACGGGTGATAGTGCGGGCGCCAAGGAAGCCGGCGTCCTGGCTCCGGCCACGGGAAGTTGCCGTCGTTCCAGATGTGCTCGGGCAGGGTGACGGCGGCCGGCAGCTTCGGCCGGTGTCCGGCCGTAGCCGGAGATCAGCGCCCATCACCGGCCAGTTGTTCGGCGGCTTCGGTGTAGCGCTCTCCTGGTTGAGCGGGGCGTGCGATGCCGGTGAGCATCTGGTGCAGCCGCTCGACGAGTGAGCGTTGTCATTGGTCGCCACCGCGCAGGACGGCGATCTTGTCGGTCAGCGCGCTGTCCGCGGCATCAACTCGCCGACTCGCAGGCCCGGCGTTCGCGTGGGCGAGGGTGCCGAAGCGCGCCGCGGACCTCGGCCGGGGCGTTGGGCCGTCTCATGTTGCGGGCCGCCGACCAGGCCGAACAGTGATCACCGAACGGCACGTAGGCCGACCGCCGGTACGCGCCGGCCGGCGAGGGCAGCGACAGCTCCGCCCAGGCCGACGCCGCCAATCCGCAGCCATTCGCGACGGGTCAACGGAGTACCGGCGGACTCATCCAGCAGGACGCGGAACATGGCGTGACTCGCAAACGGCGGGAGGGAGAGCGGTCTGGGCGTGGCGGACGACGCCAATACGGCGGGAGGATTCAATCGCAGCGGCACGCGCCGGCGGAGGACGGCCAAGCAGAAACCGTCGCCGGCGGCGGTCTTCGTCGGTCCAGCGGCGGGACGATGGGCGACGGGGCGATCACTTCCCCTTCAGTCGCTCCAGAGCGCGCGGGCCGGGCGGGGGGGGGGTCGCTAAGTTGAGCCGGGCGTGCGTTCTCCAGGTGCGTCCGCGCCTCGGCCGGGTGGCCGCTCTCCGCCAAGCGGCCTCACCCACCCCAGGTGCAGGTCGAAGTTGGACGGCCATGCACGCCACGCCCTGCAGCGGGGCGACCGCCTCGGCCGACTGGCCCAGGTGGGCGTGCTGCCAGCCCCAGAACAGGCCTGACCGTCGTCCGGCTTCAGCTTCTGGCCGCGCAAGCCGGGCGTGCGTGACCACTTCGCGGAACCAGGCGGTCGCCTTCTCGTTGTTCGGCAGCGCCTCCCACGACTGCTCCGCCATCGTGTGCTGCACCGTTGCCCGCGTAGTGCCGCCGCGTTCTCGGTTCGAGCTGCAGCGTCTCGTCGAGCAGCGGCAAGGCCTGGTCGTACTTCGTGCAGCCGGGCCAGGTTGATCCCTGCCCCGACATACGCCCAGGTGCATGGTCGGCCGCCCTCGATCTCGGCCAGGCAGGCGTCGGCCGCCTCGCGAAACTGGTGGCGGTCTTCCAGGGCGACGATCCGCTTCTCCCGCCCGACCCGGTCGACCCGCGTTTCGCGCCAGCCAGTCGAGCAGCGGGCCCGGGCCAGCCGGGGTCGGCGGCAGCCGCTGGCCTGCTCGCGCTCATACCCCTCGGCCTCCTGCGGCCGGCCGGCCAGTCGAGCGGCCGCGGGCCGCTGGGCCATCGCCCGTCGGCGTGCGTGTACTGACTGTCGCGCAGCGACTCCAGCAGCGGCAGGGCGTCAGCCGCCTTGCCCTGCGCCATCGCCACCGTGCCAGCCCGAAGGTGACGCGGTCGGCCGGCCGCTGCTGCTGCTCCTCGCGGAAGACGGCGGCCGCCTCGTCCACGCGCCCCTGTTCCAGCAGGGCGCTCAAGCAGCGTTGCATCCGCAGCACCGTCTGGTACTCCGCCAGGTGTCGGCCGCCTGTTCGTCGTACTCCAGCAGCACGCCGCCGGTGGGTCGCTCAATTGCTGCCATCAGCGCCAACCTGTAGCTGTGCTGCGGGTCGCTCGGATCGATCCGGCTTGCTCAGGGCAATGCCTTCGCCTCCGCTGCGAACAGGTTGGCCATGAGCCGCTGTCGAGCGGCCCCAGGCGGCCGCCGACTGCGGCTCGGCCAGCACCGCTGCCGCGCCTCCTCGATCGCCTTGCGAACGACTGGCCACCTCGGCCGGCAGCGGCGGCACGACCGGCTCCGGCCGCCTTCCACCACGCCCACGGCAGCAAGCAGCACCACGATGGCCAGCGTACCTGCTCGTGGACGACGCTGCCGGCCTGCTCGATGTCCGGCGGTCGAGCAGGTCGGCGCCGTCCTTCTTCGCGCACGGTCTTCGTCCATGCCGAGCAGTTCTGCTCGTTGAACAGCCGGTCGTACAGGCCAGTTCCACCGGGCCAGGACATGGTCTCGATGGCGTTCATCACCACCGTTCCTCGCGCTCGAGCAGATGCGCAGAGGCGTCGTCGCTGGACATGAAGCTCGTTGCAGGTTGCGCCGATGCGCGCGCGCTGTTCTTCACGCGCACCCGCACCTCCGCCCCGTAGGCCTCGCGCTTCAGTCGCGGATCGACGGCATGCACCTTCAGCCAGTGGCCGCGGTTTGGCGCCACATTGCGGAAGAGGCGGGCCGGTGCGCCGATCGAGCAGACCAGCAGGTCGGGAGCGCCGTCGTTGTCGTAATCGCCGGCGGCCAGCCCGCGGGCGACGTTCCACACCCCGCAGAACGCCTGGTTGGCGGACGAGATGTCGCGGAGCTTGCCGCCGCCCTCGTTGCGGAATAACTGGTTACGGTCGGCGTAGGTTTCCCAGAACCCCAGGTCGGTGCCGGTCGCCGGCCCGCCGCGGTAGACCCGGCCGTTGGCGACGACGATGTCCAGCCGCCCGTCGAGGTCGCTGTCGGTCATCAGGGTGCCGAACCCGGTGCCCCGCCAGGCGCTCGCCGCCAGCCCGGCGCTGGCCGTCTGGTCCTGAAACTGCCCCCGTGGCCCCTGCCGCCAGAGCGTGTGCGTCTCGGTGTGCAGGTGGGTGACGTACAGGTCGAGCAGCCCGTGGCCGGTCAGGTCGCCGACCGCCACCCCCATGCCGGCATACGCCTTGCCCATCGCGGTGTAGCCGACGCCGCGGGCGACCGCCTCGTCGACAAAGGTGCCGTCTCGCCGGTTGATCCACAGACGGTTCGGCTGACCGTCGTTACTGACAAAGATGTCGGGCCAGCCGTCGCCGTCGAAGTCGGCGCACGCCACGCCGAGGCCCGGTCCCGGCACCCGGCCGATGCCCGAGGCGACGCTGACATCCTCGAACCACACCGGCACCGCCGTGCCGTCGGCGGCCTTGCCGGGTCCGCGATTGCGGAACAGCTTGCTGCACACCGGCCGAAAGCTCGTCGGTCCGCAGAAGTCCGGCTGTCCCTTGGAGTTCTGGCAGCGTACCGTCGGATCGTACTCCAGGTAGTTGACGACCACCAGGTCGAGCCAGCCATCCCGGTCGTAGTCGACGAACGCGGCCGAGGTGCCCCACAACGGGTTGTTCAACCCCGATCCGCCGGTCACGTCCTCGAACCGCCCACCGCCGCGGTTGAGCAGCAGCCGGATGCCGCCATATTGCGTCAAAAGGACGTCCGGTCGTCCGTCGTTGTTCACGTCGCCAATCGCCACGCCATGATTAAAACCGGCGATGTCCAGCCCGGAGCCAGCGCTGATGTCGACGAATCGGCCGTCGGCGGTCTGGCGGTACAGCTGGTTCTTCTTGCCCGTCGGCCCGCCGTGGTGGATCAGGTACAGGTCGAGTCGGCCGTCGCCGTCGCAGTCGAACAGGGCGCAGCCGGACCCCATCGATTGCGGCGCCGGGTAGCCGCCGGTCGGACCGGGGTCGTGGACAAAATCGAGGCCGACGGCGGCGGTCACGTCCTCGTACCACACCGGATCGTCGGCCGCTTCCGGATCCGCCGGGGTGGGACGAGACGCCCAGCAACCCGCCAGGCCGGCGACCACAGCCACCAGCAGAGGGACAGACCAGCGGAGGGGGGAGAGAGCCATGAGACCACCCACGGCGAGAAGGCGAGCCGAAAGCGAGACGAGGCGGCCGGTCACCCCGGCCGCCTCGCGGAAAGCAAACGCCGGCGAGACGGCTCAGTCCTTGGTGACCGTGCCCTTGGTCAGGTCGATGGTCATCGACTGCTCAGCCGGAGTGGCCGGGATTTCGTAGGTCAGCTTGGTCGTCTCCGCGGTGAGCGCCTGGTTGAGCGCCGGAATTCCCGCCTTTTTGGGATCGCGTTCCGTTCCGGGATACGGCTGAATCTGCACGGCGATCTTGTACTGGCCGGGGATGACCCCGGTCATGGCCGCGGAGTTGACGGCGAACGTCAACTCGGGGACTTTCACATCCGCCGTGGCCGCCGCCATCTTCTCCCCGCCCTGGGGGATGAAGTTGAGATAGATGGTGTCGTTCGTTTCGAGGTGGGCGTTGGCGGGGAGGACGACCTTCCCCTTCAACTTCACCGTCTTCTTGGAGCCGGCCCCGCACCCGACCAGGGTGATCAGGAACACGGCGGACGCCAGCACGAACCGGACCAGTTTGCGTTGCATCGGTGTCACCGTAAGGAGAAACGGGGGGGCGACAACGGGAAGAGAGGGCGGGGCATCCCCTTCTCGTCCGTCCGGCGCCCCAGGAACGCAACGTGCTTCCCCGCCGTTCGGAGAAGCACGCTGCCAAACGCCATTCCGTTCGTTCTCGCCTGTTAGTTGAGGGTGAACGGGGTGTTGTTCTTGTAGTTGAGGGCGTAGCCGAAGTTGGTGCTGCCGTTAAGGGTGAACGACAGGAAGCGGACGGAGCCGTCGCAGAAGACGAACATGGCGCCGCCGGTGTGCGGCGAACCCCAGCCGTCGCCCATACCCTGGCTGACGTCGTCGCGGATGAGACGAGTGTTGCCGCGGTTGGTGCCACCCCAGTCGCCGCCGTAGATGTTCTCCTCCCAGCCGCTGCAGTTGGTCTGCCGGTACTGGTTGGGGTTCATGTACCCCTCACCCACGTAGATGGTGTTGCTGGTGCCGTTGCCGCCGCTGACCACCGCCATCGTCGGCCGGTTCGGGTTGCGGTTGCTCAGGTTCGACCCGAAGCTGGTGTAGTTCAGCTTGTAGTCGGTGAACGGGCCAGGGATGTTCGGGCTGCTGCCGCCGGTGGACGAGAAGGCGTTGCGGCCACGCGACGGGCACAGGTACGTCTTGACGCCGGTGGCGCACAGGCCGGGGTGAGAAGCGGCGGTGGGCACCACGGTGACCGTCGGCATCAGAATGGCGTTCATCTGCTTGAACATGTTGTCCTGCTCCATGTAGGGCAGGAGCACCCACGCCCAGCACCAGTCGCCGGTGTCATAGGCCGCACCGACCGTCGGGGCCGTCCGGCCGAAGT
The DNA here is from genome assembly GCA_046350215.1 of Gemmataceae bacterium. GTDB lineage: Bacteria > Planctomycetota > Planctomycetia > Gemmatales > Gemmataceae > JAXMAU01. The sequence continues at coordinate 277,825 of JAXMAU010000002.1, read as the reverse complement.
CCGGGTTCATGTTGCCGTTGCCGTTGTTCTGCGAGCCGGTGCAAGCCATCTTGCCGGCCGCATCGTGGTAAGCGTGAGAAGCGATGCCGATCTGCTTGAGGTTGTTGCTGCACTGCATCCGAGCGGCCGCCTCGCGGACCTTCTGCACCGCCGGCAGGAGCAGGCCAATCAAAATGGCGATAATGGCGATGACGACGAGCAGCTCGATCAGCGTGAAGCCACGCATCCGACGCAGGAGCGAACGCATTTGGGTCATACGAATTAGTCTCCAGTAACCGTAAAGGAGGAAGAAATGATGCCGGTCGTTCCGGCTAACCTACGATGCTAGAGCAGACCCGACCGATCGTCAACATGAAGAGCGAGAATCTTTCCATTTTCCCCCCTTCAATCTGCTTTTCCGTCGGGGAGCGAGCTTCCCCTTCTGGAGAGGCTCGCGAGGACCCTCCCGACGCCCCCTATTTCCAGGGTGAACGGGGTGTTGCAGCGACGGCTGTCTGATCCGCTCCCTGATCCTTTCCATCGTCGCCCGAATCGGGAGCGGACACAACAGTAGTCCGAATCGGCCATTTTGTCTGCAAATGCGATCAGCTCTCCCGGTAAACCGGGAGAGCGTCGAGTGGACAGGTGGGGGGCGGCTTACCGGCTGGCCGGGACGAGTTCGAGATCGATGGTGTTGCTGTCGGCTTTCACCTCGACCTCGGCGGGTTTCGGCACCAGTCCGCGGTACGGCGGCGGGGGCGGCGTGAACTTCGGGTTGGTTCGCTGCTGCTCGGTCACCTGCGGTTCCGGCGGGCTGAACGTCACCCGATGCTTGCCGACCACCGCCCCGTCGCCGGCATCCCCTACCGCCGGCCTGCCGTGCCGACTCGTCGGGCGCAGGCCGCGGATGCGCTCGATCCGCCAGCCAGGTGGTTCCCCCGGACCGGGTGGGGTGCTAGAATACTGCATCCGCTCTGACGGCGATGCCCGCCTCGCGGAACCGGTCGCAGCGACGGCCTGCCAGGAACCGACCGATCATGAACTTCCAAGTCGACGTTTCCAGCGCGGTGCCGCAGAAGCCCGCGCAGACGCCCCCGCCCGCGCCATCGCCCAACGGTGAGGTGGTCGATCTGCTCAAGCAGCTGATCGAGGTGCAGCGCGAGCAGCTGACCTACCAGCGGGCCGCCGCCGCCGCCCACGACTCGTCCGCGCGCTGGCGGGCGTTCCTCACGCGCTGGAACGGCGAGTTCCCCGACCTGGCCGAGAACTGCCGCCGCGCCGTCCCCGCCCTGGAACGCTGCTACGGCGCCATGATCGCCGAGCTGACCGAGCGGCTCACCGACGAGGACGCCCTCGACACCGACTTCGCCGTACAGGAGTTCCTCGACCGCTACGGCATGCGGCTGATGCAGCTGGGCACCATCCTTAACCTGGTCGGCCCGCTCGCCGAGGCCGGTCCGCCGGCCGGCGACGCCTCAACGGGCTGACCGCACCGCCTTCGTCGGCGCGACTTCCGCCTGCGCCGCCTGCGACACCTGTTTGCCCGCATCGTCCTGAATCCACGCGACCACGCGCAACCCCTTCAGGTCGAGCGGCCGGTTGGTCCACTCGATATTGTGCTTGAGCGCGAAGGCGTCGAGGTACGCGGTCGTCGTGGTGCGCAGCTGCTCCAGGTCGACCGTCGCAGTGTGCGTGCCCGCTCCCTGGTCGACCGTCACCCCGGCCGCCCCGCCGAGCAGGGCGCGGACGACGTGGTAGTGCAGCCGCAGGCCGTTGCGGCCCTGGTAACGGACGCGGTCCTCGACGAGAGCGATGCGGAGCTTGGCGGACCGCCCGGCGGTCTTCAGGTCGGACCAGTCGACCTGCGCCTCGACGACATCGCCGCGGCGCGTGGCGCGGAGCCGCAACTTCGCCTCCGCCGGCACGTCCAGCGCCTTGTCGATCGCCTCACGCAAATTATCGAAGCTGATGCGCGTCCGCTGCCGTTCGCCGCCCAGCGCCACGGTCGCCTTGCCGTCCACCCGCACCGCCGGAACGTCCTCCCGGTCGCTGCCGTAGAACTTCTGCCGCGCCTCGCCGTCGGGAATGGTGAGGGCGTCCGGCAACGGAACGTGGCTGTGGTACTGCAGGAAGGCGACCTCGCGGTCCGGGTAGCTTTGCAGCGCGGCGGCGAACGCCAGGTCGCTCGCCTGGCAGAGCGGGTTCTGCGCCCCGGTGAACAGCTCGACCAGCGCCACCCGGCCGTTCTTGCCCTTGCGGCTGGCCGACTTCTCCACGTCGAACGGGATCGCCTTCTTCTGATACTCGTCGTCGAGATCGGTCTCCATCCGCTCGATCCGGGGCGCCAGCGTGCGCGCCTCGTCCTTCTTCCCGCGCGCCTCCAGCCCCTGAGCGAGCAGCTTGTAGGCCGCCAGGTGTCCGGCGAGCGGGACGTCGTCCTTGAGGTCCTTCACCGCCCGCCGGGCGTACTTCAGCCCGAGGTCAGCGACGCCGGACGCCGGCGAGGCGAGCAGAAGAGTCGCGACCTGTCCGGTCAGTTCGAGCGTGAGGGCGGGCGTCGGCGCCGTGCCGATCAGCTCGTTGGCCAGCCGGTCGATGGCCGGCACCAGCGGGCGGACCTCGCCGCCTTTCCCCGCGCGCTCAAGCGCCGACACCAGCAGCAGGTGCGCCGACAGACGAACCTGGAGCGGCTTGTCGCCGCTCTGCCGCACTGCTTCGCGCGCCGATTCGACGGCCAGCGGAGCGAGCGTCGGCTCGGTCAGCAGCCCCTGCGCCAGACTGACGTGGGTCGCCAGCACCAGGTTCGGCCCGTGCGGCCGCACCAGCTCCAGGTAGCGCGCCACCATCGGCGCGACCGTCTCCGGGTCGGCCTTGGCCCGCACCAGGTCGGTCATGAGCTGCTGACTGGCCAGGTGAGCGACCGGGGTGCCGGGGTGTTTCTTGATGACGCTGCGAAGGGCCTTCAGCCGGGCCGGACCGGGCGGCTGTTTCCGCGCCGCCTCCAGGTCGGCGCCGCCGGTGAGCGGGCGGACCGCCGTCTTCTCGTTCAGCTCGACCTGTTCGGTTCGCTCCAGCCACACCGGCACCGTGTTGCCGCCGGCGTGCATCGCACCGGGCAGCAGGTCGCCGGGCGTTTCCGGGGCCGGGACGGCGACGGCGAACCGGCTGCGGCCGAGCAGGACGGTGAACGCCAGCTCCTTGGCCCGCGCTTCGCCCTGGATCAGCGTCGCCTTGCCGTACTGGGCCAGCCCCCACAGCAGCCGCACCTTGCCGTCGTCGCCGACGCCGACCAGCCACGGCGACGCCTCGTAGCGCGGATCGAGCACGATCACTCGCCAGTTGCCGGCGAACGGGGCGGTGCCCCGCGCCGGCGCCGACCCGAGCAGCAAGGAACCGAAAACCAACCACCCCAACAAGATCGGACGCATGACCCACTCCTTGTCAGCCCGCCAGGCGCCGCCGGCCTCCTACGTTGTATCATGATCGCGTCCGCGCCGCATCCTCGGATGGCCGTTGCCGGACGAGCCGCCACCGGCCTGGACCGCGCTATCGTAAGGGGGGTCTTCGACCATGACGCTACCGCTCGCCGGCCACACCGTCGCGCTCGCCGAGGGCCGCCAGCTGGAGGATCTGGCCACGCTGCTGGAGCAGGAAGGTGCCACCACCCTGCGCTGCCCGATGTTCAGTATTCTTGACGCCCCCGACCCAGAGCCGGTGCGGGCGTGGATTGGCGAATTGATCGACGGGCAGATCGACGGCGTACTATGGATGACGGGGGAAGCCGTTCGCCGGATCGTCGGCTTCGCCGAGCGCGACGGGCGTCGGGACGCCTTCGTCGCGGCACTGGGGCGCGTGTGGACGCTCACCCGCGGGCCGAAGCCAGCACTGGCACTGCGCGACCTCGGGTTGAAGCCGACGGCCGTGGCGCAGGCGCCGACGACCGCCGGCGTGATCGCCACGTTGGAGAAGGAGTCGCTCGCCGGGCGCAAAATCGGATTCACTTTGTACGGGAGTGACAACCCGGAACTGATACACTACTTGCACTCCGTGGCTGCCGTGCCCCGCCCGGTCCTGTCCTACGTCTACGCCGCGGCGAGTGACGCCGACCAGGTGGCCGACCTGATCGACCGGCTGGACCGCGGCGAGATCGGCGTGATCGTGTTCACCAGCTCGCCGCAGTTCGACCGGCTGCATGAGGTGGCGAACGACCGGGGCCGGGAAGACGCGCTCCGCCGGGGTCTGCAACGGGCCACCGTCGCCGCCATCGGCCCGGTCGCCGCCGACCACCTGACCGCCGCCGGCGTTCGCGTCGACGTCTGCCCCGAGCAGGGATGGGTGATGAAGAATTTGGTGAAGAAAATCGTCCGCACCATGACAACAATCCGATAAGATAGAATGTGAGCTACCATTCACATTCCGGTGAGGACCGATCGCCGGACATGGCCCTCGTGGTTTCCTGGAACGTCGAAGCGAACCAACACACGTAGGCACGCAACCGCGACCCCTTCCGCCCCGTGCTCCTGCCGAGGCCGATCGGTTCGCCACATGGGGACGGGCGGCTATGGAGAAGGCTGAGCACGTCGGACAGGCCACGGCGATGACCTATCTCGCCGGCCGCAAACACATGCAGGTGGACTCGTCCAGCCTGGACCGGCAGTGGGACATCCCTCTGTCGTGGCTGGGGGTTATGTCCGGGCCAGAACGCTATCACGTCATCCCCGAGGAGCACTCCGTCTCGTTCACCCTGGACGGGCTGTTCAACCTGCGCTGGCGGTCGGGACAGCGGGAGCGGAACGAGGCTTACGGGCCGGGGTGCATCACCATCTTGCCCGCCGGCGAAAGCCACCTGCTGGAGGTGGACGGCGCCAACCGTTCGCTGACGTGGGCGGTGTCGGTCGAGGCGCTCCGCGATCTGGTCCGGCCCGATCTGGGGGCCGACGCCGACAACCTGACCCTGCAGCTCACCCTGGCCGGCAGCGACCCGGCCCTGTGGTACTACGGCGATGCGCTGGCCCGCGAGCTGCAGCAGCCGTCGCTGGCGTCGCGGTCGTACGTCGAGTCCTTGCACCAGGGGCTGATGGTTCACCTGGTTCGTCATTACTCGTCGGTGGCGATCACGCCGCGGCTGGCGGTCAACGGCACCGGCTCGATCCGGCTCAACCCGGTGGTCCAGCACATCCACGATCACCTGGGCGAGAACCTGTCGCTCAACGACCTGGCGCCGCTGGTCAACCTGTCGCCGTTCCAGTTCATCCGCACGTTCAAGCGGGCGTTCCAGCAGACCCCGCACCAGTACATCCTGCGGCTGCGCGTGGACCGGGCGAAGCAGCTGCTGCAGAGCCGGCACCTGGCGCTCAGCGAGGTGGCGACGCTGGTCGGCTTCTCCAGCCAGAGCCACTTCACCAACACCTTCCGCCGGCTGGTGGGGGTAACGCCGATGGCCTACCGCGCCATCTGGCAGCGCAAGCCCGACCGGATCGCCTGACGCCGGTCAAACGGACCGGTCTCGCCGGTGGGCGGCCAGAACGGCGTCGGCGGTCGTTGTCGTGTCCGGGTCGTCGTTGTCGGCCAGGGCGGCCAGGACAGGCACGGATGCGGCGGTCGGACAGCCGCAGGAAGTGGGTGCCGACCTGCAAGTCGTGGACCCACTCGCCGGCTCCTCGGCCGTTGGCGTGTTCGGCCAAGCGTCGAGCCGCCAGCACGCACGCCGAGGCGTACAGCTCGCACGCCGCATCGGCCAGCGCTCCTGAACGTACCGGCGGAACAGGATACCACGCGGTGCGTCATCAGCATCCGGCCGACCGCCAGGCCGAAGTCGCGGACCTGGCCGCCGAGCGCCCGCGCCGGCCCGCGCAGCCGGTGCAGCGCACCGGCACGTCGGGGCGTGCAGCCGGCCCACAGTTGGTCGCCGCCGCCGAAGCGGACCAGCGTACCCAGCCGCGCCACGGCGCCGCGCCAGCGCCTTTCACTTCCAGAAAGCGATCGGCCACCGGCTTGATGCCGACCATCGCGATGAACGCCCGCAGCACGTCGTTGGGCGCTCCTTCACCGACCAGGTTCAGCCGGGCGTCGCATCCAGCGTTCATAAGGCTCGTCGAGAAGAACGCGCCCGCCGTAGACCTGCATGGTGTCGTTGATCTGCCGCTGCGCCGCGTCGGTCGACCACACCTTGAGCATCGCCGTTTCGAGCATGAAGTCTTCCAGCCCGCGGTCGATGAAGCTGGGCGCACTCAACCGTCACCGCCTCCATCGCGAAGCGTGCGCCGCCATGTAGGCGAGCTTCTTCACCAGCTCGAATTCGCCGAGCGTCTGCTCGAACTGGACCTGGCTGCTGGCCTGTCGCCGTCGCCTCGACGCACGCCTTGGGCCACGCCGGTGCTCATCGAGGCGCCGAAGGTGGTGCGGCCGAAGTCGAAAGACCGTCAGGGCGATGCGCAGCCCCTGCCGAGCTGGCCGAGCACGTTCGCCTCGGCACCACCATGTTCGAACGCCAGTCGGCCGGTGGCGGTGCCGCGGATCGAGTTCTTCGCCATCCGCGCCTCGACGACCTTGAACCCTGGCAGGTCGGGTGTCATGAGGAAGGCGCGGTGATCTCCTTCTTTGCTGCCGCCGGCGCCGGGGGTGCGAGCCATCACCGTCAGCACGTCGGCGATCCCGCCGTTGGTGATCCACCGCTTGCTGCCATTGAGGACGTAGCCAGTGCCGTCGGCGGTGGGAGTGGCGGGTGGTTTGCACGTTATCCGCGTCGGAGCCGGCCTGCTCCTCGGTCAAGCGCGAAGGCCGCCAGCCGCCGCTCACCAGCGCGGCGGCAGCCAGCGCGCTTCTGCTCGTCGCTGCCGAACAGCAGCAGTGCGCGGATGCCGATCGAATGGTGGGCGTTGACGAACACCGCAGTGCTGGGCGTGCAAGCGGCCGCCGATGACTTCCATGATGCGGGTGTAGGCATGTCCGAAGCCGCGACTGCCAACCTCGACCGGGCGCCGTCATGCTGAGCACGCCGAGCCGCCCCAGTCCGATGATGTCGGCGGGAATCTCGGTGTTGCGGTCGATGGCGGTCGCGTCGCGGATGTGTTCGGGCGCAGAACTGCCGCACCGGCGAGCCGCCTGCTCGGTAGCGGCGTGCTCGTCGGCCGCAGCCGCGGATAGGGGAACAGCAGCGGAGCGTTGAAGTGGCCGAAGAACAGCCCCTTGGCGAAGCCGAGCGTCTGCGGGCCGGAGAACAGCAGTTCCTCGGCCTGCTTGCGCTGCTGCTCGACCTGAGCGGCGGTCAATGTCATGACGAAATCCTCCGCCGAGCCATGAGACCGTGAATGGCGACCTAGGGGCGGTCTGATGGCTGCCAGCATTCTTACCCCGACAGGGCGACGGAATGCATCGCCAGCTCCACCCCGGCGGCTTCCAGCAGGTCGTACCGCGGATCGAGCAAACGCTGGAGGCCAAGGCCCCGGCTGTGCGTGGCCATGTAGTGCGAGGACGCGAGCGAAAACGAGGCCGGTCGGTGGAACGCCGCATGCCCACGCGAGCGTGGGCATGCACTGAAGGTCGGGGCGGAGGGACAATCTGGGTGCCAAGGCCACGGCTGCGTATGGCCATGTAGTGCGAGGACGCGAGCGAAAACGGGGCCGGTCGGTGGAACGCCACATGCCCACGCGAGCGTGGGCATGGCACCCAGAATGCTACTTTTGCCCTCTCTATTTTTCTCTTCCTCTCTCCTCTTCTTCCCTCTGTGTTCCTCTGTGTCCTCTGTGGTGAGTTCTTCTTCCTCTGCAAGGGTCACTTGCCGAACGGCATGCCGTCGAGGTGTGCCGCCAGCCCTGAGGAACGCCAGCAGGTCGGCCATCTCGGCGACGGTGATCTGCTTCTCCATCCCCTCCGGCATCAGCGACAGGCCGGACGAGACGATCTCCTCGATGTCCTGCCGCAGCAGGTTGTCGCTCTCGGCCCGCTTCAGAGTGAGGCTCGACGCCGTCTCGCCGGCGATGATGCCGGTCAGCACCTTGCCCGTCCGCGTGGTGACGGCATAGGCGACGTAATTGCTGTCGATGGCGGAATTGGGATCGAGAATATCGTTGAGTAAGGTCGCCGGCGTCTTCGACAGCGTGTCGCTGATGTCGGGGCCGACCAGGATCCCACGCCGGCGATGCGGGTGACACGTCGCGCAGTTCTTCTGGTCGCGGCCGCGCTTCATGTCGCTCTTGAGCGCCGCCTCCTGATACTTCGCCAGCACCGCCTTGCGGTCGGCCGGCAGGCTGTCGCGGAGCAGTTTGGTGGCGCGGGTGCGGATGTCCGGCCGCGGCGTTCAGCAGTTGCCGGCTGCGGACCGGGTCGAGGTCGCCCGCCTTCACCTTGCCGGCCTCGACGGCGTCGAGCAGGGCGGCGATGCGGTCGGCCAGCGCAGTACGCTCGGCCGCCTCGCGGCGAACCGCTGGAGTCAGGCTTCGGCCAGTTCGCGCAGCAGCAGCCGGCACCTCCAGCGCGGTGCGCCGCCAAGCGCCCGCACCGCCGCTGAGCGCACCTCCTGCACCGGCTCGTCGGTCAAGAGCCGCGTCGAGGATCGGCCGGGCCGTTGACCACGACGATGCGCCAGCAGCCCGACGGCGGCGATCCGCCTGCCGGTGTCGCGCTTGCCGTCGGCCGCCAGTTGGGCGGGCGCGTCCAGCGCCGCCGCCGCCTTGCCCGCCGCCGCCTGCTGTCCCGCCGGCAGTGCCGCCAGGAACGCAGCCCAGCTGGCCGCCGCGGCGACCCATCCCTGCGCCAGCCCGTTCAGCCCGGCCATCTGCTGTGCCGCAGGCGTCCCGTTCTGTAGGTCGGCCAGCCGCGGCGAGGGTGTCCGCCACCTCGCCGGCGTCGCGACGACTGCCGACCTGGGAGGACAGTTTCTTCCAGAAGCGTCAATCGGCTGTCGGTCGAAGCGCCTCGTCGCGGACCATCGGTTGCCGGCACAAGCGCGATCAGCTTGCCGGCCCGGTTCGGCACTGCGGACGACACCGCCAAGATCGCCGGCGCCGCGCAGGCCGATGCGGGCGAGCGGGTCGAGCGCGGTCGTCGGCCCACTCACCCAGGCTGAGCCGCCACCTGAAACCGCAGCCGGGCGTCGGCGTCGTCCGCCAGCGGCAGCACCGCCTTGCGGATCACGTTCGTCGCGAGTAATCGCTCACTCAGAAGCACGCCAACCTCGCGCCGCAGGTGCCGATCGGCGAGCAGGGCCAGCTGGGTGTCATCGTCCAGTGCGGCGAACGAGTCGAGCAGCCAGGCGGCGTGGTAGCGGGGCCGCGGTTCGGGCGACGTGCGGGCGAGCGTGCGCAGCGGGTCGACGGCGAAGCGCGGTCCTGCCGCCCAGCAGCAACCGCCGCGCCGTCGTCCGCCACCAGGCGTTCGGCTGCGCCAGCAGCGCCACCAGTTCGTCCGTCTTCGCCTTGCTCAGCGGTGGTCGAGGTGTTTTCGGGGCGGTTTTGTCCGGGACGATTCGGCCAGATGCGGCCGCGTTCCTTGCCGAGCAGCAGGTCGGGGCGGCTCTTCAGCTCCGGCGGCATCCACTGCGGGTGTTCGATCACCGCCTGGTACATGTCGACGTACAGCCGTCGGGGCCGTGCGCCATGCTGACCGGCCGGCACACCAGTCGTCCGGCGTGGCGAGGAACTCGACGCCCTCCTCGCCGGCCGGCTCTTGAAGCCGCCGCCGTCCGGTTCGAGGATCTCCTGATGCACCAGATTGCCGGCGCCGGCTCGCAGGTGAACGCCCCGCCGCGGAACGACTGGCAGCAGGTCGCCGCGGTAGACCGTCACCCCGCAGCAGGCGGTGAACGTGCCGGTGTGCGACGACGCGGTCGTCCAGTTGCGGCTAAGCGGGTAGACGAAGCCGACCCGCCGGCCGACTGGTTGTCGCCGCGCGGTTCGAGCGCGCCAGGTACGGGTCTCCGGGCGACGTAGTGGTTCGGCATCACCAGCGGCACCAGATGGTTGCGGTTGGTGCAGACGAGCCGCCGGCCCCAGTCGTCGAAGGTGTTGCCGTACTGCCCCATGCCGGTGATCGTCTCGTACCGGCCGTTGCGCAGGTCGAAGCGGAAGTCCATGCCGCTCAGGTTGACCGCCGGCGCGTCCGGCTTGCCGGCCGGCCGCACCGTGCCACTTCGTAATCCATTACTCACATAGATCCAGCCGTCCGGCCCGAGGATGGGGTGGCAGACATGCGCTGCGGGTTCTCGGCGACGAACCCCTCGTAGAGCACCTTCGGCCGGTCGGCGACGCCGCCGCTTGCTGTCGCCCAGGTAGAGGATGTGCGCGGCAGGTGACGACCGCCCTGCTCCTTCCACGGCAGTACGCCGTTGGCGAACAGCAGGCGATCGGCGAACACCGACGCGCCGGTAGCGGCCGGTGCCGTCGCGGTCCTCCAGGATGATGATGCGGCCCTCCGGCGGCTGGCCCTTCTCCGGCCCATTCGGATAGTCGCGCATCTCGACCACCCACAGCCGGCCGTCCTCGTCGAACGCCATCGCCACCGGGCTTTGCACGTCCGGCTCGCACGCCACCAACTCGATCCGCAGGCCAGGGCTGAGGCGGAACAGTTTCTGCCTCCTGACTGATCGGGCTATTGACCGCCGGCTTCGGGCAGGCGGGTCGCCCAGGCCGATGACGGACACGGCGACGAGCAGCAGGAGAGCACAGCGGTGGAAGCAAGCATGGTCGGTCTCCACGGGCAGGTGCTCATGGTATCGCCCATGCCGCCGCGACTGTCAGGCGGGCCGCCCGCCACGGCGACCGCCACACGCGGCAGACCGGCTGCCCGCCAGCGGACTGCGCCAGGGTAACGCACCGTGCCGTCGTCGCCGCGGACCTCGTAGAGCGGGCGCCGTCGCTGCCGGTGCGTCCTTGTGGTCGGCCGGGAGTGCGTAGAAAGCCGCATCGTCGGCCTTCTTCGCGTCGGTGACGGTCAGCCGTCCGTCGCTCCGCCGCACCGCCACGCTGCCGGGGACCGGCCGGTCGAAGCGCGAAGAAGGCGATCCTGCCCGCTGCCAAGCGCGCCAGGTCGGCGGGTTAGCGCGGCCGTGTCCGCCGCGATCGCTCACCGCCACCGGCAGGGCGACGCGCGGATCGGCCAGGTCGAGCCGGTACATCAAAGCCGGTTGTACTCGTAAGCGCGGCGTGATCACCGGATTGCCCGAGAAGGTGTGCGTGTAGGTGCTCGAAGTAGAGATCCGCCGCCCACTGTCCTCGTCGAATTGCGGGTGCTGCTTCGGGTTGTAGAAGCGTCGTACTTCGGGTGCGTCGCCACCTGTACGGCGTAGGCCCACGGCCCGGTCGGCGTGTCGGTCTTCGGCGTACCACACCTCGCCCAGCAGCGACGCGCCCGGCCAAAGTGCTGCACCGTGATCAGCACCTGCCGCTTGCGGTACTCATTCCAGTAAACCGACGTTCCGGAATGGGCGTCGACTGCCGCGCCGGTGTCGCGGCGTGCAGCTCGTAGTAAAGAGCCGCTCCCCGGCCGGCTCAGCTTGCCCGCGGCGACGAGCTTCTTCTGCCCGGCCACCCCGACCGCCGGTGTGTTCCGCTTCCACCCGTAGCGGACCTGCCCGGCGTCGTCGCGGTCGATGACGGCGTCCTTCAGCCGGCTCCCCGCCTTGAGCGGGGTGTACGCTTCATAATCCTGCGGCCGGGCGAACGAGGCCGCCGTCGCCGGCACGCGGACGAGCGGGTACGGACTTGAAAGATACAGATACTCGGTCCTCGCCGTCGTGGCGGGTGAACGAATGCCCTGACGGGTGCAGCGGAGCGCGAAGTCGAGGTCGGCGACGGTCGAACACGTTCTTCTCGTCGTCGAGCACCGCCACGCCGTGGCGATAGGCGGTCACGGCTTCACCTTGACGTAGGCGGCGTACAGCCGCTGCCGGCCAGTGGCGTCGGGCAGGGACGTGCGCCGCCGTGATCCACGTCGGCCCGTCGCCGGGCATGGCGGCCATTTTCCGGGCAAAGCCGGTGTCGTCGATATAATAAGCGCAGGTCGACGCCAACGCCGGCTGCGAGTCCGCCCTTACTCGGCAGGTCGGACACTGCCGCGGTGACCTGGAAATTGCCGAGCGGATAGCTCGGCCGGTTGGTGTCGCCCCACACCCAGGCCAGCCGGCCGCGGTGAACGGCGGTGAGTACGCTGTCGGAGCCGGCGCCGACCTGGCCGTTGAGCAGCGGCTCGCGAAGCGGCACCGATCGGCCGGCGAGCGCTGTCGCGATAGATGCCGGCGCCGGTGACGCGGTAGAGCCGTTCAGCCAGGTTGACGCGGTGGAGTTGCAGCCGCCGTGCCGCCCGGCGTGGTCCGCGTGCGCCGCTCGCCCGCGCAATCGCCGAACCCGTCGGCCGGGAACTCATAGCCGGGCGACGAGACGGCGAAGTGGACCGATGGTCCATCAGGCCCGGTTCGTGGAACACGGCCACGCCGGGCGCGGCGCTGTCGGTGACGAGCCGCACGTCGTGGACGGCGTGGCTGACCAGCGGCACCTCGCGGCCGGTGGCGGCGTCGACCACCTCAATGGTGAACCCTGGCGACACCACCAGCGCCGCCAAGCGCCAGCGTACCCGCCGCCAGCAGGGGGCGTCGACGATCATTCGGAGCGACATGACTACCCTTTCCTCTCCTCGTTGTCACTATCAGCACGTGGGCGGCCTCTCGCGACACACTACGGAGGAGACGGGCGGGGAACAAGGGGGTGTTCGACGGCAGGCAACCGCTTCCCCGTTCCCCGTTTGACAGGTGCCGCCCCCCGCAGCGATACTGACGTTATTCAACCGCCCCCGGCGGTCCGGGGAAACCGCACATCCACGGCGAGGGGCGGCGGGCAGTTCACACGGGGGTCGGGATGCCGCACACGTCGGGGCCAAGGATCGAAAGTACACTTTATACTATCTTTACTGTGGCAAAATACTGTCGCTCCTGATGGTGGCAGACAGGGTCCAGGTGGATCGTCCCGGCCGGCCGAACGTCGTCCTGATCATGACCGACGACATGGGCTGGCGCTTTCGATGTCGGCTGTTACGGCAGCAAGGACATGATTCGCGCACCCCACACATCGACCAAGGCTGGCGAAGGACGGGCGGCACCCGGCTGACCGACTTCTACTCCGCCGGCCCGGGTCTGCACGCCCACCCGTGCGCCGCCTTGATGACCGGCCGCTGGCAGCAGCGAGTCGGGCTGGAGTGGGCCATCGGCCCCGGCATGAAGGAACCCGGCCTGCCGGGCGCGCGAAACCACCGTCGCTCGCCTGCTCCGCGATGGCGGCTATCGCACCGCCCTTCGGCAAGTGGCACCTCGGCTTACAAGAAGGAGTTCGGCCCCAACGCCCACGGGGTTCGATACCCACGTCGGCCCGCTGTCCGGCAACGTCGACCACAGCAAGAAGGAGATCAACGGCGAACTGGACTGGTATCACGACCACGTCCTCCAGTACGAACCCGGCTACGCCACCGACCTGATCACCGCCCGCACCGTCGCCTACGTCGACAAGCACGCCAGGGCGCCGTTCTTCGTCTACGTGGCGTACAACGCCGTCCACTGGCCGTTTCAGCCGCCCGACCGGCCCGACGACGTCCGCACGCGCGCCACCTGGTTCGACGGCGACCGCTACGCGGCGATGGTCGAGCGGATCGACGCTGGCGTCGGCAAGATCGTCGCCGCGCTGAAAGAACGCGGCATCCTCGATAACACCTTTACTCGTTTTTACCAACGACAACGGCGGGGAACGGTACAGCGACAACGGGCCGTTCGCCCAGCGGAAGGGAACGCTGTGGGAGGGCGGCATCCGCGTGCCATGCCTGCTGCGCTGGCCGGGCCACGTCGCCGCCGGCACCCTCAGCCGCCAGCCGGCGATCAGCATGGACCTGACCGCCACCGTGCTTGCCGCCTGTGGGGTCAAGCCACAGGAAGGCCGGCCGCTCGACGGCGTCGACCTGCTGCCGTTGCTCAAGGCCGGCCGTGTCACCGAGCGGACGTTCTTCTGGCGCATCGACCGCGGCAAGGTGCAGCAGAAGGCGGTGCGGCGCGGCGACTGGAAATACCTGCTGGCCGGCGGCAAGGAGCGGCTGTTCGACCTGACCGCCGACCCCGGCGAGCGAACGTCGCTCGACGCCTGGCACCCCGATCGCCTGGCCGACCTGCGTGGCGCCGCTACGCCGCCTGGGAAGCGGAGATGGCGAAAGAGAAGCCAGCGTTCGTCGTCAAGTAACGGGTTACCGAAAGGAAGCGAACGATGGTCCCCCTGCTGCTGTTCGCGCTGCTGGCACCGCCGGACGTCGAGCCGCCCGACCCGCGGCCGACGTTCAAGGTGACACTGCGCAAACCGGCCGACCGGCTGGAGGTGGTCCACCGCAAGGGCGAGGTGGCGTGGCGAATCACCAGTCGCACCGGCATCGGCACGGCCGACGTCAGGCTGAGCGGGGGCGAGTCGCCGCGGGTGCCGAGCGTCGAGTTCCCGCCCGCCCGCGGGCTGGAATCGTTCAGCCTCGACGACGGGCGGGGGAAGATGGAGGCCCACCTGGACCGCGAACACGGCCGCACCGTGCGGCACTTCAACGCACGCGGTCGCCTCGTCGACCAGCCGACCCCAAATGGCGCCACGCTGACCGTCGAGCCGTTGGCGGGCGGGGGCATCCGGGCGGTGTTCGCGTCCGACCGGCCGGCGAAGCGATGGTCGCTGCACTGGATCGACTTCTACCGCCGCTGAGCGAGGGACCGCCATGACCGACCCGTTCGACCTGTCCGGCCGGACCGTCCTCGTCACCGGGGCCACGCGCGGCATCGGGCTGGCGGTGGCGCAGGGGTTGACCACACGTGGCGCGCGGGTGATCGTCACCGGCCGCAAGGCCGACACGGTGCAGGCTGTCGCGGCGACGCTCCCCGCCGGCCGCGGCATCGTCTGTCACCAGGGCGACCCGGCGTCCATCGACGCCCTGTTCGCCGCCCTGGACGCCGACGGCGTCGCGCTGAATGCGGTGGTCGTTAACGCGGCGACCAACCCGGTCGTCGGCTCGCTGCTCGACCTGGACCTCGCCGCGTGGCAGAAGATCGTCGACGTCAACCTGACCGGCGCCCTGCTAACCGCCCGTGGCGCGATTCGCCGCATGCTGCCGCGCCGGCGCGGGGCGGTGGTGTTCATGGCGTCGGTGGCGGGACTGGAGCCGGTGCCGGGCCTGGGCGCGTACAGCGTCAGCAAGGCCGGCCTGCTCGGGCTGATGCGGGCGCTGGCGCGAGAGGTCGGACCGGCCGGCGTGCGGGTGAACGCGCTGGCGCCGGGGCTGATCGAGACGCGCTTCTCCGCCGCCCTGTTCGCCAACCCGGCGGCATACCAGGAGATCGTCGCGCGGACGCCGCTCGGCCGGCACGGTCAGCCGGATGACCTGGTCGGCGCCGCCGTCTACCTGGTGGCGGACGCCTCGGCCTACGTCACCGGCCAGACCCTGGTGATCGACGGCGGCGGGCGGGTGTAGCGGCATATTCTGAGTAATCAATTACTGTCTTCTGCGCCGTCGAGGTGTTCCATAGATGGTGGTATCCGGGTCGCCCGGATCGCACAGGGCCGGGTCGGTGGTGCGGCGGACGTCCCACGTCCAGCGGTGGCGCGTGACGTTGCGTGCGCTGCCGACGATGCGGTCACCGGCGATCAGCCCGGTGTAGTCGGCATAGTGGCGGTTCATCTCCATCAGCACGGTGTTGCCGATCTGCCGCCAGGTGCCGTTCTGAAATGTACCCGACGGCGAGGTGTAGTTGAGCACTCCGTCGGGCAGGTAGCGGAACACGTCGCGGTCGCCGTCGGAGTCGTCGCCCGCCCAGGCGGTGCCGGTCAACCGCGGCCGGCTGACCACCGTCAGCCAGTCAGCCGGCAGGGAGCGGCCCAGGCGAAGCAGTCGCCGGCTCCAGGTGAGCAGGCCGCGCTGCCCGTGGACCATGGCCAGTAGCCGGTGCTGCAGGCGGAGGAACGCGGCGCGATCGGCGTCTCCCTGATCGTCGAGCCAGTCGGCGTAGACGAGCGGGGTCACGCGGTCGGTGGCGTCGTCCTGCATTTGACGGACAAAGGCGGTTTCGTCGGACATGCCTGGCCCTCCGCACGGCCGTAGTGTACCGGCCGCAGCGGGGCGTTCGCCAGGTGAGAAGGGGCCGGTCGCCGGGAACGACAGGCGTGCTACCCACAATTAGACAATTTCGGATCTTCTGGGTGCCATGCCCACGCTTGCGTGGGCATGCGGCGTTCCTCGGACCGGCCCTGTCGGAGAACGAGTAGCCGCACCCCATGGCCACGAAGCGTGGCCATGGCACCCGACGCGCGCCCCGCGCTGACGTGGGGCGATTCAGGTCTCCTGACCTTGCCGCTCTGCGGACCGCAGGTCTCCTCTGGGGCGTATGGGAGACCTTCGGTCGCCGGAGGCCCGGTCGGGAGACCGGGCCACAACGTGTGAGCCTTGCCAGGGCGGACGTCGCGGCTGTTGCGGCAAGGTCTCCTGACCTTGCCGCTCTGCGGACCGCAGGTCTCCTGGGCGTATGGGAGACCTGCGGTCGCCGGAGTGGCCGGTCGGGAGACCGGGCCACAACGTGTGAGCCTTGCCTGGCGCGCGTCGCCGGCTGTTGCGGCAAGGTCTCCTGACCTTGCCGCTCTGCGGACCGCAGGTCTCCTCTGGGGCGTATGGGAGACCTTCGGTCCGCCGGAGTCGCCCGGTCGGGAGACCGGGCCACAACGTGTGGTCGGCCGGAGGGCCCCGAGGGTGTCGTGTTGAGCGCGACGTCATGCGTTGTGCGCTGCCTCGGGGCACTGACGTGCTCCCGCTCGCCTCGCCAGTGCGACCGGCGGCGACCACGCCTGTTTTCTGTCTTCCTGCTGTCTACTATCTTCTTCCATTGGAGATGACGCCTGTGTCTGTTACGGGGATGAAGTACGGAGAGTGAGGGAGAAGCCGTGAACAGTCCGTCGCCCGCCCTGTCGCGCATGCAGGACCAGTACCGCGAGGCGTGCAACTATTTGGCTGGCGGCGTGTCGGCGTCGACGCGGGTCAACCGGGCGGTCGGCCACCCGATGCTGTTCGATCGCGCCGCCGGTTGCCGCCTGTGGGACCTCGACGGCCGCGAGTACATCGACCTGTGCTGCAGCCACGGAGCGACGCTGCTCGGCCACGGCGACGCCCGCGTTCGTGAGGCGGTCGAGCGCGTGCTCGCCCGCGGATTTGCCTGCTCGTATGAGAACGAGCTGCATACGCACCTGGCACGGCTGCTGTGCGAGACGGTGCCGTGCTGCGAGCGCGTGCGGCTCACCGGCTCCGGCAGCGAGGCGACGATGCACTGTATCCGCCTCGCCCGCGCCTGCACCGGCCGCACCCGGCTGCTCAAGTTCGAGGGCAACTTCCACGGTTATCACGACCAGGTGATGTACGCCATCGGCACCCCGGCCGATCGGCTCGGCCCCGACACTGCGCCAACTGCCTGGCCCGGCTCGACCGGCTTGCCGCCGGGGCTGGACCAGAACCTCGTCCTCGTCCCGTACAACCGGCCCGACCTCGTCGAGCGGGCGTTCGCCGCGCACGGCGACGAGCTGGCCGCGGTCGTCATGGAGCCGATCTATTACAACGCCGGCTGCATCCTGCCGACCCGCGAGTTCCTCGACACCGTCGTCCGGCTCACGCGCCAGTATGGCGTTATTCTGATGTTCGACGAGGTGCTGAGCGCGTTCCGCATGTGCGCCGGCGGGGCGCAGGCGCACCTCGGCGTAACGCCCGACCTGTGTACGCTCGGCAAGGCGGTCGGCGGCAGCTTCCCGCTCAGCGTGTTTGGTGGCAAGAAGGAGTTCATGGATCGGCTGATGCCGGTCGGCGACTGCCAGCACTCCGGCACTTACAACGGCCACCCGGTCCCGGTCGCCGCCGCCATCGCCGCCATCACCGCCTATTGTCAGCCGGGGTTCTACGAACACATCCACACCATCGCCGATCGCCTTTATCGTGGAATGCAGGCGACGTTCGACCGGCACGGTGTCGCCGCTCGCGTACAGGGGCTGGGGGCGCGGTTCGGCGTGTACTTCGGCGTGGCCGGTACGGTCGGCAGCTACCGCGACGCCGTGCCGCACCACCGCCAGGCGATGTTGCGGTTCATCGCGTCCGCCATCGGCCACGGCGTCTACTTCCACGACTACGGCGGCGGCGCCTGTCATCACGGGTTCTGCGCCGCCATGACCGCCGGCGATGTCGACGAGGCACTCGCCCGGCTCGACGCCGCCGTCGCTGTGCTCGCCCGCGACCCGGCCTGCCCGCGCGCCGGTTGACGGCTCGGCCCTCGCACAACTCCTCAGATTCGCCGGTTTCCCATCACTCGCCGAGAAGCCCGGCAAGCTGGGAAGAGTGGCGATGCGTCCATCGTCCGCCCGGTGACTGCCCTTGTTCGCGCCGGCGAGAAATGCGACAACATTCGCCGCATGGACGCCCTGCCCGCCGGGGTACACACGCAACCGGAATCGAAGGAGTGGACCCGTGACCGACCGATCCGCACTGCGCGCCCGCCTGCGCCTGGAATCGCTCGAAGACCGTCTCGTTCTGACCGCCGTGATCTCCACCGACAACAACCTGCTCATCACCGGCACCGACGCCAAGGACGTGGTGACGGTGACCGATGTCAGTACCCCGACCGGCCAGCAAGTGAAGGTGACCGAGGGCGACAAGGTCACCACGTTCAAGCTGAGCGACCTCGCCGGCGGCCACATCTACTACTTCGGCCACGACGGCAACGATCGCTTCGTCAGCACCAGCACGCTCAAGGTGGTGGCCGATGGCGGCGACGGCAACGACTACCTGGAGGCGAAGCACGTCGAGCGGCTCGACGGCGGCGCCGGCGACGACACCCTGGTGAACACGGGCGGCGATGAAAACGCCGTGCTGGTCGGCGGCGAGGGCAACGACACCCTCACCGGTGGCAGCGGCAAGGACTTCCTGTACGGCGACGAGGGCAACGACATCCTCACCGGGAACGCCGGGGACGACTACCTGGAAGGCGGCGAGGGCAACGACCGGCTGAATGCCGGCGCCGGCAACGACGTGGCGTTCGGCGACCTCGGCAACGACATCGTCGACGGCGGCGATGGGAACGACCAGCTGGACGGCGGCGAGGGCATCGACATCGTCTACGGCGGCAAGGGGAACGACTTCGCCTGGGCCGGCGACGACAGCAGCGTCAACGCGGTGTATGGCGGGGAAGGCAACGACATGCTGTTCGGCGGGTCCGGCAACGACTACCTGTACGGCGGCGACGGCAACGACCAGCTGGTCGCCGGCGCCGGCAACGACTTCCTGTACGGCGGTCGCGGCGCCGACAACCTGTGGGGCCAGGCCGGCAACGACTACCTCGACGGCGGCGTCGACGGCCGGCCGGACTACCTGGAGGGCGGCGCCGGCAAGGACACGTTCCACCGCGAGCTGTACCTGGCCGGCCGCTGGCGCGACCGCGACGGGATGGCCGACTACAACGTCCGCACCGAGCTGCTGTCCAGCGCCGCCACGGTGCTGAACGACCCGGCCGTGCCGGCGGCAGTGACCGCGGCTGCCGCCGCGGCGGCAGCGCAGGCGAAAAAGGTGAGCCTGGCCGCGGCGATGGTGCAGCCGGCGCCGGTCCAGGTCGTCTACACGGTGCCGACTAACCTCTAAGCGGATCGCAAATGGGGTTCGAATGGCGGAGGGCCGGGTTCGGCCCTCCGCTCGCGCGCCGGGCCGGTCACTGCTTGCCGGGCGGCGGGGCGAGCGCTGTTGCGGCTGTTGCGGCAAGGTCTGCGGCTGTTGCGGCAAGGTCTCCCGACCTTGCCGCTCTGCTGACCGTAGGTCCTCTGCCGCCTGGGAGACCTTCGGTCCGCCGGAGGCGACGCCAGGCGAGCGGGAGCACGTCAGTGCCCCGAGGCAGCGGCCTGGCGCGAAGTCGCGCTGGAAACTCTGCTCGGTGCCATGGCCACGCTTCGTGGCCATGCAGTGCGGAAGGCGGTTCACCTGACGGGGCCAGTCGGCGAACCGCCGCATGCCCACGCAAGCGTGGGCATGGCACCCAGCGGGAGCACGTCCAGTGCCCCGAGTCGCCGCCCCAACCCGCCCGTCGCGCTCGGGGCGACGCACTCGGGGCCCTCACGGGACCCCGCGCGCCGAATGAGTGGTGCGCGACCACCGACGTCGTGTCCCAGGCGATGTCTCGGACCGCTGATCCGCTCGCGCGCCGGGCCGGTCACGGTTTGCCGGGCGGTAGGGCAAGCAACTCCTTCTCCAGCTCCCGGTAGTCGGCCCGGTTGCGGAGGAAGTCGAGATCCGGGTCTTTCCGCAGATGCTCGACCCGGCTCTGATCCTTGAACAGCCGCGCCAGCCGCGCGCGCTGCAGCAGCTCCACCGCTCGCGTCGCCAGCTCGTCGGCCTCGCGGGCGCGAACCGCCTCCGGCCTGGCCTCGTCCCGCGCCAGCGCCGCCGCCGCCAGGGTGGTCACGCACGCCAGGTTGTACAGCAGCCGGCCGTTCACCCCGCGGCCTTTCAGCAGGTCGTCCACCTCGGCCAGCGCCGCCGCGTGGTCGCCGGCCAGCGCCAGCGCGAACGCCCGGTCCTGGCGGATCAGCTCGCGATCGTCGCCGCGGCTCAGCTCCAGCGCTTTCTGCCAGTCCGGCAGCGCGTCGCGGTGGCGGCGCAGCTTGCCCAGCGCTTCGGCCCGCCCCCAGTGGGCCTTCGCCAGCAGGTCGACCGCGTCGGCCGACTGGGGATCGGCCGCCCGCACCGGGGTGACCTCCTTGATCGCCCGGTCGTACCACGGCAGCGCCTCGGCCGGACCGACCTCCGGACCGGGTGGGGCGTCGCGGAGGGTGTGCCCCAGGTCGAGGCAGGTGCCGGCCAGCGCCACCCGGTAGTCCGGCACGTTGGCGTTCTTGCCGACCAGCCCTTCGAGCAGCTCCAGCGCGCGGCGGTGCAGCCGCACCGACTCGGCCGTCTGCCCCGGCCGACGCAGCAGCACCCCCAGGTTGTTGCAGGCGCGGGCCAGGTCCATCTGGTAGTCGCTCACGTCGGGGTAATCGCGGACCAGCGCTTCCAGCAGCGTCCGCGCCTGCTGGTAACAGTCCTCCGCCTGCTTCGCCGCGTCGATGTGCCGCAAGGCGCCCAGGTTGGTGAGGGTGCTGGCCAGCTCGGCGCGCCGGTCGGCGCCGCTGGCGTCGCTCTTCACCAGCCGCTCGCGGATCGCCCGCGCCTGCTCGTAGCTGGCCGCCGCCTCGTGTGGCTCGCCGGCCTCCGCCTGCAGCCGGCCGAGGTTGTGCAAGGTGGCAGCCAGGTCGACCTGATAACGGATCTGTTTAGGGTCCGTCGCCGCCAGCCGGTCGAGCAACTGGCGGGCTTGCTCGAAGTGTTCCAGCGCCTCCTGCGGCTGTCCACGGTCGCGATCGAGCACACCCAGGTTGTTATGCGTACTGGCCAGGTCGCTCTGGTACTCCGCCGTCGCCGGATGGCGGTCGGCCAGGTCGGCGCGGAGCCGCCGCGCCAGCTGGAGCGATTCCTCCGCCTTCGCCTGCAGCCCGGTTTCGCGCTCCAGCACCCCGCGGTTGTTGGCGATCCGCGCCAGGTCGGCGCGATAGCCGTCGGCCGCCGGATGAGCATCGACCAGCGCCTGCATGCCGTCCTGGGCACGCGCATACGACTCCAGCGCCTCGCTCTTGCGGCCGATCTCGGCGGTGATGACCGCCACCTTGAAGTGGTTGTTGGCGTCCTCGAAGCTGATGCCGCTATCGTCCGGCTTTTGCGCCCGGAAGCCCTGGTAGAACGGCAGCGCCCGCTCCAGCAGCAGCTTGCGGACGGCGCGCATCTTGTCCTGTTGCAGCAGTGGGTGCTCAGTGGCGAGGACGAAGCACTTGTCGACGGCGTCGCGGGCCAGGCCGAGGTTGTGCTCGGCCAGCTCCAGGTTCTGCCGCGCCTGATCGCGCTCGCGGGCGGTCCGCTCCTGTTCGCGGCCGACGGCGTACAGCCCGCCGGCCAGCCCGACCACGGTGGTCAGCAGCAGCACCGCCACTCCGGCCACCAGCGGCCGATGCCGGCGGGTCCAGCGCAGCGCTCGCTCGCCGACCGGCTCGCGGTACGCCCGCACCGGCTCGTCAGCCAGCCAGCGCTCGACCTCCTGGGCGATCTCGTGAGCCGTCTGGTAGCGGTACACCGGGCGATAGGCCATCGCCTTGAGAACGATCGCCTCCAGGGCCGGCGGCACGTTGGCTTTCAGCTTCCGCGGCGCGGGAAAGAGGTGCGACTGCACCCGCTTGAGGATCTCCTCGACGGTCGCCCCCTGGAACGGCGGGACCCCGGTGAGTAGCTGGTACAGGGTGGCGCCCAGGCTGTAGATGTCGCTCGACAGGCCGACGTCATCGACGCGCCCGGCCGCCTGCTCCGGCGGCATGAACGACGGAGTGCCGACCGCCTGGCCGAGCACGGTCGGGTGCGTCGACAGCGCCGACACCGGCTTGATCGGCAGCTCGCCGCAGCTGTCCGTGGCCGGACCGCCCATCGTCTTGGCCAGCCCCCAGTCGACCACCAGCGTCTCGCCGAACGGACCGAGCATCACGTTCGACGGCTTGATGTCGCGGTGCATCACCCCGCGGGAGTGGGCATAGGCGATGGCGTTGCACACCGCCACGAACCGGGTGAGCAGGCCGCGCAGCGCCAGCCCGCGCTCGGCCATGTCGCGGCCGGGAGTCTCGTCCGCCTTGTGAAACGCGGCGATCGCCTCGTGCAGACTCTGGCCGCGGATGAAGCGCATGGCGTAGTACGGCCGGCCGTCGGGGTGGCGGCCCAGGCTGTACACCGGCACGATGCCGGGGTGCTCCAGGCTGCCGGTGACCTCCGCCTCCAGCACGAAGCGCGCGCGGCACTCCGCCACATGAGCATACGGCTCACGCATCTCCTTCAGCGCCACCTCGCGATGCAGTTCCTCGTCGACCGCCACGTACACCTGGCCGATCGCACCGTTGGCATGTGGCCGGACGATGCGGAAGCGGCGGCTGGACGTGGCCGTCACCGCCACCGCGGCCGGCGGTGCGTCCAGGGTGTTCAGCCGCGAGTAGGTGGGCGGCGCCGACGGCAGCGTCGGCATGCTGCTGTGCATGCCATCGGTGGTCACCTCGGCCAGATCCAGGTAGACGCTGCGCGCCTGACACATCGCTGCCAGCGCCGCGCTCACATCGCCGTTGTGCCGGGCGAGGCACTCGCCGGCTAACTCCTCGAGCAGTGGGAGACGGTGGGCGGCCAGGGCGTGCGCCTCGACGAGCAGCTGGCCGAGCGAGCGCGTCCGGTCGCCGGTCCACACCGCCAGCACGCCCAGCAGGTCCTCGCGGGCGATGAAGTCCAGCTGCAGGGCGAGCACGCCGACGAGCAGGTTGCGGTCGGGGTCACGCGGTGGCGGTAGGGAATCCGGCATCGGCAAACACCTCGGGACGGGCCAGCGGGGCGGGCGCCCCTCGCCCGGGCGGACGATGGCTGGTCGATTCGCGAACGATTACCGATTGTAGCAATTTTCCGGAAGCCGGGAGAAGGACGGGTGGCGGCGGCGGGAGGGCGGCGGGAGGGCGGCCGGCGGCATTTCCCCTCCGCGCGGCGCGAACGGAACCGAGGAAGGCGGCCGGCGCGCCGCCGGCCGCGCCCCGGCGCGGGTGCGCCGGGTTACTTCTTGACCCGGGCGCGGGCGTCCTCGCAGTCCTTGAGCAGCGTTGCGAAGTCGGCGTGCTTCTCCTTCGCCTTCTTGTTCAGATCCTCCAGATACTTCCATTCGCG
Organism: Gemmataceae bacterium; assembly: GCA_046350215.1. Taxonomy (GTDB): domain Bacteria; phylum Planctomycetota; class Planctomycetia; order Gemmatales; family Gemmataceae; genus JAXMAU01. Next base: position 254,065 of record JAXMAU010000002.1, on the reverse strand, counting down.
ATCGTCAATTTTGCCATCGGCGAACAGGTTCTTGCGCAGCCAGGCGACTTCCTTCTTGTCGACCTTGCCGTCCTTCAAGATGACCTCGTCGATCACCTTGAAGAAGAACTTCTCGAACGCCTCGGACACCTCTTCCTTCTTGGCCTTCGCCTTCTTCTGCGCGGCCTCGCGCAGCTCGAACAGGAACTTCACTCCGGCGGTGTCGATCTTGCCGTCCTCTCCCTTCAGCTCCTTGCCGAGTACCTTGACCTCGGCGTCGTCGATCCGGCCATCGGCCAGGATGGCGGCCATCGCCAGCTTGCGAAAATCAGCCATGACGCATCTCCTTTGGTGTGAATCAGTGGCCAGCCGTCTCCGCTGAGTCGGCCGGGCATCCCAGTCAAGGATAGACGCCGGCCGCGCCGCCGGCAGCGGGCCACGGGCAAAAAACACCGGAATACGGCAAAATAACAGCCGCGGCAGGCCGGAAACGAGTGTATGCCCCTTAAGCGATCGGGAAAGGCGCTCAGGCCGATTGCCGGGCCGGCTCGGCCGGCGCCTGCTCGCGCACCTGGCGGAGCAAGCGGTCCCACGCGGTCGAGGTGGCCTGCACCGTTGTCCCGGCGCGCTCCAGGTCGGCGATCAGCTCCTGCGCCGACGGATACGGGGCGGCCTCGCCGGTCAGCCGGGCGAGCACGGTCTGCAGCTCGACCGGCAGCGGCCGCGGCTTGCTCTTGCCGGTGGCCGGCGCCGCCGCCCACGCGCTCGCCAGCCGTCCCAGCCCGGCCAGGTCGCCGGCCACGCTCTCGCCGTCGTCGTCGTCCGCCCCGGTCAACCAGCGCGGCTCGCCCACGCCGATCAGCTTGACCACACCGTCGCCGGTGAGCACGAACGCTCCGCCGTCCACGCGCCCGTGGCACAGCCCGGCTGCGTGCGTCGTGTGCAGCGCCAGCGCTGCCTGGCACACCAGCCGATACCACACCCCCGGCGCCGACACCAGCGGCGGCCAGTCGCTCGCCGGCAGTCCGCTGACCCACTCCAGCAGGGCCGCCGGCCGGTCGTGGATGGTGAGCACCTCCATGACTCGCGCCACGTTCGGGTGGCGCACTCCGGCGGCGGCCGCGAAGCGCTGGCGGAACTCGTCCGGCCGCACCGCGTCGTGCATCTCCGCTTCGCCGAGGTGCCGCAGCACGGCCTCGGCGTTTCGACCGGGATCGTACACCCGGTACACCGCCTCGCGCGGCGACGACGCCAGCCGATCGATCACCCGCACCGGGCCGAGCACCAGCGCGTCGAGGTTACCGGCCTCGATCAGCGCCATCTGGTACAGCGTCAGGTAGCCGCCGGCCAGCAGCAGCTGGCGCAGCGATCGCCGCTGTCGCCGCGCCTCGGCCCACAGCGCCTGCAGGGTGTCGTCGTCGACCAGTTCGAGCGACGCCAGCAGCTCGCCCAGCTGGCGATCCGCCGGGGCGATCTCGTCGGCCAGGCTGAGCACGGCGCGGGACGGATCGCGGTCGGCCGGGTCGGCGGACGGCAGCGCCGCGGCCGGCGGCAGCGGCACGATGTCGCCCTCGCCCGGCTCGCCGGCCGGCGTGTCCACCCGAGCGATTTCGCGGAGTTTCTTTCTATACCACTCTCGCATGTCGACCAAATGACGGTCGACCTCGACGCGCCGCTCGGCGACCTGCTGCTTCTGCCGCTCCAGCTCGACGGCTTCCTCGGCCAGCCGGGCCGACAGGTCGGCCGCCTGCCGCGCCTGCTGCTCCACCTCCGCTTGCCGCCGCTCCAGCTGGGTGGTGCCCTGGGTCAGCGACTGGCGCATCTCCTCGACCCGCGCCTGCCAGTCGAGCAGCTGCTGGCGGAAGGCGGCGAACGCCAGCCGGTGCTCGTCGCGGGCGGCGAGTACCTCCAGCTCCTGGCCGCGGACGCGGTCGGCGTCGGCCTGCACCAGCGGCGCGCGGCGTCGAGGTCGTCGCGGCTCTGGCGGGCGAAGGCGTGAACCTCGGCGAGATGGTCGCGGAGATGTCCGCGGCCGCGCGCCAGGCGATCCAGCGCGGCGGCGGCCCGCGCCTCCAGCTCCGGCAACGTCGCCTCCATCTCGGCGGCCTCGTCCCGGGCCTGCTGCAGCTCGTCGCGCAGCTGGCGGTCCTGCTCGACCGTCTCCGACCGTTCGGCCTCCCACGCCTGCCGCTCGGCGGCCGCCGCCTCGCCGCGCCGCGACGACGTCGCTCGGCCGTCTCGACCGCCTGCTGGCGAGCGTCCAGGGCGGTGAGCCGGGCGGTGATTTCCTGCGCCTGTGTTTGCAACTCCTGCTGCAGCGCCTGCAGCTCGCGGGCCGACTCCTGGTGCCGTCGGTCGGCGTCGCCGAAGCGGGCGTCGTATTCCTGGTGCCGGGCCTCCAGCTCCGCCTGCCGCTCGGTGAGCTGCGTCTCACGGCGATCGAGGTCGTCGAACCGGCGGCGGATCTGCTCCTGAAGGGCGGCGAGCGTTCCCTCGGCGCGGGCGAGGGCCGCCTCGCGCTCCTGCACCGCCTGTCGCTCGGCCTGCAGGCGGGCGCTGAGCTGCGCCACCTGCTCGCCACGTGCCAGTAGCAGTTCGGCCTGCGCGGCGTGCTCGGCGGCGGCCGCCTCCAGCTCGTCGTGCCGTTGCTGCGCCGTCACCTGTTCCTCGGTCAGCGACGCCTGCGCCTGCCGCAGCTGGCTGACCGCCTGTTCCAGGGTGGCTCGCCGCTCGTCGAACCGCCGCCGCTCCTCGTCGAACAGCCGTCGCTCGTCGAGCAGCTCGGTACGGAGCCGGGCCACCTCTTCCTGACGCACGCGCAGGTCGGCCTCGGCCTCTTCCTGGGCGAGCCGCTGCTCGGTGAGCGCCTGTTCCTCGCGGCGCAGCTCCTCGCGAATTCGCTCCAGCCGCGTCCGCAGAGTGGCGAGCATCGCCTGCTGGCCTTCCAGGGTGGCGGCGCGGTTGTCCAGCTGGCCGGCGGTCGCCTGGTACTCCTGGCGGCGGGCGTCGAACGCCTGCTGCTCGGAGGTCAGCCGGGTGTGCCAGTCGTCGAGGTGGGCAGCCTGCTCCTCCAGCTCGCGCGTGTCGCGCTGCAGCTGCTCGAAGCGCCGGTCGACCTCCGTCGCTCGCTGCTGCAGCTGCTGCGTCCGCTGATCGATGGTCGCCTGCAGGCGATCAAGACGAAGCAGATCTTCCTTGTACTGTAACTGTCCCTGGTCGAGCGCCGCGCGATCGGCGGCCACCGCCTGCTCGCGCGCCTCCAGATCGACCAGCCGTTCCTTCGACTCGCCCTGCAGCTCTTGCTGGCGGCGCGCCAGGGCGACGATCTGTTCGTCAAGCAGCTGCCGTTCGCGGTCCAGCTGCTCGCGGCGAGCGGCCAGCTGCGCCTCGGCGGCGTCCACCTCGGCCGCGCGAGTGTCCACCTGCTGCCGGCGGTTTTTGAAGCGGCGGCTGGCGCGGAGCAGCGCGTGCTGACGGGCGGCCAGTCGCTCCTTGCGTTTCTGGTAGCGGGCGGCCAGCTCGGCCTCGCGACGGGCCAGGTCGTCCGCCTGCGGTCCGCTGGCGCCGCCGGCCTGGACGGCCGCCTCGCGCCGCTCCAGGTCGGCCTGCTGGGTCCGCAGCCGTTCGGCCCACTCCTGCAGCTGGCTCACCTGCCGCTGCCGCTCGGCCTCGATCTGGGCGAGCGGCCTGCACCTCGCCAGCGTCCGCGGACGGTGCCGTCTCGGCCGCCGGCGGGCTGGACCGGGACGGCCAGGTGAACGACCAGCTCGACCGGGCCGACGGTGATGCGGTCGCCATCGCTCAGGTAGGTGGAATGAACACTCTGGCCATTCAGCCCAATCGGCTGAACCGGGGCCAGCTGCGCTAACTGGCGCAGGCGGCGTGGCGGGCGATCAGGCAGATGACGGGCGGCAGGCCGGTGCCGGGGACGCGCAGGTCGCAGCCGGGCACCGAGCCGATCAGGAACCCGCCGTCGCCGACCTCGTAGACCGCCGGGCGCGCGCCGCCCATCCGCACTTCGAGGCGGACCGAGGCGCCGGATGTGGGAGGGGCCGCTGCCATGAACGGGTCACCTGCGCAGGATGGACGCCGACTTTCGACAACCTGCAGGATAGGAACCACAAGCGGCCAAAATTCACAAGATCAACTGACCGGGCGAAGTGGGTCCATGCGCGCAGGATCACCGCCGGGGCAGCGGCGGTGACGGAGGAGGAGGCACGAGTTCGCCGGCCGGCGCATCAACCGAGGATGCGGTCCCACTTCGCCTTGTGATAAGCGATCTTCTGCGCCGCCGACATCTGCGCGAAGTCGACCGCGCCATTGGTCGCCGCGCCATTGGTCGCCGCGCCATTCACGCTCGGCTTCGCCGGCTTGGCGGCGGGCGTCGGGCAGGCGCACTTCTTTGGGTCGGGTCCGCCGCACGGGCAGGCATGGGCGTCCTTCTTCGCCGCGCCGGCCTTCTCGGGGATGCTGACGGTGGTGGTGCTGCCGCCGTAACTCATGACGCCGGTTTGCAGGACCATGTCGTCTTCGAGCGAACGATGCGGCTTGACGCCCAGCTTTTGTAACACGCCGTGATACGCCGCGACCGCTTCCTCGGGGCCGACCTCGCCGTCGGCGATCAGCCGCAGGAAGTGGACGAACGCCAGCTGGTTCTCGGCGTTGTTGATCTTTCGGCCGAACAGCGCCACGCGAGCGCCGTACTTCTTCGCCTCGGCGAGCAGCTTGAAGGCGTCATAGGTGGTGCCGGCCGATCCGCCGAGGATGCCGACGACGAGGTGCGGGTCGTAGCGGACCAGCTCCTCCATCGCCTTCGGGCCGTGGTAGACCATCTTCAAAAACACCGGCCGGCCCTTGGCCGTCACCCCGCCGAGGGTGCGGACGATGGCGTCGTTGATGAAGTCGGGCAGCTTGTCGGCGGCGACGGCGCTGGGCGTGTTGGGGTCGAAGATTTCGAGGAAGTGGCGAAAACCCTTGCGCTCGGCCTCGTGGCGGAACGTCTTGTACTCTTCCAGCGCCTCGCGGTCGAGCGTGGTGTCGTTGTTGAACGTGATACTGTACAGCCCGAGGTTGGCGCCCAGGTGCCGCTCGTCCGGCTTGCAATCCAGGTGGCCGCACTGGATGTGATCGAGCGTCGCGGTGCGGAACGGCCTCGACGGCGTCATCGGATATTTGGCACCGCGAATGACGTGAATGTCGGTGGTGTCGTTGGCACGGGCGGCCGGCGTGACCGGGCTGTTGTCAAAGATCCGCTTGTGGATCGTCAGCACCTCGCTGGTGCTGGCGGACATGAGCATGATGTCGACGAGCTTCTGCTCGACGATCTGCTCGATGATGCCGCGGAACTCCGCCAGGGTGCGATGGCGCACCTCGCCGGGATACGACTCAGGCGACCGCCCCGGCGCGCCGATCGACAGCGCCATGTCCGCGTCCTTGGCGTCGGCGAGGATGAAATCCTTGCACCCATGCGGATCGGCGTGGATGCGGGCCAGTTTGACGTCAAGCGACTTCTGCACCATGCCTCTGACTCCGGAAGAAGACTCACCACAGAGGAAGAAGACTCACCACAGAGGACACAGAGGAACACAGAGGGAAGAAGGAGAAAGACATAAGAAAAAGAGAGGGTTCAGAATCAGAATCACAAGTGCTGCTCAACTCCACTCTCTCTGCCTGTCTTCTTTTTCACTCTCTCTTCTTTTTCTTCCTCTGTGTACCTCTGTGTCCTCTGTGGTGAGTCTTCTTTCTCTGTGGTGAGTTCTTTTAGTTCTTCTGCCATGCCGAACGCGGGATGGTGCGGCCGGCGGCGGTGGGCGTCTCGATGTCCGAGGCGCGCACGCGGCCGATCCGCCCTTCCACCTGGTCGATGATCTCCTTCAGCACCCGTGCCGATCCCTGAATGCCCAGCCGTTCCTTGCCGGTCAGCGCCAGCTCGATCTGCTGGCGGCAGCCGCCGCAGCCGACCACCGTCGGCACCGACAGGCACACATCGCGGACGCCGTACAGCCCGTGCTGCAGCGTGCTCACCGGCAGCACGCGCCGCTGATCGCCGGCCAGCGCCTCGACCACCACGCGGATCGAGTGGCCGACCGCCATGCTCGAGCCGCCCTTCAGCTTGATGACGGTGGCGCCGGCGGTCTTCGTCTCCTCGAACGCCTGCTTGCCGATCTCCGGCGTGAAGCCCGGCCACTGCTCCAGCGGCAGGCCGTCGATGGTCGCGCTCGACCACACCGGCACCATGCTGTCGCCGTGCTCGCCGAGGATCAGCGCGTTGACCTGCGACGCCGGCACCTGCAGCGCTTTGCCGAGATGGCCGCGGAAGCGGGCGGTGTCCAGCTGCGTGCCCAGCCCGAGCACGCGCTGCCACGGCAGGCCGCTGCGCTGCACCGCCAGGTAGGTCAGCACGTCGACCGGGTTGGACACCACGACGAGGTAGGCGTTTTCCTTCAGGCCCGCCTTCTTCACCTGGTCGAGCAGGCCGAGGAACAGGTCGACGTTGCGGTTGATCAGGTCGAGCCGGCTCTCGTCCGGCTTGCGCCGCAGCCCGGCGGTGATGACGACGATGTTACTCGTCGCCACGTCATCCATCGTGCCGGCCGACAAACGCTGGTCGCCCGTCATGCTCGCGGCGTGGAGCAGCTCCAGGGCGTGCCCCTTGGCCGCGTCGGCGTTGGCGTCGATCAGGCAGATACTGCTGACGATGCCGCCCGTCTGCAGGGCATACGCAGCCGAGCTGCCGACCAGCCCGCCTCCGCCGATGATACTGACCTTCATGAACCGTTCTCCACGGAGCCGTTCGACGGCGTGGTTGACAGCGCGTGCGCCGCAGGCGGGTGCGCGCCGTTCACCGCCGCCATCGCTTTTTGTTTCTCGGTGCCGAAGATCGCTATCCGCACCAGCACCAGGATGATCATCACCACCCACCACACCGATCCGAGGACGCCGAGCACGATCTGGAACGCCAGGTCGCCGGTGAGCGGCTTCAGGATCCACATGACTGCCAGGGCCAGCCCGGTCACGCCGGTGACCGACACCATGCTGACGGTGAACGAGAAGCTGGCGTAGGGCGACTTGCTCCACGGAGCGTGGATCGGTCGCGGCGCCTCCGGCGGCGGGGCACCGTCGCCCTGCCAGCGGAAGTAGCGGCGGAACGACCAGCCGAAGATCGTCACCCGCGTCAACGCCGTCGCCAGCACCGCCACCGCCCAGCAACCCCACAGGATGCGGAGCGTCAGCGTCAGCCACCACTCGTAGTTTGCCCAGTCGCCCAGCAGCCAGATGCCGGCGGTCGCCACCGCCGACACCGCCAGCAGGCTCAACACCACCACGTTGGAGACGAACCCCGCCGTGCTCTTCGGCCTATCTGCCATGATTCACCCTCGATCCGTCGGGCGCCGCCGTCCCCACCTCAGGCGATGCCCGCGCCCTGCAACGCCTCCATCACCCGATCGGTGATGGTGCGTACCAGGGCATCCATGTCCACCTGGCCAGATGCGCCGCTTGCTCCGTTGGAGCACGACCCGAGCAGGGGGGCACACTCGGGCTGAAACGCGAACGCCTGGGGGACGAAGTCGGAAAACGACTCGTCAAAATTCGAAGGCCCGCAGACCTGACAGTTCTCGTCGCGGAACCTGACGTCATCGTAGCCGAGCCGCTTCTTGAAGGCGAGCAGGTCGCGCCCCTTGGCCTCGTCGAAGTAGTTCACCCGCCCCAGCAGCTTCGACAAAATCAGGATGCGGCAGTAGGCGTCGATGATCTCGGTGTTGAAGTAGGCGTTCTCCAGCGTCGGCCCGAAGGTGATCGTGCCGTGATTCGCCAGCAGGATGGTGTTGCTGTCCTTGACGTAGGGCGCGATCGTGTCGGCGAAGCGCTGATCGCCGGGCGTCTCGTATTTCGCGATCGGCACTTCGCCGAGGAACACCTCGACTTCCGGCAGGACGCACTTGGGGATCGGCTCGTGGGCGACGGCAAAGGCCGTGGCGTGCGGCGGGTGGCAGTGAACCACCGCCTGGATGTTCGGGTTCAGCTTGTAGACGACGAGATGCAGCAGCACCTCGCTGGTCCGCTTCTTCGTGCCGGCCAGCTGCTTGCCGTCGTAGTCGACCTTGCAGATGTCTTCCGGCTTCATGAACCCCTTCGACACCATCGTCGGGGTGCAGAGGATCTCGCGGTCGTTGAGCCGGACGGTGATGTTGCCGTCGTTGGCGGCGGCGAACCCCTTGGCGTAGAGCCGCCGGCCGATCTCGCAGATCTGTTCTTTGATCTTCTGTTCGTTCATCGTCCGCCTCACTTATTCACTCAGTTCGATCCGGTCCAGAAGACACGCGCAGTAGGCGTCGACCGGCTTCTTGGCGGGCGCGAACGGCACCGCCGCCTCGCCGCCCTCGCTGAAGCCGATCCGCAACCCCACCCCCGCCCCCAAATGGTCGTAAATCACCAGCTCCTCGCCGTCAGGCTGGTCGGCCTTCAGCCCTTTCAGGCTGTACGGCACGCCAATCAGCCACCGCGCCCCTACCAGGCTGGGGTGAACGCGGCTGAGCGTTACGCTACCGATCACCCGGGCGATGCGCATGGCCATCCAGCTCCTTCAGGGTACAGGCGACACCGTCCGGACAGGTCAGGACGTTGCCGCACAACGTCCGCAGGATCTGCCGGATCTCGAAAAACGTCCGGCCAGGCATCTCGACCACCAGCAGGTTGGCGGCGAGGTTGAGCGTGGCCCGCGTGGCCTGCGCCACCGTGGTGACGCTCACCGCCCGCAGCCCCGCCACCTTGTTGGCCACGCACGCCACCAGGCCGGGGTCGTCGCAGAACAGCACCCCGCCGGCGCACTCGCCGCGCGCCAGGCACTCGGCCACCGCCCGCGCCCACCGGCACGGCAGCCCGTCGCCCACCAGCGACAACTCGCGCAGATGCAGCCCGTCACGGGCCAGCGCCTGCACTGCCGAGCGAACCATGCCGTGCGGCCGATCCTGGCCGAAGCCCCACGCCGGGCCGTCCGTCTTGACTGCCGTCGTCTGCCGCCGCACCTCGACGCCCCGGCCGCGCAGCTCCTCGACGGCCAGCGGGGTGACGACCGTGTCGGCCCCGACCAGCACCTCGTGGTGGCCGTTCAGGCTCGTCCGCAGGTCGTTGACGGACAGCACCCGACGCGGCCAGGTAAGCACCCGCCCGTTCGTCGCCGCCCCGTTGACCTGCGTCGTCCCGCTCATCGGTCCACCAGTCCCATCACCGACCAGCGGATCGGTGAGTTCTTCGCCTTCGTCATCTCGCGAATCAGCACCGCGTCGGTCGTCAGCAGCACCCGCATCCCGGCGCCGGCTCCCAAAGCGTCGATCGCCAGCACCGGCTCGCCATCGGGCCGGTCATCGGTCCCCAGCAGCTGCACCACCAGCAGCCGCCAGCCGACCAGCGTCTCATGCTTCACCGTCGCGGTTGCGTGTCCGACGACCTGGCCGACCTGCATGACTCCCTCTGTGTCAGATCACGCCCTTCGCAGACTCAGGGCGTGCCACCCGTGCTATCCGTGCCGCCGATGTCAGATCACGCCCTTCGCAGACTCAGGGCGTGCCACCCGAACTTGTTGTCCGTGCCACCGATCCCTCCGGGTGGCACGCCCTGACGCTTTGGGAAGGGCGTGAGTCACACTACCCGCAGGGCGCCGACCGTGGTCGAGCGGCGGAAGCGGGTGAACGTTAGCGGCGTCGTCACCCCCTCGCCGGTCGGGGTGGCGATCGAGAAGCTCAGATAGCCCTCACCGCCCGAGCCGAGGCCGGCGGTCGACGGCCCGTTCTGCACGAACAGGGTGGTGTCCATCTCGCGGCCCATGCGGGTGATCGTGTCGACGTTGCGCGAGTGGATGATCGCCGTGTGCTTGAAGCCGTGCTCGTACTTCTTCGCCAGGGCGATGGCGGCATCGACGTCCTTGCAGCGGACAAAGGGGACGAACGGCATCATCTGCTCGTGGTCGACGAACGGGTTCGACTCATCCGTCTCGCCGAAGAGCAACTCGGTGTCGGCCGGCACGTCCAGGCCGATCCGCTTCGCCAGCACCGCCGGATCCTGGCCGACGAGGTCCTTGTTGACCATCTCGTGGCCCTTGTCGTCCTTGACGAACGCCGCCTTCACCAGCGCCTCGATCTGCTTGGCGTCGAGCCGCACCGCCTTGTGCCGGGTCATGGCGTCGAGAAGCTCGTCGAAGATGGCGGCGACGGCGAATACCTCCTTCTCGCCAATGCACAGGAGGTTATTGTCATACCCCCCGCCAATGATGATCGAGCGGGCGGCGTTGTCGAGGTCGGCCGTCTCGTCGACCACCACCGGCGGGTTGCCGGGGCCAGCGACGATCGCTCGCTTCGGGCTGCGGAGGGCGGCGCGACCGACGGCCGGACCGCCGGTGACGCACAGCATGCGCACGTCGCGGTGATCGAAGATCGCCTGCGCCGACTCCAGCGTCGGCTTCTCGACGATGGTGATCAGGTTGTCGATGCCGATCGCCTTGACGATGGCGTCGTTGAACAGGCTGACACCCTTGCAGGCGATCTTCGCGCCGGACGGGTGTGGGTTGACCACCACGGCGTTGCCGGCGGCGAGCATGTTGATGGCGTTGCACGCCAAGGTCGGCAGCGAGTGCGTCACCGGCGTGATGGCGCCGATCACGCCGAACGGGGCGTAGTCCTGAAGGGCAATGCCGTTCTCGCCGGAAAACGCCTCGGTTTTCAGGAACTCGACGCCGGGGATGCGGTCGGCGATGACCTTCAGCTTCTCGATCTTGTGGACCAGCCGGCCGATCTGCGTCTCTTCCATCTCCTCGCGGCCGAGCGCGTCGGCCTGTTCGGAGCAGATGGTGCGGATGCAGGCGACGGCCTTGCGCCGGTCTTCCAGCCCGCGCCGCTCGAACGCCCGCTGCGCCTGCACGGCGGCGGTGATCGCCTCGCCGGCGTCGGCGAACACGCCGCGCTTGCCGGCGTGACCATTGCCGGCGTGACCATTGCCGGCGTGGCCGTTGCGCGGGGCGGCCCCGGTGCGCATGTTCGCCAGCACCTGCTGGACCACGCCGCGGATCAGTTCATCGGTGACTTGCATTGGTGCCTATCCCGTGTTAGCCCCGCGCTCGCCGAACGAGCGGCGGGGAGAGTCACTGCCGCGCCGAGAAGACGATCTGGCTCTCGACGTTGACCGTATCGACGATGCCGATGATGGTGGCGTCCACCGGCAGCTTCTCCGTCTCGGGGGTCAGCCGGGCGCTCGACCCCTGGACGATCAGGACCATCTCGCCCTGGCCGGCGCCGACGGTGTCCACCACCACGAAGCTGCGGCCGGTGCCGACCAGCTGGTTGCCGTTCTGCCGATCCACCCGCAGCGGCTCGACGACGAGCAGCTTGTGGCCGGTCATCGACCGCACCTTCTGCGTCGCCACCACGCTGCCCGTCACCTTCGCCAGAAACATGCTCGGCCCACGCTTTCTCGGTTAGCGCGCTGCTTCCAGCAGCGCCCTGGCCTGACGAGCGACGACGATCTCCTCATTGGTCGGCATCGTCCACACCTGGACGCGACTGTCCGCCGCGTGGATGGCCGCCTCACCCTTCGCCCGCTCGTTGGCGGACGGGTCGAGACGAATGCCGAACCAGTCGAGGTTGGCGCACACCGCCTGCCGCATGCGCACCGAGTTCTCGCCAATGCCGCCAGTGAAGACGATCGCGTCGGCCCCGCCGAGCAGCAGCAGGTAGGCCCCGAGGTAGTGCCGCACGCTGGCGACGAACACGTCGAGGGCCAGCGTCGCCTTCGGCTCGCCCTTGGCCGCCGCCGACTCGATGTCGCGCAGGTCGTTGAACCCCGACAACCCGAGCAGCCCGGAGCGGTTGGCCAGCTCGTCGAGCAGCCGCTCCAGCGGCTGGCCGGTGCCGCGGAGCAGCGCCGGCAGGGCGAAGACGTCAAAGTCGCCGACCCGGTTGTTGTGCGGCAGACCCGACTGCGGACTCATTCCCAGGCTGCAGCCGACCGACCGGCCAGCGGCGATGGCGCACAGCGAGCTGGACCCACCCAGGTGGCAGGAGATGATCTTCGCCTGCGGATTGCCGAGCAGCTCCGCCGCCCGGCCGGCGATGTAGCGGTGACTGGCGCCGTGGAACCCGTACCGCACCACGCCATGCTTCTCCGCCCACTCCAGCGGAATCGCGTAGGTCCGTTCGCCGGCCGGGATCGTCTGGTGGAACCCGGTCTCGAACGCCGCCACCAGCGGAATCTCGGGTAGCTCGCGGGCGAGCAGACGCATGGCGGCGATGTACGGCGGGTTGTGCGCCGGAGCGACATCGGCATACGCCTCCATCGCCGCCAGCACGCGCTCGTCGACTCGCTGCACACCGCTGACGCCTTGAGCGTGGACCGCCTTGAAGCCGATGGCGGCCAGCTCCGCCGGGTCTTTCAGACAGCCCCTTTTCGGATCCGACAACTGGGCGAGGCAGAGCCGCACCGCCGCAGCGTGGTCCTTCGCCTGCACGGTCAGGTCGTCGCGCGTCCCGTTCGCCTCGACGAACGCCTTCGACTCGGGCGAGCCGATCCGCTCGACCCCGCCGCGGGCGAGCAGCCGCTCGCCGCCGGTCAGGTCGTACAGCCGGTACTTGAAGCTGGTGCTGCCCAGGTTGGCCACGAGGATCTTCATGATACCCCTCCGTGCGAACGCCCTTCCCCCTCACCGCAGCCCGACGCGCAAGCGAGGGCACTCGCACGCCCCCTCGCTGGCGCTTCGGGTTGCCTACTTGAGGAACGTCTCCAGCACCGACGGCTCGGGGCGGGGGATGACGTGGGCGCTGACCAGCTCGCCGTTGGCGCTGGCGGACTGGGCGCCGGCGTCGACGGCGGCGCGAACGCTGCCGACGTCGCCGCGGACGAAGGTGATGACGAAGGCGTTGCCGATCTGTACCTGGCCGGCGACGCTGATGTTGGCCGCCTTGCACATGGCGTCGGTGGCGGCGATCGAGGCGATCAGCCCCTTCGTCTCGATCATCCCCAGCGCCTCACCGTTGCGGCCATTACCGTTGTAAGCCATCGCAAAACTCCTGATTGGAAGGTCTGGTTCGGTGGATCACGACCCGCTGCCGGCGGGGGCGGCCGGCTTCTTGCTGGCGGCCGGCAGCACCACGCCGAGGTCCTCGTGCGGACGCGGGATCACCTGCACGCCCATCACCTCGCCCACGCGCTGGGCCGCCGCGGCGCCGGCGTCGATGGCGGCCTTGACCGCCGCCACGTCGCCGACCACCAGCGCGGTCACCAGCCCGCTGCCGATCTTTTGCCAGCCGATCAGGGTGACGTTCGCCGCCTTCAGCATGGCGTCGCTCGCCTCGACCAGCGGCACCAGCCCCTTGGTCTCGATCATGCCCAGGGCTTCCATGTTGTGACTCGCCATCGCGCTCTCCCAGGTAGGTCAGGTGGAGCGGCGGTCCGCCCCACGGGATCGTTCACTTGAACAGCTCGAACCCCGTCGCCTTGGGGTAGTTCACCGCGTTGCCCTCGTCGGTGTCGATGTGGACCTCCAGCTTGATGCCGGCCGCCTGCCGCACCAGCAGTCCCTCCAGCACCGCGCCGCAGTCGCCCTTGACTCGCAGGTTCAGCCGGTCGCCGTCCTTGACGCCGTAATAGGCCGCATCCGCCGGCCCCATGTGGACGTGTCGTTCGTGCCGGATCACCCCGGCCTTCAGATGCACCATGCCCGCCGGCCCCATCAGGTAGCAGCCGGGCGAGTCGCGGTGGTCGCCGCTCTTGCGCACCGGGATGTCCAGCCCCAGGTAGACGGCGTCGGTGAACGCCAGCTCGACCTGGCTGTGGTCGCGGCACGGGCCGAGGATGCGCAGCCCGGTGATGATCCGGTTGCGCGGGCCGATCATCGTCACCGACTCCTCGGCGGCGAAGAACCCGTCCTGGTACAGCCACTTGAGCGGGTGGAGCTGGTGCCCCTTGCCGAAGAGCCGCTCCAGGTCTTCCTGGGTGACGTGGCAATGCCGCGCCGACACGTTCACCACCAGCTTCGGCGCCGCCGCCACACGCGGCGCGGCCGGGGCGACGGCGGCGGCGTGGCCATTGCCGTTCGTCCGCCCGTTGCCGCTGGTGCGTTGCGAAATCGCCTCACGAACCAGCCGTTCGACCAGCGTGCGATCGATCGCGGCGGTACTCATGCCTGTCCCTCCTCGGTGCGCCGGGCGATCAGAACCCGGACGTCAGCCTGTTCGAGCATCTGCCGGCCCTCGCGGGTCAGCCCGTCGTCGACGATCAGGGTGTCGACCGCCGCCAGCTCGCCCAGGTACGCCAGCGCCGGCCGGCCGATCTTGCTGTGATCGGCCACCACCACCACCTCGTCGGCGCACCGCATCATCTGCCGCTCGGTTTCGACCAGCAGCAGGTTACTGTTGAAAAGCCCCTTGTCGGTAATCCCGCCGACCGACAGCACCGCCTGGTGGACGTGGATGTCTTCCATCATCCGCACCGTCCACGGCCCCAGGGCGACCCCGGTCCGTGGGTAGATGTAGCCGCCCAGCAGCACCAGGTCGGCCTCGTGCCGGCTGGCGAACAGGGCGGCGATCGGCAGGCTGTTGGTCACAATCTGAACACTCCGGCCGACCAGCAGCCGGGCCACCTCCAGGGTGGTGGTGCCGCCGTCGAGCAGCACCGAATCGCCGTCGCGAATGTGGGCCACCGCCTCGCGAGCGACCGCCCGTTTCTCTTCCAGCTGCGCCGCGCTGCGTTCGTCCAGCGTCGGCAAGCTGCCGCCGCCGCCGGTGAACACGGCGCCGCCGCGGGTCGGCCGCAACACTCCCTGCTGGTGCCAGTAATCGATATCCCGGCGGATCGTCGACTCCGACACCCCGATCGCGCTGGCCAGGTCGGTCAGCGCGACAAACCCCCGCTTGCTCACCAGGTCCAGCACACGTTGGCGGCGTTCCTCGACCAGCACGGCCGTGCCCTGTCCGGACTTGAGATAATCGGCGAGTTCCCTGAAGGATGATGCTACTTTATGGCCGAAAATGCGTCATCGTCAACGCCACTATCCATAATTTCCCAGATTATCTGGTCGATCTGCTCGGCAATCTTGCAGATGGAAGCAGTATTGTGCAAATTCTTCCAGAACTGACAACTCGATCCGAAAGGACGAATCGCTATTCCCGGCACCGGGCGCACAGTCGGCAAAAGGGGTTTGCGGCGCAGGTCGGGACGGGGCGTGATGCGTCCGGAATTGGCTTGACAAGCTGTGCCCGTTCTCTACGATTCAAGAAAGTCAGATGGTCCGTCTGGCTGGTCGATTGTCTTCGCCTCCGATTCAACCACCACGCCGTTACCGGGTTCCTGGAGTCACACCATCCATGTCCTCCCCTGCTCGCCGCCGCCGCCTCGAGGTGGAACAGATCGGTGACGTCACCGTCGTCAACTTCGTCGACCGCAAGATCCTCGACGAGCAGAACATTCAGAACATCGGCGAGCAGCTGTTCAGTCTGGTCGACGAGGAGGGGGCGAAGAAGGTCCTGCTCAACTTCTCCAACGTCGAATACCTTTCCAGCGCCGCGCTGGGCAAACTGATCACCATGAACAAGAAGGTGGGGCAAGCCGGCGGCAAGCTGATCCTGTGCAACATCGACCCGCAGATCTACGAAGTGTTCGAGATCACCAAGCTCGACAAGTTCTTCAAGATCATGAAGGAGGAGCAGGCGGCCCTGCAAGCGTTCTGATCCGCTGCCGGCGTCCCCCTCCCGACCAGACGCCGACCGTCGACCGGCAACCCTGATCCCATCGTTTCGGGGGGTGCGCTTGATCACCGCCCCGGCCCCGCTGCCCCTGCTGAAAGAGGCTGCGGTCGTACCTAACTCAAGGAAGCGTGACGTACGACAGCCCAGGCCCAGAGGTCCCGTTCGGGGCCTCTCTCGCCGGTGCCTTCCCCCTCCGCCGAGGCGCCTGCCGTTCGTCAGGAGGCCCGATCCGTGCTAACCGCGAAACCGGATGCCATGACCGCCGCGGGTGATTTTCGACCTCCCTGTTCGACCGATCTCCTGCTGCCGAGCGACACCGCCGAGACGCGCCGCGTCCAGGACCAGATCGCCGAGCAGCTCGCCGCCCACGCCGTCGCCGAGCAGGACATCTTCAGTATCCGCCTGGCCCTCGAAGAAGCGCTGGTCAATGCCGTCAAGCACGGCAACCAGATGGACCGATCCAAGAAAGTGCGGATTCGCTACCGCATCCAGCGCGATCGCTTCGAGGCGGAGGTCTCCGACGAGGGGGGCGGCTTCGACCCGAGCGACGTGCCCGACCCGACCGCCGTCGAGAACCTGGAACGGCCGTGCGGCCGCGGGTTGATGCTGATGCGGTATTACATGAACCAGGTGGAGTACAACGACCGCGGCAACTCGGTGCGCATGGTCAAGCTGTTCCGCACCTCTCCGCGGACGGCGTGACCGCCCCGGCCGCCTGATTCCTCCATGAACACCCCGATGATGCAGCAGTACCGGGAGGCCAAGGAGCGCCATCCCGGCATGCTGCTGCTGTTTCGCGCCGGCGACTTCTACGAGCTGTTCTTCGACGACGCCGAGCTGGTCGCCCGCGTCCTCGGCCTGACCCTCACCAGCCGGGACCGGCAGGTGCCGATGGCCGGCTTCCCGCACCACGCGCTGGAGCTGCACCTGCGCAAGCTGCTCCGCGCCGGCCACCGGGTGGCAGTGTGCGACCAGGTGGAGGATGCGTCACAGGCCAAGGGCCGGTTGATCCGCCGCGAGGTCACCCGCGTCGTCACCCCCGGCACCCTGACCGACGACAACCTGCTCGACCCGCGCCAGGCCAACCACCTGGTAGCGCTGGCGCCGGGCGGCCGGCCGCGCGATCCGGTCGGCGTTGCCTGGGTGGAGCTGTCCACCGGCGTGTTCCAGGCGGCCGACGTGCCGCGCGATCGGCTGGCCGACGAGCTGGACCGGCTGGCGCCGTCGGAGTGTTTGATCGGCGAGATGGCCGGCACCGCCGAGGCGGCGCCGCTACTGGAGCGGCTGCGCGAATCGCTCGGCAACCTGACCGTCACCCCCCGGCCGGACTGGACGTTTGACCCGGCCAGCGCCCGCGCCGCCTTGCACCACCACTTCGCCGTCAGCACGATGGCCGGGTTTGGGTTCGACGACGACCAGCCGTGCCTGAGCGCCGCCGGGGCGCTGATGCTGTACCTGCAGGAGACGCTCAAGTCGAGCCTGGGGCATTTGCGGCGGCTGCGACCCCACGCCGAGGGGCGGCACCTGGCTCTCGACGAGGTCACGCGCCGCGCCCTGGAGTTGACGCGGACACTTCGCGACGGTGGCCGCCAGGGATCGGTATTGTCCGTCATCGATCGGACGGTGACGGCGATGGGCGCGCGGCAGCTGGCCGACTGGCTGCTGGCGCCGCTGGCCGACCGGGACGCGATCGCGGCACGGCACGAGGCGGTGGCCGAGTTGCTCGACGAGCACGCCCTCCGCGGCGCGCTCCGCGACGTGTTGACGGGGGTCCTCGACCTGCAACGGCTGACGGCGCGGGTGAGCACCGGCCGGGCATCGCCGCGTGACCTGGCGGCGGTCGGCAAGACACTGGCGTTGTTGCCGCGGGTCAAGGCACTGCTGGCCGACCGCCGCGCCGGGCTGCTGGCCGACCTGGAGAGCCGCGTCGAGGTGTGCCCCGACCTGCGCGAGACGCTCGACGCCGCTCTCGTCGACGTGCCGCCGCTGGTCGCCCGCGAGGGTGGCATTTTCAAACGCGGCTACCACGCCGAGCTGGACGAGCTGGTCGACATCACCGTCAACGGCAAGGACTGGATGCTTCGCTACCAGCAGGACGAGGCCCGCCGTACCGGCATCGCCAGCCTGAAGGTCGGCTACAATCAAGTATTCGGTTACTACATCGAGATCACCAACGCCAACGCCTCGCGCATCCCGTCCGACTACCAGCGCAAGCAAACGCTCAAGAACGCCGAGCGCTACATCACCTCTGAACTCAAGGAGTACGAGGAGAAAGTCCTCACCGCCCAGGAGCGGATCAATCAGCTGGAGTACGACCTGTTCATCGCGCTGCGCGACGAGGTGGCCCGCCGCACCGCGCAGCTGCTCGGCACCGCCGAGGTGCTGGCGACGCTCGACGTGCTCGCCGGCCTGGCCGAGCTGGCGGCCGAGCGGAGTTACGTTCGCCCCGAGCTGACCGATGAGCCGGTGATCGAGGTCCACGACGGCCGCCACCCAGTGCTCGACCAGACGCTGCCGCCGGGCACGTTTGTCCCCAACGACGCCACCCTCGGCCCGACGCAGGGGATGTTTTACCCTTACCGGACCGAACATGGGCGGCAAGTCGGTCTATCTGCGCCAGGTGGCACGCTGACGCTGCTGGCGCAGATGGGCAGCTTCGTGCCGCGCGGCAGCGCGGATCGGCCTGGCCGATCGCATCTTCACGCGTCGGTGCCAGCGACGACCTGGGACGGGCGCAGAGCACGTTCATGGTGGAGATGACCGAGGCGGCCAACATCCTGAACAACGCCACGGCGCGCAGCCTGGTGATCCTCGACGAGATCGGCCGCGGCACCAGCACCTACGACGGCGTATCGCTCGCCTGGGGGATCACCGAGTTCCTCCACGACCGCATCGGTTGCCGCACCCTGTTCGCCACGCACTATCACGAGCTGGCCGAGCTGGCCGATCGGCTACCCAAGCTGCGGAACTACAACGTCCTGGTCCACGAGGCGGCCGACGGCATCATCTTCCTGCACAAGATCGCCGGGCGACGCCGACAAGAGCTACGGCATTCACGTCGCCCAGCGAGCCGGGGTGCCGGAGCCGGTGCTGGAGCGAGCCGCGGGCGGTGCTGGCCGAGCTGGAGCGCATCACCTGCAGATGCCGGCGCGTAGCGACGCCCACCTGTCCCGGCCGCGGCTGGTCCAGGCCAGCCTGTTCGCCGGCACCGACGACCCGGTGCTGGTCGCCCTGCGCGACGCCGACCTGGCCGCCCTGTCGCCCGAGCAGCGCCGGTGCAGCCGCGCCGCTGGCAGCGCGCGAACTGAACGGCGAGTGAGTATTACCTTACCGGGACGCGCCGATACGTCCCGCCATTGCTCGCCGCCAGCGCGCCAGCGGACCCGGCCGCGCGCCCCGCCCGCGCGATAGCTCGACCACCTGCACCGCCAGCGCCCGTTGTTGAACGCGGTCAGCTGCCGCACTTGCCCTTCGGTGAGATCGTCGGCGTCGGTGACGAGGAAGAGCACGTCGGGATGCAGCGCCAGCCCGCGGCGGATCGCGGCGACGTGATCGGTCGCGCCGGTGGGCGTCAGGGCGTCCAGCGCGCGAACAGGTCGGCCAGCGACACCAGCCCGCGGAGCGTCAGCCCGGTGGGCGACGGCACCAGCGGGGGATGGTGCGGTTGTACGCCAGCACCTGCACCGCCACGCCGGGCGGCAACGTCTCGAGGGCGACGCGCAGCTCCCGCCGCCTGTTCGCCGCCCCTGACGGCCCCATGCTGAGCGAGCGATCGATCAGGTAGACGACCGACTGCGCCTTCGGCGGCACGCCCAGCAACGCCGCTCGACCGCCGGCCACACCGCCCCGCTCCCCGCTCCACTCCCGCCGACACCATGCCGCCGGGCGCCGCGTCACCGCCCGGATTGCCGGCGGGCGAACCGCCGGGAGCCGGTTCGCGGATCATCGCCCCCGGGGCAACGACGCGCGGCTCGACCTCGACCGGCAGGTACTCCTCGGCCGGCATCGGCGGCCGGACGCGCCGCCGCGGCGCAGAGCCGATGCTCAGGCTAAGCGGGTGGGTGTGCGTCCCGGCCTCGACCGTCGTGTGCGCTGGCGGCTGGCGCACGACGGTAGGAACGCAAACGACGAGGAAGAACACGCCGTGCAGGAAGACGGACAGGCAGAGCGGCAGGGCGAGGCGATGCCAGCGATCGTGCATAGGGCGTCCTTTCCCGAACGACCCGGTCCGCCCGGTCGGCGTCGTCGCCGCGGTTTTCCTCAAGCCGCCGCTCGACGCCGTCGATGATAAGGGCATCGAGGAATCCCCCTCGCCTCAGGGACCGAGGCGGGGACACCGAACCGACACCACGAACGACCAACTACCTCGATGGGGGCGGCGGCGCACGGTAGCGCCGCCGCCCTGCCTTTTTGTCCGGCTGATAGCACGCGCCGGCGGCGGGGACAAGGGCAAGACGGCGCCTCGCCAACACCCTCCAGAGGCCGGGATGACAGCCCCTCGAATCAGCGTCGGGCAGAAGCCAGAGCGGCGCGCAGATCATCCATCTCCAGGTCCGGATAATCAGCAATCACCTCGTCGGATGTCATCCCCGAGCTGAGCAGTTCGAGCAGCCACTCAACCGGGTAACGGAGGCCCCGAATGCACGGCTTGCCGTGGCAGATGGCCGAGTCCACGGTGATGCGAGAAAGCAGTGCGTCCATTACCGTTGCAGTTTCCATCGATCCGGTGGATGTGTGCCGATCGTCAGGTTGATGCGCTGGCCGCGCTAGCGGGTTCAACCGGCTCGGAGTCAGGATCAGGCGCCGTTGGATGAGCGACGCCAGCCGCGAAGACGTGCCCGCTCTTTCGTTCCTGTTCTTTGATGTCCCGAAAAATGGCGTCAAGGTCGTAGTTGAACCGGGCGGCGTGCGCGTCGCGAATCCGACGGACTTCCTCGACGATCGGATCGGTCATGGCGCGGACTCCAACAGTTCTTCCGGGGTACAAATCACCGGCGCTTTGACTCCGTTGGCGGCACAGACCGATTCGATCATCGGCCGCATCGTGGCGTTCGCCAGGTGCCGGCAATTCCAGGTCAACAGGTAGGGGATGGCATGGACAGCGGCAACCGCGATGTGCAGCGCGTCATCGACCGCCTTGGCCGGCAACGCTCCGGCCTGAACCAGTGCCCGAGCCAACTCCAGTGCCGTGGTCGTCGTTTCCAGCACCATGAGGGAGTGCAGGATGGCCAACCGATCCCGCGCTGCTTGCGCGTCGCCGGCGGCGGCCTCCGTAAGAACAAGTTGGGACACACAAAGCTCGAAATGTTGTCGCTGGTTGTCCCACCACTCCCGAGTGACCTGCTGATGGCCAGCAATGACCACGTCACGGCTCGGCCGGGCCGTGAGGTAGCTTACGACGGAGGTTTCGAGATAAACGCGGTCTGGCATGTTAGATCTGGAGAACACGGCTCAGGGAGAAGTATTCAGCTTCGGTTCATCCTCGTACTGTTCGAGCCGATTACGGTTCTCGCCCTCACTCCGCCGCCTCGTCCTGCAGCTCCGGGAACACGTCGGGCGACAGGCCGGCGGTGCGGATCAGCTCGGTCAGCTTCTTCACCGCCGCGAAGCGGTAGTTCGCCACCTGCTGCTCACTCACCCCCAGCGTCGCCGCTACCTCCCAGTTCGGCATCCCCTTCACCCACAACAGCTCCATCACCTTGAGCCGGACAAAGTCGCCCTTGTCCTGCCAGGTCCGCACCAGTTGCCCCAGACAGCGACTCAGCGCTTGCCGCTCCAGTTCCAGGCGCTCGTCGCTGCGAACGCGGCTCGACGCCGTCGGCTGGTGGTCGCACTCGCGGTCGAGCACGTTCTCGCTGCCGTCGGCGCCGGCGCGCAGCGGGTGGCGGCCGGCCTTGCGCAGGTGGTCGGTCAGCTTGTGCGAGGCGATGGTGAACAGGTACGTCTGCAGCTCGCGGCGATCGTCGAAGTTGGGCAGGCTGTTCAGGAAGCCGAGGAACGTCTCCTGCACCACGTCCTCGCTCGCCGCCCGGTCGCGCAGGCGGCGGTGGACATAGGCCTGTAAGCGCCCCTCGTAGCGAGCGATCAGCGTTTCCCAGGCGCGATCATCGCCCTGGCGGATCTGCGCGATCAGCAGCCGGTCACTGTCCGACGGCATACGACGGTCGTCCCCGACGGGTCACAAGGTCAGCCACAGCCCGACGCCGACCAGCGCCAGCACCAGCGCCGCGGCGATCCGCAACAGGTGCGTGGCGTAGCCGCGGGTCATGTCCTCCAGCCGCAGGTAGCCGGCGGCCACCAGCAGCACCGCGACCATGCCGATCAGCCCGCGGGCCAGCAGCAGGTGCCGCCCCGCCATCCGTTCCAGGCGAGCCACCTGCTGCACCTGCGCCACATACTTCGGCGTCAATTCTACCTTGTACCGCGCCACGAACACCTTGTCGTCCTTAAACCGCGGCTCGACCTCCGGCTCGCCGCGCGGCACTGCCACGCCGGTCTCCAGCAGCACCGCCGGTTCGAGCTGGTCCGCCCCCGGCTGCCAGCCGCCAAACCGCTCGCCGAGCAGCCGTTCCACTCGTGTCGCGGCGTGCTCCACGCGCGGTCGCGCGCCGCCGCCGCGGTCGGGCCGTAGCCGTCGACCACGTCCTCCGCGCGGTCCGCCGCCTTCGCCGCGGCCGGCGGTTGGGCCGCGTTCTGCCGCGCCGCCTCGCTCACGCTGGTGCGGATGTTCAGCACGATCAGGCCCAGAATCACGAGGGCCGCCCACCCGTAGCATCGCATGGTCGTGTTCCTCCTCGTGTGTCTAGGCGTGCCGCAACCGCACCCGCCGCGACGGCGCCGGCGGCGGCTGCTCCCACGGACTGACCAGCTGGACGATCGCCGCCGTCAGCACCAGCACCAACGCCGCCATCCCCGACCACGGCTGGTGCGGCGGGCGGATCAGCAGCAGCAGCACCCACCCCCAGATGCCGGCGCCCAGGATCGGCGCGAAGCTGAACCGCTGCGGCCGGCGGCGGCCGGTCATCTGCCACCAGCGGAGGACGAAGAACGCCAGCGCGTAATAACAGAAGTAACTGGCCTCGACGGCGACGTGGCTGGAGAACAGCCGGCCGGCCGAATCGCTCGCCCCGATCGGCCGCCACGGCTGCCCCGGCGACCAGCCGTCCAGCCAGCAGGCGAGCAGCCCGACCACTCCGCCCAGCCCGAGCATCACCAGCCGCCGCGTCCACGAGTCACCCCGCCGCTCGGTCCACAGCTTGCCCGGCACCAGTACCGCCCACGAGGCAGCCACCGTCAGGAAAAAGAGCGTCGACAGCCGCGTCCAGTCGTTCTCGCGGTACGCCTCCTGCCGCACCGCCGCCCACAGCAGCGTCGCCAGCGCGGCGAACCCGACCGCCACCGTCATCGACCACGTCAGCTCCATCGCCTGCTGCCGCGACGTCACCGCCGGCAGGGCGCTGAGCACCGGCTCGACGCCGACCGGCAGCGGTCCACCGCGCCCCGGCCGCGGCAGCGGCGCCGGCGGCACCACCGTCGGAGCGGCAGCCGGCGACTCCTGGCCGATCTTCTCGACCTCCTTCGCCATCTCGCTCATGCTGGCGTAGCGGTGCGCCGGGTTCTTCGCCAGCGCGCGGGTGATGATCGGCACCCACTCGGCCGGCACCCGGCTCAGGTCGGGCGTCGACGTCAGGTGCTTCATCAAAATCTCGCCGGCGCTCTCGCCGTCGAACGGCACCCGTCCGGTCACCATCTCGTAGAGGACAACGCCAGCGGCATAGATGTCGATCTGCTTGTTGTAGTTGCCGGTGGAGATTTCCGGCGCCATGTAGTGAACGGTGCCGACCGACTGCGTCTGGGCCGTCCGCTGGCTGGTGCTAATCGACTTGGATAGTCCGTAGTCGCACACCTTGACGCCGCCGTTCTCGATGAACACGTTGCCCGGCTTGAGGTCGCGGTGAACGATGCCGTGGTCATGCAAATACGTGACGGCGCGGGCCAGACCGAGGAACCACTCGCGGACCAGCTCACGAGCCAGGCCGCGCGGGTGGCGGCCGATGACGGCGCTGAGCGGCTCACCGGCGACGTACTCCATGACGACCCAGTGATCGCCCTGGCTGTCGGTGCGCAGGTCGTACAGCGCCACCAGGTTCGGGTGTTTCAGATTCAGGCACTGGGCGACGCCGCGCAGCTCGACCTGGTGGTCGCCGCGAACCAGCTTCAGCGCCACCTCCTTGCCGCCGTCGCTGATGGCGAAGTACACCTCGCCGAACCCGCCCTTGCCGATCCCGCGCTTGAGCGTGAACCCGTCCAGCGGTCGTTGCCCGGAACTGTAGCTGAACTTCATACGGCCACCCCCAAGTCGGAATGCAGAATGCAGAATGCAGAATGCAGAATGCAGAACGGAAGAAGCAGCCACCGTCAGTCGTCTTCCCTCGCCGCCGGCTCCCTACGCGCCGGAAGCGCCTATCCTATTGTTCGCTCCGTCGCCGCCGGAATTGCGGTCAATCCCCCGCCCAACCCCTTCAGTGTCAATGCGAGAAACGGTTTTCATGTCTTTTCATTCTGCATTCTGCATTCTGCATTCTGACTTCAGTTTGTTTCCTCGATGGCGAAGGCGACGGCGTCGGTGGCGAGGGCGGCGTGGGGCGGCAGGAGGGCGCGGCCGGTGATCGGCTGGCCGTTGAGCCGCAGCGGGATCGGCGAGCGCAGACCGAGGCCGTCGCGGTGGCGGAACACCACCAGGGGCGAGGGCAGGTCGTCGATCGGGACGTGTGCCTGCTCACCTGGCCCCAGCACCACCGTCTCGGCCATCAGCAGCACCGCGTCGACAGAGGTCGGCAGCCGGTGCCCGCTGGTCAGCTCCAGCCGGGCGGTGCTGTTACCTGGCACCGGCAGGCGGAACAGGAACTGACACGACGCCCCCACCGTCACCCGATCGCCGTTGTGTAGCAGCGCCCGCGTCACCGCCGCCCCGTTCACCTGCACCGGCCGCACCGCCTCCAGCACATACCCCTCCTCGTCGCGGCTGAGGGTGGCGTGCAGGCGCGACACGTCGGCCACCAGCGGCACGTCTACCCGCGCGTCCGGCAGCGCCTGGCCGAACGTCAGGCGGTTGCCCAGACACACCAGGTAGCCGCCCACCCCGTCGATCCACAGGTAGAACCGTGGCGGCGGGGCGTCGGTCGGGCCGCGGTCCGGCTCCGTCGTTGGGGGCGGGGCGGCGATCGTCTCCGGTTCCAGCGCTCGCCACGCCTTCGACCGCAGCGCCCGCGCCTCGGGGTGCTGCGGAGCGGCGGTCAGCACCTGCTCGGCCAGCTCGACCACCTGGCGCCACTGCTCCTCGCCGGCCGCCGCATGCAGGCGGGCGAGCAGCTCGGGCAACGCCGCGACGTGACCACGCAGCTCGCCCAGGTACGCCTCCAGCCGCGGGTTGACGCCGAGCAGCCGGGCGGCGTGCTCGACGGCGGCGATCGCCTGCCCCAGCTCACCGCGCGCCGCCAGGTCGCGGCCGCGCACCCAGCTCCGCAGCCCCTCGTCCAGCACCCCCAGCTCGACCGTGTGGACCTGTCGCTGCCGCAACTGAACCACTAGCTCCTCGGCCCGCGCCGTGTCGCCCGCCTGCAAGAGCGCCCGCAGCTGCGCCAGCGCCAGCCGCACCAGCGCTTGCCGCAGCCGATCGGCGTCGCGCGGGGTGGTGTGCAGCGCCTCGGCCTGCAACAGGTCGGCCCACGCTCGCTCGGCGTCGTCGCGACGGAACGCCGCCTCGCCGCGCTCGACGTAGGCGCGAGCCAGCCGCACCACCAGCACGCCGCCCTTGCGATGCGTCCGCACCGCCGGCTGCTCGACCAGCCGCAGCGCTTCTTCCAGGCGGCCGTGCTTCAGCGCCTCCTCGGCCTGCCGCAGGGTGAGCCAGGTGAATCCGAACATCCGCCGCCATCCGAGGGTGAATCGGGCCGACGATTCCGTCATTCTACGGCAAAGCCTCCCGGCCGGACGGCGAACCGTCCGCGGCGGGAGGCCGTGCGGGGGCGGACGCGGTTACTTGCCGTCCACCACTTCCTGAGCCGGCTTGCCGAAGCGGGCGTCGAGGTACTTGTCGGCCTGGACGTCGCGCTCGCTCACCTTCTCCTCGATCGGCGCCGGGCGGAACTCGCCGCGCAGCTCACGCTTCTTCTTGAGCACCTCGATCCGATCGCGGACCGAGTCCATGTCCTTGCGGAGCTTCTGGTAGCTGCTGTCGTCGATGGTCGACTCGCTGGCTGCCTGAGCGTGCCGTTCCTCGGCCAGCGCCGTCTCCAGCCGCTGCAGCTCGGTGGACATCGTCTCGCGCGTGGTCCGCAGCTCGCTCAGCTTCTTGCGCTCCAGCACCAGGTGCCGCTTCTTGGCCTGCAGGTTGGCCTCCTTGCTCTTGAGGCTGTCCTCGGCCACCTTGAAGCTGATGGCGTCGGCGCGCAGGTCGTCGCGGGTGTAGCGGCTGCCGTCATGAGTGACGAACTCGACGCGAGCGCCCAGGTCGGTGCGAAGCTTGCGGATACGCGCCTCCTGGCCGGTCAGGTTGGCGCGGAGCTGGCCGACCTCGCGGTCCAGCTTCTCCACCTGCACCGCCATCCGGGCCACGCCGTCATAGTGTTTGTCGTCTTCCTTCTCCAGCGAGCGTAGCTCCATGCGCAGCCGCTGGATCTCCTCCTCCGGCGGAACCGACTGCGCCACCCAGTCACGGGCGCAATTGGCCTTCATGCGGAGCATGCTGCCCAGCCAGGTCCCCTTGACGACCACCAGGGCGACGACCACGGCCGCCGCGGCAATCAACAGTTTCTTGGTCATGATGCGGAACCCCTCTCATCGTCGTCCAGTGTGCAGCGCGGAGGGGACCAACAGCACGGTCGGCTCCGCCCTGTCCAGTACTTCGCCGACCGCGCCCGCAGATTTTTCCAGAAAGTCGGATAACACCCGGCGATCAGGGGGGTCGAACCGCACATGCCGTAACCGAGCAGAAGAATTCGGCTTATGCACTCGCCGCCGCCGACCCGGAACCGGCGCGCCGGGCCGCGCCGCTTGACATCGGCCGAAAGGCGGTTATACAAGGTACAACGTCGTGATACTTTGTTAGACTCGTTTCGAGCCAGGACCGTCCGCCATGACCCGACTTCCCCGACGTAGCGCCTTCACGCTGATCGAGCTGCTGGTCGTCATCGCCATCATCGCCATCCTCATCGGCCTGCTCCTGCCGGCGGTGCAGAAAGTGCGCGAGGCGGCGGCGCGGATGCAGTGCCAGAACAACCTCAAGCAGATCGGTCTGGCGCTGCACAACTACCACGGCCGGATGGAGGCGTTTCCCCCCGGCTATCGTTCGGCGGTGGCGGCGACCGGCGCCGAGACCGGGCCAGGGTGGAGCTGGGCGACGCACCTGCTCGCCGATCTGGAGCAGGACAACCTGTTCCGCCAGATCAACCTGCAGGTGAGTGTCGCCGACCCGGCGCACGGTGGTCCGCGGACGCAGCGTCTGACCGGCTTCCGCTGCCCCTCCGACAACGGCCCGGTCACTTTCTCCACCGTGACGGCGGTCGTCCCCGTCGCCTTCGGCAACTACGTCGCCTGCTTCGGCAACAACGAACTGGACGACGATCCCGGCGCCGGTAACGGGGTGTTCTACCGCAACAGCCGCGTCCGCATCGGCGACATCACCGATGGGACAAGTAACACTCTCGCCGTCGGCGAGCGCAGCTCGAATCGCGGCTATAGCACCTGGACGGCGGCGGTGCCGGGAGCGGACGGGGCCGGCGCCCTGGTGCTCGGTGTGGCGGACCACACCCCGAACCACCCGAGCGGACACGTCGAGGACTTCGCCAGCCGCCACAGCGGGGTGACGAACCTGCTCTTTTGCGACGGCTCGGTGCGGCCGGTCGCCGACACCATCGCTCCGCCGGCGTGGGCGGCGCTCGCTTCGCGCGCAGGCGGGGAGCCTGTTGTCGTGAATTATTGATACAATGGGCGTCACGCATTCGCGCTGGCTCGCGGCCAACCGGACGGAGGGACGTTCCCTCCCCATCACCTCCCGGCCGCGGGCGGTCGAAGTTCCGAGCGAGGCCCCGTCATGACGCGACTTCGAAGGTCCGCCTTCACGCTGATCGAGCTGCTGGTCGTCATCGCCATCATCGCCATCCTGATCGGCCTCTTGCTGCCGGCGGTGCAGAAGGTCCGCGAGGCCGCCGCACGCATGAGCTGTCAGAACAACCTCCGCCAGATGGGCCTGGCGCTGCATGGCTACCACCAGCGGGAGCGAGCGCTGCCGCCGGGGTACGTGTCGCAACTGGATGCCAACGGCGTGGAGATCGGCCCCGGCTGGGGGTGGGCGGCCCACCTGCTGCCCGACATGGAGCAGGGCAACCTGTTTCGCCAGATCAAGCTGACCGTGGACCTGACCGACCCGGCGTTTGACGAGGTTCGCACTCACCGGCTGCGCGGCTTTGTCTGCCCGTCGGATCCGGGGGAGGAGCTGATCCCGGCGGACGCCGGACTGCCGACGGGCGACGGGCTGCCGATGGAACTGGGCGCGGTCGCAGGTACCTCGGCTGCTTCGGCAGCAACGACCTGGACGACGCGACCGACGCCGGCAACGGGGTGTTCTACCGCAACAGCAAGGTGCGCTTCGCCGACATCACCGACGGCACCAGCAACACGCTGGCGATCGGCGAGCGGGCCAGCCGGGTGGGGCCGACCACCTGGGTCGGGGCGATACCGGCAATGTGGGGCGCGGCGGCGCTGGTGCTGGGCGATGCCGACCACGCGCCGAACGATCCGGCCAACCATCGCGAGGACTTCTCCAGCTACCACACCAACCAGTCGAACTTCCTGTTCTGCGACGGGTCGGTGCGGTCCATTCGCTCCAGCATTGAGCCGGCGGTATTCGCCGCGCTGGCCACCCGCGCCGGCGGCGAGGTGATAAAAGACGACTATTGAGATTGGAATAGGATGACGCAGGCGACGGACCGGGTCGTCCGCTGGCGGCTGCTGGCGGGGCTGGCGGCGGCGGTGGTGGCGACCGGGGCCGTGGGTGCGTGGTGGCTGAACCGGGAGCCGTGTCGCATCCTGGCCGGGCATCGCGGCGCCGTCCGCGCCGTCGCCCTGTCGGCCGACGGGCGGGTGCTGGCGAGCGGCGGCGCCGATCGTGAGGTGCGGGTATACGACTTCCCCACCGGCAGCCGGCGCGCCACCCTGACCGGCCTGCGCGGCGAGGTGACGACGGTGGCGGTGGCGCCCGACGGCCGACAGGTGGCCGCCGGCGGGACAGACGGCACCGTCATGGTGTGGGACGTTGCCGACGGCCGCGAGGTGGCACGGCTACGGGCCGACCGCAAGGCGGTGGCGGCCGTCGCCTTCCTTCCGGACGGTAAGACCTTACTCACAGGCGGGACGGATCGGGTGATCCGGATGTGGGACGTGGCCGGCGGCAAGGAGACGGCGGCGCTGGTCGGGCATCGCGGCGCGGTGTACAGCCTGGCGGTGGCGGCCGACGGGGTGACGGTGGCGTCCGGCGGGTCGGGCGACGACGCGGTGCTGCTGTGGAAGCTGCCGGGCAGCGCGCCGGTGCGGCGTCTGCTGGGGCACGGCGCCCGGGTGGTGGCGGTGGCGTTCGCCGGTCCCGGCGCGCTGCTGTCGGGCGACCGCAACGGGGTGATCAAGCGGTGGGACGTGGCCACCAGGGCGAGGCGGCGTCGGTCCAGGGGCACGGCGACCGGGTGAGCGGGCTCGGCGACGTTCGACGGCGGAATCCCGAGCGGCGGCGGCGATGGCGGGCTGGGCGCGCTGGCCGCTGCCCCTTAACCCCGGCACCCCGCCGCTGGCAGCAGCCGCAGCCCCGCCGAGTCGACCGTCGCGACCGCCGACGGCCGCACTCCTGCGACCGCCGTCGCCGACGGTCTGCGCGTGTGGGATGTTAGCCCCGGTGAATATTGCCCTCACCCGGGGGCGAATGCGAAGTGCCCTCACAGGGTGGTCGTCGACACGCACTTGCCCCCGGTGTGATCACCGGGGGCTAACGACGCGGGGGCTAACACTAAACCACCTTCACCGGGCCGTGATCGTCGCAGTGGTCGCCGTGGCGATGGTGCAGGCGGCCGTCGACCAGGTAGTCGACGTGGTCGCCGTGCGGCACCTGCTCGTGCCCGCACTCCTCGTGCTTGCACGCGCATGGCACCGGCGCACAGCCGGCTGGGTTGGCGGCGGTGACGGCGATCGTGTGCTCGTCGTAGTGCCCGTCGTGGGCGTGATGCAGGTGGCCGTCGTGCAGGTAGTCGACGTGCCCGTCGTGCTCGACGCGCGTGTGGCCGCAGTGCTCGTTGTGAACGTGCTTGTGGCCGGAGTGCTGATCGCAGCCCATGTCCTTCTCCCACCTGTGTTGGAGGTGACCTCCCGACAGTGTACCCCCCCGTCATCGACCGCTTCAAGTGAGAGTCTTGAAAAGACTTAGTATAACTTCGTCCGACCCCGAGCCAACGGTTGCCCCTCTTGCCGCGGCGCACCCTGTCCACGACGGGCGCGGACGGGTAGGACAGGTAGGACAGGCATCTGCAACGCTGCCTGCCGCCCCGGATCAGCCGGCGTAAGCCGGAGAGGAGTCGCTTCATGACCAGTCAGGCCCCGTCCGACCGGGTGCCGGTCACCGTGTTGACCGGCTTCCTCGGCGCCGGCAAGACCACCCTGCTCAACCACATCCTCACCGCCCAGCACGGCAAGCGGGTGGCCGTCATCGAGAACGAGTTCGGCGAGGTCGGCATCGATAACCAGCTGGTGATCGACGCCGAGGAAGAAATCTTCGAGATGAACAACGGCTGCATCTGCTGCAAGGTCCGCGGCGACCTGATCCGCATCCTCGGCAACCTGATGAAGCGGCGCGATCGGTTCGACTACATCCTCATCGAGACGACCGGGCTGGCCGATCCGGGCCCGGTGGCGCAGACGTTCTTCTTCGACGACGAGATCGGCCACAAGCTGCGGCTCGACGGCATCGTCACCGTGGTCGACGCCCGCCACGTCGGCCAGCACTTCACCGCCTCCGAGGTGCAGGAGCAGATCGCCTTCGCCGACGTGATCCTGCTCAACAAGCTCGACCTGGTGCCGACCGACGCGGTCGAGGCGCTGGAGCGGCGGGTACGGTCGATGAACGCGCGGGCCAAGGTCTACCGCACCCACCACGCCCGCATCGACCTCGACCGGGTGCTGAACGTCGGCGGCTTCAACCTCGACCACGCGCTGGAGGTCGATCCGCTGTTCCTGCAGCCGGAATACCCGTTCGAGTGGGGCGGCGTATTGGCGCTGGAGGCCGGCGAGTATGAGATTACTGTCAACAAACCGCACGGCGCCGGCATGAAGCTGGCGCTGCTGCCGGCCGGCGGCGGGCTGGACGCCACGGTGACGGCGGCGGTGGCGGCGTTCTCCGACCGCGAGCCGCTGGCCTATGCCGGGGCGATCGAGCCGTCGCCGCGGCTGCAGCGAGTGCCGTTCGCCGGCACCGGGCCGCAGCGGTTCGCGGTCCGGGTCGCGACGACGGGTGACCATGCGCTTTTCCTGCCGCATCCGCCGGCGAAGTACGGACTGGAGCTGCGCGGTCCGGCCGGAGTGGTATCGCCGCGGGAGGAGCGGACGTTCAAGCATGAGCACCACCACGACCAGGCGGTGACGTCGGTCGGCATCACCCTTCCGGGCGAGCTGGACATCAAGAAGTTCAACGCCTGGATGGGTGAGCTGCTGATGACGCGCGGGCCGGACATCTTCCGCACCAAGGGCGTGCTGAGCGTCAAGGGACACGCCGAGCGGTTCGTCTTCCAGGGTGTTCACATGATCTTCGACGGCCGGTGGGACCGCCCGTGGGGGACGGAGGCGCGGCACAACGCGCTCATCTTCATCGGCCGCAACCTGGACCGTCCGGCGCTCACCGAGGGGTTCCGCGCATGCCTGGCCTGAGAGACACCGCCCCCGACTCGCCGCGGCTGACCCGCCGCTGGAAGGCCGACGTCGGCGACCACGTCATCGCCCTCGAATGGTCGCCAACGGGCAAGACGCTCGCCGCCGCGTCGGTCGGCGGGCCGGTCACCCTGTTCGACGCCGACGGCCGGGTGCTGCACACGCTCGCCGGCCACGGCTTCGGCACCGCGTCGCTGTCGTGGCGGGCCGATGGCAGCCTGCTCGCCACCGCCGGGCAGGACGGCAAGGTCCGGCTGTGGGATACGGCGACCGGGGCGGAGCTGGCCGCTCCTGTCCGCCGGGCGCTGCCTGGGTCGAGCACGTCCGCTGGGCACCCGTCCGGCGACCGGCTCGCGTCCGCCGCCGGCAAGAAGCTGAAGCTGTGGTCGGCCGACGAAGCGCATCTGCGCGACTATCCCGACCACCGGGCGACGATTGCCGACCTGGCGTGGCGGCCGGGCAGTGGCGAGCTGACGTCGGCGACCTACGGCGGCGCCTACGTCTGGCCGGCCGACGCCGAGCCGACGCACCGGCTGGAGTGGCAGGGGTCGGTTTTGAAGCTGGCGTGGTCGCCTCGACGGCAGCTGCCGCACGCGCAACCAGGACGCGACGGTCTCACTTCGGCTGCTCGCCACCGGGGCAGGACCTGCAGATGTCGGGCTATCCGCTCAAGGTACGCGAGCTGAGCTGGGACGCGACCGGCCGCTACCTGGCGACCGGCGGCGGCGACCGGGTGACGGTGTGGACTTACCCCGCCGGGGCCGGAGGGGAGCGAGCCGCTCAGCTTCAAGGGCCACGCCGCGCCGCTGGCAGCGGTGGCGTTTCAGGGAAAGGGGCCGCTGCTGGCGTCGGGCGGACTGGACGGCAAGGTACTGCTGTTTCAGCCGGGCAAGTTCAAGAAGGCGGTCGCCCGCGCCGACGCCGGCGCGCCGGTGACGCAGCTGGCGTGGTCCGCCAACGATCGCTGGCTGGCCGCCGGCACCGAGGCGGGGGGAGTAATTGTCTACTCGATTTTGTGACGACTGGCCCGTCGCCCCACCGGCACATCCGCTACCACCGCCCCGGTCGCCGCATGCTACCGGAACGGGAATAGTTGCATCGGCCGGTTTGGGTGAGCTATGATGCAGGCATCTGTGCGGCCGCGGATATGCCGGACCTCCTCTCCACCGGATGTCACCGGCTGCGCCACCGCTCGGCGGGAGGGCCTCTTATGCCCATCAGCCTGACCTGCACCGGCTGCAAGACCAAGCTCAAGGTGCGCGACGACCTCGCCGGCCGCAAGGTCAAGTGCCCGCGCTGCGCCGGCGTGCTCGTCGTCCCCGCCGCCAAACCGAAGGAAGAAGAGGTCGCCCCCGTCGAGCTGGTCGAGGAGCGCGTCACAGAGGCGCCCGCCGGCAAGGGACGCAAGGGCGCCATCCGCCGCGGCGACGACGACGAGCCGCGCGGCGGGCGGCACCGCGGCGGCATCAAGACCGACGGCCGGCCGTCGCGCAAGCGTGGCCGCCTCGATGACGACGACAGCGACGAGCGTTCGCAGTGGAAGCCGTGCCCGAAGTGCAAGGCCCGCGGCGCCAAGCGCGTGTTGTGGACGCCGTGGGGCAGCTTCTACGGCCCCGCCCTGTTCCACCACGTCCGCTGCCCGGCGTGCGGCTACAAGTACAATGGCCGCACCGGCCGGTCGAACCTGGTCCCGGCCGTCATCTTCGTGACGGTGGCAGTCGTCGGCATCGTCGGCATCCTCGTCGGCCTGTTCGTCATGCTGCACATGCGCGGCTACATTTGAGCGCGCTCACTCATCCTAGCGCCGCGTAATCCACCGGCTCGCGGATGTCCAGGCGCGGCAGCTGCAGCGGCACCGCCTCGGGGTACTTCTGCGCCGCCCCGGTGTTGAACACCACTACCTGCTCGTCCGGCCGGATACTCCCCTCGCGCACCAGGTCGGCGAGCACGTCCAGGCACACCGCCGTCTCTGGACAGAGCGAGATCCCCTCCAGGCTGATCGCCCGCCGCATCCACTCGACAATGCGCTCTTCGCGCCCGGCGCGGGCGCATCCGCCGCTGGCGCGGATGGCGTCGAGCATCATGAAGTCGCCGACCGCTACCGGCACGCGCAGCCCGCTGGCGACGGTGTGGGCGTTCAGGAATAGCTCGGCGAACCGCTCGCCTTTCTCGAACGCCCGCACGATCGGCGCACAGCCGTCCGACTGGCACGACACCAGCCGCGGTAGGCGGGCGTCGCGCAGCCAGCCCAGCTCGGCCAGCTCGGCGAACGCCTTCCACATGCCGATCAGCCCGGTGCCACCGCCGGTCGGGTAGAGGATCACGTCGGGCAAGCGCCAGTCGAGCTGCTCGGCCAGCTCCAGCCCCATCGTCTTCTTCCCCTCCAGCCGGTACGGCTCCTTGAGGGTGGAGAAGTCGAACCAGTCCATCGCCGCGGTGCCCTCGCGGACGATCCGGCCGCAGTCGTTGATCAGGCCGTTTACCAGAAACACCTTCGCGCCGGCCAGGTGCGCCTCGATCTGGTTGATGACCGGGGTGTCCTCGGGCATGAAGACGAACGTTTCCAGTCCGGCGCGAGCGGCGTAGGCGGCCAGCGCGCCGCCGGCGTTGCCCGCCGTCGGGATCGCCAGTCGCCGCAGCCCCAGCCACCGCGCCATGCTCACCGCCGTCGTCATGCCGCGGCTCTTGAAGCTGCCGGTCGGCAGCTGCGACTCGTCCTTCACCAGCAGCGCGACAGCCCCAGCGCCGCCCCCAGCCGTGGGCACGGCAAGAGCGGCGTCATCCCCTCGCCCAGCGTCACCGGCTCCACGTCGAGCGGCAGCGGCAGCAGCTCGCGATAGCCGCCACAGCGACGGCGGACGGCCGCGAGCGCGGCGGGCGTGACGGCCCGGCCGATGGCGGCCAGGTCGTAGCGCACCCACAGCGGCCGGCCCTGGTGAACGCCGTGGACCTGGCCGGCGGGGAAGCGCGTCCCGTCCAGCGCGCTCTCCAGATGCGTGACAAAGCAGCCCATGACCTGACTCCTCCCCTGCCGATTGTCGCCGCTCGCCCCGGATCGGCAAGCCTGCCGCCGCGATTCCGCCTTCGCCGATTGCCGCGCCGCGGCGACCGCCGGCGGAAGCCGCAGCCTTCCGGAACCGTTGCACGAAGCCGGGTTGCGGCACTCCCCGCCGTCTGTCCGGGTCGCCCCAAGAGCCGCCTTGACCCTCTCCGACGCCAAGGGTATTATCGCCCCCGTTATGACACCGATGGGCACCGCGAGCTAACTGGATAGGTTCCCTCGACTTCCAGCGGTTCGACCCGAGGACGGGCCGGCGGCTGGATGCCCGGTCGCTAGCCCGGCGGACCCCAGCAACGGAGCCATCCCGGCTCCTCACTCCGTCAGGTTATGCTGATACACCGCCATGCTGATGTGGTGCGAGTCTGGACTCCGGCCAAGGTCAACCTCTTTCTGGAGGTGCTCGGTCGGCGGCCCGACGGCTACCACGACCTGGCCACGCTGATGGTCACGGTCGGGTTGTTCGACACGCTGGAGCTGCGGCCCGCCGCGTCCGGCGCGGTGACTCTGCACTGCGATCACCCCGGCCTGTCCACCGGGGCCGACAACCTGGTTTGTCGGGCGGCCCGACTGATGCGCGATCGCTTCGGCGTCGGCGCGGGCGTGGACCTCCGGTTGACCAAGCGGATTCCGCTGGCCGCCGGTCTGGCGGGTGGGTCGTCGGATGCCGCTGCCACCCTGGCCGGGTTGAACCGGCTGTGGCGGCTCGGACTGGATGACGCCACGCTCGGCCGCCTTGGCGCCGAGCTGGGCAGCGACGTGACGTTCTTCTTCTCCGCTCCGGCGGCCTGGTGTACCGGGCGAGGGGAAATCGTCGCGCCGACTCCGATCGGTCGGCCGCTGTACCTGGTGCTGGCCTGTCCCCCGGTGGGCCTTTCCACCGCCAGCGTGTTCGGGGCGCTGACGCTTCCCGACCGGCCCGTCGATGGCGAGCCGATCCGGCGGGCGTTGGCGGACGGGGATGTGACCGAGCTGGGCCGTCTGCTGTTCAACCGGCTGGAAGAGCCGGCGATGCGGCTGTGCCCCGAAGTGGCCCGCCTCCGTGCCCGCCTGGCGGAGCTGGGGCCGGCCGGCGTCCTGATGAGCGGCAGCGGCAGCACCGTGTTCGCCCTGGCCGCCGACGCCGACCACGCCGAGTGCCTCTCGCGTGCCCTGACGGCCGTAAAGGAAGACGGCGTCAGGATATGCGTTCTTGTGGTTCGAAGTTGCGATTGAGTGTGCCACCGTCAACAGGAGAACAGACGTGGTCATCACCGAAGTCCGGATCAAGCTCATGGAAGACAGCAACGAGAACGAGCGCCTCCAGGCGTTCTGCTCGGTGACCTTCGACGACGCCTTCGTCGTCCGCGATCTGAAGATCATCGAGGGCACCAAGGGCTCGTTTGTCGCCATGCCCAGCCGCAAGCTGACCGACCGCTGCAATCACTGCGGGTGCAAGAACCACCTGCGTTCGCGGTTCTGCAACCAGTGTGGCGGCAAGCTCGATGAGGACCGCGCCACCCGCGATAGCGACGGCCGGGTGAAGCTGCACGCCGATATTGCCCACCCGATCAACTCGGCCTGCCGCGAGATCATCCAGTCGGCCGTCCTCCGCGCCTACCAGATGGAGCGTGAGCGCTCCAAGCAGCCGGGCTACGTCTGCACCTACGACGACTACGACAGCGACGACTTCGACGGCGCCTCGTACACGCAGATCGTCAGCGAGGTGGCGCAGCGCGGCTATCGCACCCGCGGCGGCCACCACCACCACCCGCACCCGCAGCCGGCCCCCGCCGTCCGCGACGACAACAAGACCACCGACTTCGGCGCCGGCGTGATGTGACCGCCGCCGCCGCTCCGGACTGCTCGCCGGGCCGCCTGCTTTTGCGGGCGGCCCGCTTGCGTTGAGGCCGCCCGGTGGCCGATAATCGGGGGTGCCGCCCGCCCGCACCGGAGGTGCGCCGATGGCCCACTGCATCTACGAGGTCCGCTACCAGTTTCGCTGGCACTCGGCGGCCCCGGACCACTGGGAACACGCGGTGCTGCGCGTGCTGGCCGGCGCCGACGCCCAGGAGGCGGTCAACAAGGTCCGCGAGAGCGCCTTCAAGCTGCGCCAGCTCAACGACAACGGACTGGAGGAGCGCTGTACCGGGTTTCGCCTCCGCGAAGTGGTGTTGATCGCCGAGGCGGCCCTGTGACCGACCTTCGCCGGCACGCCCCGGCCGGGTACAATGACTGCTTGTCCCCCGGCCCGCAGGAGTTCGACCGTGCCCGCCGCGTCCGCCAAGCCGCTCAACGGCGACCCGATCCGCGTTCTCGTCATCGACGACGACCGCTTCCACGCCGAGACCGTCGCCGAGAGCCTGGAACGGGTCGGCTACGACTGCACCGTCGCCACCAGCGGTACCGACGGCAGCCGGCTCATCGAGCAGGACGACTGGGACGTCATCCTCACTGACCTGAAAATGAACGACCTGGACGGACTGGCCATTCTGCGCAAGGCGCGCGAGCAGCTGCCCGACGCCGACGTGGTGATGATTACCGGCTTCGGCGACGTCAAGACTGCCGTCGAGGCGATCAAGCAGGGGGCGGCCAACTACCTGACCAAGCCGGTCGACCGCGATGAGCTGCGCGCGATCGTTCAGAAGGCGTCCGAGCGGCAACGGCTGGCGCGGGCCAACCGCGACCTGAAGCGGCAGCTGGAGGAGAAGTTCGGCTTCGAGGGCGTGATCGGCAACAGCTCGGCCATGCAGGACGTGGTCAAGCGGCTGCAGGCGATCGCCCAGACCGACGCCTCGGTGCTGCTGCTCGGCGAAACCGGCACCGGCAAGGACCTGGTCGCCAAGGCGATTCACACCAACAGTCGCCGCAAGAACAAGCCGTTCGCCACCCTCAACTGTGCCGCGCCCAACGAGAATTTGATCGAGGACGAACTGTTCGGCCACGAGCCAGGCGCATTCACCGGCGGCGAGAAGATGCGTAAAGGGATCTTCGAATACGCCAACGGCGGCACCGTCTTTCTCGACGAGATCGGCGACATGCCGTTCAAGCTGCAGGCCAAGCTGCTGCGCGTGCTGGAGAACAAGGAGGTCACCCGCATCGGCAGCAACGAGCCGATCAAGGTGAACGTGCGGCTGATCGCCGCCACCCACCGCGACCTGGAGGCGGCCATCGCCGCCCGCGAGTTCCGCATGGACCTCTACCAGCGGCTGAAGGTGGTGACCATCCGGCTGCCCGCCCTGCGCGAGCGCCGCGAGGATATTCCGCTGCTGGCCGCCCACTTCATGAAGGAGTTCAACGCCGTCCACGGCAAGCACGCCACCGGCATGGCCGAGCCGGTGCGGCGGGCGCTGATGACCTACTCGTGGCCGGGCAACGTCCGCGAGCTGCGCAACTTCATCGAGAGCCTGGTGGTGCTCGACAGCGACGGGGTGCTCGGCGCCGACGACGCCGTCGACAGCGAGGTGCTCGGACCGGCCGCCGCTCCCGCCCCGACCGCCACCGCCGCCGGGCTGGTCGGCCGCCCGCTCGCCGAGGTCGAACGCTACTGCATCGAGGAGGCGCTCAAGCTGACCGGCGGCAACCGTGAGGAGGCGGCCCACCTGCTCGGCATCGGCGAGCGGACGCTGTATCGCAAGATTCAGGACTGGAAGCAGCAGGACCGCATCCGCACCGCCCTGCACGAGGCCGGCGGCGATGTCGACCAGGCCGCCCGCGCCCTCGACATGGACGCCGCCGAGCTGAGCCGCGAGATCAAGCGCTCCGGCCTGTCCGAGTAATCGATTACTCTCATCTCGCAGGAGGCCGCCGTGGCATCCGACGGACCCGACCAGCCGCCGCGCATCCACCCGTTACCCGCCCCGGTCGTCAACCAGATCGCCGCCGGCGAGGTGATCGAGCGGCCCGCCAGCGTGGTCAAGGAACTGCTCGAAAACAGCGTCGACGCCGGCAGCCGCCGCATCGAGGTCGACGTCGACCAGGGCGGCCACGACCTGATTCGCGTCGTCGACGACGGCTGCGGCATCGCCCCCGACGACCTGCCGCTGGCCTTCGCCAGCCACGCCACCAGCAAGCTCCGCGCTGCCGACGACCTGTTCGCCATCGGCACCTTCGGCTTCCGCGGCGAGGCGCTGGCGTCGATCGGCGGGGTGGCGCGGGTGACGCTCCAATCGCGGCCGCGGGCGCTGCCGTGCGGTGCCCAGGTCGAGTGCGCCGGCAGCGAACTGTCCGCCGTGCGCCCGTGGAACGGCACCCCCGGCACGCGCATCGAGGTACGGCAGCTGTTCTTCAACACGCCGGTGCGGCGCAAGTTCCTCCGCGCCCCGGCCACCGAGATCGGCCACGTCACCGAGGCGGTGACACGGCTGGCGCTGGCGCACGCCCGCGACGGCGATCGGCCAGGGCTGCACCTGGTGCTGCGGCACAACGGCAAGCCGGTCTACGAGGTGCCGGCCTCCGCCACCCTGCTCGACCGTCTCGGCCTGTTCTTCGGCGACGACGTGGCCGGCGCCGCCTACGCCGTCGAGTCCGCCGCCGGCCCGGTGCGGCTGACCGGCTACATTACCGACCCGCAATGTGATCGCGGCACGGCGCGGATGCAGTACCTGTTCGTCAACGGCCGGTGGATTCGCGACCGCACCCTGGGACACGCGATTCAGGAGGCGTATCGCGGGCTGCTGATGACCGGCCGGTACGCCGTCGCGTTCCTGTTTCTGCAGCTGCCGCCCGATCACGTCGACGTGAACGTTCACCCGACCAAGTCCGAGGTCCGCTTTCGCCAGGCCCAGGCGCTGCACCACCTGATCTACACCGCCGTCAAGGCGCGGCTGCGCGAGGCCAACCTGACCGCGCGCTTGCAGGTGCCGTCGACCGTCGAGCCGACCGCCACGCTCGGCACCCCCGGCCGCCGTCCCCTGCCGCCGCCGCCCGTTGCGCCGCGACTCCCGATGCCGGCAGTGCCCGCTCCTCCAGTATCCTCTTACTCATCACCGCCGCGACCGACCGTTCCGCCGGCACAGGTCGACGCGCCACCCGCGCCTGTGTCTCCGCCGCCGGTGGACGCCGCGCCACCGGCGGAGGCGTCGTTGCGCGAGCTATTCGCCGCTGCGGCGCCGCCGTGTGACGAGCCGCCGCTGCTGCCGCTCGACCGGCCCGAGCCGCCGCGCGTGCTGCAGCTGTACGACGCCTACCTCGTCGTCGAGACGGCCGAGGGCATGCTGGTGATCGATCAACACGCCCTGCACGAGCGCATTCTCTACGAGCAGTTCCGCCGCCGCATCGAGACGGGGACCCTGGAAACGCAGCGGCTGCTCATCCCCGAGCCGATCGACCTGCCCGCCGAGTCCGCCGGCCGGCTGCTGGAGCAGGCCGACGCGCTCGCCGGGCTGGGGCTGGGCGTCGAGTCGTTCGGTGGCAGTACGGTATTACTCACGCGCTATCCGACGCTGCTCGGCCGCCGCTCCCCGCGTGCCGCTCTGCTGGCGGTGGTCGATCACCTGATGAGCCAGGACCGTCCGCCGTCGCGGCAGGTGCTGTTCAACGACCTGCTCAGCCTGATGGCCTGCCACGCCGCCGTCCGCGCCGGCGAGCGGCTGGGGCCGGAGCAGATGACCGAGCTGCTCGCCCAGCGCCACCTGGCCGACGACCATCATCACTGCCCGCACGGCCGGCCGACGGCGCTGCTGTTCAGCCGGCACGACCTGGAGCGCCAGTTCCGCCGCGTCTGACCCGCAGAGCAGGGCCGTTTCCTCCTTCGGCCCGACGGGCTGTTGGCGAGCGGGGTCCCCCGCTCGCCAAAGAGCACGCGCCGGCGAGTCGGGGGAATTGCTCACGACTGCTCCGGCCGGTCCAGCAAGCGAGCGATCTCCGGCGCGGTCAGTACGCGGCAGCTGCCCGGCGGCAGGTCGCCCAGCGGCAGGCCGCCGATCGCTGTCCGCACCAGCCGGCGCACCTTGTGCCCGACCGCGGCGAGCATCCGCCGCACCTGCCGGTTGCGGCCCTCGGTCAGCGTCACCTCCAGCACGCTGCTGGTCGGCCGCGTTCGCACCAGGCGCACCCCTGCCGGCCGCGTCGGGCCGTCGGCCAGTTCCACGCCCTGCCGCAGTTGGTCCAGCGCCGACTCGTCGGGCCGGCCGGTCACCGTCACGCGGTAAGTCTTGGCCAGGTGGTGCTCGGGGTCGGTCAGTTGCACCGCCACGCCGCTGTCGTTGGTGAGGATGAGTAACCCCTCGGAGTCGGCGTCGAGCCGGCCGGCGGGGAAAACGTAAGGCAACTCCGGCGGGAGCAGGTCGAAGACGGTGCGGCGACCGCGTTCGTCCTGACGGGTCGTGACAATGCCGCGCGGCTTGTGCAGCGCCACCACACACCGGGCGGTCGATGGCGGCGGAGGCAGTTCGTCCCCGCGCCGCGTGATCGTCTGCCGGTCGAGGTCGACCCACGCCAGCGGATCGGTGACGACGCGGCCATCGATGGCGATCTGGCCGGCGCGGACCCAGTCCCACGCCTGCCGCCGCGATCCCCAGCCGAGCTTCGACACCGCCCGGTGCAGCTGTACGCGCCGCCCCGGCGGTTCCGGTCGCCGTTTCACCTGTCCCCTCCCCGCCCTCGGTTCGCCGCATAGGAAGAAGGGAGATGCCCCCTCCTTCTTCACGGTAGCCCCTGGCGGGCCTCCGTGGACAGTGCGAAAGTGCCCGGTCATGCCCGAGCTGGTGACGTGCCCGCAATGCGGTCTGCGGTTGCAGGTGAGCGACGCGCTCCTCGGTCGGACAGTCCGCTGCGGCGGCTGCCAGACCCCCTTCGTCGCCGCGCCGCCACCCGCCGCCCGTCCGCCGGCGTCGCCGCTGTGCCCCCGATGCCACAGCCCGGTCGGCTGGGACGCCGACGCATGCTGCGTCTGCGGGCAGACACTCGCCCCGGTCGCGGCGGAGGACGATCGCGGGCCGCGCCGCGACAGCCTGCCGCACCGCGCCGACCTGATCGGCCTGCTCGGCACCATCAGCCTGATCGCCGGATTGCTGACGCTGTGTACCTGCGGGCTGGGAGCGGGCCTGGCCCTGGCCACCGGGATTCCGGCCCTGGTGATGGCCCGGCGCGACCTGCGCGGGATGGCGAAGGGGCGCGTCGACCCGACCGGCCTCGAAGACACGGAGGCGGGCGACGACCGCGCCCGGCTGGGCGTCCTCTTCGCGTTGCTCGCCGCTGCCTTCTGGGGATGCGTGATGATAAGGTATTAGGGAGGACACGACCCGTCGCGCCCGGTCCTGACCCGACGAGACTCCCATGCCCGAGATCATCAGCTGTCCGGACTGTGACCGAGGTTGCCGGCGGCGATTGGGGTGGGGCTTTATGTGTGGTATGTTTTGATTGTCCAGAAGATGCGAACCATGATCGCCCGCCGCCTGGCGCGGGCCTGAGTCGGCGCCGGAGGGTTCCGTCCATGAGTGCCATCGTCGCCTGCCCGTTCTGCGGTCGCAAGCTGCGCGTCCCGCCGGAGCTGGCGGGTAACCCGGTCAAGTGCCCGGCTTGTTTGAAGGCGTTCGATCCGCCGGCCGGCGTTGACCTGCCGCTCGACCGGCCGGCCGCCGCCGCGGACCTGCCGCTGGAACGGGCGCCGCGGTCCGAGCGTTCGCCCGAGCGAAAACCGGCGCTGGAACGGGGGCCGGACCTACCTGCTTCCCGTCGCGTCCGCAGTCGCGACGACGAGGAGGGCGACGAGGACGACGACCGCCCGCGCCGGCGCCGCCGTGCGGACGAGGAAGACGATTACGACGAACGCGACGACCGGCCGCGGCGACGGCGGCGGCGGTACACGGACCACCGCGGCAGCACGATCCTGGCGCTCGGCATCTGCGCCGTGCTCGGCTTCTTCACCATTGTCACCGGGCCGATGGCGTGGATCATGGGCAGCAACGACCTGGCCGAGATCCGCCGCGGCGAGATGGACCCCGAGGGGGAGACGAACACCC
This sequence comes from Gemmataceae bacterium, assembly GCA_046350215.1. Taxonomy (GTDB): domain Bacteria; phylum Planctomycetota; class Planctomycetia; order Gemmatales; family Gemmataceae; genus JAXMAU01. Next base: position 211,391 of record JAXMAU010000002.1, on the reverse strand, counting down.
GTGTCGGCATGTACCTGGGCATGGCCGCCACCATCCTGATGATCGTGGCGCTCGTCCTCATCTGTGGGCTAGGAGGAGCGATGATCGTGATCGGCGCGCGCTGACCCGGTGCGCGGACACTTTGGTACAATAACCACCGCCTCGTCGCGAATAGTCCGGTAGATGGGCGACCCGCGGCCGGTGCCATCGTCCCGTACGCTTTTCCACGGACGCATCATGCCAATCATCGTCGCCTGCCCGAGCTGCAGCGGAAAACTTCGGGTCGCGGACGACCTGCTCGGCAGCAAGGTCCGCTGTCCGGCATGTAACGCCACCTTCGACGCCGTCGCGCCGGCCGCGGTCCCGCCTGCGCCGCCCCCGCCCCCGGCCCCGGCCCCGCCGCGCGACGAGCCGATCCCGACCGAGACGGTCGCGCCGTGGCGAATGCTCGACCTGGAACTGGCCGCCGAAACGAAACCGCCCGCCGACCCGACGCCGGCCTCCCCGCTCCGCGGCGCCGTTGAGGTCGACGACGGCGGGCGACCGGCCCCGCCCCGGCAGGACGACCCCGCTCCCGCGCGCAAGCGGCCGGCGGCCCGGCTGAACGACGACCACGACGACCTGCGCCGCTGCCCCGAATGTGGGCGGATGAACCACCTCGACAGTCGCTGGTGCTCGTACTGCGACGTCGAGCTGATCGACGACACGCGCCGTCCGTCCCGCCGCGACCGGGGCGACCGCGGCGATCGGCGGCGGGTGCGCCGGGACTGCGAGCCGCACCGCGGCGGGTTCATCCTGGCGATGGGGATCATCAGCCTGGCGGTACTGTTCGCCTGCTGGCCGCTCGCCCCGCTGGCGGTGGTGCCGGGGCTGATCGCCTGGGTCCTGGGGCACGCCGACCTGCGGAAGATCCGCGACGGCGTGATGGACCCCGACGGCGAAGGATCGACCCAGGCCGGCTGGGTGTGCGGCATCATCGGCACCTGCCTGAATCTGCTGGTGCTGCTCGGTTGTGGCACTGTCTTCGGCACCATGTGGTGGAGCGAGGTGCAGCGCAGCCGCACCTTCAACCGCCCGCCGATGGTCGCCCCGCCGCGCTAGTCTCCTCCCGCGCCGATACTGCTCGTTCTGTTCCCTTTCCGACAGCAATCGCACAGGCCATTCGGTCGAAGGCAGCTCAGCGCGCCATGAGAAATGGCGCGATGGGGATTCCTCCGATTGAAATACCTTGCCGGGACACTATCATGGAGTCTTTAATACCCAGGAAGATGCGCCCTTTTGACCGACCTTTCGTCCGCAGGTTGTCAGACCAGGGTGGTTGGAGGAGCCGAAACCGATCGCCATGACACCGATTTGTCGAGGAATTCACTGATGGGTCGTAAGAAAGCGAGCGAGCGAGCGCCGGCGGTAGACACGCCTGAGGCGGACACGTCGAGCGGGGCGCCGGCCGAAGATTCGACGCCGGTTCGGCAGAAGACTCAAACGCAGATGGTGGAAGACTGTCTGAACGCCAACGGCTGGGAGTACAAGCCGCGAAAAATTCAGGACTGGCTGAAGATCCATTACAACACGGAGCTGAAGACCTCGCAGATTTCCACCATCAAGTCGACCTTGCTGCGGCGGCGCGGGGAATCGGGCCGGACGGCCAGTCCGCCGGTTGCGGCGCCTCGGGGTGGGGAAAACCTGAGCGTCGAGGAACTGCGGCAGGTCAAGCAGCTCGCCAAGCGCATGGGGCCGGCCCGATTCCGCGACCTCGTCGAACTGCTGTGTAGCTGAGCGCCGCTCAGTCGGACGAGGATGATTCGTCCGCCGGTTCGGCCGGTTCACAGCCTTGACACCACTGAAACCCGCAGCGGCCGCACCGCCAGGTGCCCCGCTGCGGGATCAACGCCCCGCCACAGTACGGACACGGCTGCCCGTTTCCGCTCACGCGCCCGTCGCTTCCCGTCGTCACCGCACCACAGCTCGCCCACTCGGTTCCCATCGTCTCCTCCTGATTCGGCTGGGTGAACAGAAGTATAGATCGTCGTGATTCTGGTTGCAATGTCAGTAGAAAGAGCGCGAACGACCGGTGCCCGGATGGGGCCGGCGTGATCGGTCGTGGTGGGAGGAACAGGCGATGCGCGTACGGCTGCTGGTGCTGACCGGATGTCTGAGTCTGCTCGCTCTGTCCGCCGCGCCGGTGGACCGGCCTTCGGCTCCATCGGGGTGGACGACCGGCTCGCCGCGGGACGAGATCCGCCCCGTCTTCACGTTCGACGAGAACGGCGGTCCCGGCGGCAGCGGCGCGTGGCACATCCGGGCCGACGACCGCGCGGGGCTGCACGGCTGGTGGGCCAGGTCGTTCCCGGTGGTCGCCGGCAAGCCCTATCGCGTCCGGGCGCTCTACCAGGCGAGCCGGGTGGCCCTGCCGCGGCGGAGCGTGGTCGTTCGCGTGCTCTGGCAGGACGACGCCGGCAACAAGGTGCCGCTCGACCCTGCCACGGCGCAGACGTTTGCCCCGCCGTATCCCGCGCCGCACGAGGCCGAGCATCCGCCGACGCGCGGTGTTTCGCCGCAGGGCTGGACCGAGGTGGCCGACGTCTACCGGGCACCGGCGAAGGCGACGCGGGCGGTGGTCGAGCTACACCTGCTGTGGGCGCCGAACGGCGAGGTCCGCTGGGCCGACGTGTCGGTCACCGAGGTGCCGCCGCCCCGGCCGCGCAAGGTGCGGCTGGCCGCCGTCCATTACCTGCCGCACAGCAACCGATCGTCGACGGACAACTGCCGCGAATTCGTCCCGCTGATCGAGAAGGCGGCGGCGCAGAAGGCCGACCTCGTCGTCCTGGGCGAGACGCTCACCTACGCCGGGCTGAAACGGTCGATGGCCGACTGCGCCGAATCGGTGCCTGGCTGGTCAACGGAGTTCTTCGGCCGGCTGGCGAAGAAGCATCGGCTGCACCTCGTCGTCGGCCTGGTTGAGCGTGAGAAACACCAGATCTTCAATGTAGCCGTCTTGCTCGGGCCGGATGGCCGGCTGATCGGCAAGTACCGCAAGGTGTGCCTGCCGCGCGACGAGATCGCCGCGGGGGTCGTGCCGGGGAACGACTATCCGGTGTTCGACACCGCGCTCGGCCGGATCGGGCTGATGGTGTGCTACGACGGCTTCTTTCCCGAGGTGGCTCGCGAGCTGACCATCCGCGGCGCCGAGGTGATCGCCTGGCCGGTGTGGGGCTGCAACCCGCTGCTGGCCCGCGCCCGCGCCTGCGAGAATCACGTCTACCTGGTCAGCAGCAGCTACTGTGGGCCAGAGCTGAAATGGATGTACACCGGCGTGACCGACCGCGAGGGGACGGTGATCGCCCAGGCGAAGGAGTGGGGCACCGTCGCCGTCGCCGAGGTCGACCTGGGCGAACGTACCCGCTGGGCCAGCCTGGGCGACTTCCGCTCGATGATCGATCGCCACCGCCCGGTACCGAGCGGGAAATAAGAGGGAAACCACAAAGAACACGAAGAGCACAAAGAAAGAACACGGAGGAAAGAAAGATTAAAAGGATCGGAAAAACGAGATAGGAGAGGGGGGATGATGGTTTGGTGCCATGCCCACGCTTCGTGGGCATGCGGCGTTTCCCGACTGAGTGGCACGGCCTGAGGCTTGGCGAAGGGCGTGAGCGTTGGAGTGAACGTGAAGCGCAGCCACGCCCGTCGCTGCGCTCCGAGCGTGCCACTCGAGAAGGTCGCCGTTCGCCTCTTGCTCGCGGCGGCGCCGGCCGTACAACAGAAAGTTCATCCCGGTGGAGGTGCCAACCAGGGCGGACACACCATTATGATTCACGTCGAGAACCTGACCAAATACTTTGGCCCGGTCTGTGCCGTCAACAACGTCAGCTTTGATGTCGAGAAGAACGAGATCGTCGGCCTGCTCGGCAACAACGGTGCCGGCAAGACGACGATCATGCGTATCCTCACCACCTACCTGCCGGCGTCCAGCGGCATCGCCAGGGTGGCTGGGTTCGACGTCATGACCGAGTCGATGGACGTCCGCCGCCGCGTCGGCTACCTGCCGGAGAGCATCCCGCTGTATTCCGAGATGCGCGTCCGCGAATACCTCGAATACCGCGCCAAGCTCAAGGGCGTCGACCGCCGCCAGCGCGCCGCCCGCATCGACCACTGCGTCGAGGTATGCCGCGTCAAGGAGGTGCAGCGCCGGCTGCTCGGTACGCTGTCGAAGGGCTATCGGCAGCGTGTTGGCCTGGCCGACGCCATGATCAACGACCCGCCCATCCTCATCCTCGACGAGCCGACCGACGGCCTCGACCCCGGCCAGAAGCAGGAGACGCTCAACCTGCTCCGCGAGCTGGGCAAGAGCCACACCATCATGCTGTCGTCGCACCTGCTGACCGAGGTCGAGTCGCTGGTACAGCGCGTCATCATCATCCGGCAGGGGTTCGTCGGACTGGCGAAGAAGCTCTCCGAGCTGGAAACCGACCCGATCATCGTGGTCGAGGCCAAGGGGCCGGTCGAGCAGGTCAAGGGCGTGCTGGAGACGACCGACGGGGTGGAACAGGTCCGCGTCGAGGGGCAGACCGACGGCGCCGCCACCTACGAGGTGCGCACGCGCGGATTCAAGGATCTGCGCGAGGAGCTGTCGCTGCGGCTGGTCCGCAACGGCTACGCCCTGCGCCGGCTCGACCTGCGCCGGCGGCACCTGCACGATCGCTGGAACGAGATCAACAACATGGACGTCGGCCAGCTCGGCGGCGGGCACGTCAGCGGCGACCCGGCGTCGAAGCGGTCGGCCCACGTCACCACCCGGGCGTGACCGGCTCTCTCCCCGGCCCCGCCGCGGCGACCGTCGCCCCGGCGGGTCGTCCCGGTTTCCCGTACTCCCGCGTTGCGAGGTAGCGCGACCGATGTCCAGCAAGTCGATCACCGAAAACCCTGACGATCGCACCAACATCCGCCCGCTCGGCCCGGCGGCCCGCGAGGCGGCGCCGTCGGTGCTCCGCGAGGACGAGCCGACCTTCGCCCGCACCGTCGGCACCGTCGGCGCCGGCGTGCTCGTGTTCGGGGCGATGGCCGTCGGGTTCCACATCGCCACCGGCACCGCCCGCATCAGCATCGGCTGGTCGATCTTCTGCATCGCCCTCGGCCTGGCCGCGCTGCTGTTCCACGCCGCCTTCGACCGCGACGTCGGCTATCGCCGGCTGTACATGATCTTCGGCTTCGCCACCCTCGGGCTGGGCGTGTTCCTGTGCCTGATCCCGTACCCCAACGCGGTCGGCGACCTGTTCCGCTATGGCGTGCCGTGTCTGCTCATTGCGCTGTTATTCCTGCTCGCCTTCCTCCGGAACGAGGACGACGACTTCGTCCGCGACCTGGCGCAGAAGCTGCTGCTGTTCGCCGGTGCCGGCATGGCGGTGCTCGGGCTGTTCGCCGGCAACGTGAGCGGCGACTTCTTCCTGCCGCAGGGGCTGGTGTACAGCGTGGTCGGGCTGCTGTTCCTGGTGGCGTTCGTCGGCAGCCGCGACCTGCACAGCGACCTGGCGTACAACACCGCACTGGCCGTCGCCGGCGCCGGCGTGCTGATCATCCTGATCGCGCTGGGCCGATCGCTGGCGGGCGCCGCGGGGGCGAGCTACTTCGTCTCCTACGGGGTGATCTTCGTGTTCGTCGGCCTGCTGTACGTCGCCACCGGGGCCGGACTGGCCCTCGATCGGCCGGTGTTCATCCTCACCCGCCGCGAGCTGGGGGCGTACTTCTTCTCGCCGGTCGCCTACCTGACGCTGCTCGGCTTCGCGGTGTTCTCGTGGTTCTCGTTCATGGGCTTCCTCGACATGCTGGTCGAGGCCGACCCGCGCAACCCGCCGATCGAGCCGATCGTCCGCAACTACCTGTTCGCCCTCTTCCCGGTGTTCACCGTCATCTTCGTGGTGCCGATCCTGACCATGCGGCTGTTGAGCGAGGAACAGCGCACCGGGACGATGGAGGTGCTGCTGACGGCGCCGGTCGATGAGACGGTGGTGGTGCTGAGCAAGTTCCTGGCGGCGCTGATCACGTACCTGGTGGTGTGGCTGCCGTTCGGGCTGTTCCTGCTGGCGATCCCGCTGGCCGGCGGCAACCCGTTCGACTACCGGCCGCTCTTGAGCTTCTTTGTCGCGCTGGTGGCGACCGGGGCGGCGTTCGTCAGCATGGGGCTGTTCTTCTCCAGCCTGACGCGCAACCAGATCGCCAGCGGCGTACTGACCTTCGCCGGCATGCTGGCGCTGACCTATGTGTACTTCGCCGCCCACCAGTCGCGCTCGCCGGCGTGGGAGACGGTGCTGACGCATCTGTCGTACCTGGACCTGTGGTACAACACGCTGGAAGGGAAGATCGTACCGCGATTTATGCTGTTCCCGCTGTCGATGACGGTGCTGTTCCTGTTCCTGACGGTGAAGGTGCTCGAATCGCGCAAGTGGCGGTGAGTGAACAAGCCCCCGAAGACCGGGGCGGAGGATAGCGACGATGGCGAACGAGACACGGACCCCCGAACCACCCGCCCCGCCGGCCCGCGGGCTGATCGCGGTGCTGCTTCGTGACGAGCGGAAGCTGCGCATCGGCCTGCTGGCGCTGGCCGGGCTGCTGGCGGTCATCCCGATTGCGCTGCTGATCGCCCGCGGGACGGTGGTCGTCACCCAGCCGGTGTGGCTGTGGGGGCTGGCGGTCACGCTGGTGGCGCTGGGCGTGGCGATTGCCCACCTGACCGGGGCCGACGCCGACCCGAGCGCGCGCGAGGGGCGGCTGCGCCTGGAGCTGATGCTGCTCGGCGGCCTGCTCGGTCTGAGTACGACATTACTCGGCTTTGCCCTGCCGATGACCGTCTACGCCGAGAAGCTGGCGGCCGGGCTGGAGAGTTGGCGGGCGAACCCGGCGGCGGTGGTGGTGCCGTGCGCGGCGCTGCTCGGCGGACTGGTGCTGATGTTCGCCAGCCTGCAGCTGGGCCGCGGCATGGAGCGGCAGAACCAGAACATCCGCCGGCTGATCTACGGCTACAACGCCGTGCTCACCGGCCTCCTGCTGCTGGCGGTGCTGGCGCTGCCCAACGTGCTCGCCTACGCCGAGCCGTTCACGCGCTTCTTCGGCCGGCCGTTCGACTGGACGCAGTCGGGAGTGAACACCATCTCCGACAAGATGCGCAACCTGCTCGCCGACCTGCGCGAGCCGGTCAAGGTCTACGTCCTCATGCCGCGCAGCCCGATCACCGTCGACACGCAGACGCTGCTGGACAACTGCCGCAGCCTGACGCCGAAGGTCAGCTGGGAGCAGATCAACCCGCAGTCGGCGGAGAACATCGACAAGATCCGCGGGCTGATGGAGAAGTACACCCTGACCGACGCCGCCGGGTTGCTGGTGGTGTACGGCACCGAGGGCGAAAAGACCCGCGCCGACAGCGCCTTCATCAAGGTGCAGGAACTGTACGAGCAGGACATGGGCGGCCGCGGCCGGCCGGCCAGCGGCTACTCGTACCTCGGCGAGAACGCGCTCCTGAACACCCTCGTGGCGCTCATCGAGGGGAAGATGACGATCTATTTCACCACCGGCCACGGCGAGCTGGGCTTCGACGATGCGGCCAACCCGATGCAGCCGCCCCGCGCCCGTCAGCCGGGGTCGTTGTCGAAGCTCAAGGGCAAGCTGAGCACCGGCCGCGGCGTCGAGGTCCGGCCGCTCACCCTCGATCGGTCGACGAAGAAGATCCCGGATGACGCCACCGTGGTAGTGGTCGCCCGGCCGACCGAGGAGTTCAGCAAGGCCGAGGCCGACGTCCTCCGCGCCTACCTCGAACGCCAGCGGGCGACGCGCAAGAGCAAGGACAAGGACGGCGTCGAGAAGGAGGAGGAGACGGTCACGCCCGGCCGGCTGATCGTGCTGCTCGAGCCGATGGTGCAGAAGGAGGGCGGCAGCGCTCGCCTGGCGCGCACCGGGCTGGAGGAACTGCTCGCCGAGAACCGCGTGCAGCTGGGCAACGACCGGGTACTCAGCGCCCGCACCGTCAACCCGCAGGAGATCGGCTGCCTGACGCCGCGCAACTCGTCCAACCCGATCGCCCGCGCCTTCCACGCCTCCGAGCGCGACCGCACCATCTTCCCGTTCCAGAACGCCCGCACGGTGACGCCGCTGCCGGACAAGGGGCCGGGGTTCGCCGTCGACGTGCTGATGCAGACCATTCCCAGCCTGTGGATCTGGGCCGAGACGAACATGAACGTCGACCCGACGTCGCTGGCGACGTCTCTGCGCGAAGACCCCGAGCGGGCCGAGAAGGTGCTGTCGACCAAGCCGCTGCCGATCGCCGTGGCGGTGTCGACCTCGTCCGGCGGCGCGCCGCGCGATGCCGCCCACGCCGCCATGTTCAAGGACACGCCGCGGATGGTGGTGTTCGGCGCCGCCAACTGGGTGACCGACGACGCCCTCGCCGGCGGCCTGGGCTTGCAGCGGATCGACCTGTTCAACAGCTGCGTGGCCTGGCTGCGCGAGAAGTCGTCGATCGGCAAGACGATCGAGGGCAAGAAGCGCAAGGAGTACGAGCTGAACGTGCTGCAGCAGGACGCCGGCCGGCTCACCTACCTGCCGCTCGGGCTGATGGTGCTGGGCATCATCGGCCTGGGCACCGGCGTGTGGGTGGTCCGCCGCCGCTGACCGGCCTCCACCCGTTGTCATCGCGAAGCCACCCGAACCGCCGGATTCTCCCATGAACTTCAAGACCACCTACCTCCTGTTCGCCTTGCTCGCCGTCATGCTCAGTGTGCTGGCGCTGGTGCTCTACCTGGGGCCGACCCCGCCGCCCGGCGCCGAGAACGTGTTCCCGAGCATGCACGCCAAGGAAGGCCGCATCGAGAGCAAGGACATCGACAAGGTCGTCATTGAGCGGAAGGTGCCCGACGAGGCCACCCTGGTGTTCGAGCGCGTCGACGACAACACCTGGAAGATCACCGGCCCGCGGCCGATGCCGGCCGACTCGAACAACATCCGCAACCTGATCGACGCCCTCATCGGCGCGCGGTTCGAGGAGGAGAACCGGCCATCCAGCCTCCGCGCCGGCGGGCTGGACAACCCGCAGCGCGTCATCACCCTGAGCGGCAAGGATAAGGAGTGGAAGCTGACGCTCGGCGCCGTCACGCCCGGCACCGAGAGCGCGCTGCTGTATGTGCTGTCGTCGGACCGGCCGACCATGCCGCTGGGGGTGTCGAAGACGACGTTCGACGCGGCGCTGGAGAACCTGCCCTACTTCCGCGCTCGCTCGCTGTTCGGCACCGACAGCCGCGATTTCCGCACCGTCCGCCTGGCGCTGGGCAAGAAGCCGCCGGTCGAGCTGAAGCGGACCGGCGACAAGTGGGCGCTGGTGCAACCGCCCTACGGCGATGCCGACGCCGCCAACCTGCTCACCCAGCTGACCGGCCTGACCGTCGACTACCGCACCGACAAGGAGAACGACTTCGTCAAGGACGCCGTCACCGACCTGACGCCCTACCACCTCAACCCGGCGAAGGGCGACGTGCTCACCGTCACCGTCGTCCGCGGCGAGGGCGACAAGGCCGTCACGACGAAGGCAGTCCTCGGCGTGACGAAGAAGGTCGACAAGGAGGAGAAGTATTACGCCGCCTTCGACGAGGGCCAGGCGAAGGACGTGGTCAAGGTGCCGGCCGCCGCCGTCGACGCGCTGGTCAAGGTGGTCGACGATCCCAATGGCGTGCGCAACAAGAACCTGCTGGCGCTGGAGTCGTTCAAGCAGCCCGACGCCATCGACGTCGACAACAGCTACGGCAAGCTGGAGTTCCGCAAGCCGGACGCCGCCAAGCCGTGGCAGCTGTACCGCGGCGGGGCGGCCAACAACGTCGACGACGCCGAGGTCCGCAAGCTGATCGACGAGCTGAACCGCAAGGATGTCATCTCCTCCTTCCCGGACCCGAAAAGGAAGAAAGAACTCGGTCTGGAGAAGCCGGAGGTGGTCGTCAAGGTGTGGGCGGAGAGCCTGCAAGCGGCAGACGCCAAGGCCAAGGACGCGAAGCCGGCGTTCAAGAAGGACGTCAAGCCGGCCGCCGAGCTGCGCTTCGGCAACCGCGAGCGCGACAGCGTCGCCGTCGAGCGGGTGTGGGGCAATGACAGCACCATCGCCCTGGTGCCGGCCAGCCTGCTCGACCAGCTGCGCAAGGGGCCGCTCGCCTACGTCGATCGCTCCATCCCGCCGTACAACCCCGGCGCCGCCGAGGAGGACGTGACCAAGGTGGAATTGACGCGACCGGGCGAGACGTTCGAGATCACTCGCGAGAACAGCACGGCGCCGTGGAAGCTCGTCAAGCCGGACGCCCTCAAGGGCCGCGAGGCCAACGCCGAGGCCATGCGCGGACTGCTTGGCGAGCTGAACCGGCTGTCGGCCAAGGAGATCGTCGCCGAGAAGGCCGACGCCAAGGATCTGGCCGGCACCTACGAGCTGGCCAAGCCGGCGTATCGCGTCGCTGTCACGGTGACGAAGGACAAGAAGCCGACGACGCACGAGTTCGTCTTCGGCAAGGAGACGGCCGGCAAGGGCGTCTATCTCAAGCTCGGCAACAAGGACGCCATCTATCTCGTCGGCGCCGAGGTGCTGGCGGCGCTGCGGCGCGAGCTGCGCGACACCACCGTGCTCAGCTTTGAGCCGGACAAGGTGACCGGCCTGACCGTCCGCGGCTGGAAGACGGTGGTCGGCGCCGTCACCACGCTGACGTTCGCCCAGAAGGACGGCAAGTGGACGGCGACGTCGCCGCCCGGCTACAATCTGGACGCCGGCAAGGTGACCGACCTGTTGCAGAGCCTGTCGCGCGTCCAGGCCGAACGGTTCGTGCCGGCCGGCAAGGGGCTGAAGCTGGACGAGGGCGCCATGCAGTTCGAGATCACCCTCGCCGATAAGAAGGTACTCGAATTGACCGTCGGCGCCGAGGACGGGGCGTCGGTCTATGCGACGAGCAACCAGCTGAAGGGCGACGTGTTCCTCGTCCCGAAAGCGCTCGTCGAGGCGGCGCGCAAGGCGCCGGCGTACTTCAGCAAGTGACGGCGGACCGAGGAGAAACGAGAGCGGGAATGGCTTCCATCAACCTCCGCCGGATCGTCTGCGGCCAGCCGGACGCCGCCGCGGCGCTGGCGGCGCTGCGGACGCAGCTGAGCGCCTCCGGCAACGTCGTCTCGCCGCGCAGCCGGGCACTCACCGAGAAGGTGTTCGGCGAAGCCCTGCCGCCGTTGCGCGTGGTCGAGCGGGTGTGCGAGGACGTGCGCACCCGCGGTCTGGAGGCGGTGTTCTACTACACCGAACAGTTCGACCGTGCCCAGCTGACGCCGGAGACGCTGCGCGTCGACCCGGCCGAGCTGGCGGCGGCGCACGCGATGCTGCCGGCGCCGCTGCTGGAGACGGTGCGGCGGGTGCGGAAGAACATCGACGCCTTTCAGTCCGGGATCCTGCACCGCAGTGCCACCCTGACCGTCGCCGGCAAACACGAGCTGCAGCTGCGCTACCGGCCGATGCGGCGCGTCGGCGTGCTGGTGCCCGGCGGCGCCGCCGCCTACCCGTCGACGCTGCTGATGACCATCGTCCCGGCCCAGGCCGCCGGCGTGAAGGAGCTGGCGGTGGTGATGCCGCCGACGGCGCACGGTGCCAGTAACAAGACGCTGCTCGGCGTCTGCCACGAGTTGGGCGTTACGGAAGTCTACCGCATCGGCGGGGCGCAGGCGGTGGCGGCGGCGCGGCCCTGCAGGGTCGACGGGCTGCCGCGGTGGACATGATCGTCGGCCCCAGCAACCTGTTCGTCGCCCTGGCCAAGCGCCACGTCTACGGGCAGGTGGCGATCGACTGCATCGCCGGCCCGAGCGAGGTGAGGTAGTGCTGGCCGATGAGACCCGGCTTGCCCGCCGGCATTCATCGCCGCCGACCTGCTCGCCCAGGCCGAGCACTCGCCCGGCGCCAGCGTGCTGGTCACCTGGCATGCGCCGCTCATCGATGCGGTGGCCGACGAGCTGACCCGGCAGGCGGCGCGGCTGACGCGCGGCGACCTGGCGGCCGACTGCCTGGAACAGTTCGGCGCGCTGGTGCTGGCCCGCGACGAGGACGAGGCGGTGGCGGTGACCAACGCCATCGGCCCGGAGCATTTGGAGATCATCGCCGCCAACGAGCGGGCGCTGTGCGACCGGATCGACAACGCCGGGGCGATCTTCCTGGGCGCGTACACCCCGGTGGCGGTCGGCGACTACGCCGCCGGCCCGTCGCATGTGCTGCCGACCGGCGGGACAGCGCGGTTCACCTCCGGGCTGTCGGCGGTCGACTTCCTGCGCCGCAACAGCGTGCTGGCGTTCACCCCGCGACGGGCTGGCGTCAATGGCCGGACGTGGTGCGACTGGCCGAGGTGGAGGGACTTGACGGCGCGCCGCCAGCGTGACCGTGCGGCAGGCGACGGGAGGGGCGGGCGCGTGATCGAGTTTTTGCGACGGTCGGCGAACGGCGGACCATGCGCCCATGATAGACGACCCGGCGGGGGGTACAAGGCAGGGCTGTCCATTCATTTAAGCTGAGGAAGGCCGAGAAGGCTAAGAGCCTGGGAAAAGCAGTTGTTGAGAGTGCGGATGGCCTCGGCCAGGCCGGACCCCACCTCGCGGGCCAGATGGATGACGGTGTTGCGCAGGGCCGCCATCACCTCCGGGGCGTTGCCCTTGCGCACCCGACTGGCGTCCTCGCCCAGCGTCACGTCGCGTCGGTAGTGGCAGCCGTTCTCGATCCCCCAGTGCTCACGCACCAGCCCCAACAGCCTGGCCGCGTCCGCTTGCTCGCGCCCCAGGCTGGTTATCCCGTAGACCACTTCCACTGACTTGACGCCCTTCTCCGTCCGCTCACGCACCAACTCGAATCCCTGCTTCAGCCCCGTCCAGTCCTGAGTCTTGGTCAGGGTGCTCGTCAGCCGCAGCGTCCTTACCTCCAGCCGACCGTGCCCCTTGTCCACGCTTCGCGCCACGGATTCCGCTGGCGGCGACGCCTCCTCGTAGGGGGGGAAAGGCGGCTGCCTGCCGCCGCTTCTGCTCGTCGAAAGCCAGGCCCGCGGCGATGTCCACTGCCAGCGATGGCTGGTTGTCCTTCACCGTCAGCACGTAGTCGCCGCCTTGGTCGATGACCTCCTTGCAGAAGTCGCGTTGGCAGAAGAGGGCGTCGCCGCTGAGGAGGGTGCCTTTGACCGGCAGCAGGCCGAGCAGTTCCAGGGCGGCCTTGTGCTCGTTGGTCTTCGCATCGACGCGCAACTGCGCCAGCACGGCCTGCGCTTCGGGGGCGTAGGCGGCGACGAGGTGGTGGCCCGGAACATCGCCGTCGCGGCTGCCGCGGGCGGTCTTGCCGTCGATGCAGACGTGCAGGGGCGGACCTTCCGGCAGGCGGGAGACGATCCAGCGCGACAGCGCGGCCTCGAAGGCGGTAACGTCAAGGCGGCGGAAGAGGTTGGAAAGGGTAGATTTACGGAGGGTGGTGCTGCGGCGAAAGCCCAGCGCCAGGGCCAGCGCGGCGCCGCGCTGGCGACCGAACTGAGCGATGGCGGTGAGGCTCTTGGCGCCGGTGAGCATGGCCAGCACGGCCAGGGAAAGGACGGCGGTCAGGGGGTAGCGCACGCCCTTGGGGTTGCGCGGGTCGGGCACCTCGGCCAGCACGTCCAGCAGGCTCAGAGGGGTAGTCATGGCATCGGCCTCCTGCGCGGCGACTTTCCCCCTTTACCCTTTGCCCCTCCTTCCGCCAATATCAAGGTCTGGACAGCCCTGAAGGCAAGACCGCGCCGACCGGCAGATTCCTCAAGTTCGCCGCGGCTTACCGCCGATCACTGTCATACTCGATCGCCCGCCGTCGGCGGCGTCTCTTGACCCACCAGCCCTCAGGTCCCAGCTTGCCATGCCCTCCGGCCTCCCCAGGCGATGCGGCTTGCCGCGCGTGGGGTGGTGGTTCGGTCCCGGATTCGCTCTCCTGCTCGGCTGCGTTACCCCGCACCAGCGGATGGAACGGAGCCTCCTCGGCGACCGCAACCCGGCCGCCCACGCCCGGGATCTGCACCAGCACTACCGCGTGTACTTCCCCGATCAGCTGGTCATCGACGTGGCCGGCCGGCCGGACTGCTCCGGCAAGCGGACGGTCGCGCTGGACGGGCGGGTGCCGCTCACCCCGCTGCTGGCCGTGCCGGTCGACGGCCGGCGCACGCCGGAGATCGCGCGGCTGATCGCCCGCCGGCTGGCGGTGCCGGCGGAGGCGGTGCGCGTCGAGGTGGCGAACTACCGCAGCCAGCAGCTCGTCCTGATCGGTGAGGTCGGCGCCCGCCAGGTGGTCGACTACCGCGGGCCGGAAACGGTGGTCGACCTGCTGCAGCGCGTCGGCGGACTCCAGCCGGGCGCCGATGTCGACGACGTCCGCGTCGTCCGCGCCCACGTCGCCGACGGCAATCCGCCCGAGGTTTTTCACGTCGACCTGACGGCCATCCTCCGCAAAGGCGACCTGCAGACCAACGTGCGGCTGCAACCGGGCGACCACGTCCACATCGGGCAGACGCGGTCGTCGCAGGTGGCGTGTTACCTGCCACCCTGTTTGCACTGGCTGTGGCAAGGCAAGCGGCGGCCGCCGCTCAGTCCACCGTGACCGCCTTCTTGCCGACGTCCACCGTGACGTTCACCGCCGGCTTGTCGGGAATGTCGACGGTCAAGGGCGTCTTTTCCGGAATAAACGCCCCCTTGAGGGCATCCGGCGCGCCGAAGGCGCCGACGTGGACGCTCACCTTGTACTGGCCCGGCGGAATCCCCTTGCCCTTGGGGCCGGGAACGGTGAAGGTGCCCTCGCCGGCGTTCACCGACGCCCCGTAAGGCTCGCCGGCAACGCCGCCCTTGACGGTGATGAACTCCACTCGCATCCCCGGATCGCCGGGGGGTAGCTTGGCGGCGGCCTTGACCGGCTGGCCGTTGTCGACCAGCTTGCCCTTGATCGGGACGTTCTTCGGCCCGCCGCTGGGGCAGCCGGTCAGCAGGATGACGGCGACGGTGCCGACGGCAAGGGCGGCCGGCAGGCGAGTCAGGCGTGTCATGATGGTCTCTCGCACCGAGGAGGAAAACCCCGCACGCGGGGCACGAAAAGCGGCACCGGGTCAGACCGCTCGATCGCAAGCGTCTGACCCGGTGTACAGATTCAATTCCGGACGCCCCGGTTGGTCAATAGTTGGTGTTCACCTCACCGCCGCGGATGGTGCCGAGGGCAGCGAACACGTTGGCGTCGATGGTGTAGCTGATGTGGCGGACCCCGCCGTCGCACATGGTGACGTTGACGCCGCTGCTGTGCGACGAGCCGAACCGCTCCTCGCCCCACGCGCCTGCGGCGCTCGGGTCGGGCATCGGCAGGCGGTCGGTCCGGCGGATGACGTCGTGGTCCCAGCCGGACGAGTAGCCCTCGTTGTCGTCGCCCTGGTAGCCGCCCAGCCCCTGCAGGTTGAGCCGCTTGTCGCCGAGCAGCAGAGTGTTCGACGTGCCGTCATGGATGGTGGTCATGCGGACGCCGTCGAAGGTCCCGTCGTTGTAGGCGACCGCCCCGTTGTTGTTGGTGCCCTGGCAAGCGCCGTAGTCCGTCTGGGAGTGCGCGTAGGTGCCGCCGGGGCCGTACCACGAACCCGTCGGGGCCAGCGCCGCAGCGCCCCGCCGGCTCGGGCAGAACATCGTCTTGATCGGCGCGCCGATCGCCTGAATCTGCTGGTCGGCGATGGTCGTCTTACCGCCGCCCTTCCACACGTTGTCCTGCTCGATGTACGGCAGGATCTGGAACCCCCATCCCGCCAGCTGCTGTTTGCCGGAGGCCGGCTGTCCGACGGCCAGGTAGACCGGCGCGTCCGGCCAGCCGCGTCCACCGTTGGGGAAGTAACCGAGCGTGTCGTGGTGGTTGTGGAACCCCAGCCCCAGCTGCTTGAGGTTGTTGGTACACTGGGTGCGGGCGGCCGCCTCGCGCACCTTCTGCACCGCGGGCAGGAGCAGACCGATGAGGATGGCGATGATGGCGATCACCACCAGCAGCTCGATCAGCGTAAATCCGCGGGGCGTTCGCCGGGCGCGCTTCATGAGTGCTTGCATGAACGTAACCCCATAAGTCGATCGATGAAGCGGAAGATGTGACTACAATGAAGATTCTACTCTTTTCCCCGAGAGAGGGTCAAGAAGCGACCGGGCGATTCACCAACATTTGTGCCACAAGATTGTTGAATCTTTAGAAACGCGGCGAACGGGAGGGGGGAATGGCGGCGGAGACGCGGGACCGAACTGGGCCGGAACGGCCACCGCCGGCGGCTGAGGAGGCGGACTGGGTCCGCGCTGCCCAGCGGCACGACCGGCAGGCGTTCGCCCGACTGGTCGAGGCGTACTGGGGGCGGCTGTTCCGCTGGCTGTTCCAGCTGACCGGCAACCGCCATCTCGCCGAGGATCTGGCCCAGGAAGCGTTCCTCAAGGCGCTCGCCCACCTGCACCGCTTCCGCGCCGGCACCAATTTCAAGGCGTGGCTGTTCCGCATCGCTCACAACGCCTTCGCCAACCACGCCCGCGCCGACCGCCGCCGCACCACCCTGCCCGACGACCTGCCCGCCCCGCAGCGCGGGCCGGTCGAGGCCGCCTGCGGCAAGGAGGCCGTCGCTCACCTGGCCGCCGCCATCGACCGCCTGCCGACCGACTTCCGGGCGGCGCTGTTGTTGCGTGTCGAGGAGGAGTTGTCGTTCCGCGAGATCGCCGCCGTCCTCGACACCACCGAAGAGACCGCCCGCTGGCGGGTGTTCAAGGCCCGCCAGAAGTTACTCGACCTGCTCGGCCCGCCGCCGGATCGGGAGACCCCATGAACTGTGCCGCCGTCCGCCATACCCTGCTCGCCAGTGAACGCCCCGACCGTCCCGGTCGCGACGAGAGCGATCACTTGCGGACCTGTCCGGCCTGCCGCGACTGGCTTGCCCGGCTGACCCGGCTCGAGCAGCAGATCCGCCGCCTGCCGGCCCCGGACGTGCCGCCGCCGGCCGACCTGTTCGCCTGGATCGATCAGGCAACCGCCGACCCGCCGCGGCTGATCGTGCCGCTGCCGTCGCTGCGGACCCCGCCGCCGACGCGCTCGGAGGGCGCTCGCCAGAAGCTGGCGCTGGCGTTTTCGCTGGCGGCCACGCTGGCCCTGTTCACCCTCGGATGGTGGGCCTGGCCGCACCACACCCAGCCGGCCGACCCGACGGGCACGCCGGTGGCGGCGGCCGACGCCTACCAGTTGCGGCGGACGCAGCGGCTCCGCCAGGCCCACACGCCTCGCGAGCGCGTGGGCGTGGTCGTCGACCTGGCCGACGAGTGTCTCGCCGAGGCGCGCCTCCTCGGGCCGCGGCCGGACGCCGTCGCCCGGCTGGCCGACCAGTACGACCGGCTGATCGAGTGGGACCTGGTGCGGCTGGCCGCCGACCTGCCGCCGGCCGATCGGCCGATCGTGCTCGCCCCGCTGGGCGAACGTCTCCGCCGCACCGAGAGCGAGGCGTCGCGGCTGGCGGCCGAGTGGGACGCTCCCCACGCCGCCTCGGCCGCGTCGGTCCGCCGCATCGCCACCACGGCCCGTGACGCCGACCGCCGCCTGCGGCTGCTGGTCGCGGTGCCGCTGTGAACGGTCCTCAGACCAGCCCCGCCCGGCTCATCCACTCCAGGTACGCCCGGCCGCAGCGATCGAGGTTGTCGGCCGATCCGCCGCCACGGACTGGCGAGCAGATCTCGTACACCGCCGGACCGTCGAATCCGCCGTCGCGCAGCCCGGCGAAGAACGCCCGGTAGTCGATGATCCCGCTGCCGAACGGCACCGCCCGCACCAGGTCCGGCGACGCCCGCTCGTAGTTCACCACCTCCGGCCGGTAGCGGAAGCGCGGCAGGGTGACATAGTCGGCATTGGTCGTGAGAACGGTGTATGGGGCCGCCGCGCGCGCCGCCTGGTACAGATCCTCGCCGCGGAGTGCCGGCGACCAGGCGTCGAACCCGAGCTTGCAGTTGGGCCGGTCGACGTCGTGGAGGAACTCCAGCAGCGCGGCGGTGTGGACGGCGACGTCGTGGTGGTTCTGCACCGCCACGGTCATGCCCACCGCCGCCGCCCGGTCGCACACCTCGCGGACGCCCGCCACCGCCTGGCGCCACGCTGTCTGCACCCCCAGCCCGGCTGACTCGTAGGCAGTGAACACGCGGACCAGCCCGGCGCCCAGCCGCCGGCCGAGCCGGCACAGCGCGTCGACGTAGGCGACCTGCATCTCCAGGAGCGGCACCTCGGCGGCCACCGTCGCGCCGAAGTCGGTGTAGGCGGCCACGGCGGCGACGCGGACGCCACTCGCCCGCAGGGCAGCCTCGACCGTCGCCAGTCGGTCGCCGTCGACATCGAGCGGCGACAGGTGCGGCCGCTTGCCGGCCAGCATCACTGCCGGGAACCCCAGCTCGGCGGCACGGCGGAGGAACGCCGGCAGGTCGAGCGCCGCCTGCCCCCACAGGCCGCCGTAGCTGATCGAGAACAGGGCCGGTTGCATGGACGGGCCTCCGATCGGTTAGCGCCGCCGCAACGGTCGGCCGGCCAGCCGGTCGGTCGCCTTGCCGTCGGCAATCGCCGGCTGGCCGTTGACGAACAGGTGGCGGACGCCGCGGGCGTACTGGTGCGGTTTGTCGAAGGTGGCGACGTCGCGAAACGTGGCCGGGTCGAACGCCACCACGTCGGCGACGTAACCGACGCGCAGGTAGCCGCGCTCGGCCAGCCGCACCACGTCGGCCGGCAGCCCGGTACACGAGCGCACCGCCTGTTCGAGCGGCAGCACGCGCTCCTCGACCGCGTAGCGGCCGACCTTGCGCGGGAACGTGCCGTAGCTGCGCGGGTGCGGCACCGTGTCGCTGGTCGGGTCCTGGCTCACCCCGTCGCTGGCCGTCGCCACCCACGGCCGGCGCAGGATCAGCCGCACGTCCTCCTCGCGCATGCTGAAGTGGACGATCTGGGCGCCGCCGTTGCGCTCCACCGCCAGCACCACGTCCTCGACCGGCCGCCCCTGCTCGCTCGCCAGCGTCGCCAGGTCCTTGCCCTGCCACGCTGGCTTTTTCGAGTAACGAGCTATTCGGATTGCCGCGGGGCTGCTGTCGGCCAGCGCGGCGGTGATCGCCCGGCGGACGGCCGGGTCGTGCAGCCGCTGCCGGTACGCCGCCGCGGTACCTTCGCGGTAGCGCGGCGGGATCAGCGTGGCGGCCAGCGACGTACTGCTGGCGGTGTAGGGGTACTGGTCGGCGGTCACCACCTGGCCCGCCTGCCGCGCCCGCTCGATCAGCGCCACCACGTCGGCCGCCTTGCCCCACGCCCGCCGGCCCGATGCCTTCAGGTGCGAAAGGTGGACCGGCACGCCCGCTTCCTTGCCGATCCGCAGCGCCTCGTCGACCGCCGCCAGCACCCCGGCCCCCTCGTCGCGGATGTGGCTGACGTAGAGGCCGCCGTGCTTGCCGGCCGCCTTCGCCAGCGCAATCAGCTCGTCGGTCTGGGCATAGCTGCCGGGGGTGTAGATCAGCCCGGTCGACAGTCCGCGGGCGCCGTCCTTCATCCCCTGCTCGACCAGCGCCGCCATCCGCGCCAGCTCGGCCGGCGACGGCGGGCGGTTGGCGTTCTTCATGACGCGCTCGCGGACGGTGTTGTGCGGCACCAGGTGGCCGACATTGCTGCCGACGCCGTCCTTCTCCAGCCCACGGAAGTAGGCGGCCACTTCCACCGGACCGGCGCCGCAGTTGCCGGTGATCACCGTCGTCACCCCCTGGTACAGGTACGACAGGTTGCCGCGGGTTTCCTTGTCCTGGAACCAGTAATCGCTGTGCGAGTGCAGGTCGATGAACCCCGGCGCCACCACCAGCCCGGTGGCGTCGATCACCCGCGGCGTGCCGGCGGTGCGGAACGTACCCACGGCGACGATGCGGTCGCCGCGCAGGGCCACGTCGCCCACCTGCGGCGGGCCACCGGTGCCGTCATGGAGCGAGCCGTTACGGAGCACCACGTCGGCCTCGATCGCCGGGTCCACCGACGGCAAAGCGGCGAGGAGCAGGGCGAGCAGCGCGGTGGCGGTCATGGCCGGCCCTCGACGAAGAAGCGGGAAAGCTGTCGGGATTGTAGCGATCCGCCAGCCGAATGCTCGGAGGGAATCGGTTATGCCAGCCGGTGCGGTGGACGGAAGCCGAGGGCCGGCGAGCCGCGCTTGTTCACCGGCCGTCTCCCGGTTTACCATTTAACCCAGATATCCCAGATTGTCAGACGGCGCCGGAGCGGCACGCCTGGACCGGCTGGCAGGTCGAGGTCTCGGAACGGGAGGTGGGACGTGAACGTACTGGTCGTGCTGGCGGCGGTGGCCGGGTGGTGCCCGACGTGTGGCGGCGGGTGGTGCGTGGCGCCCGAGTGGCTGGCGTGCCCGCCGGGGCGGCCCGACGCCGGGCTGGTCGCCCTGTTCTTCGAGAAGGCGCCGACGGTCGGCCCGCAGGTCGAGAAGGAGTGGTGCGACTACGTCGAGCTGCTCGACTTCAGCGACCAGGGCGAGATCATGGCCCTGTGGCACAAGGCCGACGTGAACGGCAAGCTGTGCCTGATCAACCAGGTGCGGCTGATGAAGGTGAAGCGGGATCAGGAACGGCAGAAGAATCAGGCGGGCAAGCCGGACAAGGAACAGCCCGAGGGCGACGGCAAGAAAATAGAACGGTCGAAGGACGGGCCGGACGACAAGCCGAAGTGAGCCACGGTGTAGCGGCACGCGGGCCGGGTGAGGAGCAACTCCTCACCCGGCCCGCAGCGTTTAAAGGCTGCGCAGGAAGCCGGTTGCACCGACTGTAACGGGGGCCGTTACAACCCCTAATTTATCCTTCCCAGATTGGCTAAATTATCCCGTCGCGTGTTGATGCCCAGACCTCCTGGTTTTACTATTGGCGTACAGGAACACCTGACCCATCCCGGAACAGCCGACACGAGGACGAGGGAAAGCGACGGGAGCCGATCCACGGGGGATCGGTGCCGGAGCCGCTGCGTCGACACTGCGGTGCTCGCACGCACGGCCGAGAACAGAGCAGGTGGAGGCCGGAGTGCCGTGGAGGAACTTCTGTCAGGGGGCCCGTTAGGGCTCGGGTTGCTTGGTGGACGGGGTCCATCACGGTTTAGGGAGGTTGTTCGCATGTTTAGCATCGTGTTGCTCGCGGCGATGAGCGGTGGCGTTGAGGCTCCCGCTCAGTTCTTCCGTCACAAGGGCTGTAGCTGCAGCTGCTACAGCTGCGATTGCGGCTGCGCCAGCTCGTGCGGCTGCCATGTCAGCTACAGCTGCGGCTGCGGCTGCACCACCAGCTGCCACAGCTGCCACAAGAGCTGCGGTGGTTGCTTCAGCGGCATGTTCAGCAAGCACCACAGCTGCTGTGGCTGCACCAGCTCGTGCGGCTGCCACGTCAGCTACAGCTGTGGCTGCGATTGCGGTTGCGGTTGCGGTTGCACGGTCTCTTGCGGCTGCCACGGCCACAAGAGCTGCGGCGGTCTGTTCCGGAAGCACCACAACAGCTGCTGCGGCTGCCACAGCTGCCACAGCTGCCACAGCTGCGGCTGCGGCTGCACGGTTTCTTGCGGTTGCGGTTGCGGCTGCGGCTGCGCCGTCTCCTGCGATTGCGGGTGCGCCGCTCCGGTGGTCGTCGCTCCGGCCGCTCCGGTGATCAGCGCTCCGGTGATCAGCGCCCCGGCCATCCAGGCCCCGGTGGTTGTCCCGGCTCAGGAAGCCCCGAAGGTGATCGGCAAGTAGGTCGGAGCGAACGCTCCGGCCCGGCTGCGGGGCTAACCCCGCAGCCGACCTGGGAAACCTCCTCGAGTCGGCGGGAGTCTGCCCGACTCCCGCGACTGCCACGTCAGGGAAGGAGAGCCGAACGGCTCTCCTTTTCTATTTCCCCCCTGCCCTTTCGCTCAATCCTCGACCGGGTAATGCACACCCGGCTCGGTGAGCGATTCCAGCCGATCCAGCTTCGCACACGCCGCCCGGAAGTCGCCGGTCCGCGCCGCATGCGTCATGATGACCAGGTGGACCCGCTGCCGCGTCGGCACGTCGAGCGCCTCGTGCTGGATCACCGACGCGATGCTGATGCCGTGCTCCGCCAGCACGCGCGCCACCTCCGCCAGTACCCCCGGTCGGTCGTCGACCAGCAAACGCAGGTAAAAGCGGCTCTTGACGCGGTCGCCCGGCTGCAGCTGCACCGGCGTCTCGTTGCCCGACCACAGCCGCAGCGTCTGGAACGTCCGCTGGGTGCGGCCGATGGCCAGGTCGACCAGGTCGGCGGCGACGGCGCTGGCGGTCGGCATCATGCCGGCCCCGCGGCCGTAGAACAGCGTGTCGCCGACCGCGTCGCCCACCACCTTGACCGCGTTGTAGGCGCCGCGGACCTGGGCGAGCGGGGTGTTGCGCCGCAGCAGCACCGGCGAGACGTGCAACGCCAGCCGCCCGTCGTACAGCCACGTCTCGGCCAGCAGCTTGATGACGTAGCCCAGTTCGTCGGCGAAGCGGATGTCGGTGACGTCGATGCCGGCGATGCCGCGCCGCTCGATGGCCGACAGCGGGACGGCAACGCCGAAGGCGATCTGCGCCAGGATGGCCAGCTTGTGGGCGGCGTCGGTGCCGTCGACGTCGAGCGTCGGATCGGCCTCGGCGTAGCCAAGCCGCTGCGCCTCGGCCAGCGCCTCGGCGTAGCTCTGGCCCAGGTCGGTCATGGCGCTGAGGATGAAGTTGCTGGTGCCGTTGAGGATGCCCTGGAGCGACTCGACCTGGTTGGCCGCCAGCCCCTGCGTCAGCGCCGCGATGATCGGGATGCCACCGGCGACGCTGGCCTCGAAGGCGATCGCCCGACCGTGGCGGCGAGCGGCGTCGAACACCTCGGCGCCATGAGTGGCGAGTAACGCCTTATTCGCGGTGACGACATCCTTGCCGGCCGTCAGCAGCTTGAGGACCGCCTGCCGTGCCCAGTCGACGCCGCCGACCAGCTCGGCCGCCACCTGCACCTGCGGATCGCGGAGGACAGCGTCGAGGTCGGTGGTGATCAGCTCGGGCGGGATGGCCACCGGCCGCGGCCGGTCGGGGTGGCGAACGACCACCTTGCGCAGCACCAGCGGCCGACCGGCGCGGGCGGTCAGTCGGTCGGGGTGTTCGAGCAGCAGCTTCGCCACTCCGCTCCCCACGGTGCCACAGCCGATCAGCGCCACGCCCAGCGGTTCCGTCATGCGTCGTACCCCGACCGTTCCCCGTCCCGTCCCCGCCGCAACCGGCGGCGCCGACACCCCCTTTGTACGGCGAGGAGTGGGCCGCAGCCAGCCTCGGCGGGTCAGCCAAGCAGCGGCCTGGTGCGGCGGTCCGGACACGACAGGTCGACGCCGACGTACACCACCTCCGCCTGGGTGACATGCAGGCTCGCGCCGCTGCGCTCCGCCTCGACGCGCACCTCCATCGTCACCGACGTCCGCCCCAGCCGCACCAGTCGGGTGAAGAGCGTCACCACATCGCCGACCAGTACCGGGTGCTTGAACTCCACCTGGTTGATCGCCAGCGTCACCACCGCCGGCGGCCGGCCGCCCGCCTTGACCACCTCATGAATCGCCCCGATCGCTCCCGCCTGATCGATGTAGGAGAGCAGGACGCCGCCGAAGATCGTGCCAACCGGGTTGGTATCCCGCGGCATCATCAGCACGCGCAGGGCCTGGTAGTGATCGTCCACGCTTCCCCTCCTGGTGCGGCGGCGGTTGTGATCCGTCGCGTCGCCTGCCATAATTCGTACTGCCATCGTACCAATTGCCAGACGAACGGACGCCATGACGCGATCTGCCTTCACCTTACCTGTCGTTTCTCCCGAGCCGACCACTGCCGCGCCGGCGGAGTGGGAAGGGTTTGCGCCGCTCGACGGCGCGCTGGCGGCGCCCGAGCCGGAGGCGCCGCAGGGCGAGTACGCCGCTGTCCCCGAGCCGCCGCCTGACCCGCCGCCGGCCGAGCGATTGGCCGATCACGCCGTCGAGCTGCTGGCACCCGCCGGCGGACCGGACGCCGCGTTCGCCGCGCTCCACTTCGGCGCCGACGCCCTCTACGCCGGGCTGAAGAAGTTCTCCGCCCGCGCCGAGGCGGAAAACTTCACCCTCGACGAGATGGCCGAGGTGGTCGCCTACGCCCACAGCCTGACGCCGCGGCGGCAGGTGTTCGTCACCATCAACACGCTCATCCGCAACGACGAACTGCCCGAGCTGGTCGAAACGCTCGCCGCCCTCGACGACATGGGCGTCGATGCGCTCATCGTGCAGGATTTAGGCGTCTATCACCTCGTCCGCCGGCATTTCCCGAACCTGACGCTGCACGCCAGTACCCAGCTGGCGGTCCACAACCGGGCCGGCGCCGAGGCGATGCGACGGATGGGCTTCACCCGCGTGGTGCTCGCCCGCGAGCTGACGTTCGAGGAGGTCAACGACATCACCGCGTCCGCCGGCGTCGAGACGGAGGTGTTCATCCACGGCGCGCTGTGCTACTCGTACAGCGGGCTGTGCCTGTTCAGCTCGCAGACGCTCGGCCGCAGCGGCAATCGCGGCCGGTGCGCCTACTCGTGCCGCGACTCGTTCACCGTCGAGGGCGCTCCGCTCACCCTACGCGACGGCACGCCGACTCGCCGCGACCCGCGCGAGGGGTTCCCGTTCTCGATGAAGGACCTGGCCCTGCCCGATCACATCCCGGCATTGCGCTCGGCCGGGGTGTCGAGCTTCAAGATCGAGGGGCGGAAGAAGTCGCCGCTCTACGTCGCCACCGCCACCGATTTCTACCGCAAGCTGATCGACGGGCGGCTGTCAGCCGGCGAGAAGGCGGTGCAGGAGAGCGACCTGCAAGCGGCGTTCGGCCGGCCGTGGACGCGGCTGTTCATCGACTCGCACAAGGACAAGGAGGTCGCCGATCGCGACCTCGTCGGCCACCGCGGCACACCGATCGGCCACGTCGAGGCGGTGCAGCGCTATCGCAACTCGCGAACGTTGCGCTTCCGCACCGCGCGCACCATCGAGCGCTACGACGGCATTCAGGTGGATATTCCCATACTCGGCAAGCCGTTCGGATTCGGGCTGCGGCGGATGTGGGTGCTGGAGCGGGGCGGCCGGCGGCAGGTGGTGGAGGCGCCGGCCGGGTCGCTGGTCGAGGTCGAGCTGCCGCAGGACCACCGCGACGAGCCGGAGCTGCCCCTCGGCGCGCCGGTGTACTGTGCGGCATCGAACTCGGTCAAGCGGCGCTACGCCCACGACCGGCCGAAGCCGGGGCTGTACCGCACGCGGCACGCAGTCGCCGTCGAGCTGCAGGTGGACGCCGCGACGGTGACCGCCGTCGGCCGCTGCGGCGAGGTCGCGGTGCGCCGCGCCGTCGACGGCACGTTCACCCCGGCGCGCGATGGGGCGCTGGTGGAGAGTGCCGCCCGCGCGGCGTTCGAGAAGCTTGGTGACACCGGGCTGTCCCTGGAGTCGTTTGCCTGGCACAACCCGGCCGGCCTGTTCGTCCCGGTGTCGCGGCTGAACGCGCTGCGGCGCGACCTGACGGCGGCGCTGGAGGAGGCGATCGGCCAGACGCAGCACGACCGGGTCGCCCAGCTGACCGCCGCGGTCTGCCCCGTTTCGCCGGCGCCGCGACCAGCGCCGTTCCGCTGGAGCGTGAAGGTCGACCAGGTCGGCTTCCTCGATGCCTTCACCGCCGACGACTGGCACGACGTCGACGAGGTGGTCATCGAGATCGCCCGCGACCACCCGACGCTGCTGGCCGAGCGGCTGGAGCAGCTGTCATCCTCCGTCGGCCGGGAGCGCATTCGGCTGGCGTTACCGCCGTTGACACGCAAATGGGAGGAACGCGGCCTGCTGCACAAGCTGGCCCGGCTGCGCGACGCCGGCTGGCAGCGGTGGGAGGCGGGCAACCTGTCGGCGTGGAGCTACCTCGGCCTCGATCCGCTGGGGAACACCACCGGCGCGCTGGATCTGGCGACCGACTGGTCGGTGTACGTGCTCAACCGGCTGGCGGCGGAGCAGCTGCTGGCGATGGGAGTGCGGCGGTTCGCGCTGTCGCCGGAGGACGGGCTAACGAACCTGCGGGCGACGCTCGCCGAGTACGGCGATCGGGCGACGGTGATCGTCTACCAGGACACTCCGCTGTTCCTGGCCGAGTCGTGCGCCTACGCCAACCTGATCGGCGGCTGTCCGGGCAAGGCGAACTGTTCGTTCAGCGAGATGGAGATGGTGTCCAGCCACGGCGAGCGGGTGACGGCGATCGATTACCACTGCCGGACGATCGTGCTCAACCAGGACCCGTTCTGCCTGTCGCGGCGGCTGCCGGAGCTGGCGAAGGCCGGCGCCCGAACGTTGCGCGCCGACTTCGTCTATCGCCGCTACGACCCGGAGACGGTCGTCGCGCGCTGGCGCGCCGTCCGCGCCGGCAAGACCGTCGCCGGCGGCCACTCGACCAACTTCGATCGCGGCCTCCTGGCCTGATTGGGCAGGCGAGAGGCGGTCAGCGCGGCGCCGGCACGAACTGCACCGCGTCGGCGATGACGTGGCCGCGGCTGCCGTCGTTGCGCACCTCCACCCAGCCGGTGTCGCCGGCGGCGAACGCGAACACCCCGAGCAGCAGGCCGTCGCCCTTGAACGCCTTCCGCTGGTCGACGTGCAACCGCTTCTCGCCGTCCTGGCTGGAGACGACCACCAGCACCTTCGCCGCCCGGTTGTTGCTCGGCGAATACCACAGGCGCACCTCATAGCGGCCGGCGCGCGGCAGCTTCGGGACAAACCGCGCCGCCAGCTTGCCCTTGTCGGCGTCGCCGTCGTGCAGGTAGCCGTCGCCGACGAACGGGCCGAGCACTCCCGACCGCTTCCACTCGCCGGTGAGCTTCGCCTGCGCGTCGTCGACCACCACGCCGGCCAGCTTCGCCGGGTCGCGGCGGTTCGGCGGCGCGGCGCGGCCCGGCAGCCCGTCGGGCGACAGGATCGCCTTTTGCCCCTTCAGCTTGGCCGTCAGTTGCTCCACCGGCACCTTCTGGACGGACGTTGTGCCCTCGACGGCCAGCGCCGCCGCCACCCCCGACGCCTGGCCGAGAATCATGTACACCGGCTCCATGCGGATGGTGCCGTAGGCGACGTGTGACGCCGAGCAGCACACCGGCACCAGCAGGTTGTCGCACTCCGCTGGCTTCGGATAAAGACTGCGATACGGGATCGCGTAAGGCGACACGCCGACCTGGAAGTCGCCCTCGTTCAGCGCCGTGCCGTCGTCGCGGAGCACGCGCTGGACGTGGTGCGAGTCGGTGTTGTACGACCCCAGCCCGACCGAGTCGGTCTTGGTGCGCTCCTTCAGGATGTCCGCCTCGGTCATGACGTAGCCGCCGAGCATCCGCCTCGCCTCGCGAACGTAGAGCTGCGTCGGCCAGTGGCCGTTGTCGACGAACTCGTCCTTCGCCAGCCCCCAGCCGCGCATCTCCTTTTGCAGCGCCGGCGGGACGCGCGGGTCGTTGGCGAGGAAGTAGAGGAACCCCTGGGTGTAGTCGACGTGGTCCTGCCAGATGCGCCGGCGCGTCGCCGGGTCGGCGTCGGGGTAGTCCCAGTTGGCGCCGATGTGGTCGGTGGAGAAGGCGCCGTTGTTGTTGGTGTCGGTCTTGGCGTTGGGCATGCGGACGGGGTTCATCAGCTGGCCCATTTTGAGATCCGGCTTTGCTGTTAGATAGCGGGCGAGCAACTCGTAGCGCGCCGGGTCGTAGTTCGCCGGCTTCGGCCACGGCACGAGGTTGTCGGCGTGATTGGTCATGCACAGCCGGAAGTTGTACGCCTGCACCTTGCGATCGCCCGCGCCCGGCTTGCCGAGCGGCGTCGTCTCGATGCACGGCCTGCCGTCGGCGCGCGACCGTCGACCAGGACCGGCCACTGGTGCGCTGACTGAACGCCTGCACGCCGGCGAGCGTTTCACCGTAAACGTCGCGCCTCGCGGCCGACGTGGTACTTCACCCCCGCCGCCGCCATCAGGTCGCCCTCGTAGGTGGCGTCGACGAACAGCTTCGCCGCGAACGTATCCCCGCCGTCCGTCTCGAACGCGACGATCGTCGCCTTCTTTCCAGGCACCATCGTCAGCCGTCGTTCGAGGATCGGCGTGATCTTCGCCTCCCTGAGCATGGCGGCGAATACAACGGACGACATGCGGCTCGAAGTGGAACCCGTCGGAGCACGCCTTCACCTGCGGCGCGTCCTTGCCGTATGTAGTAATGTAATACTCACGCACTCGGTCGAAGAACTCGCGCGAGTAGCCGCCGATGGCAGCGCGGTTGCCGGTGTCAGTAGCGCCGAGGCCGCCGCTGACCATACCGCCGACGTGCCGTGGCAGGTCGACGAAGCAGCACGCTTTTGCCTTCACGGGCGACCACCACGACGGCGATCACCCCACTCGCCGTCGCCCCATAGACGACCACGTCCGCCCGCCGCTCCGCCGCCTGCGCCCGTGGAGTTGAGCAACCCCGCCGCCAGAAGCACCACCATACGCCTCGCACGCCCTCCCCAAGGAACCCGCGGGCGGTTATAGGCGAACCGGGCACGACGGAGCGGGAAAACGGGCGACCGGACGAGTCGCGGGTCGAAGGCGAAGACGTACCTGGTGGGCTGCCGCAATGCCCACAAAGCGTGGGGCAGTGTGCATACAATGACGGGAAGCGGTGGGCCAGTCGTCTGGCCCGAGCTGGGTTGCTGTGGAGGGCGCGACATGATCCCCACCCGGCTCAAGATGCAGCTCCCGGGCGTTGGCCGTGGGCGCTTGGGGCGAAGGCGGTCACCGAGGCGTTGGCCGACGCTCCGCACGTTGACAGCATGACCTTCTGTTCGCCGACTCCGCTGTCTGGCCGGGGTGTGATTCCGCCGACTCCTCCGAGAAGAGGCACCGTATCCGGTGTTCGTCGTTGAGTATCGGGCAGCGTTCCGGCCTGGTTATGGGGGAATGACGGCCTCGTTGGTGGTTACTATGACGCTCACTGAAGGCGCGGGTCAATCCGGTCCCGTGCGCGGTCCGGGCAGTGGCCGCCGCGGCACTGCAAGAGGTCGGTTTGCCGGCGGTGGTCGCCTGGCTCCGCACGCTCAGCCGACCCGGATGGGAAACGCGATCCCACCGGCTCGCGCTGGTCTTCGATCCAGCAACCGGCTGATCGCCAGGTGGAGAAAACGGATGGGGTATGATCCCGACAGGTGGTATTGCTGATGCGTTGGCCTCTTGGTCGGCTGCTCGCACGCAGGCGCGTCGGGGAGATCGAGGAAGTAGAGGAGATCCGCTCGCCATCGGCCAGTTCACGGTCATTCTGAATCAAGGTCGGACATCCACGATGCCTCGGCGGCCGGGCCGCCCATTCCAATCGGTGAGCGGGAATTCCGGGGTTAGCCGCTGCGGGCCGGGTCTGCGGTGACCGGGTTCGGCAACCAGGGCGGCTCCAACTCCCAGCCGCACCATGAACAGCCCGGCCCCCGAGTCCACGGTATGGACGCGCTGTGGGTGATCGCGGCCACGCCGGCGAACGATGCCGCCCAGCACGCCCCCGCCCGCTCGCCAGCGCCCCCAGCAGCCGGGAGGGCCGCCCCGCCGGCGAGCGGAGGGACCAGCCAGGCGCTACGGCGAGCGAACACGCCCTCGGTGGCTACCCGGGCGAACTGCTCGGTCGTTGTCGCCAGGACGACCCACGCCAGCAATGCTGCTCAGCGGCCCGCTCTGCCGAGGCGGAACCGGCGCCGCCACGGCGAGGGCCACGGCCACCCAGGCGACCCAGGCTGAGTAGGGCCAGAAGTGTGCATTCGGCCGAGCGGCGTGGGCCGTGCGCCGGCCACCGCAGCGAGTCCCACGCAGGCAATCAGCGATTGGCGACTACCCCACCGCACTCGCTGCGCCCTCCCTCGCTGAACAACCCCGCTCAGCAGCGTGGACTGCCGAGGCCGTTGTGAACCCCAGAAAGCCTACCTGCCTCCGCTGTGCAGAGCCTGAGCATGGCCGGGGCTGCTTCGAGCCGGATGCCGGGTAACCTGTAACTGGTCGGCGGCGGTCACGGCCCAGGAAACGCTCCTGTCGGCGGCCCTAACCGCTGCTTGACCTCCTCGACCGAAACGAGGCGACCGGCGCGACAATCGTCACGTCCAGCCCGGCCTCGATCGACTGGCGGACGTAAACCTGATGACACGTCCTCGGGTGGCGTCTTCGGGGAGTTGCTCGACCAGGCGGCAGGCCCTTCACGGACGCTCACGGCGGGCATCGTTGGTTCCTCCGTCCCATGGGACATCCGGTATACCCCTCCGGCGAGCGAGGGAACAATGCGTTAAAGCAGCGGCTCCACCACACCGTGGGGTTGAGTAGCCCCGCCGCCAGAAGCACCACCGCGCACTCATCGCACCCCCTCCCGAGGATCTCGCGGCCAGTATAGACGCGACCCGGCACGACGGAGCGCGTATTCTGACACCCGAAGACGAGGCACGGGGCGACTAACAGGAACAGCGGGCGGGACAGGGTGAACGCTAGGCGAGCAGGAGGGGGCAGGTAGCGATATGGGCCGGTAGATAAGCCTGAATCGGTCGCCGAGGGCAGATTTGCTGCTGAGACAGATCAGAACGTTATACTAATAGGCAGAAACGATAAGCGACCGCCAAGAATTGCATGAAACGAGAGGTTTGTATGTACAATTATAACAATTCACATATTCGGCTGTCCTCATTGCTGCCCCCGTTGTATCCGCGAGTAGCCTTTTCACCCCAGACTTGTTTATGGGTTCACCAAAGGAGGAGTTATGTTCCGCAAACTAGTCGGTTCGGTCGTGGTAGCTTTGTTGGTGGTAGGCGCGTCGTTCTCGCAGCCATACCAACTGCCAGAACAGAAACAATACACGGGCATCCGTATTCAGAACAAAACATATTCGGATCTGCACGTGGTACTCGTCGGCCGGTGTGTCGATGTGATCGACCGGCTGGCATGCCTGCTGGGCAAACGGTTCCTACCGCGGACATGCTTGTGTTCGGTGGATGGCGCGTCATCTGCGTGGAGCAAGGCAAATCGGACGCCGGGGTTAAGTCGGTTGAAATCCAGCGCAACAATCAGGTGATCATCATTCCATAAAGACATGGCGCGATCGTATCGGTGGTCCCGGCATGGTCGATGCGTGGTTGTTTGCTACCCTGCCGCCGGGACAGCGGTTGAAGGCAGTCGCCTTGACGGCGTGAACGAAGCCCGCGGTGGTGCGTCGGTTGGAAGCGGGGAGGTCGCCTTGTCCCGTGGTCCGCGGCGTTTACCATGACAGCAGGCGTCCGACGGCGGCGCCGGTGTCCTTGCCCGCGGGCAACCTGGGGCCATCCCGCCTCGACCCGCCGCAGGTTTCAGCTCATCGTTCGGCCGCTCGTCCAGTTCCTCGAAACCGAGGCGGCCGGCGGCGTCGTGCTGCTGCTCTACCGTCGCCGCGGCGCAGCGATCGCCCAACTCGCCGTGGGCCGCCGCCTATGCTGGCTTCTGGCACACCCACCTGACGATCGGCGTCAGCCGGTTCGTCCTCGACCGGCCGCTCGAATGGTGGGTCAACGACGGGCTGATGACGTGTTCTTCTTCTGCCGTCGTCGGGCTGGAGATCAAGCGCGGCCCAGTCAGCGGTGAGCTGCGCGACCCGCAAGGCAACGGCGCTGCCGGTCGCCGCGGCGGCGCGGGCGGGATGCTGGCAGCGGCGGCGCAGCAGGCCTGGCGGCTGCAGTGGCCGCGCCCGGCAACGCGACTGGGGCGTGCCGATGGCGACCGACATCGCCTTCGTCGTCGGAGTGCTGGCAGCGCTCGGGCCGCGTGCCCGGCGGACTCAAAATTATGCTTTTGTCGCTCGCGATTGTCGATGATCTCGGCGCCGTCCTCGTTATCGCCCTGGCGGCTACCGTCGACACGTCACTGACGGCGCTTGGCGGTGGCGGCGGGCGGACTGCTGGCGGTGGTGGCGGCGCGGTTCGCGCGGGTGCGGATCGGCGCTTGTCACCACCTGCTGCTCGCGGCACGGTCGTCTGGCTGGCGACGTGCCGATCGGGGGTGCATCCGACATCGCCGGGTGATGCTCGGGCTGCTCACGCCGGCGGGCGGGCGGGTCGGGCGGCGGAAGCTGCTGGAGGTGCTCGACGTGGTCCGCGATCAGCTGCAAGCGGAGCCGACGGCGACGACCTCGGGCCATACCGCGACGAGATGCGCGCTGGTCCGCTATGGCGAGCGCGGCCGGCCGGTGCTCGACCGGGCAGCCGAAGACCTGCATCCGTGGGTAGCGTTCGGCATCATGCCGCTGTTCGCCCTGGCCAACGCCGGCGTGACGTTGACCCGCAGCACGTCGCCCACCCGGTCGCGCTGGCGGTGGCGGCCGGGCTGCTGATCGACAAGCCGATCGGCATCTTCGCGTTCTCGTGGCTGGCCGTGCGCCTCGGTGTCTGCCGGCTGCCGACGGGATGAACTGGGCGGTGCTGCTCGGCGCCGGCTGCCCTGGGCGGCATCGGCTTCACCATGTCGCTGTTCATCGCCACGCTCGGGCTGGAAGGCGACCTGCTCGCCGTCGGCAAGGTCGGCACGCTGACCGGGTCGGTGCTCAGCGCCGTCCTCGGCGTTATCGTGCTGGTGCGGGTGCTGCCGAAGCGGCCTGTCGCCGATTGAGGCGCATCGGGCGGACGAAGGGTGCCCGCGCGGTCAGCCCTTCTTGCGCGGCGTTGGATAGGGCAGCACGTTGGTTAACTTCGCCCACGCCTCCCACTTCGCCGCCAACTCGGCGACCTGCTCGGGCCGCTTCGCCGCCAGGTCGGTCAACTCGATCCGGATCGGCTTCCGCGTCGTACAGCTCCCGCGGCTTTCCGTGGACCGCCACCAGCTTCCACCGGCCGACCCGGATCGCGCTGGTTCCGTTCGTGCTCCCAGGCGAGCAGGTCGCCCAGGCAGCGGCCGATCGGCGAACGCCGGCACCAGGCTCTTGCCAGCCATCAGGGTGATCGCCGCTCGCCGACCTTCGCCGGGTACTTCGCCTCGCCCACCTCGACGCAGGTGGCCATCACGTCGACGATGTGGCCGACCTGCCGGCACGTAGCGCGGGCGGCGATGCCGGTCGGCCAGTGGGCGATTAGTGGAGTACGGATACGCCCTCGTGGCCGTAGTGCTTGTGCCAGCGGAACGGCGGCATGTTGCAGGCGTTGGCCCAGCCGCTGCCGTAGCTGTGGTACGTCCCCGGTTGGCCCATCCGCTCGAGCGCCGCCCCGGTGTGCAGCACGTTCTTCGGCCCGGTCCCGGCGTCGAAGCCGAACGGGTCCCACTCGGCGCACGCCCCGTTGTCGGACAGAAACAGGATCAGGGTGTTGTCGAGCCGTCCGCTCCGCTTCAACTCGGCGACGACCCGCCCGATCCCCTGGTCCATCCGGTCGACCATCGCCGCATACACCGCCATCCGCCGGGCCAGGTCGGCGCGGCGGTCGGCCGGCGGCGCATCCCACGCCGGGTTGTCGCCGCTGCGGTAGAAGTCGCCGCGCGTCTCGAACCCAGGACCGCGGCGAGCAGCCCCGCAGGTAGGCCGAGCAGGCCGAGCTTCTGCATGCGCGCGTGCCGTTTCCGTGCGCACCGATCCCAGCCGATCGCGTAGCGGTCGCGGTAGCGGGCGATGTCGTCCGGCCGCGCTGGAGCGGGAAGTGCGGCGCGGTGGCCGCGGGTAGAGGAAGAACGGCCGGTCCGGGGTTTTGCCGGCGGTGGCCAGGAAGTCGACGGCGTGATCGGTGAATGCATCGGTGGCGTAGAACGCGCCCGCTTGCGGGTAGATGCGCGCCGGACGATCGGCCGGCGGCCAGTTGTGGGGGAGCCGCGGGTTCCAGAATGGGCCGAACCCGTCGAGCATGCCGAAGTAGTCGTCGAAGCCGCGGTCAACCGGCGTCGGGCGATGATCCGGCCCGCGGCCAGGTGCCACTTGCCGGCCATCAGCGTGCGATGCCCGGCCGAGCGCATGCCTCGGCGAGCGTGACGGCGTTCGGGCTGCGGGGCGCCGCGATAACCCGGCGCCCCCGGTCGGCGAGCATGTCGACAACGCCGGCCTGATGGGGATACAGGCCGGTGAGCAGGCTGGCGCGGCTGGGACAGCAGCGCGTGCCGTTGTAGAACTGGGTGAACCGCACCCCGCCGGCCGCCAGCAGGTCAGGTTGGGCGTGGCGATCTCCCCGCCGTAACAGCCCAGGTCCGAGAACCCCAGGTCGTCCGCCAGGATGAAGGCGATGTTCGGCCGCGTCGCCGCGTCCGCCGGGCGCACGCTTTCCGTCAGCAGCAGTGCGGCGGTGACTGAGCAGGATGACGTGACGATCGATTCGCATGGCTCCCCCTCGAACGGCGTCGCCAGGACAGCGTAGCACCGGCCCGGCGATCGATGAAGGCAATTCGCCGTGGGACGCGACAAGTCGCGCAAGGGGGCCGGCGGGCGTCTCGACGCCCGCCGGCAGGGAAGAGAACAGGGGAATCAGTAGCGGAAGATCACGTCGAACGTCAGCCGGTAGTCGTTCAGCCCCTTCTCCTGCGAGACGGGGAATTCGATGGCGAAACCGGCCTGCAGGTGCTCGCTGTAGCGATAGCGGAAACCCGGCGCCAGGCTGAAGTAGCTGTTGCCGCGGCGGGTGGACGAGCCGAAGTTGATCAGGTCGGCGCCCTCGGTGCCGAGGTTGGTCGAGTTCCCGGTGCCGGTGTAGTACATCCAGTTCACTTCGAGGAACGGGTAGAACATGTTGGTGTTGGCGATGTTGTAGTCCACATGCCAGTTGGTGTAGAGGAACTCGGAGCGCTTGTTGTCGATGCTGAACGAGTAGCCGAGCGTGGCCAGCAGGTTGAAGCTGCCGTAGCCGTTGGGCAGCTGGCCGAACGTCTGGCCGATGGTCACGTAGGGGTCGAGGCTGAGGGTGCCGATGTTCTGGAACACCGACGCCGACCCGACCGGCAGCTCGAAGATCAGGCCGGCGGCGGCCACCGTGCCGCTGTTGGCGTTGCGGAGGAAGGTGTACTTGGGGCCCATGCGGACCTCGGCGAACCCCGACCCCTTGTCGACCGGGGCAACCGGGTTGTTGGGCTGCAGCCACAGCCCGCCCAGCTCGTGAATCACCACTGACAGCCGGTCAGTGAACGCCAGGCGGAACTGAGAGCCGAAGAAGGTGACGCTGCCGCCGCCGAAGTTCGGGGTGTTGCTCGGGATGCTCTGGTACATGAAGATCGGCCGCACCTCGGTGAGGGCGC
This sequence comes from Gemmataceae bacterium, assembly GCA_046350215.1. Taxonomy (GTDB): domain Bacteria; phylum Planctomycetota; class Planctomycetia; order Gemmatales; family Gemmataceae; genus JAXMAU01. The sequence continues at coordinate 176,106 of JAXMAU010000002.1, read as the reverse complement.
GCGGGTCTTCAAAGTAGAACGGCATCGTCACCGGCGACACCAGCGCCTGGTTGCAGTGGTCGCTCTGGAAGGAATGACGGCCCGACGCGCTCCCCGAATCGCCGAGGTGGGTCCACCCCTTGCACTTCTCCCAGAAGCCGGGCGCGACCGGACGGTCGGTCATCACGCCGGGAGTCACCTCCGCCGGGGAGAACGGGGCGGCGGGCGGCGGCGGCAGCGCGTCCGGCGGGCCGGACGCGGTGTGCGGCACCAGCGGCGGAATGGCCGGCTGTGGCGGCGCCATTCCCAGCGGGTCGGTCGGCGGCGGGGTCGGCGGCGGCGGGTCCGCCGGCGGCGTGGGCGGGGCGGGCGGCGCCAGGTTATCGGTCGGCCAGTTGATCGAGGATAATCCGGATCCGCCAATCGGCGTCGTCACCCCGTGTTCCGGCACGGGCGGCGCGGGCGGTGGCGGCGGCCCGCCGGAGAAGCCGACGGGGGCGATCTCGGGCGAGTGGCCGGCCGTCGTGTGCGACGCCGGCGTAACGGCGCCGAGCGGCGGCGGCACAAACGCCGGATCGAAATCGGCCGCCTGGGCGCGGACGACCGGCCCGCGTGGGCCGGGCGGGCGAGCGGCGCGGCCGGCGGCCGGCGCGGCGATCGGCCGGCCGAGGCGAGCGATCGGTTGCGGAGCGACGGCCGGGGCGGGTGTGCTTCGGCCGGCGGCCCGCCAGACGACCTGTTGCGCCGACCCGAGGGTCGGCAGCCCCAGCGCCACCCCCACGGCGGTCAGCCAGAGCCTTCGCTTGACGGTCATGGTTGCCCCCTGTCGTCCTCGTCGGCGCGGTTCCGCACGGTAGCGTCGCTACGTCCCGATTGACTCCTCTAATGTGTTCGACCATCCTTCGGCCGGGAAGCAAGTCGTGAAGACGGAATATGCGCGACCTGTCGCCCGGACGGCCGTCGGGACCGGCAACGGCAACCCCGCCGACCCCGGCTGCCGCGCTTGCCCGGGCGCGGAAATGCCGCGGCCGCCCGCGGCGGAATTGTCGGGCGAGACACCTGCCGCGGGCGGCCGAAGATAAGGAGGAAGGGAAGTTACCAGCCGCGGAAGTTGCCGAGCAGGAAGAACTTGCTCGGGCGGACCGGCGGAGTGACGATCGGGCCGGGCGGCGGGGTGACGGTGTTGCGAATCTCGCCGAAGTCGTAGCCGGACCCGGAAGTTCCCTGGTCGAGGGTCACCGTGGTGGTGTCGCCGCTGATCGTGCCGGCCGGGGTGCCCTCGCTGTTCGTCCCCTGCAGATAGCCGGCCGGCTGCACCTCGGTGATGGTGTAGGTGCCCGGCGTCAGGTTGGTGAAGGCGTACATCCCCAGGGCGTTGGTGAACGTCGAGCGGTTGATCAGGTTGCCGAAGGCATCGGAGCCGCTGAGCAGCACGCGCACCCCGGCGATCGCCGTGTCACCGGCGCTGTAGCTGCCGCCCTTGTCGCGATCCCAGTACACGCGGCCGGACAGGGTGCTGATCTTCACCTCGCCGAAGTTGTTCTGGGTCGACTGGTCGGCGTAGCTGGTGATGCTGACGCGGATGGAGTCGGTCCGGTCGGAGTTGGGGATGACGTTGCCGTTGCTGCTCTCCTTGCCGTCGCGGTAGCCGGCCGGCTGCGGCGACTGCACGACGGTGTAGTCCCCGATCGGCAGGCTGCCGTTGGGGGTGTAGTGGTAGACGACGCTGACGCGGCCGCTGGCGGTGGTGCGGATGGCCCCCATGTGGTTGCCGGTGCCGCACAGGCAGCTCTTCATGCTCGCCAGCTCGCTGACACCGATGGTGCCGCTGCCGGTGAACGCGGCCAGGTCGGACGAGTTGGTCAGCACCGTGCGGGTGAAGGCGCCGCGCAGGGTGGTGGTGCCGAAGTCGCGCGCCGACGAGCCGGACAGGTCGGCCTGGCCGTCGAACGCCGACAGGGTGCCGTTCACCGTCGTTTGCGGGTTGTCCTGCAGGACGGTGCCGCCGACCTGGAATTGCAGGCTACCCCTCAGCTCGGCCTTGAGCGCCGCGGCGACGTCTTCGAGATTCTCCATCTGAATACTCGAATTCAGCTGCCCCTCGGCGATGATCTCCACCGCCGTCAGGGTGCCGAGCGACGAGTCGAACTGCTGGATGGTGGCCGAGCGGGTGTGGTCCGTCTTGGCCGTGTCGAAGTTGGCCACCTTGGTGACGGTGCCGGGTGACACCTGGCCGTTGCCCAGCTGGGTGAACCGATAGAAGCCGGCCGAGTCGCTGGTGGTGCTGGCGACCACCTGGTTGCTGGCGTTGTACAGGTACAGCCGGCTGTTGGCGACCGCCTGTTCGCCGGAGTCGAACAGCCCGTTGCCATTGGCGTCGTTGTAGACGATGCCGCCGATGACGGCAGGCACCTCGCGGTTCTCCAGGTTCTCGATCCCGAGCCGGGCCCGGGCAGGGCCGCGGGGCCGGTCGCCGGTGGCGTCGAGGTGGGCTTTCAGGCTATCGAACATGGGTCCTCCATTGCGGTTGGCTCAAGGTCATCATGACCGCACCGCGCGTGCGGGTGGGGTGGGACAGAGACTCCCGAAAACGGGGAGGCCGGTCTCTGGTTGCATCGGCACGCCATCGGCGGCGGGTGAGCGGCGGGCGGCGTGCGGCGAGGGTCGGGGGAGCGGGCGGAACGGGTCCGCCGGATTGTGTCGTCGACAACGACCCGTCCGGGGCCGATGGCTCGGCCCCGGACGAGGGCGGTCAGCCGGTTACCAGCGGAACTCCATGCCCAGCGAGACGCCGTGCGCCCACAGCTCCGACCGGCGGAACAGCGGTGCCGGTTCGGCCGCCCCGTTCGGGGGAACCGGGGAGTTGGGCAGGTAGGAGGCGTTCACATTGGTGTTGATCTGGTCGCCCGGCCGGACCACGCTGTTCCAGTACAGGAAGTTGTAGCCGGCGAAGATCCGCCACCACTCCTTGACGTCGTAGCCGACGGTGAGGCCGACCTCGGGGATCACCCCGAACGCCCGGTGCGTCTGCCGGCCGCTGTTCGTCGACAGGGCGAGCAACCCGCCGGGGGAGCTGACCCCGTTGGTCACCGTCGAGCCGCCGATGGTGACGACCTGCTCGGTGACGCCGACGGCCAGCTTGCTGCGCACACCCAGCGTCCAGTTGCCCTTGCGGAGCATCGAGTCGAAGCCGACCTGCGGACCGAAGAAGCGGTTCGAGGTGGTGAACTGGTCGTTGACGATGTTGCGGGTGCCGGTGGCGCCGACAAACGTCCCGATCGGATCGGAGGTGATCAGCACGTTCTCGGTGATGGCCAGCTTCTCCTCCAAGCCGACGGTCCGGTAACCACACAGCAGGTCGAAGTAGCACACGTCGCCGCACCACAGGTTCTTGCGGAGGTTGACGTCGAAGCCCCACAGGGTCGACGACCGTTCCGCGGTGAAGCTGCCGGAGGTGCCGAAGGCGTCGACGGTGGGCAGGTTGGCGATCTGCTCGACGAAATCGCGCGTCGGCCGACCGATGCTGGGCACGCCGGGGGAGCTGGCGGTGAAGATATCGTGCGACGCCAGGTAGAACGCCCCGAGGTCCAGACCCCAGCAGTGGTTATCACTGAACCAGTACTGGCCGTTCAGCCGCAACCCCGACATGCCGTCGCGCCCCTGCGACTGGCCGCCGTAGAGGACCGACGAGGTGGCACTTCCCTCGGGAGTGTTGAGCGGCAGCCCGGTCGGCGACGCGACGAGCAGCGGCGGGGTGTTGTCCCCCTTCAACCACCACATGAGGTACTCGGCGCCGATCACCCACCGCCCGGCGTCAGGACAGCAGCCGCCGTCGCACCCGCCGCCCCAGCCGCCGCCGCAGTGGCCGCCGCCGCAGTGGCCGGCGTGGCCGCCGAGCAGCCCGCCGCCGCAGGTGTTACACCCACAGTTGCCGCCGGAGGCGAGCACGCCCGCGCCGCTGACAACCGTCGGCGCCGGGAACGGGCCGGCCGGACCGGCGATAACCGGGCCGCCGACCACCGGGGCGCCCGCCAGCGGGGTGCCGGCGAGCGGACCGCTGATGATCTGCGCGCCGGGGGTCGGTCCACCGGGCATCGGAGCGGCCGCCGGCATTCCGCCGAGGGCCGGGCCGCCCACCACGCCCGGCGCCGCCGTCGTCGACGCCACCACCTCGTCGCCGCGCCGCCACGAGTACATCCCCGCGGCGCCCGGGTCGGCGTTTGGACCGACCGGCATCGGCCGGCCGCTCACGCCGTCCGGGGCGGCACCGCGGACCACCGGGGCCAGCGGATCGCGCGGGGCGGAGAACGACACCGGCTGCAGCTGCGGGTCGACCCGCGCTGCGGTGGCAATCGCCACCGGCCGGCCAATCGACACCGCGGCCGCCGTCGGAGTCGCCGTCGGGGCCGTCGCCGCCGCCGGTTTCGACGCAGCGATCACTACCGGCCGGCCCAGCGCGACGGGCGGGGGGGCGGACCCGCTCGACACCACCAGCGGCGCTTGCGCGGCGGCGTCCTGGCCGCGGCCGCCCGTGGCGAGCAGCCCGAGCGACAGGGCCAGACTTCGTACCCATAGTTTCCTCATCGCATGCGTCCTCCCTGACAGCGGGATGGGGTTCCTCCTGGAGAACAACCCTGTCACCCAGGCCCCGGCTCAATCACGGGGCGATTCCCCGGCACACCTCGATCGGTTCAGCCAACCGGGAAGCCGGCCCCGACGCGCGCCCGGCGGTGCGGCGGGCGATCCGTTCGCGACCACCGGCCGGGCGTGTGACGGCCGAAGCCCCGCCAGCGGGGTTCCTCCGGCTTCCGACTCCTTTACCGATTCGACCACCGTCCGCCGGGGCGCGTACCGATTTCCCCCCCTTCCTCGCTTCCCGACGGTCGCGGCGGCGAACCTGCAAGGCGCAGCCGACAAGGTCACCGCCTCTTGCCGTTCGCGCTGGCGGAACTGTCCTGAATGGAACGGCTTACGACCGTCATCGGTGGAGAAGATTCGCCAGCTCGCCCCGGTTGCCTCGCCCCGCCAGCTCGCCCCACTTTGCTTAACCCGGTCGCGCCGGCGCGGCGAAAGTCGGCTTGAAAGCCAGTTGCGCCCCGGTATAGTCCGCCCCGCTCCTGACGACGAAACACCCGCGGCCAGGGACGGCCGGGTCAGCTACGGGGGGTCACCATGAGCTGGTGGCGAGATGCTTCTTTGTTCGCGTCGACGGTACTGGTCGCCGGCGTTGGCCTGGGCGGCTGTCAGGCCACGGAACGGCCGCAGCTCGCGGGCGGCCGGCCGGACTTCGTGTCGATGCTGAACCTGCCCGGCTCACCCGACCCGTCGACCGCCCGCGGCCAGAAGACGCAGCCGGCCGAGGCCGCGCGCAGCTTGCTGGAAATCGGCCCGGACGCGCCCGGCAACCGCGACGGCCGTACCGCCCGCATCCGCGCCGTGATCAACGGGGAGCCGATCCTCGACGAGGAGGTGACCGCTGCCGCCTTTCAGGGCCTCGCCACCGCCCGTACCGAGGCAGAGACGGCCGAGATCCTCCAGGCCAAGCTAAACGAAATCATCGAACGCGAGCTGCTCCTGCAGGACGCCGCCCTGCGTCTGAACAAGAAGGGCGGCGGCAAGTTCCTCAAGGAGATGGAGGGGGTGGCCGAGCGGGAGTTCGAGCGGCAGTGGCTGCACCGGCTGATGCGCGCCAACAGCCAGACCGACCCGAACGCCTTCCGCGCCTTCCTCAAGGACGCCGGCATGCCGGTCGACCTGATCCAGCGGCAGTGGGTGCGGAACTTCATCGCCATGGAGTATCTACGCTCGCGCGTCGAGCCGCACACCCAGCGGATCGGCCACCTGCAGATCGCCGAATACTACGAGAAGAATTCGCAGGAGTTCAGTGTCGCGGATAGCGTGGTGTGGCAGGACCTGTTCATCGCCGTCGCCCGCCACCCCAGCCGCGAGGCCGCTCGCCAGTTCGCCGAGACGCTGATCGGCCGCATCCGCAAGGGCGAGAACTTCGCCCGACTGGCCAAGGAGTACGACAACGGCGACAGCTCGCTGCGCGACAACGCCGAGGGGATCGGCCACAAGCGCGGCGAGATTCAGCCGACCGAGGCGGAGGCGGCGCTGTTCAGCCTGAAGGACGGCGACATCGGCCCGCTGATCGAGCTGGAGACGGGCTTCCACCTCATCCGTCTGGTGAAGCGGACGTACGCCGGCAAGCAGCCGTTTGACGAGAAGGTGCAGAAGCAGGTCCGCGATAAGATTCGCAACCAGGTGTTTCAGCAGGAGATGCGGCGGATCGTCAACGATCTGCGGCGAAATGCGATCATCGAGGTGGTGAAGGAAACCAAGTGAGGCTGGGGGAGTGGGGGGGAGAGCGGTCCGGGGGTGAGGAGTCTAACTCCTCCCCCCGGCCGCTCGCGTTTGTCACGCCTGGTCGCGACGGGTCACGACTGGGTGTTCACCGCCGGGCTGGCGGTCGGCAGGGTCGGGGTCAGGCTGGGGGCGGCGGCGGTGGTGTCGTCCTGCGAGATCAGGTGCTGGATCCCCTTGCGGAGCTTGTCGCAGCGATTGATCAGCTGCTCGCGCTCGTTCATCCGCTGGGACATCTGCGCCCGCAGGTCGTCGCGCTCGGTCTTCAGCCCGTCGCGCTCGCCGGCGACCACCTTGATCTGCTGGCGGAGCTTGTCGGCGTCGCGGGCGATGCCGGTCTGGATCGCCAGCTCCTTCTTCAGCCGGGCGTTGTCCGCCTCCAGGGCCGCCAGGTCTTGCCGGGCGCGATCGCGGGCCTGGCTGAGCGTGCGATAGTCCTGTTCGATCTTCTGCAACCGCGTTTCCAGGACCTTCGTCCGCTCCCCGCCGACGGCCGGCGCGCCGGGCCGACGGGCACAGCCCCACAGTCCCAGACAGACGACCACGACGACGGCGAGAATTTTCACCACACCCGCCTGGTTGTGAACGGGCTTGTTCGAGCGTACTTGAGACATCGAAGATTCTCCTGGTGAGGCCCGATGGGCGGAGCGAGCCGGGCCGAGGGTTCTGGCAACGGTTAGGGCGTCCGTGCAAGGGACACGGGGGAGGGCGGTCAAGGTCACTCATCCTTCCCCGTCGCGGCCTCTTGCCACAACCATATTCGTCAACCGCCGCCGCCGAACTTTATCTCGCCTCGCCAGACTGGCCGTTTTCTCCAGCCGCCCGCGCTTCGCCGACCGGCGATTCTTGCCGGTGTCTCGCCGTCGCCGCAATCGTTCGCCGCGCCTGCTCGGCCGCGCGGTCCACCGCCGCGGCATCGACGGCCACCGCCGCGAACTTCACAAGGTCGGCCGTTGTGAGTAATGCCTTCGTCGCTTCGCGAATCGGTCCGTCGACCCCGGCCGACTCCAGCGCCGCCAGCAGGTCGGCGCTGGTCCGCCGGCCGAGCGGCAGGCCCCACGCCTCGGCCACGAAGTCGCGCGTCACAGCGGCGAGGTCGGCCAGCCGCCGCGCCGGCGGTGCATCGGACCGAGTAATCGTCTCGATGGACGCCAGGGCACGCTCCTCCGCCGACGGCGGCGTCCGCCGCGCCCGCAGCCAGCGGCGAACGCGGCGGCGAGCAGCGCCACGGCGAGCAGGCACGCCACGAGGACGGCAGCGGTCCGCAGTCGCGCCGGCCACGGCGACAGCGGCGCCGGCGGACCGGATCGGCGGCGGCACGTCGCGCGGCTCGCGGAGTGGTTCGGGCCAGCTGGCTTCCTGCCACGGTCCGGCGCCGGTCGATCGCACGCGTACGCACGCCCGGCAGCGGCACGGGCGTCGGCCTTGCCTGGTCCAGCTGCCACGTCTGCTCCCAGACGGTCGCATCGTCCTCCGCCCATGACGACGCCTGCCACGCCACCCGCCAGCCGGCCAGTGCTCCTCGCGGCCCGTCGGCCTGCAGCCCGCGGCCCTCGACCCGCAGCCGGAACTGCACCCGGCCAGATCTCCGGCTGCTGGCCCCACTTCGCCATCACCCGCACCGCTGTGCCAAGGACGAGACTGACCATGCCGCACCTCCGGCAGCTCCAGCCACGGATCGGTGCCGCATGCGGCGGCGACAGCGCCGCCAGCAGGACGACGCCGGTCATGGCCTGCCCTTTCGCGGCCGCCGGTGCCGTGCAGCCGGAAGAACTCCGCACCAGCAAGGCGTCGAGGTGCCGTCCGTCGGTGGTCGCCTCGACCAGATCGACGCCCGCCGACCCGGTCAGCTGCCAGCGTCGCGCCTGCCCGGCCGCCGCCGCGAAATGGCGGCCGGACGTCGGCTCCTCGCCGTGTCGACCAGCCGGTGCCCACCCGTCTCGGCGTCCCCTCCAGTTGACTAGCCCGACGTCTCAGCGTCGCCCGCGCGGGTCGTGCAGCGCACCGCCACCGCTTTCCAGCGCCGTCGCGCCGTCCGCCGGAAGCGCGCTCATAGCCGGCTGCCAGGAAGTCGCCGAAGGCGGAAACGATCGCCTTCTTGTGCAGAATTCGGTTGAGGTAGTCCAGCCCGTCGCCCAGCGCCGTGCCGCGGTGCCGCGGCTCGAAGAACAGGACGTCGCGGATCAGCCGCATGACGTGCGGCGACCCCTTCCGCGGCGGCAGGAAGTGCTCGACGCGGTCGGTGAACTGCACCAGCCCGACGCGGTCGTTGTTGGTCGTCGCGCTGAGCGCCAGCACGGCGGCCAGCTCGGCGGCCACTTCGCGCTTGCTGGCGGCGCCGGTGCCGAAGCGCAGGCTGCCGAGGCGTCCATCGCCAGCACCACCGTCCGCTCGCGCTCCTCGATGTAGCGCTTGACGAACGGCTGGCCCATGCGTGCGGTGACGTTCCAGTCGATGCTACGGACGTCGTCGCCCGGCTGGTAGGCGCGGACCTCGTCGAAGGCGATGCCGGCCCCCTTGAACACCGAGTGATACTCGCCACCGAGCAGGTTCTCGACCGCCCGCCGCGCCCGCAGCTGCAGCCGCCGCACTTGCCGCAGGATGGCGTCGCGGGGCAACATGACACCTCGCTTCAGCCCCCCGATCGGCGTCCAGGCGGCGAACGGCGGCTGGCCCCATCGCCTCCTCGATGCGGAGCAGCTGGTTGTACTTGGCCAGCCGTTCGCTGCGAGCGACGCTGCCGATCTTGATCTGGCCGGCGCCGGTGGCCACCGCCAGGTCGGCCAGGGTGGCGTCCTCCGTCTCGCCGCTGCGCGCCGACACCACCGCCCGCCAGCCGGCGTCGCGGGCGATCCGCACCGCCGCCAGCGCCTCGGTCAGCGTGCCCACCTGGTTCACCTTCACCAGCACGGCGTTCGCTTGCTTGTGAGCGATCCCTTTACTCAACCGATCGGGATTGGTGACGAACAGGTCGTCGCCGATCAGCTGCACCTTGCTGCCCAGCGCCGCCGTCAGCGCGGCCATCCGCCGGTGTCGTCCTCGGCCAGTCCGTCCTCGATGCTGTAACCGGCAAGCGCTACCCATTTGGAGAGCAGCGCAATCATCCCGTCGGCGTCGAGGCTGGCCGCCCTCGCTGCGGAGGACGTAGTCACCGTCGGCGTGGAAGTGGGTGGCGGCCATGCCGCCAGCCCGGCGCCGCGGCCCGGCGTCAGTCCTGCCCGGCGGATCGCCTCCAGCACCATCTCGACCGCCTGCTCGTTGCTGTGCAGGCGCGGCCAGCTGCCCTCGTCGCCGACCAGCGTGCCCTCGAACCCCTTCTTCGCGCAGCAGTGCGCCCAGGCTGGCCGGTAGACCTCGGTCGTCCACTCCAGCGCCTCGGAGTAGGAGCCAGGCCGACCGGCAGCAGCAGGAAATCCTGAAGTCGATGTTGCTGCCGGCGTGCAGTCCGCCGGAGATCATGTTCACCATCGGCAGCGGTAGCCGCGCTCCGCCCCTCGGCGTCGAGGTGCCGCCACAGCGGTAGCCCGCGGACCGCCGCCGCGGCGTGGGCACAGGCGAGCGACACGCCGAGCACCGCATCGCCCCCAGCCGCGCCTTGTTGGGCGTGCTGTCCAGTTCGCACAGCCGGCGATCGAGCGCGCTCTGGTCGTCGAGCCGCCGCACCGCTCAGCGCCGGGCCGAGGACGTCGCGGACATTGGCGAACGCTTTTCGACTCCCAGTCCGCCATAGCGCGGATCACCGTCGCGCAGCTCGACCGCCTCGAACTGCCCGGTGCTGGCGCCGGACGGCACGATGGCGCGGCCGTGGTGGCCGGTGGAGGTAGTCGGTCTCCACCTCGACGGTGGGGCCGGCCTCGGCCGCCGAGTACTCGCGGGCGTGGATGCGGGTGATCGTGGCACTGCGCGTGGACATGGCGTCAGTTCCCCCGTGTAAAGCCGAACGGTTTGAACCCCAGCAGCTTCTGCGTCAGCTCACCGCCGAAGCAGACCAGCTCGTTCATCGCCTGCGCCAGATCGTCGTCGGTAATCGGCAGCGGATCGGCCGTCTCGCCGCGCTCGGCCGCCAGCAGCGCCGCCCGGCGGCAGCAGCTTCCTCGATGAACGCCGGCCAGCTCCTCGGCAACAGAATCCAGCGCCGACAGCTCGACCGCCGCCAGGTTCAGCCCCTTGCCGTACAGCGCGAACAGCCGCCGCCGGCACGCCTCGTCGGGCAGCGGCAGCGATCGCCTGGTCGATCCGCCCCGTCGCCGACAAGCGGCTGGCTCCAGGACTCCGGGCCGGTTGGTGGTCAGCAGGAACACCAATTCGGCCTTTCGGCCCCAGTCCGTCCATCTCGCCGAGCAGGTCCTGCAGCAGCACCGGGCGCGTTGTCCGCCGTCCTCGCCGATCAGATCGAGGTCTTCGAGGATCACCAGCGACGGGCGCCAGCAGCCGGGCCACCTGGCACGTCTCGCGAATCAGCCGCACCTGCCGCCCGGTCAGGACCAGGACAGTGGCCCGCACAGCGGCCGGCCAGGTAGCGAAGCAGTAACGTCTTACCTGTTCCAGGCGGGCCGTGCAGCAGCAGCTCGTGGGTGGGTCGACTGGCCGGCCCGGCGGAGTTGCTCGCCGGCGGGACAGCCCGATCACGTTGCGCTCGACCACCGCCAGCAGCTCGTCGGGCAACCGCGCCGGCCGACTGGCTGCAGGTGATGGAAGCGCACCTGCACCTGACCCGCGCGTGCCCTCGTCGTCCGCCAGGTAGATGGTCTTGCCCTTGTACACCGGCTCGCGGACCTCGTCAAGTAACTGCTGCATGGCCTCCCGCGCCACCGCGCGGTCGCGGGCCAGCAGCTCGGCGGTCGGCGGATCGTAAGCGCGACTCCGGCTGGCTCAGCAACAGGGCCATCGGTTGGCCGTTGTGGTGCAGCAGGTACAGCCCGCGCATCACGCAATCCAGCTCGCGGCTGGCGCTCAGCGGCCGCCACCCTGCCGCTGTACCGGCGCCTGCGTGATATCGTCCTGCAGCAGCTGGCTGATGCCGGGATTACCATAAAACGTCTCCCGATTGTAGCCGACAAGGCGTCCGCCGTCGCGCGCTACCCAGCGGTCCAGCCGCCATCTGCAGGTTGATTCGCTCGATCGGCTGATGACGTGGCTGATCGTCTCCGCGTCGTCGCACGGCCCGCCCATGTGAGCCGCCAGCAGCTGACGCACCGCTGCCGGCTTCCGCCAGAATGTCCAATTCCTTCGGCCACCCGTCACCCTCCCATTTCACCCAGCCCGGTCCGTCAGCCGCGCCAGCGCCCTGTCCCAGTCGGCCGGCGGATCGGTCAGCAGCGACCGCGCGAACCGCGGACCAGCCAGCGCCGCGCTCCTGCGGCAAATAGTCGACCGGGCTGGTGCCGTCCAGGCGGGTGAGCAGGCACACCGCCAGGTGGCGAACCCCGCGCCGCAGCGTTGCCCTCGGCGTCGGTGTAGCGAACCGCCGCCGCATAGCCGCGCCACGTCGTCCGCACCAGCTCGGCATACGGCTGCCATTGCCGCGGGCGCGGCGTATACCGTCTTGAGCAGTAGATGCGTGAAGAAGAACCCTAAATCCATCGCCGGCCCGCCCAGGTGCCCCGTCTCATGGTCAACCAGGACGATGCCGCCGGGATGGACGAGCAGGTTCTTCGGGCTGTAATCGCCGTGGCATCAGCGCCTCCGACCGCGTCGCCATCTCGGTAATCAACTCGATCGCGTCCGCCAGGTCGGGATACACCCGCTGGAATACAGCGATAATACGGATCGACGCGCAGCCGGACGAACACCCCGCGGAAGTCGGCGAGCGGCGCCAGCTCGGCCAACCGGCGGCCGTCGATTCGTGAATCGTCCCGAGATGTGGCCGCCGGCCTGTTCGCCGACCGCCCAGTCGACCTCGCCGGCGAGCAGGTGCTCCTTCCACGGCCGCGCCTCGATCGGTGCGTGCTCCATCGCGAACAGGTAGGGCGAGGTGGACTGGCGAACAGCAATTTTCGGGATGATGCCGGGCGGCAGCAGCGTTCGAGCAGCTCCATCACCCGCTGTTCGCGGTAGATCCGTTCGACATCGGAGAACCACGCCATCCGCGCGTAGCCGAGGACGGGACTGCTTGAGGACGAACCGCCGCCCGGCCGGCCTCGACGGCAGCACCACGTTCGACACCCCGCCGGCGAGCGTCTCCACCTGCGGCACCTCGTCGGCCTCGGCCCGCCTCCGGCGCAGGTATTCTCGGCGTTGTCGGCGGTCAGGTCTACATGGTCTGAGTACCCTTATTGACCAATCGACGAGTACGGTCCGAACCGCGGCCGTTCCGGCCCTGGTCGCGGCGGCCGGGACATGCAGCTTCTTCGCCTCCGACGCCCACTTGTGCCGATCCTTGCCGCGGCCGACGAAGCCCTCGACGCGGACGCGGTACAGGGTCGACGGCGTGAGCGGACCCAGCTCGGCCTTGACCGCCAGCATGTCGCCGCCGGTCCATCCGGCTGCCCAGCCTTTTTCCAGATTGAGCACCGCCAGCGGCACGCGCGTGGTTTGCGACACGAATCCGAACGTGCCCAGCTCGACCACCAGCACCGGCGGTTCGTGGACCGCCGGCCTCGGCGTGCGCAGGCGCCAGCCAGAACGTCACCGTGGTCCCCTGTCGCTCCAGGTCGCGCAAACAGGCGACGACGCCGGGCGGATTGCCGGTCAGCTCCTTCCAGCCGGTGCCGGGCAGCAGCGCCGCCAGCGCCACCGCCAGTTCGTCGCGCGAGCCGGCCAAGCGCCGCTTTATACGCCGCCGTCAGCGGTCCGACCGCGGGCGGTCCGCCGATCGGCCAGCGCCGCCGACTCCGGCCGGCTGACCGCCAGCACCGTCCGCGCCAGGCGCGGAAGTCGTCGTCTCGACCGTCAGCAACGGAGTGAGGGCGTCGATACGCTTCCTGCTCCTTGCCGTCGACCGCCACGGGCGCCGCGGGCTATCTCGCCAGTGTCCAGCAAGCCACGCCATCGCCGGGATCGCCAGCACCTGCAAGGCCCGTGTCCGCTCGCCAAGCAGTTGCCGGCCTCGTCGCCTGCCCGGACGGCGAGAAGCGGCGGCTTGGCGGGGGAGGCGAAGGTCGGCGAGCCGCAGTTGCGGCAGGTCGCCGTGGTTCAGCTCGGCGTACAGGGTGACGGCCGCTCGGCGTCGTCCGGCCCGGCGGCGGCGAAGATCCAGTCGAACACCTCGTGGTGCAGCCGGTCTTGCCGACCGGGCGCCTCGTCGCTGCCGCCGGTGGACGCGGTGAACTCGCCGCCGCCGCGCACCCAGCCGAGCGCGCGCCTGCGCCTGTCGTCCTGCCCGGCCGATCCGCTGATAGCCGTGCAGCTGGTCAGCCGCCGCCACGTCATCGCGGACACGGCGGACGAGCAGCGGCCAGCGGGCGGACGGGTCGACGTCCAGCACCGCCCTTCGCCGGTCGGCACCAGGGTACGGCCGTCGTCGGTACACAATCGTATTCCGCCGCGGAGCAGCGTCCAGGCACCGCCGGCGGCCGGTTCGAGGAATAGCAGGGCGTAGCGCCACCCGGCGCGGTCGCGCGCCCTCGTCGGCCACGTTGGGCGGGGTCGAAACGTCCGCACCCGGCCCGCGTCGAGTGCCCGCCGGTTACCCTCGTCGCCCTTCGCAACCCCTTGCCGCGCAGAACGCTGGCGACGTGCGGAACTTGACCGTTACCGTCGAGCGGGTGGCGAGCACCACCGCTATGCCTGGATGCACAGGTCGCGTGCCCGCACCGTCGGGCGCGGCGGGCGATGACGGCGCTGCGGCGATGGCGACGGCGAGCGAGACGGCGGCGCATCGTCATCATCTCCGAGAAGAACGCCCTCGCTTACGCGTCGGGCTGGTGGTGGGGGGCGCGCTTCGGGTTGTTAATTCGTGATCCCCTTCGTGATACCGAGGAACACGTCCTCCAGGTCGACCTCTTCCTCCTTGAACATCTTCAGCCGCAGGCCGTTCTTGAGCAACAGGTCGACCAGGAATGAGCCGTCGGTCAGGCCGTCGGCCAGGGTGACGCGCAGACACTCCTCCTCCGGCCGGTCCTCCACCTTGAACACGTCGACGTGCCCCTCCAGCGGGTCGCGGGCGGACGAGCGGTCGCCGACGACGGCGATCAGGTAGACGGTGTTCTTGCGCACCTGCTTGATCGCCGACGTGACGTCGCCGTCGAACAGCAGCTGGCCGCGCTCGATGATGCCGATCTTGTTGCAGATGTCCGCCAGCTCCGGCAGGATGTGGCTCGACACCAGGATCGTCTTGCCCATCTTGCGCAGCTCTTTCAGCAAGGCGCGCATCTCGATGCGGGCGCGCGGGTCGAGACCGCTGGCCGGCTCGTCGAGCAGCAGCACCTGCGGGTCGTGCAGCAGCACCCGCGCCAGGCCGAGCCGCTGCGTCATGCCGCGCGACAGGCTCGTCACCAGCGCGTCGCGCTTGTATCCCAGGTCGACCAGCTCCAGCACCTGCTCGCACTTCCGCCGCCGCTCCGGCCCGTTGATGCGATAGGTGGCGGCGAAGAACTCCAGATACTCGATGACCTTCATGTCGTCGTAGACGCCGAAGAAGTCCGGCATGTAACCGATGACGCGCCGGATCTCCTTGGCGTTGTTGTAGATCGAGTAACCGCATACCATCGCCTCACCCCACGTCGGGTTGAGCAGGGTGGCGAGGATGCGCATGGTGGTGGTCTTGCCGGCGCCGTTGGGGCCGATGAACCCGTAGACGTCGCCCCGTTCCAGCTTGAGCGTCAGCCGGTTGAGGGCGTACAGCTCGCCGTACATCTTGGTCAGGTCGCGCGTCTCGATCATGTGCGGGGTGTCCGTGGGGGCGAGCGTCAGCGGTCAACCTGCACCGGCAGGTAGACGCGGAGGTAGGTTTCCTGGGTCAGATAGCCGGCGGTCGCCGGCCAGGCGCCGTCGCCGGGCAGCCGGCCGAGCCGCCGTCAGGTAGCCGACGCCGGGTCGGACGAGGCGGCGGCGAACTCGTCGGCCAGCATCGGCGCGGGCGACCAGGATCGCCTCCTCGCGGTAGAGCGGCCGGTCCGGCGGCGGATACTGCGGCAGCTCGCGCAGCCGCCACGACTGGTCCAGCCGCCGCAACCCGGCGTTGGTCACGCCGGCGCGCTCGGCGGCGCGGAAGAACAGCAGCTGTTTGACCAGCTGGAACGTCTCGCGGCCCGGCAGGAAGGCGGCGTTCACCGGCCGGCCGGTCGATGCCAGCGGCAGCCCCGGCGCCAGCGTCGGCTCGCTGAACCAGGCGGCGATCTCGCGGTGCTGGCCGCGCGCCTCGCCGGCGAACAGCGGCTCCAGCCGCTTCCACTCGCCCGGCTCCAGCCGGTCGAGGTTGTACCACCGGCCGCGGAAGAACAGGGTGACGTCCTGCAGCCGCACCGGCAGCTGATTGGTGATCCGGCCGACCAGGACGTTGCCGTCGCGCGCCAGACGGACCGGGCCGACATCGTCGTGAATCCCGATCGGCGGCTTCTCGGCCGGCAGCGGCGCGCGCCAGGCGGCGGTGAACGAGCGCGTCGCCCACACCGGGATCGGCACCCGCCGCAAACCGGCCGCGTCGTCGGCGTACTCATACGGCCGGCGGAACAGCCCCTGCGAACCGGCGCGAAGCACGCGCTCGCCCGCTTCCAGCATCGTCACCACCGGCCCCGGCGCGCCTGCAGCCGGCTTGCCGGCCCAGCTGTCAGCCGGCTCGACGCCGATGGTGTAGCTCGCCACGCGCGGGCTGAACAGGGTGAACCACGCGCTGCCGTAGACCTGCCGCGCCGGCCCGCCGGTCAGGTCGACTTCGACCAGATCGACCTTGTTCACGCGCAGATCGGTGCCCTTCAGCTGGTAGGCGACGACGTAGGCGACCACGCTCACCACCAGCACCGACACCGGGAAGGTGATCCACGTCAGCTCCAGCCGCTTGAACAGCTTCTTGAGGACGAAGTAGTCGAGCGGGCCGACCAGCACGATGTAGAACAGGATGAACAGCGCCACCCAGCCGAACGACACCGCCGGCACGTCCTCGAACGTCTCCAGCGTGCGCTTCAGCTCGGCCTGCAGGTCGATCTTGTCAGTCTGCCCGCCGCCGGCGCCGGGGTCGGCCTTGGCCTCGCCTGCCTTGCGCCGGCCGCGAGTCGACAGGTGCGGGGCGACCTCGCTCTGCAGCCGCGCCCAGAAGTCGTCCTGCCCCTCCCACGTCGAGAACGGCGGCGCGTCGAGATCGAAAGCGACGCCGATCACTCGCCCCAGGCCGCACGCCGCCTGGACGACGATCGGCCGGCGCTCCTCGCGGACCAGCACGTCGACGTCGCGGCCGGGCACCAGCGTCGCCACCTCGGCGGCGGCCAGTGGCGGTTTGCCGACCCGGTTGGCCCACTGCGTCGACAGCACCGGAAACGACCGGACCGTCTCGCTGCCGGTGATCTGGCAATCGAGCAGCGGCAGCTTCGCCAGCAGCGCCGCCGTCTCCTGCCGGTTGCGGCCGACCGACAGAATCAGCACTCCGCCGCGGCGCACCCACTCCAGCAGCGCCTGGCGACGGGGCGCCTCGGCATCGGAGGCCAGCCGCAGCACGAACTCGCGGTTGCCGGTCGGCAACACCACCACGTCGACCGCGTCGTAACCGAGCCAGCGGTCCGGTAGCATCGCCGGGTCGTCGGTGTGGATCAGCTGCCGCCGCGGCCCGTCGAAGGCGACGTCGCCCTTGTCGTCGGGCCGGTCGAGCCGATCGGCCGCTCGTTTCAGCCCGTTCAGCGCGGCGCCGGCGGCCAGGTAGAGGACGTCCTGGTGGCCGACCACCAGCTCGCGGCCGATCTCGCGGGACAACGGCGGCATCGAGCGGACAGGTCGTCCACTGGCCGTCTCCAGGTGGACGCGGAAGCCGGCGCCGTCGCTGCCGGGGACGACATACCCCTGCACCGTGCGCAGCCCGTCGGCCGCGAGCGCCGGCACCGGCACGACGATCTGATAGGCGATCTCTTCGAGGTCGGTCGTCTCGATCCGCAGCCGATAGGCGCCCTGCGGATTGCCCTCCTTGCCGCCGCGAAGGGTGACGGCGACCGGCGCCCAGGCGCCGTTGCGGGTGCAGCCTGCGTCCGGCCCGGCCGGCAGGCCGACGCGGACGCGCTCGACCTCCGGCGGCGTGTCGGCCGCGGCGAGGGGTGCGACGGCCAGCAGCAGGATCGCGGCGAGGAGACGGCGGGGCGGGTGGGTCACGGTTTGGCCTCGTCGCAGGCGCACGGGGTGGTGTCGCACTTCGGACAGCCCTGGCCGTACTTGGCGTCGATCGCGGCGTCGAGGTCGATGGCGGCGATGTTGGCCAGCGTCGCCAGCCAGGCGAGGACGTCGGCGAACTCGGCCGCCAGCTCGTCCTTCGGCCCCGAGCGCAGCGCCGCCGACAACTCGCCCACCTCCTCCATGAACCACATGAAGGTGCCTTCCACGCCCCGCCGCGCATCCTTC
This sequence comes from Gemmataceae bacterium, assembly GCA_046350215.1. Lineage (GTDB taxonomy): Bacteria > Planctomycetota > Planctomycetia > Gemmatales > Gemmataceae > JAXMAU01. The sequence continues at coordinate 158,286 of JAXMAU010000002.1, read as the reverse complement.
GCGCCGTACAGCTCGCGAATCCGCCGCTGGAACTGCCCCAGGGTTTGCCCCATCGCGCCTCAGCCGCCCTGCAGCAGCCCCTCCATCCGCTTCAGCTCGTCCGCCTTCTTCTGCCCCTTCAGCGCCTTGAACAGCGCCTCCCGCGCCTCCTTGCTGGTGATGTCGATCTCCAGCGCCGCGCGGGCGTACTTCTCCGCCTCGTCGAACCGGCCCCTGTCCAGCGTCAGCTTCATCAGCCGCAGCCGCCGGTCGAGGTCGTCGGCGTCGAGCGGCACCAGGTCCTTCAGCACGCCGATCTGTTTGTCGACCGCCTCCATCTGGGCGTAGGTACGCGCCAGCTCCTGCAGCCACTTCGGGCTGTGCGGCTCGAGCTTGCGGCCCTGCTCGAACAGCTCGGCGGCGCGGGAGTGCTCATTGGCATCGTAGTACATTTTCCCCAGCGCCTCGAGCACCAGCGGATCGGGGTTGTCCTTGTCGAGCGCCCGTTCGAGGTAAGTGCGTTCGCCCTTGGTGTCGGCGGCGCGGCGAGCGAGCAGGGCGAGGACGTAGTTCGCCTTGGGGTGGTTGCGCTGCCGCTCGACCGCCTCCTCGGCCAGCTTGCGCGCCTCGGTCCGCCGCGTCGGCAGCAGGCGCAGCGCCAGCTCGGCCGCCACGTCGGCGTTGCGCGGGTCCTGCTTGTAATCCGCACGCAATTCGTCCAGAGTTCGCCGCTTCTTGGCCGGCTGCGCGCCGCCGAGCTTCGCCACCACCGCGTTCAGATGGTCGCGATACCCCTTCTCGAACGCCGCCCGGTCGGTCTTGAGCACATCGCGGATCGCCTCGGTGGCACTCTTGCCGGCGGCGAAGGCGGCGAGCAGCTCGCCGACCGCCTTCGGGCCGTGCGTTTTGTCGATGTACTCGATGTACATGCTGCGGCCTGGGCATACGCCTGCTGCCACTCCAGCGGATCGCGCGGACGGATGAAGGCGAGGTCGATGGTGTCCAGGTCGAGCAGCTTGCCGGCCGGCACGCCGCTCCGCCAGCATCCGGTTCCAGCTGGGCGGACGAGGGAAGCCTCGTTGGTCACCGCCAGCCCCTCGGTGAACCAGTGCGGCACGAGGTAGCTGGTCTGCGCCAGGTTGAAGATGTGGACCACCTCATGCCGCAGCACCCGCCCAGTTGAACGGCTGCGCGCCGGCTCGCCGCGCGCCGTCTTCTCGTTGGGCGACACCATCGTCACCACCCGCCCGGTGCGAGCGCCGATCGTGCAGGTCCGGCAGCCACCGTGCGACCGCTGAACATGTCGTGGTTGCGGAACAGCTCGACCAGGATCGGCCCGTCCGGTTTGTAGGCGAAGCGGCCGCCAGCTCGTCGTAGATCCGCTCCAGATAGTCGGCCACGTACCGCGCCAGCACCGCGTCGGTCTTCGGGTCGTACTTGACGACGAAGTGCGCCGTCTTCAGCTCCTTGTAGCCGTTCAGGTGCTGCAGCACCTTGCGCATGTTGGACACGCGGACGTTGAACCGATCGGCCTTGAACCCCTTCTCGAGCAGCTCGGCGGCCTCCTTCTCCTTGCCCAGCCGCATGTACAGCAAGCCGAGCGCATTGATCGGACCGGACAGCTCGGGTCGCGCCTTGACCGCCTTCTGGTAATACTGTTCGGCGAGGTCGTAGCGGCGGCGGTCCTCCAGTCGGTCGGCCAGCTCGCCGTAGAACGCGGCGGGGGCACGGTCGTAGCCCTCGGCCTCGGCGACGACGGCGGCGAACTCCTTCTTCTCGCCGCGGACGAGGTGGCAAGCGGCGATGCGGCCGAGCGTGCGGGCGTCGCGCGGGTTCACCTTGCGCGCCTCGGCCAGCTCCTTCAGCGCCGCCGCGCTGTCGCCGGTCCCCAGGTGGACGTCGGCACGCAGCCGCAGCGCGTCGGGCAGGCGCGGGTTGAACTTGAGCGCCTGCTCGGCCAGTCGCTCGGCGTCCTTGAACTCGAACCGCATCAGCGCCGCCATGCCCTTGGCCGCCAGCACCTCCGACGCGCTCGGGTTGATCGCCAGCGCCTTGTCGAAGGCGTCGAGCGCCTCGCCACGGTTGTACTTCTCCAAGAGCAGCACGCCGGCCTGCCACTCGGCCGGCCAGTACGTCTTGTCGAACTTGATGGCGTCGCCGTACAGGTCTTCGAGGATCGCCTGGAACTCGTCGGCCAGCCCGTTCCAGCGGGCGTTCTCGGCGCTGGCCATGCCGACGACCGTCAGCGACTCGGGGTCTTTAATCTCGTTGGGGGTATTGACCCCCTCGCTGTAGAGGCGAACAATGCGTTTGACCTCGGCGTCGGCCGCCTTCGTCTCGCCCCGGTCACGGAACACCTGGGCGCGGACCCAGCGGGCGAGCAGGTGCCGATCATTCGCCGCCAGCGCGGCGTCGGCCGCCTTGGCCGCCTCGTCCCATCGGCCGCGCAGGTGCAGCAGCTCGGCCCGGCGGGCGAGCAGGTCGGCGTGTTTGGGCGCCGCCTGGAGCGCCGCGTCAATCACCGTCAACGCCCGGTCATATTCGCCCTGGCTTTGCAGCGCGTGCGATAGCCCGATGCTGGCGGCGGTGCGCGTCCTGGCGTCCTTGACCAGCTCCTCGTAGCCGCTCTGGGCCTCCTCGTAGTTGCCCTTGAGCCAGCGCAGCCGCGCCTCTTCCAGCGAGGCGGCGCTGCCGGCGGAGGCGACGAGCAGCGCGAGCAGACAGGAGCCGAACGGCAGTCTCATGGCGGCAAGTTCTCCGGCGAGCGAGGTCGACGGGCGCGGGCCGATCCCCTCTGCTCACTGTAGTGGCCTGCCGCGTAACCCGCAAGCAACGCGGCGCCCGGTCCAGTCGTCCGCCGCCGCATTCGCGCCCCGTCGCAATCGCTTCGCCCCGTGGCACCTGTATTCCTGACAAAATCGGCATGGGCGGTCGCACGCCACCTGTTCGGGTCGTACCCTTACAGGATACCCGTCCGCAGACGCCGGTCGCCCGTTCTTTGGATCCCATCCCATGACCCGGTCCACCCGCTCGCTGTCGTCCGCGGCTCGTCTCGGTCTGGAAACGTTGGAGGCGCGGCTCGCCCTGTCCTGGGCCGGCGTGCCGCCGGCGACTGTCGCGGTGCCGACGTCCGCCGTCGCCGTCACCCTCAACGCCAGCAGCGCCGCCAGCGGCGCCGCCGCCATCTCGACCACCGAGGTCGACTACTTCTCGTTCGTCGCCACCAAGGGCGGGTCGTACCGCGTCTCCGCCCTGACGCCGTCCAGCAACCTGGACCCGGTCCTCGGCGTGTTCAACGCCTCGGGCCAGCGGGTCGCCTACAACGACGACATCAGCCTGATCAACACCGACAGCCAGCTGACGGTCAACCTGACCGCCGGGCAGCGCTACTACCTCGGCGTCACCAACTACACCGGCACCCCCAGCGGGGCGTACAGCTGGTCGATCCAGGGGCCGACGGCGACGGTGGTCGACGACCGTTACGAGGAGAACGACTCGCTCGCCGCCGCCACCAACCTCGGCACGCTGACCGGCCGGCAGACGCTCACCGGGCTGACGATGGCGGACACCGCCGACTGGTTCCGCTTCGCCATGACCGGCGCCGGCAGCAGCAGCGACTACCTGTCGATCGCCTTCACCCACGCCCGGGGCGACCTCGACCTGCGGCTATACGACTCGGCCGGCACGCTGGTCCGCTACTCCGACGGCAGCACCGACAGCGAGCGCATCGCCCTGAGCGGGCTGGCCGCCGGCACCTACTACGTCCAGGTGTACGGCTACCAGGGCGTCGCCAACCCGAGCTACACCCTCGACATCCTGCCCGGCCTGCCCACCAGCGGCGGCGGTGGCGGCGGCACCACGGCGGGCAACCGGGTGCTCTACCTGAACTTCGACGGCTACGCCATCAGCCGCGCCGAACTGGTCCGCTGGGCCGGCAGCGACTGGGCGTCCAGCCTGAGCGACCTGGACGCCGACCGCAACGGCGTCACCGTCGGCCGCTTCCTCGCCAGCCGCGCCGACCGCGAGCAGATCATCGCTCGCATGATCCAGCTGGTGCAGGACGATCTGCGCCCGTTCGGCATCACCGTGCAGCGGCGGACCGGCGGCGCCGTCGAGGGCGTCGGCGCCACCACCCTCTTCCTCGGCCCGTCGTCGCTGAGTAACGGCAACTACCACGTCGCCTGCGACGTCGATCAGGGGAACAACAACCGCACCGACATCGCCTTCGTCGGCGACGAGGACTGGGGGACGGTGGAGCGGACGGCGCTGGCGATGTCCGACGTGACGCTGCACGAGGCCGGCCACACCTGGGGGCTGTGGCACGTCAACTCCGGCACCTACGCCGAGTCGATGGGTCTGCGCTACAGTCAGAGCAACCAGAACCTGTGGGTGCAGAACACCTCGTTCCTCGACCGTACCTTCGCCGCCTACGTCGACGCCAGCGGCTACGCTCACGGGCCGGGTCCGCAGAACAGTTACCAGGCGATGCTCCGCGCCTTTCCGGCGACCGGCAGCGCGGCGGCGACCGCCGCCCCCACCTTCACCGCCGACCTCAGCCGGCCCGGCGTGTTCACCGTCACCACCACCGCGGCGGGCGTCGACCGGGTGACGCTGCGGCGGCTGGCGAGCGGCAACATCGAGGTGACGGTCAACGGCCAGGTCTACGAGTTGCTGCGCGGCTACCGGCAGGTGATCGTCAACACCGACGGCGACCTGCGCGACACGGTGACGGTGCTGAACAACCTGGGCGGCGTGGCCGTCGCCGTCCGCCGCACCGCCGGCCTGGACGTTCGCGGCATTACCAAGGGCGACACCGCCCTGCGCGACTTCTGGTCGGGCGAGCGCGTCGAGAGCGGCCACGGCGTCGACAGCTACCCGGCCGCCACGACGGCGCGCGTGGCCGGCTCATCCAGTGAGGCGACTTCAGGGGTCGGTTTTATCTCCGCAGTGGAGCGCCGCGAAGCGCCGGTCCCGGCGGTGGCGGCCGCGTCGGCGGTACGCGAGCGGGTGAGCGACGCGGCAGCTGACCGCCTGGCTACAGGTCGCCGGCCGCCGCCGGCCGGGCGTTGGCTACGCCGTCGACCCGCTGGCTTGAGCGGCCGACGGACGATTCGCCGCTGGCCCGATCGCCGTCGCGGCTTTATCATGCCTGAAGAAGCCGTTCGCGTCGCGTCGTCGGAGCTACCCATGAGCCGTCTGGTCCGGTCTGCCCTGTTCGCGTCCCTGGTCGTCGCCCTCGTCGTGCTGTCCACCCCGGCGCAGCCGGCGAAGAAGGATGCGCCCAAGAAAGAGCCGGATAAAAAGGAGCCGGATAAGGGCAAGCCGGCCGATCCCAAGGCGCCCGACAAGGGTAAGACGCCTGACAAGGGCAAGGCGCCTGACAAGGGTAAGGCGCCTGACAAGGAGAAGGCGCCCGAGCCGAAGGTCGCCCCGCCGCCCCCGCCGCTCAAGGGCATCCCGGCGCTGCGCGCGCTCAACGTGGCGTTCGACGTCGAGGGGAAGGACCTGGTCGGCGCTACCGGCGTCGGCACCAAGGTGAGTGACGCCGACCTGGTCCACTTCGCCGACGCCCGGCTGCTCCGCTCCCTCGACCTGACCGCCACCGCCGTCACCGACGTCGGCCTGACCGCCCTCAAGAGCCTGCCCAACCTGACCGCCCTCGACGTTCGCGGCACCCGCCTCACCGACGCGGCGCTGGAGCCGATCGCCGCCCTCGCCAACCTCGATTACCTGTGCCTCAACGACACCCGCGTCGGCGGCAATTTGCTGCCGCTGCGCAAGCTGGCGAAGCTGAAGACGCTCAGCCTGGCCAACACGCCGATCAGCGAAACGGGGATGGGCCACCTGGCCGGACTGACCGGGCTGCAGACGCTCAGCCTGTACGGCGTGGCGGTCAGCGACACCGGGCTGGCGGCGGTCAAGGGGATGACCGGACTGGAGGCGCTCGACCTGGGCAGCACGCGCATCACCGACGCCGGGTTGGCCCACCTCCGCGACCTCGGCCGGCTGAAAACGCTCGTCCTCAGCGACACCGCCGTCACCGACGCCGGGCTGGCCCAGCTGAAGGGGCTGGCCAATCTCGAACGGCTGGAACTGACCGGCAGCCGGGTGACGGCCAAGGGCGCCGAGGCGCTGAAGGCCGACCTGCCCAAGTTGCAGATCCGCCGCTGAGGCGGGCCGGGAGCCGCCATGAAGCGCAACCTCGCGGTCGCCGCCCTGGTCACCGTCGCCGCCGTGACGGGGTGGTGGTTCGTCGGCCGGCCGCCGCCGAAGCCGGTCGCGCCACCCCGGCCGGCGCCGACCAACGCGCCCGCCGCCGTCGCCGCACTGGAGAAGGCCGGCGCCCGCTTCGTCCGCGACGACCGCCGCGTCGGCCGGCCGGTGGTCGGCGTCACCCTCGTCGGCGGGATGGTTGACGACGCGCTGATGGAGCAGGTCGGCCGGCTCGGACTGCTGACCGCCCTCACGCTCCAGGGCACGCGCGTCACCGACGCCGGGCTGAAGCCGCTCGCCAACCTGACGTTGCTGGAGGAACTGCGCCTCGACGGCGCGTTCGTCGGCGACGCCGGCATGGAAGCGTTATCCGATCTGAAAACGCTGCGAATCCTGGCGTTGCGGGGCACCGCGGTGAGCGACGCCGGGCTGGCGCGGCTGGCCGGGCTGACCGCCCTGGAGGAGCTGGCGCTGTTCGGCACGAAGGTGAGCGACGCCGGGCTGGCCCACCTGCGCGCGATGGACGGGCTGCGGGCACTCGATCTGCGCTTCACCGCCGTCGGCGACGCCGGGCTGGACGAGGTCGGCCGCCACGCGATGCTCCGCGACCTGCGCCTGGAGAAGACGCGCATCGGCGACGCCGGGCTGGCTCGCCTCGCCGCTCTCCGCGAGCTGGAACTGCTCGACCTGAGCGGCACCGGGGTGACCGACGCCGGGCTGCGGCACCTCGGCGGGTTGACCGCCCTGCGCGTGCTGCTGCTGGCCGACACCGGCGTCAGCGACGACGGCTTCGTCCACCTCGACCGGCTCAAGGCGCTGCACACCCTCGACCTGGCCGGCACCAAGGCGACCGCGCGAAGGCGGACAAATTGCCGGCGCTGGAGCTGGCCGAACCTGTCGCGCAGCGGCGTCCGCGACGCGGCGCTGGAGAAGCTGTCCGCCTGCCGTACTCTCCGCGAGCTGAACCTGAGCTTCACCGACATCACCGACCAGGCGGTGCCGCCGGTGGCGGCTGCCGGCGGCGCTGGAGGCGCTCGACCTGTGGCGGACGGCGTCACCGACAAGGGCGTGGCGGAGCTGGCGAAGGCGTACCGGCTGAAGAAGGTTCACCTTGTTGTCGGAGGGGAAATCTCCGATGAAGCAATAGAGCGCTGGCAGAAGGCGCTGCCGGGGCTGAAGGTGGAGCAGCTGATCGAGGAGGCCGACCGATGACCGACACCCCTGCCCCCCGCCGACCCGTCCGGTGGCGCTACTGATTGCGGCCGTGCTCGCGCTGGTCGGGCTGGGAGTGGTGTGGCTGCGGCTGCGGCCGGCGGCGGACGAGCCGACTCCGGAGGGCGACGGCCGAGACGGGCGAGCTGCCGCCCGATCCGCGGCTGACCTACACTGGCCCGTTCCGCAACGTCCGCCCCGATGCCGGGTACGTTGGCGACGCTCGCTGCGCCGTCTGTCACGTCGACATCGCCGCCGCCTACGCCCAGCACCCGATGGGCTGCTCGATGGTCACCGCCCGCGACCTGGCTGGCCGGCAGCGCTACGACGCGGCGGTCAACAACCTGTTCGACGCCGCCGGTCGCCGGCTGCGGGTCGAGCGCGAGGGCGATCGCCTCTTCACACGGTCGCGGTGGTCCGCGAGGGCAAGCCGGTGGTCACCGCCCGGCACGAGGTCCGCTACGCCGTCGGTTCGGGTACGCGCGGCTACTCGTACCTGACCGAGCAGGACGGCTACGTGTTCCAGACGTCGATCAGCTGGTTTTCGCAAAAGGGGATCTGGGATTTGTCGCCGGGGTTCGTCAACGTGCCGATGCCGGGCCGGCCGGTGATTCCGTCGTGCCTGCAGTGCCACGCCGACCAGCCGACGCCGCGGCCGGGGTATGTGCTCCGCTACGAGGCGGATGCGGCCATCGGCCGGTCGATCGGCTGCGAACGGTGTCACGGGCCGGGCGAGGCGCACGTCGCCGCTCGCGAGCGCGGCGACCCGCTGAAGTGCCGTATGACCCACCACCACGGTCAATCCGCGCCCACCTGAGTGCGGCGCTGCGCGACAACGTGTGCGAACAGTGCCACCTGAACGGGCAGGCGCGGCTGCCGCGCCGGGGCCGCGGCTGGCTGGACTATCGCCCCGGCCTGCCGCTGGAGAGCTTCTTCGCGGTGTTCGTGGCGGCGTCGCCGCGGCCGGGCGAGAACAAGGCGGTGACCCATGTCGAGCAGATGCGGCGGAGCGCCTGCTACCGCCGCTCGCCGGATACGAACAAGCTGGGCTGCGTCTCCTGCCACGACCCGCACGAGAAGCCGGCGGCGGGTGACCGGGTACGCTATTTCCGCGACCGCTGTCTGGCGTGCCACCGCACGCAGGGCTGTTCCGCTGCCGGTGGCGGACCGGGTGGCGAAGGTGAAGGACGATTCGTGCATCGACTGTCATATGCCGCGGGCCGGGTCGGACGTCGCCTCACGGCGCGCTGACCGATCATCCATCCTGCGCCCCGGAGCCGCCTCGCCGGCACCGCCGGAGCCGACCCCGGATAACCTGCCGGTGCGGAATTTCTATGCGGACCGGCTCGCCCCGAACGACCCGGAAGCGCGGCGCGACCTGGGGGTGGCGCTGATGCAGCTGCTGGAACTGGGACGGGTGCCGCCGCCGCAGAAGGCGACCGCGCAGGCGCGCGGCCAGGCGCTGCTGCAGGAGGCGCTGGAGCGAGCGCCGAACGACCCGGCCGGCTGGCTCGCCTACGGCGACCTGCTGATGCGCGATGGCTACGTGCGCGAGGCGATCCGGGTGCTGGAACGGGCGGACCGGCAGGCGCCGACCAGCGAGTACGTGCTCAGCCGGCTGGCCCACCTGGAGGGGCAGCGAGGCGAGTTCACGGCCGTCGGCGGCTACCTGCGCCGGCTGATCGAGGTGAACCCGTTCGAGCCGATCTATCGGCGCAGCCTGGCGCTGTTCCTGGGGCGGCAAAAAGACTGGGAGGGTGTTGCCGAGCAGGCGGAGGCATGGCTGCGGCTCGACCCGTTCAGCTCGGAGGCGCGGCAGATGCAGGTGATGAGCCTGCTTCAGCGCGGCCGCAAGGATGAGGCGGCCCGCGCCTTCGAGACGCTGCGCCAGCTGCGGCCAGGCAACCTGGCCGAGCTGGAGGAATGGTACGCTCGCCTCAGCCGGTGACGACGGTCAGGACGCCCGCCGCTGCGGTCGCGCCAGCGTCTCCAGAATGCTGCGCACATGTCCGGCGGAGTCGTACCCGGCCGACCGCTCGGCCAGCTCGATCGAGAAGGTGAATCCGCCGATCCGCAGCAGGTCGCCTGCCTCCAGCGGCGCTTGCAGCACCTGCTCGCCGTTGACCTGCACACCGTTCAGGCTGTTCAGGTCGATCACCTGCCAGCCGCCGTCGAGGAACTGCAGCCGGCAGTGACGACGGCTGACGTCCGGCAGCGGCAGGCGGATGTCGGACTCGGTGTGCCGGCCGACCAGCATGTCCGGCCGGGTCACGTCGATGACCGCCCCGGCCGGCTGAAGCACCAGCCGCAGCGGGACGAACTCGGCCGCCGCATCGGCGTCGGCGTGCAGGCGCAGATGCGGCACCTGGGGCGGGAGGCCAAAGGCCTCGGATTCGCGGGTGGGGTCCATGTTCGCTGGGCTCCTGTTCCGGTTGCGCGAGAACCAGCGGATGACAACCTCAACGGTGTCGGGCCGCTTATAGCAGAACCCCGGAGGGTGGAAAAGGCGACTCGCGCCGGCGGTGACGAATGGGCCGCACAGGTCGCCTGAACCCGACAGTCCACGCGGGCGGGCCAGCCGCCGTAAACCCCGTCCTTTTTCCGACACACCGAGTTTACCGGATCGCACTCATCGGGCACAGTTTCTCCAGTCAACGAGGTCGCCTCGGCCGGGAGCATTGTCTCTCGCCCGGCGGCGTTCGCACCCCGATGACGAGGAGAGAGAGAATGAGGCTGAAGGTCCCGATTGGCCGGGTCGCCGCGCTGCTTGGAATGCTGGCGCTCGCGACCCCGGCGACAGCTTCTCACTGCGGCGCGTGCCGGTATCCCGAGTGCGCGCCGCGGGTGGAGCAATGCTGTCCTCCGGCGATCCAGTATCGGATCTGCTACCAGACTGTCCTGGAGGACCAATCGCTGATCTGTTACAAGCCGGTCTACCGTACCGTGCTGCAGGAGTGCCGCAGCACGACGTATCGGCCGGTTTATGAGCAGTATCTCCGCGATCAGGTCTACACCGTCTCGCGTCCCGTCTACGAGGATCGCGAGGTGGTCCACAAGTATTGCGTCCAACGTCCGGTCTACGAACAGCAGATGCGCTGCTACACGCAGACCTGCTATCGGTCGGTGGTACAGAATTACGAGGTACCGGTTCGCTGGTGTACCTATCACCCGGTCTACCAGCAGCACTGCCGCGAGGAGTGCTACAACGTCTGCAAGCCGGTGTGCCAGACGTACCAGGTGCCGGTCCGCTGGTGTACTTACCGCCCGGTGTATCAGCAGCACTGCCGCACCGAGTGCTACACGGTGCCGAAGAAGGTCGTGCAGACCTACCAGGTGCCGCAGCACTGGTGTACCTACCACCCGGTGTATCAGCAGCACTGCCGCACCGAGTATTACACCGTGCAGAAGCCGGTGGTTCGCACCTACCAGGTGCCGGTGTACTGGAACACCTATGAGCAGGTGACCCGGCAGCACTGTCGCACCGAGTGCTACACCGTCCCGAAAAAGATGGTGCAGACCTACCAGGTGCCGCAGTACTACTGCACCTATCACCCGGTGTACCAGCAGCATGTGCGCGAGCACCGCTACGTGGTGAACAAGCCGGTGTGCCAGACGTACCAGGTGCCGATGTGCTACACCACCTATCGGCCGGTGTGCCAGACGTACACCCGGTGCGTGCCGGTGACGTGCTACCGCACCGAGGTCGAGCAGCGCTGCGCCACCTACAAGACGTGCCGGTACGAGCCGGTCGTCCACGAGTGCTGCGTGACCGTCGACACCGGCTGCTGGAAGACCGAGCAGGTGTTCGTCCCCGGTCCGACCGTCACCCGCTGCACGCGGCTGCCGGGCGAGTGGCACTTCGACGCCTGCACCTGCCAGTCGTACTACTGCCCCGGCCCGGTGGTCAGCTATCCGGTGCAGTGCCCTGGCCGGTGGATCTGCAACCGGGTGTGGGTGCCGAGCAAGGAGGTTCGCAAGATCCAGGTGTGCCGGTACGTGCCCCGCGAGGAAGTGCGTACCGTCCCGTACACCGTCTGCCGCAAGGTGCCGTACACCGTCACGCGAACGGTCGAGTGCCAGGTCACCCGGCTGGTGCCGGAGCAGCATACCAAGCTGCTCACCTGCCAGCGCGTGGTCATGGTGCCCGAGGTGAAGTGCCAGCAGGTGCCGTACACCACCTGCAAGATCGTCCGGCAGGTCCACTGCAAGGTTCACACCTGCCAGCGGACCTACTGCGTGCCGGAGGTCAAGACCCGGCAGGTGCCGTACACCACTTGCCACCTGGTGTGCCGCCGGCATTCCAAGCTGGTGACCTGCCAGAAGTGCTGCTTCGTGCCCGAGGTGAAGAGTCGGCAGGTGCCGTTCACCACCTGCCGGCTGGTCAAGCAGCAGCACTGCCGCATGCTCACCTGCCAGCGCTGCTACTGCGTGCCGGAGGTCAAGACCCGGCAGGTGCCGTACACCACCTGCCACCTGGTCAAGCAGGAGCACTGCAAGATGGTGACGTGCCAGAAGACCTGCTACGTCACCGAGGTGCGCAAGCGGCAGGTGCCGTACACCACCTGCCACCTGGTCAAGCAGGAGCACTGCAAGACGGTGACGTGCCAGCGGTGCTATCAGGTGCCGGAGCACAAGACGGTGCAGGTGCCCGTGACCGTGTGCCGGATGGTGTCCGAGGAGAAGGTCTGCGTCTACAAGGTGCGGACCTGCCGCGAGGTGTGCGAGACGCGGTGCTGCAAGGTGCCGGTGACCACCTGCAAGCTGGTGCCGGAGTGCTGCGTCAAGCAGGTGCCGGTAACCACCTGTGAGATGGTGCCGTACTGCGTCAAGTACCAGGTGTGCCGGTGCATCCCGGTGGTCGTGCCGGTGTGCCCGCCGGCCGCGGAGTGCCAGCCGGTGTCGGCCCCGGCAGTGGTGCCGGCGGTCAAGCCGGTTGCCTACCAGGCGCCGCTGACCAACGGCGAGTGGTTTGCCCGCCTCGTCAACCGGGCGCAGGCTGTCACCAACTGACCCACGGACGGTTCTCCGGGGTGTGAGCGAGGAGGGGGGGCAGACAACTGCCCTCCCTCTTCTGCGTTTGTGCGCTCCCGCTTCACCGCAAATCGACGCCGTGCCGCTCCAGCACGCCGGCCAGCTGCCGCCACACCGCCTCGGCCGACGGTTGCGCCTGCGCCTGCCGCAGCAGGGCGATCGCCTCCTCCGCCAGCGACGCCGGGGCCGGTTTCGGCCGCGCAGGGACCGCCGGCGGGGTGCCGCGGGCGGCGGCCACCAGCGCCTCGGGCGACGGCTCCCAGGTGCCGTCGAGCGCCATGTTGCACAGCTCGTCGGCCCGCTTGTTCAGCTCGCGGCGGACGTGCTTGAACGTGACCAGTCCGGCTATGTCATGCACCAGCCGGCGGGCCTGGTCGTACAGGCCGCGCAGATCCTCGTTCTTCACCTTGTACTCACCGCGCATCTGCTTGACCATCAGCTCGCTGTCGCTGTGGATGAGGACGCGATGCTCGGCGCCGAGCCGCAGGGCGTGCTCCAGGGCGCGAACGAGGGCAGTGTACTCGGCCTGGTTGTTGGTCATCTGCCCGAGCCGGCCGGCCTCCTCGGCGACGGTGTCGCCGTCGCGGGCGATCGTGTAGGCGAACGCCGCCTCGCCGGGGTTGCCCCGCGAGGCGCCGTCGGTGTGGATGCTGAGCAGCGGCAGGTCGGGCATGGCGGTCCTCCGTGAGTTCCTGGCAGTGTACCAGCCGCCGGCTGTGGCGTCCCGGTTCCCTCCGTCCCGGCCGCTTTTTTGGCCAATCAGATCGAAATCTCCATCACCACGGGGACCGACCGACCGGGCGGCGGGGGGCCGCCCGGTCGCATGTTGGCGGCGGCGGCGCTCACCAGCTGCCGGTGAACCCGGCCACGAAGGTGGCGTCCGGCGTGGGTCGGACGTCGGCTTCCACCCCGCCGTTGTAGGTCACCTTGCCGCCGAACCGGACGAATGAGCCGGTGCCTGGCCGATCCGCAGCGTGTCGACCCCGGTGCCGCCGATGAAGGTGACGGCGTTACCGAACGAGGTCGGGGTGGTGTTGTTCGCTTCCTCGACCCGGATGGTGTCGTCGCCCGTCCCGGCGTCGATCCAGGTGGCTCCCTGCACCTCGTACTCGTCGATGCTCACGGTGTCGGCCCCGCCGCCGGACAGGATGGTCAGGTTGCCGTGCAGGATCAGCCCGTCGAGGTCGAAGTTGTCGGCCCCGGCGCCGGTGATGAGGGTAGCGTTCCCGGACACGACCGAATTGTCCAGATAAACGCTGTCTCCTCCGCCGATCCCGCCGTTGACGGAGACCGACTTGCCGACGATGGCGTCCTCGATGTCGAACAGATCGGTGTGCCGGCCGCCGGTGGCGGTGACCGACCCGAGGATGATGGTGGCGATGCCGCCGCCGAAGTCCAGCTCCTGGCCGGAGGCGCCGACGTTGTCGCCCAGCGCGACGGTCAGGTTGCCGTTGACGTGGATGTCGCCGACGTTGAATTCGTCCCGGTCGCTGCCGCCGGTGTAGGTCAGGTTCCGCTTGACGTACAGGGCGGTGGTGTCGAAGTCGACGGTGGCGGTGTTGGCCCCGCCGCGGAGCAGCAGGTTGAGGTCGGTGCCGATGAACACGTCGTCCTCGATCCACACGCTGTCGGTGCCATTTCCACCGTTGACCGTCAGCGCGCCGGCGGTGGTGACATGCTGCAAGTTCACGCTGTTTGATCCATCGGCCCCGAGCGCCGGACCCAGGTTCAGCACGACCGACCCGCCGGCGTTGAACTTGCCGGCACTGGGCACCGTGATCGAGTCGACCCCGTTGCCGCCGGTGTAACTGAGGCTACCGCCCAGCTGGAGCAGGGTGGTGACGGCGAACGAGTTGGGGCCGCCGCCGAGGGCCAGGGTCAGGTTCCCGCCCACGCTCAGGCTGGGAACGTTCACGATGTCGTTCGACGAGCCGCCGCTGACGTACAGGCTGCCGTAGTGATAGCCCTTGAGCGACGAGTAGTTCTGCCCCTCGCCGGCGTAGATGTTCACCCCGCCGGCGACGATGCACAGCTGCTCGATGGTGACGTTGTCATTGGCGGTGCCGGTGCCGAAGTAGCTGAAGCTGCCGCCAATCCACACCCCGTTCCCGGCCGAGGCGCCGAGGGTGGCGGCACCGGTGATGGGACCGCTGATCACCGTCACATTGCCGGCAATGCGGGTCTGGTCGGCGATGAAAAAGTTGGAGAACTGGTCATTGCGCAGGTCGGCGCGAAGATGGCGGACGAACGCGGTTCCACTGAAGATGGTGCTCGAGCCGTCGGTCACCTGCAGGAACCCGGTCGGCTTGTTCGCCGCCTGCGACACGGTGATGGTGTCGTCGCTGTCGGCGACGATGGTCAGTTGCTGGGTAACCGGGTTGTATGTAGCAGACGCCGGGGTCCAGCGAGCCTCCAGCGCTTCCAGCGTGGGAACGAAGCGACGGCGTGTCGCGCGGGCGAGACGAAACGGCATGAATAACTCCGGGAATGGGGGAAGAGCCAGCGGCCTCAACCAGGGCGCAGTGCGAGTGAGTCTAAGGTGCCAGAATTCCTAAATCAATACATTTTGAAAGGTAAATCCTTACGGGATCGCTCATGTGGATCCGCACGATCAATTCACGATCGAATTATCGCTGTTTCGCTCACCCGAGCAGCCGCCGGAACTCGGTCAGGTCGACCACCGGACACGAGCGATCGGCGAGCATCCGCGTCACCGACGGCGGATCCTTGAACCCGGAGCTGGTGATCGGGCAGACGACGGTGGCGCCGCGGGTGATCCGGCCTTCCCGCGCCGCCTGCAGGGCGCCGGCCAGCGCCGTCGCCGCCGCCGGCTCGCAGAAGAGGCCCTCCTCCCGCGCCAGCCGCGCCTGCGTCTCCCACACCGCCTCGTCGCTGACGACGTGGCCGCTGCCGCCGCTCGCCCGCGCCGCCTGCAACGCCAGCGTGCCGTCGAGTACGTTCGGCACCTGCAGCCCACTCACCCGCGTGGTACAGGTGACGGTGCGCGCCTCGGCGGCGCCGTCGCGCAGCGGCGTGGCGATGGTGTCGTTCCCCGCGGGCTGAACGCACTCCACCCGCGGGCTGACCGCCAGCCGGCCGTCGCGCACCAGGTCGGCGAACCCGCGGGCGACCGCCACCACCATGCCGCCGCCGCCGGCCGGACAGAAGACGTGGTCGATCGGCGTGTCGAACTGCTCGGCCAGCTCGTAGCTGAGCGTCTGCACGCCGGTCATGCCGTCGGGGCAATAGACGTAGGCGCTGATCTGGATGGCCGAGCCGGGCTGGGCGGCCAGCGCCTCGATCACCCGAAAGGTGTCCGCCGACACCGCCGGGTCGACGCCAAACCCGCGGACGCGGTACAGCTGGGCGCCATAGGCGAGCATCTGCTGCAACTTGCCGTCCGGTGCGCCCTCGACGATGGCGATCAGGCACTCGATGCCGGCGGCGGCGCAGTAGGCAGCCAGCGCCGACCCGGTGTTGCCGCTGGAGGTGGCGACGCATCGCGTCTTGCCGGCCGCCTTCATCCGCGACACCGCGGCGGCGGCGAACCGATCCTTGTACGACGCCGTCGGGTTGGCCGTCTCCAGCTTGAAGAACAGCCGGTCCAGCCCGGCGCTGGGGCCGATCCGCCGCGACCGGATCACCGGCGTGCCGCCCTCGCCGAGCGTCACCCGGTCCGCCTCCACCACCGGACTGATCCGCTCGGCCCACCGCCAGATGCTCATGACTTGCCCCCGCTCCTCGGTGCGATCGGTGTCTATCTACGACGCCGGCCGTTCGCAGGCGAGCGTGTAACTTTCCGGCCGGTCGCGGATCTACCCTGTTGAGGCCGGTGCGGCGCGGGCGGATCGGAACCCGTCCAGCGCCCCCGGCCGCGCGGGATGGAGAAGCGTGGGACTTTTGGGAGTCGATGGATGAACAGGCAGACACGGATGGCGGGCCTGGTGGTGCTGGCGTGCTTCGTCGCGACGATGACGGCCCGGGCGCAGGCGCCGACGCCGGCGGCACCGGCGGCGAAGCGGGTGTGGATCGACGTGCGGACGCCGGAGGAGTACGCCGAAGGGCACCTGACGACCGCGGTCAACATCCCGCATGAGACGATCCACCAGTACATCGCCCGGTTCGTGCCCAGCAAGGCGACGCCGGTCGTGGTGTACTGCGCCAGCGGCTATCGCTCCGGGCTGGCGCAGCGAGTGCTCACGCAGCTGGGCTACACCAGCGTGACCAATGCCGGCGGATACGAACAGCTCCGCGCCGCCGGCTGGCGGTGACGGTGGGGCCGGGCGGGGGCGGGCGATGGCGGAATATTGCATCCGCCGGCGGGCGCGATAGGCTGTCTCCCAGCCCCCCACCTTCGCCTCACCCAAGGGAGATTCCGCATGCCTTTGCAGGTCACCCGCCGCTCGTTCATCGAGGCGGCCCTGGCCGCCGCCGCGGCCAGCCCGATCGTCTACGCCGCCGACGACAGCAAGAAGAACACCGCCCCCAGCGAACGCCTGAACCTCGGGTTCATCGGCATGGGCACGATGGCCCGCGGCCACCTCGGCCACTTCCTCGGCCAGAAGGACGTGCAGGTCATCGCCGTCTGCGACGTCGACACCACCCGCCGCGACAACGCCAAGGCCACCGTCGAGAAGCGATATGCCGGAGCCACCAAGTCCGGCACCTACAAGGGGTGTGCCGCCTATAATGACTTCCGCGATCTTCTAAAGCGGAGTGATATCGACGCCGTCGTCATCTGCACGCCGGATCACTGGCATGCGATCCCGGCGGTCGAGGCGATGAAGGCGAAGAAGGACGTCTACTGCGAGAAGCCGCTCACCCTCACCATCCGCGAGGCCAAGCTGCTGATCGACGCCACCCGCAAGCTCAACCGGGTGTTCCAGACCGGCAGCCAGCAGCGATCCGACCGCGAGTTCCTGCTCGCCTGCGAGCTGGTCCGCAACGGGCGCATCGGCAAGGTAAAGACGGTCAACGTCAACGTCGGCGGGCCGAGCAAGCCGTGCGACTTGCCGGAGGAGCCGCTGGAGAAGGGGCTGGACTGGGAGCTGTGGCTCGGCCCGGCGCCGAAGCGGCCGTACAACTCGGTGCTCAGCCCGCGCGGCGTCCACTCCCACTTCCCGAACTGGCGCGGCTACCGCGAATACTCCGGCGGCATGATGACCGACTGGGGCGCCCACCACTTCGACATCGCTCAGTGGGGCCTCGGCATGGACGAGTCCGGCCCAGTCGAGATCATCCCGCCGGACGATCCGAAGGCCGAGCGCGGCCTGCGCTATCGCTACGCCAACGGGGTCGAGGTGGTCCACGGCCCCGGCGGTGGGGTGCAGTTCCTCGGCAGCGACGGCGAGATCACAGTCAACCGCGGCCGCATCACCAGCATGCCGGAACACCTCATTAAAGATCCGCTACCCGAGAAGGCGATCCGCCTGTACAAGTCGCCCGGCCACCAGCGCGACTGGCTCAACTGCATTCGCTCGCGCAAGCGGCCGATCTGCGACGTCGAGGTCGGCGCCCGCTCGGTGACCGTCTGCCACCTGGGCAACCTGGCGTACTGGAACCATCGCAAGCTGCGCTGGGACCCGAAGAAGTGGGCGTTCGTCGACGACGAGACGGCGAACGGATGGCGCGACCGCGAGCGCCGCGACCCGTGGCAGCTGCCGACGGTCTGAGTCGTCAAACGGTCTGGTTCCTGGCCCCCGGTGTGTTCACGGCGAACGGGGCGGGGGCGATGAGGGAACGCGACGAGGGCGGCCGGCGTCCAAGGGGAAGGGCGGCCGGTCGCCTCTTGTTCCGGACCGGCCGGCGAGCTAGAGTGACTGCAGACCTTCCCTCTCTCCCGCCTTTGGTGAGACCACCATGAAACCGATCATCCGCTGGCTGGCTGCGCTGGTGGTGCCGATCCTGCTGTTGAGCGGCCCCGCCGTCAACGCCCAGAAAAAAGAGAAGGGCAAGAAAGGCGAGGCCGAGAAGGAAGCGAACAGCGAAAAATTGATCCGCGCCGGCGTGCTCACCGGCAAGGTGGCGGCGGTCTACGAGGACAAGAAGAAGATCCGCCTGTCGGTGACGGTGCCGGTGACCACCATCAATCCCGGCGCGATCAACAGCATCCAGCAGGCGCAGCTGAGCATGATGCAGGCGCGGGCGCGAGGCGACGCCCAGGGAATGATCAACGCCCAGCGGCAACTGGCCCAGGCGCAGGCCACCATGTACCAGGTGCGCAATGAGCATCAGGACGTCGAACTGACGGCGATGGATGACGTGGTCGTTCGCACCGCCCATCCGAAGGGGTCGTTCGACGAGAAGGGCAAGGTCAAGAAGATGACCAAGGCCGAGCTGAAGGAGCTGAAGGGGCCGGACCCGAAGGTGCCCGGCTACAAGGCCGAGTTCAGCGACGTGCAGACCGAGCAGGTGATCCAGGTGACGCTGGTGCGCAAGAAGAACGCGCCGATGCCCAAGGCGGCCGTCCCGAAGAAAAAGAAGAAGGGCGAGGACGGCGAGGCCGGCGCCGACCTGCTCGGCGATCACCTGCCGCAAATCTCCCTGATCATGATCGTGGCCGAGCCGCCGTCGTCGCCCTGACCCCGGTCCGCCCTGCTGATCAACCTGCCACTGCCCCGTTCGCTCGCTGCGACGGGGCGGTGCCGTTTCCGGTGGCAAACACCGCCAGGTGGTCAGCCCGCTCGACCAGCCGCCAGCCGTACCGCGCCGCCGCCGCATCCACCGTCGGCTTCACGTCCGGGTGATGGGGATCGTCGTAGTCGTGGAAGCCGAGGACGGCATCGACCGTCAAATGCGCGACGATGGCGGCGAGGTCGGCGGCCACGCTCGCCCGGTCGTGGTCGCCGTCGATCAGGCAGGCGGAGAACGGCCCGCCGGACGTCGGCACCAGCGCGGCGAACTCGCCCTCGCGCAGCCACACCCTGTGCCGCACCCCGTAGCACTGGAGCCACCGATCGGCCGGCCCGGCGCTGGCGCGGTCGAGCGACACCACCCGTCGAGCGACGGCGGCGGCGACGACGGTACTGCGGCCGTGATGGCGGCCCAGCTCCAGGACCTCGCGGTCGCGGCAGACGCGATGCCACAGCGCGCACTCGGCGCGAGTGAAGAACCCCGGCACCTCCTCGGGGAACGCCGGGTCGTCGACCGCCGCGGTCGCCCACTCTAGGAAATACCGCCAGGCGGTCACTTCCATCGGCAGCCCGCCGGGATGCCACTGCAGCGGTGCCCGAAACCGGCCGGACAGGTCGAACTTGTTGTCGAATCGGTGGACGAACAGCAGCCGGCCGCCCGGTCCGGGCTGCAGGTACGACGCATGCACGCACGCCAGCGGCCGGGCGGCGTAGCGGTGGTACGGGACGTCCAGCCGGTGCAGCGCCGCCCGCACCTGCTCCTGGTCGCTGAATCCACCGACCGTCACGTCGAACACCGTTCGCCAGTAATAGTAATCGCTGTGGTTGTCGTAGTGGCTGGCCAGCTGCCACACCGGCCAGGCCCGCCGCTTGCTCAGCACATAATGGCCGCCGTTCAGCCCCGGCTGGCCGTCCGGCCGCAGGCCGTAGGTCGGCCAGTGGACGGCGTCGTCGGCGATCGGCATATCCGGCCAGACGACCACGCCGTGCGGGTTGTTCGCCGGCGCGAAGCACTCGGCGGGGTTGTACACCGGGTAGCAGTCGGCGTCGAGGTACAGCACTTCCTCGAATGGGCTATTCAGGATCGCTAGTGTTTTCGATTCCCACCCGCCCATCAACCGCCGAGCGGCCCGCGCCGGGTGGGCCTCGGTGTCCACCACCTCCACCCCCGGCAGCCGGCGCACGCGGGCGCTGACCGGCTCGGCAGCGCCGCGGTGCCACACCTGGATCGGGTACTCCCAGCCGACGTGCCGCAGCATCTTGCAGGCAACGTAGATACCCGCCTCGTAAGGCCCGCCCCCGCACAGCACCGCGCCGCGGCCGGCGAACCGCCCCTCCGGATACGGCGGCAGCGCCGCCAGGAACCGCTCGACCAGCCGCAGGTGGGCCGCACGGGTTACCGGCCAGTGGCGCCAGCCGTCGGGCATCACTGCCGGCGGTCCGGCGAGCAGATCAGCCATCTGCTCGGTAGACATTTCGCGCCGGGCGGCGAACAGCGCGTCGCAGTCGGCCGGATCGCCGCCCCACGCCTTGCGGACGCTCGGCCGATGGGCGAACAGCCAGCACTTGGGACAGTCGCGGTCGACAACATACAGGCGACCATACTGGAAGCGGTCGCAGCGACACGGGCGCGTCATGCCACGATCACCACCACGTCGCCCGCCGCCCCGACCGCCGCCCCCGGAAAGACGGCCGAGAAGGGAGCAAACTCGACCGTGCCGGCCACCGACCCGGCCCCGCCGTTGGACAGCCGCAGCGTGCCGCACGAGCCGACCGCCACCCGCAATGTCGCGCCGTTCAACCGGGCCTCCCAGGCCATCTGCGCCACGGCGCGGGCGGTGTGAACGCCGGCGTGCTTGCCGTCGGGCACCGTCACCTGCAGTTCGGCGGCCCCCACCTCGCCGGTCAGCCGGACCGCCAGCGACGCCGACCCGGAGCCGCTGCCGGAGCAGCAGTTGTCGTCGTAGCCGACGGTGGCGCCGATGAACGCCACGCTCACCGTGTTCACAGTCGTTCCGCCGGACACCTCCCAGGCGGCAGCGGTCAGATTGCGCGTCGTCTGCCCGGCCGTGAACGCCGGGACCGGCACGTCGCCGACCGCCCAGCTCTGGCCGGTGATGGTGGCGTCGCACACCGTCGGATCCCCGGCGGGCGGGTCGGTCGGCGGCGTGATCTGCCCGTCATAAATCTTCACCTTGATCACGGAGGCCGCCGCCACTTCGGCGACCACCGGGGCGCGGAACAACGCCACCAGGTCCCCGCTCACACAGGTGAGATAGTTGCCGTCTTTCAAGTAGACGCGCGCTTTCCGGCCACCCTTCGGGCAATCGATGCTAATCGTCATTGCGGATCTCAATCAGTGGGGAAATAGTGGGCCGACAACACCTGCACCGAGCAGCCCTCGGCGAACAGGCCGAACTCCCCCTGGTAGCTGCCGGGGACGAACGGCCGATCGGGGCGGTCGACCAGGTCGCCGCACAGCGCCCCGTCCCAGGCGACCCGGTTCAACCCGAAGGGCGAGACGCGCAGCTCGAGGACGTACTCGCGCGGGCCGGGCGATTCGAGCAACGTCCACGAGGCGGTGCTGTGCTTGGTGGTCAGCGGACCGACCACCGGCCGGGGCTGGACCGTGCCGTGCCCGCGGGAGAGGAAGTGTTCCTCGCGGCCGGCGTGGTGGCGGCGCTGCAGGTAGAGGTACTCGAAGGTGGATTGCCCCGACGCCGGGTCTTTGCGGCCGGCGAAGAACACGCCGAAGCCGCCGGTCCACCGCTCCTGGGACACCCCCAGCTGCAGGGTGAATCCGGGGGTGTCCGACCGGCCGAGGGCGAGTAGCTTGAGCGCGTACGCCTGGACCCGCAGCCGCGGCAGGTCCGGGTCGTGGACCCAGTGGCTGTTGCGGTTGGGGTCCCACCAGTGGAACAGCGTCGGCGGGCGGACGAGCAGGTCGTGGCGCATGCCGGGCCGGAACGCCGGGGCGACAACCTCGGCGAGCGGTTGCGGGGCGGACGGCGGTTCGGCCGCCTCCTCGCCGCCGCGCGGGCCCGGCGCCCGCAGCAGCGCGGACACGCCCACGACCGCCAGGACCGCCCCGGTCACGACCAGGCCGGCCAGCAGTCGGCGGCGCGGGTGGGGAGCGGTGAGCGGGTGCGTCGACGGCGTCGAGGCGCCGGTGGGCCGGCCGGACGTGGCCGGCAGCGACGACGGCGTGGACTTGCCGGACCCGCTCGCCGGCGGCTCCTGGCGGGCGCGGCGGACCGCGGCGGCCAGGTCGGCCCCGCCGCAGAACGGGGCCAGCGCGGCGGCCGCCTCCTGCGGAGTGGCGTAGCGGTCGGCCGGCCGTTTCGCCAGCAGCCGGGCGACGACGCGGGCCAGGTCGGCCGGCACCGGCGGACACACCGCCTGCACCGACGGCACCGCCGCCGTCAGGTGCGCCGCCATCTTCTGCGTGTGCGAGCGGTACTGCGGCGCCGCATAGGGCGGACGGCCGGCGAGCAGGTAGAACAGGGTGCAGCCGAGGCTGTACAGGTCGGCGCGGATGTCGACCTCGTGGCTCGACTCCCACTGCTCCGGCGCCATGTAGTCGGCGGTGCCCATCACCTGCCCGGAGTCGGTCAGCTCCTCGGACGCCGCGCCCGGCTGGTGCAGCCGGGCCAGCCCCAGGTCGAGCACCTTCACCTCGCCGCGCGTCGACGCCAGCAGGTTTGACGGCTTGATGTCGCGATGCACCAGCCCGTTCTCGTGCGCATACTGCAACCCGAGCGCCGCCTGCCGCGCCGCCTCGCAGGCATCGGCGACCGACAGCAGGCCGCCCAGCCGGACCAGCCGGTACAGGTCGACGCCGTCGATCAGCTCCATCACCAGGAAGTGAACGCCGTCGCGCTCGCCGGCGTCGGTGGCGCGGACCAGGTTCGGGTGATCGAGCCGGCCGACCGCCTCCATTTCGCGGACGAACCGGGCGAGGGTGCGGCCGTCGGCGATGCGATCGGGGGACAGGAACTTGATCGCCACCGGCTTCTTCAGCCGGGTGTGAACGCCGCGGTAGACAATGCCCATGCCGCCGCGGCCGAGGACATCCGTAAGGTGATACTGGCCGAAGTCAAACGGCGGCTCCGGGGGGCCAGAGGCGGGGAGGGGCGGCTCGGTCCGCGGCGTGGGTGCGGCGGTCTGTGGCGGCCGGTCGTCCCGGCGGAGCGCCCGGCGGACGTGGCGGATCTCGGTGTCGTCGGCCGACAGTTCGTCGACCACCGCCAGGCAGCGATCGCAGCCGGCCAGGTGGTCACTGATCGCCTCCAGCGCCGCCATCGTCAGGCTGCCGCGGGCGAACGCGACCAGCTGCTCCCGCGCCGGACAGGAGGCGACGTTGCTGCGTGCGGTGTCCACCGTTCGGCCTCCTCTCCCGCCGAACCGACCCGGTTCGGGTCTCCCCTGAATCCGAGGATACCGCATTGTCAAAAAGTTGACACCGGCTGTCCAGCAAAAACCGATCCCGCCGCGTCAACGACGCAGCCCGCGCGACGACACAATCCGCCCGCAGGCCGCGCACCCGGTCTCGTCTTCCCAGGGTTTACACCCTGGGCTATTGACTGTCGCCCCTTCGGGGCTTGGGAGCGACCCCGAAACTTCTTAGCCCCGAAGGGGCGGTAGTGAATAGCCCAGGGCGTCAGCCCTGGGAGGAGAGAACGACCCAACGGCGTAACCGCTACCCTAGCTACTTTTTGTGATCTTCTTTGTGTTCTTTGTGCCCTTGGTGGTTCCCTTCTTCTCTTCTGGCGTCCACCAGGTGTCGAGGCGGGCGCGCAGCTCCTTGACGCGGGCCGGGTCGTCGGCGGCGCGGTTGCGGCGCTCGTCGGGGTCGGCGACGACGTCGTACAGTTCGGGGTTGCTGCCGTCCTTCGGCACGATCAGCTTCCAGCGGTCGGCGAGTGCCCAGCGGTACTCGAGGTTGGCGGCCGGGTCGTTGAGGTCGACGGCGTCATGTGTGAAGCACTCGCCGAAGAGCGTCCGCCGCGCCGCGAGCGCCGCGTCATCGAGCAGGTCGACGCCGGGCATGGCGGCGGTCGGCTTCAGGCCGACGGCCTTGAGCAGCGTCGGCGCGATGTCGAGCGACAGCACCGGCCGGTCGACGGCGGCCGGCTTCACCTTGCCAGGCCAGCGGACCAGGATCGGCGTCCGCAGTCCGGTGTCATACGGTGACCGCTTCGAGCGGACGAAGCCGGGTTTGTCCGGGTTTTGCACCCAGCCGTTGTCGGTGACGTACACAACGATCGTGTCGTCGGCCAGCTTCCTGGCGTCGAGATGGGCGAGCAGCGCGCCGCACGTCTCGTCGAACCACTCGACCATCGCCCAGTAACGGGCGACATGGATCGACTTCGTCTTGTCGCGGTAGTGGTCGAGCAACCGCTGCGGCGGGGTGTGCGGATCGTGCGGCATCATCGGCGCATACCAGACAAAGAATGGCTTCTTTTCCCGCGTCGCCGTCTCGATGAAATCGTATATCGGCTGCATCGTCTTGCGGCCGATCGACAACCCCTCATCGCCGTGCCGCTGCCCCCTGGTCATGCCGTGGGTAAATCCGCCGCGCTGGTAGTGGCCTTGCCACCACTTGCCGGTCTGCAGGCACAGGTAGCCATGCTGCGCCAGCAGCCGCGGCAGGGTCGGCACCGCCTCCAGGTGCCGGCTCATCGTCTCGCGGCCCGCGGCGAACGCCTCGGACTGGTAGAACGCCGCCGGCTTCATCCCGGCCGGCCGCGGCGGGTCGTTACTGGTGACCTTGTGCTGGTGCGGGTACAGGCCGGTGACGATCGACGCCAGGCTGGGGCAGCACAAACTCGACGGCACATAGCCACGGCGGAAGGTGCGGCTCTGACTCGCCAGCCGCTCGAGGTGCGGGGTACGGATCGTCGCATGGCCCATGAACGAGTAATCGGTCCACGCCTGGTCATCGGAGATGAGCAAAACGACGTTCGGCGGCGCCGCCGCGGCGAGCGGCACCAGCGCCACCAGCAGGACAAGAGCGGTCAGGAGCGGACGAGACGACATGACGACACCCTCGGAAGACGGGGGCGAGACGGCGGCAGATTGTTGTCGAACCCCCGCCGCCGATCGACAAGGGGAAGGTCGCTGTCTCGGTTCTTTTTGTGATCTTCTTTGTGCTCTTTGTGTTCTTTGTGGTTCCCCTCTTCCGTCAACGCAGTGAAACCGGACACTTGAATCCCGATCCCGCCGGCATAGGCTGGCGGGGTTGCCTTCTCAGGAGATGGACCCATGAACATCCGTCGAGCGCTCGCCCTGTCGACCCTTCTCCTCGCCGCCCTGGCGAGTTCCCCTGCCCTCGGCGCCGGGCCGGACGCCGTCGTCTACCATGTCGCGCCCGGCGGCAGCGACCGCAACCCCGGCACCAAGGACCAACCGTTCGCCACCGTCGAGGCCGCCCGCGACGCCCTCCGCGCCCGCACGGATCGCTCCGCGCCGGCCAGCGTGATCGTCCACGGCGGCACCTACCGGCTCGATCGGCCGGTGGTGTTCACACCGGAAGATTCCGGATCGGCAAAGGCGCCGATCACCTATCGAGCGGCCGACGGCGAAACGCCAGTGCTCAGCGGCGGACGGCCGGTGACGGGGTGGAAGGAGGCGACGGTCAACGGGCGGACGGTGTGGGTGGCGGAACTGCCCGAGGTCCGCGACGGCAAGGCGTACTACCGGCAGCTGTGGGTCAACGGCGCGCGGCGGACGCGGGCGCGGCACCCGAACTCCGGGTTCCTGCAGATCGCCGGCCTGCCCGCGGCGACCAAGAAGACCGAGCGCGACCGGCGCTACGAGGGGCAGGATCGCTTCCAGTTCAAGGCCGGCGATCTGCGGCAGTACAACAACCTGAGCGACGTCGAGGTGGTGGTGCTGCACCTGTGGGTCGACGTCCATCTGCCGGTGGTGTCGGTCGACGAGAAGGAACGGCAGGTGACGTTCTCGGCGCGCAGCCTGCGGCGGCTGGTCGACAACGGCAAGCCGGCGCGCTACTACGTTGTCAACGCTCTGGAATTGCTCGACGAACCGGGCGAATGGTATCTCGATCGCCCCACCGGCAAGCTGTATTACGCGCCGCTACCGGGCGAGCGGCTCGACGCCGTGACGGCGACGGTCGCCCGACTGCCAGCGCTGGTGCGCTTCGAGGGCAAGCCGGAGGCGAGCGGACGATTGACCACCTGCATTTCCGCGGGCTGAGCTTCCAGCACGCCGAATGGACGTTGCCGCCCGGCCAGGCGGGCGACCTGCAGGCGGCGGCCGGCGTGCCGGCGGTGGTCCACGCCGACGGGCTGCGGCACAGCTCGTTCGACGGCTGTGAGATCGCCCACGTCAGCGGCTACGCCCTGCCTGGCGCGCGGCTGCCAGGACAACCGCGTCGTCGGCTGCCGGATTCACGACACCGGCGCCGGCGGCGTCCGCGTCAGCGAGATGGGCAGCCGCACCAACCGGCGGAGCAGACCCACGGCACGCGCATCACCGACAACCATCCACGCCGGTGGCCAGTTCATCACCAGGCGGTCGGCGTGTGGATCGGGCAGAGTTTCAAGAACCGCATCGCCCACAACCATATTCACGATCTGTATTACACCGGCGTGTCGATCGGCTGGACGTGGGGCTACGGCAAAACGCTGGCGCGCGACAACGTGCTCGAATACAACCACATCCACGATCTCGGTAAGGGCATACTCAGCGACATGGCCGGTTTGTACACGCTCGGCATGCAGCCGGGCACGGTAGTGCGGCGACAATGTGTTCCACGATGTCAGCGCGTCGTACTACGGCGGAGTGGGGCATCTACTTCGACGAGGGCAGCACTGACATCGTCGCCGAGGACAACCTGGTCTATCGCACCAGTGCGCGGCGGGTTCCACCGGCACTACGGTCGCGACAACGTGGTGCGCAGCAACGCATCCTGGCGGCGGGCCCGCGACCACCAACTGCAGCGAACGCGCTGGAGGACCACCTGAGCTTCACGCTCGAGCGCGGCACCCTGATCTACGGCACCGGCGAGCAGTTCCTCGCCGTGGCCGCTGGGACGGCCCGGTGAAGCTCGACCACAACCTCTACTGGCGGCCGGGCGGCCCAGGTCCGCTTCGGCAAGCTGACGTTCGAGCAGTGGCAGAAGACCGGCCAGGACCAGCACTCGCTGATCGCCGACCCGCTGTTCGTCGACCCCGGCGAGGCGATTTCCAGCTCCGAAGCCGAGCTCGCCGACGGCGAGATCGGCTTCAAGATGCCCGACTTCTCCACCGTCGGCATCCGCCCGCCGGACCGCCGCGCGAAGTAGCGGTCGCTCCGTCATTGAATGGAGTATCGTATTACTCTTACCGCATCGCCGCCAGGCGCGGCGACTCGCCGTCGGCGATGCGGGCGGTCTGTTCGGCCAGGCCCGGCTCGCGGCGGATCGCCTCCGCGGGCCGGTCGGCTTGCCGGATCACGTCGATCAGCCCGAGCGTCACCGCCACCAGTACCGGCCCGAGCACCAGCCCGGCCACCCCGAACACCACCAGCCCGCCCAGCACCGCGAAGAACAGCAGCAGCTCGTGCATCCGCGCCTTCTGCCCCATCACCACCGGCCGCAGGAAGTTGTCGACCGTGCCGATCACCAGGGTGCCCCACGCCACCAGCGCCACCGCCTCGCCCCACTCGCCGGTCGCCGCCAGATACCCTGCCGCCGGCACCCACACCACGAACGACCCGGCCACCGGGATCGTCGACAGGACGATCATCACCGCCCCCCAGATGAACGGGTTGGGCAGCCCCAGCACCAGAAACGCCATTCCTCCCAGCACCCCCTGAAGCACCGCCAGCACCACCACCCCGTACATGCTCGCCTCGATCATCTCGTGGGTGCGGTGAATGATCTCGGCGTTTTGCGCTTCCTCCAGCGGCAGGCTTTGCCGCAGCCAGCCGGCCAGCGCCGCGCCGTCGCGGAACAGGAAGAAGGTGGCGAACACCACGAACACCGCCTGCACCAGCCCGTCGACCACTCCGCCGGCCATCCCCAGCAGCGGCCCCACCATCCGCCCGCTCAACTCGCGCGCGCGCTCCAGGTAGAACTCCGACGAGCGCAGCTGCTCCAGGTCGACGAAGCTGCCCAGCCAGTCGAGCGTTTCCTGACCGAGCGGCGATTGCGGGCCGAACAGGTAGGCGAAGGCGCAGCTGGCGTTTTTGGCCAGGCCCGGCAGCTCGCGAGCGATCATCAGCGCGGCGAACGCGGCCGGCGCCAGCACCACCCCCGCCACCAGCCCGGTGGATAGCAGCGCGCTCCATCCCGGCCGCCCCAGCCAGCGCGTCAAGCGCCGGTGGACCGGGTAGAACGTGACCACCAGCACCACCGACCACGTCAGCACCCCGAGGAACGGCCGCACCAGCAGCCAGCAGCCGTACACCGCCACCGCCGTCCCGGCCAGCACCGCCAGCCACCGCGCCTGCAGCTTTCGATCGGTCACCGCCCTCGCTCCTTCGCCCGTGGAGGCGCAACCCGCCCCGTCCGCCGGTTCGCGGTGCGAACCGAGGTGCGCGGCGGTTGCCATGTATCGTGCCGACGATGCCGCCCAAAGGCGGACCCGTCGGCCCTCCCCGGCGACGGCGACGCTCAGCTCGTCCGCCCGCCAGCCGGGTTGACCTCCACCTCCCGCAAAAACCCTGCCGCCTGCTCCGGCGGGATCGAGTTGATGTAAAACCCGGTCCCCCACTCGAAGCCGGCGACGCGCGTCAGCCGCGGGATCACCTCCATGTGCCAGTGGTAGTGCGGCAGCGCCTGCGTGTCGAACGGCGAGGTGTGAACGACGTAGTTGTACGCCGGCGTGCCCAGCGCCACCTCCAGCTTCATCAGGATCGTCTTGAGCACCGCCCCCAGCTCGTCCACCTCGGTCTTCTGAATGTTCTCGAAGTGGCTGTTGTGGTGCTTGGGCAGAATCCACATCTCGAACGGGAAGCGGGCGGCGAACGGGCAGAACGCCAGGAAGTGCGGCGTGTCCAGCACCACTCGCTTCTCGCTCGCCATCTCCTGGTGAATCATGTCGCAGTAGATGCACCGGCCGCGGTAGCCGAAGAACTCCAGCGCCCCGGACATCTCCTCCCACACGTTGATCGGCACGATCGGCGTGACGATCAGCTGCGAGTGCGAGTGCTCCAGCGACGCGCCGGCGGCGGCGCCGACGTTCTTGAACAGCATGCCGTACACCAGGCGCGGATCTTTTTTGAGGTCGACCAGGCGATCGCGGTAGACCCACAGGATCTCGCGGATGTTCTCCACCGTCAGCTGGGTCAGGCTCGACTCGTGGAACGGGCATTCGAGGATCACCTCGTGAGCGCCGATGCCGTTCATCTTGTCGTAGATGCCCTCGCCGCGCTTGTTCTGCTCGCCCTCGATCTGCAGCGCCGGGTACTTGTTCGGCACCACGCGCACTCGCCAGCCGCGCTGGTCGGGGCGGGTGCCGGGGGCGCGGTAGGCGAGAATCTCGTGCGGGGTGTACGTCTCGTTGCCCTCGCAGAACGGACAGACGCCGCCCGGCGAGGCGAGTGGCTCGCTCGGCGGGGCGACCGGCCGCCTGGCTCGATCGGTGGCGATGATCACCCAGCGGCCGACAATCGGATCTTTACGCAGCTCCGGCATGGGCAGCCCCCTCAGCGACTCCGCGAATCCCCGCAGCGTTTCGTCCATCGGTCCACCCGCCCCCGTCCCCGACTGGAGTCTCATCCCGCCGGCTCCCGGCGGCAATGTCAACCGGCGCGCCGCCGCCATCCCGGCCGGGACGCGCCCCTTCCCGGCCCCTACAATCGGCCTATCCGGCACGGTCACCGGCACCCACCGGATTTGCCACGGCCTTCCTTCATCGTACCGTGTCGCCGGCCGCTGGTGTAGGGACGCGCCGCTATTCGCCTCACCAGCCGACCCGGTCGCGGGCCACCATGCGCTGAAACAGTACCTCGTACTCGGCGGCGCTGCGGTCCCACGACCAGTCCTTCTGCATGCCGTTGCGCATCACCTGGCGCCACACTTCCGGACGGGTGCGGAGCAGTCCCAGCGCTCGCTGCACCGCCTCCCACAAGGCGTCGGCGTTGTAGGCGGCGAAGCGAAACCCGGTGGCGGTGCCGTCGGCGAGCGTCTCGTCGGTGGTGTCGGTCACCGTGTCGGCCAGCCCGCCGGTCGACCGCACCACCGGCGGCGTGCCGTAGCGGAGGCTGTACAGCTGGTTCAGTCCCGACGGCTCGAACGCCGACGGCATCAGGAAGAGGTCGGCCCCGGCCTCGATCCGGTGCGCCAGCGGCTCGTTGAAGCCGATCGTCAGCGCCATCCGCTCCGGGAAGCGGTCGCGCAGCGCCCGCAGCTGCTTGTGGTACGCCGGACTGCCCTCGCCGAGAATGACCAGCTGGCAGCCCTGTTCCAGCAGCCGCGGCGCCACGGCGACGATCAGGTCGACGCCCTTCTGTTCGGTCAGGCGGGCGACCACTCCGAGCAGCGGCGTCGCCGCCTCCGCCGCCAGTTTGCTCTCGCGTTGCAGCGCCGCCTTGCACGCCGCCTTGCCCGTCAGGTCGTCCGGCCCGTAGGCGGTGGCGATGTGCCGATCGTGGCGCGGGTCCCAGCTGGCGTAGTCGACGCCATTGACGATGCCGATCAGCCGCGCCCGGTGCTCGTACAGCACACCCTGCAGCCCACACCCGTAATAGGGCGTCTGGATCTCGCGGGCGTAGGTCGGGCTGACGGTGCTGACCACGTCGCTGAACACCACCCCGGCCTTCAGGAAGCTGAGCTGTCCCCAGTATTCCAGCTGTCGGTGGTTGAACAGTTTCCAGTCCAGCCCGGCGAGCGGCATCGCCCACGGCGGATAGGTGCCCTGGAAGGCAATGTTGTGAATCGTCATGAGCGTCCGCGTCCGGTCGTAGAAGATGCGCAGGCGCGGGTCGGTCCGCTGGCGATACTGCTCGCGGAGGTACACCGGGATCAGCCCGGTCTGCCAGTCGTTGACGTGGAGCACGTCGGGCCACGGACCGAGCTGCGGCAGCGCCTCCAGCACGGCGCGGTTAAAGAAGACGAACCGTTCGCAGTTATCGTCGTAGTCGAGCAGGCTGCCGTCGTCGTCGGTGTACTGGTAGATGCCGGCTTTCGCCGCCTTGTCGTCGCGGTTGAAATAGGCGTCCTGTTCGACCAGCCACACCGGCACCAGGCCGTCGCCGAGCGACGAGCGCCACAGCCGGCCATGCATGAAGCGATGGCCCATCTGCACCAGGAGGATGCGATCGGTCGGCTCGGGGGCCGGTTTGGCCGCCCGGGCGCCGCGGTAGAGCGGCATGATGACGGCGCAACGATGACCGCGCCGCGCCAGCGCCACCGGCAGCGCCCCGGCGACGTCGGCCAGCCCGCCGGTCTTGGCGAAACCGACGACCTCGGAGGCGGCCAGCAGGATGGTGAGCGGGCGGGCGTCGCGGCCGGACGGTTTCCACCCCTCGGTGCCGGTGATAATCATGTCCTTATAGTATGAATCAGCAGCGGGGGTCGCCACGCAACCCCGCCCGTGAGGAGAACCTGTGACCAGCGAGCTGCTCGACAAACGCGAAGGCCGGATCCGTTCGATGTTCGGCGCCATCGCGCCGCGCTACGACCTGCTGAACCACCTGCTCAGCCTGAACGTCGACCGTTACTGGCGGTGGCGGACCACCCGGCTGGTGCCGCCGGTGGTGGCCGCCGATGCGGCGCCGATCCTCGACGTGTGTACCGGCACCGGCGACCTGGCGCTGGCGTATGACCGGCGCGCCGAAGGCCGGGTGCCGATCGTCGGCTCCGACTTCTGTCTGCCGATGCTGCTGCCGGCGCGGCGCAAGGCGGCGCGGCGACACGCCGCCCGTCGAATCGTGTACGTCGAGGCCGACACCCAGCGGCTGCCATTCCCCGACGCCCATTTCCAGCTGGTGACGGTGGCGTTCGGGCTGCGCAACGTGACAGACACCGACCGCGGGCTGGCCGAGATGGTGCGCGTGTGCCGGCCGGGCGGTCGCGTGGCGATTCTGGAGTTTTCGCGGCCGCGCAACTGGCTGCTCGGCCCACTCTATCGGGCGTACTTCAAGTACGTGCTGCCGCGCGTCGGCCAGCTGCTGTCGCGCAGCAAGGACCGCGCCTACAGCTACCTGCCGGCGAGCGTGATGGAGTTCCCCGACGGCGAGGCGCTGGCCGCGAAACTGCGCGGACACGGCCTGACCGACGTGCGCTTCCACCCGCTGACGTTCGGCATCGCCACCCTCTACGTCGGCACCCGCCCGCCATCGTGACGCCCGGTCGCGCATCTTCTGCTGTTTGCCGCTCCTCGTCGGGGTGCATCCAGACGGCAATATTGTGCAAATGATTATTCTTGTGGTCTTCACGAGGCGGACTTATACTCCTCGGGTCGTAACGATTTTCCGGTGCGGTTCGCCGCGCCCTCCCACGTCAGGGGATTCGCCCCTCTTCGTCCCGTCCACCCGTGGAGATCGTCTCATGAACCCGCTCCGCCTGCGCACCCCGTTGCGCCTGGAAGCCCTGGAAGACCGCACCCTGCTCGACGGCAAGGTGACGACGGTGATTGTCAACGGTCGGCTGTATATCACCGGCGACGACAAGGCCAACGTGTTCACCCTGGAGCGGACGGCCGGGTCGACCGGGACGGTCGGGTTCCACATTACTCCCGACGCCTCGACGGCGATCAACGACCAGCCGGTCGGCGTGGCGGTCGACCTCGGCGATGCCCTCGACCTTCGCGTCGACAGCCGCGGCGGCGCCGACCAGGTGCAGGTACTCGGCACGCCGGGCAGCCCGTTTTGCCGCGCGCTGAGCGTCGAGGGCGGCAGCGGCGCCGACAGCATCAAGCTGCAGGATGTGCTGGTGTCCAGCCTGTCGCTGAGCAGCCTGCAGGGCAACGACGGGTTCGACCTGCAGCGCGTGGTCAGCGGCGGTGGCGGCAGCGGCGGGTCGGTGCTGGTCCGCTGTACCGACGGCTCCTGTGCGGTGTCGATCACCGACTCCACCGTGCTCGGGCCGCTGTCGGTGGTCTGCCGCGGGGCGACCGCCTTCTCCTCGTCGCACAGCTCGTTCGCCGACGTCACCATAACCGACGATGGCCGCGGAGCGACGCCGCTGTCGAGCAGCACCAGCTTCGACACCTGCACCGCCGGCACCGTGCGCGTGAGCAGCCGCGGCGGCGGTCACCAGTTCTCGATGGACGACTCGCGCTGCTCCAGCCTGTACCTCAAGTACGAGGGCACGCAGGGCGTCGCGTCGTCGTCGTCGACCACCCTCGACAACTCCGCAGTCGCCATCGAGATCAGCTCGTGGTCGTGGGGGATGAGTAACTCGTTCTCGATGAGCAGCTCCTCCGCCGGCCGGGTCATCGACAAGTCGTCGCCCATCCTGGCGCGAGGCAGCTCGTCGCTCTACCTCTACGGCGGGCAGGTTGGCAGTGTGTCGGTCAGCAGCAACGGGGCGTATGATCTGAAGGCGGAAGGGACGAAGCTGTCCAGCCTGGCGTGCGCCGTCGTCTGCCCGCCCGGCCAGTCGTCCAGCACCACGCTTACCGACGTCGACATGGACGGCGCGGTGCGCGTGACTGCCCAGGGCAGCCACACCTTCCGATGAGCGGCGGCTCGGCGTCGGACATCTTCGTCAAGATGGACCGGCTGAGCGCCGTCAGCGGCAGCTCGCGCGTGAGCGGTCAGCGACGCCAGCGTGTCGGGCCAGCTGTCGGTCACCTCGCGCGGCAGCGCCGACGTGTCGCTCGACGCCTGCCGCTCGGCCGCTGACATCTACCTGAAGATCGACGGCATCAAGGGCGAGACGACCCGGTCGTCGTTGTCCGTCACCGGCTGTCCAGTGGGCGACACGGTCGTCCGCAGCAGCTCCGCGCTCGACATCACCACCGGCGCCAGCTCGTTCGCCAGTCTGTCGGTCGACCTGTCGTGCCCCGACCCGGCGACACGGATGTCCATCAAGATGGAGGACTGCGTCGTCTCCGGCTCCACGTCGATCACCGGCCGCACCGGCAGCTACGACCTGGCCGTCGGCAAGCGGTGCTTCTTCGACGACTTTACCATCAAGCTCGACCGGGCCACACCGTCCGCCACGAGCAGCACCGTCCTGCTCGACAGCAGCAGCGTCAGCAGCCGGCTGTCGATTCAGTCGCGCGGCAGCCTCGACACGACGCTGAGTTCCAGCCGCGCCGTCGACATCTACCTGAAGATCGACGGCATCAAGGGCGAGTCGACGCGGTCGAACCTGCAGCTGGGCAGCCTGGCGGTCGAGGATTGCGTTCTCTACAGCCGCGCGCCGGTCGACGTCACCACCAGCGGCAGCTCGTTCGACAGCCTGTCGCTCGACCTGTCGTGTCCCGACCCGACGACGCGGATGAGCATCAAGATGGAGGACTGCCTCGTCTCCAGCTACTCGATGACCGGCCGTTCCGCCGGCTACGACCTGAAGATGAACAAACGCTGCGTCATCGGCGACGCCACGGTGCAGCTGAGCAAGGGGTCGGCGGTGGCCGACGACAGCACCGTCAGCGTGGACTCCAGCACCATCACCGGCCGGCTGTCGGTGACGTCCAGCGGGGCCACCGACGTCAGCCTGAGCAGCGCCACCTGCGGCGACACCTTCATCAAGATCGACGGCATCAAGGGCGAGCGGGCGATGTCGTCGCTGACGTTCAGCAACATCGTTCACCGCGACCTGGCCGTCCGGGCCACCTGCCCGGTCGATCTGTCCGCCACCGACAGCTCGTTCTCCTCGATCACCTGCGATCAGAAACTCACGGTGAGCGGCACCACGCTGTCGCCGCGGCTGCGGCTGGGGAGCGTGGCGGTCGCCGGCGCGGTGAGTGTCAGCAGCAGCGGCGCGGCCGCCGACTTCTCGTTCGGCGCCAGTAACGCCGGCTCGCTGATGTGCCGCGTCGACACCCCGACCGGGTTGAGCAGCTCGATTTCAGTCGCCGACCTCGACTGCGACGGGCGGGTGGACATCGTCTCCCGCGGCCAGACTGCCGTCGTCGCGCTCGCCTGCACCGCCGGCGACATGGCGATCAAGCTCGACCGTGTGGCGAGCAGCCAGCCGCCTTCGTCCGTCACGCTGGAAGGCGTCCACCTGACCGGCGAGCTGTCCGTGTCCAGCCGCGCATCGGCCGACGTCAGCGCGGTGCAGTGCCAGACGTCGCACCTGCGGATCAAGATGGACGCGATGACCGGCGACACCGGCCGGTCGCACGTCAGCGTGGCCGACCTCGACTGCGACGGCGTGGTGGAGGTGGTGACCGCCACGCCGACCGACTTCACCGGCAGCGGCATGCAGGCGGTCGACTTCTTCCTGAAGCTCGACGTCCTCCGGGCCTCGCCGCCCGCCTCGACGGTGGCGCTGACCGACAGCGCCTTCAGCGGCGTCCTGTCGCTGGCCAGCGGTAGCGGCGCCGACCAGTTCAGCCTGACACGGGTGTCGGTCCTCGACCGCGTGCTGTTCTCCGGCGGGACCGGCGACGACGTCTGCGCCCTGGTCGCCTGCACGCTCCAGGGCCAGTTGGTGTTCGACGGCGGGGTCGGTGTGTCCGATACGTTCAGCGCGACCGCCGACTGCGTGTTCGCGTCGCCGCCGGCGGTGGTCGGCTTCGAGAAGGTGAGCGGGCTGCCGACGCCCTGACCCCATGACCACCGACCCGACGTCCTACGATGAGGTGCCGTACCCGAGTCTGCCGAGCCGCCGCACGCACCCGTGCCACCTGGCGGCGATCGCCCGGCCTCGACCCGCCGCCACCGGAGCGCGCGGGTACCGAACTGGCCGCTGCCGGCGGCAACCTGCTGCCGCTGGCGGCCGACTTCCCCGACGGCACGTTCGTCGGCGTCGACTCCTTCGGCCCGGCAGATCGCCGACGGTGAACGAGCAATCGCCGCCACCGGACTGCCAAACGTGCAGGTTGCCGCAGCTCGATCTTGGCGCGACGCCGGCGGCGATCTCGATCATCGACTACTACCGTCCGCAACATGGCGCACTACTGCTGGGCGCCGCAACGTGCGAGGACGCATCCCGGCGCTGGCCTGTCGCCGCTCACCGGCGGGTCCTCGTCACGGCAATACCTACCCCGGATGGCAATATGGGTGAAAGCGCGAGATGATGGCCTATCACGTCCGCGCGCCCTGGACGGGGCGACGCGGATCGGCCAGCGCGGGCGCTGCTCGACTTCCCGGTCCGCGCCGCCATCCCGCCCTCGGACGCCTATCGCCAGCTGCTCCGCGACGAGGCGGCCATCCTGAAGGACCGCGACGACGCCTACCTCTACCACGAACACCTGGAGGACGTGAACGAGCCGCTGTACTTCCACCAGTTCATGGATCGGGCGGAGTTGGCCGGGCTGGGGTACATCGGCGACACCGACGTGTCGACCCTGGCCGGACCGGCGGCGCTGGGACCGAGGCGGCGGAGCTGCTGCGACACGCCTCGCCGGTGCAAGGCGAGCAGTACGCCGACTTCCTGCAAAACCGCATGTTTCGCGGTCGCTGCTGTGCCACTGCGAGGCGCGCTGCCGCCGCGGGCCGACTCTCTGCGGCTGGCCGGCTGCGGCGCCGGGCTGGAAGACCGGGTCGAGATACCTGCCGCCGCCGGCCGGCGGCCCGCTGGTGTCAGACGCCCACCGACACGATCACCGCCCGGCACCGCTCACCCAGGCGGCGGTCCGGGCTTCTCAACGACGTCTGGCCGGGATGCCCGCTATTCGACGAGTTGCTGGAGCGAGCGCGGCAGCAGACGGGCGGCGGTGACGGCGGCGGCGAGCTGGGGCGCGGCAGCGGCGGGGCGCTGGCGGACGATCCTGCTGGTGCTATACACCCGCTGCTGCGGGCGTGGGTCGACCTGCCGGCGTGCGTACCGATCGCCGGCGACCGGCCGCGGGCCGCTGCCGCTGGGCGCGATGGCAGGCGAGTCAGGACCGCCGGCCGCCACCCGGCGCCACGAGGGAGTGCGGCTGTCGGACCTGGAGCGTTGCCTGCTCCCGCGGCTGGACGGTGCACACGACCGGGCGGGCGCTGCGGCAGGTGCTGGCCGACGCCGTCGCTCGCGGCGAGTTCGAGATATCCGCCGCAACGATGCCCTGATCGCCCAGCCCGACGACGCCACCCTGGACCGCATCGTCGAGCACACCCCGTCAGCCTCGCCGCCACGCCCTGCTGATCGGCTGAATCGCCCCACGTCGCCGCGGGGCGCGTGCTCGGTGCCATGGCCACGCTTCGTGGCCATGGGGTGCGGCTACTCGTTCTCCGACAGGGCCGGTCCGAGGAACGTTGCATGCCCACGCAAGCGTGGGCATGGCACCAAGCGATCTCCGGTCGCCGAACATGGGTTCTATTACCGCCCCCTGCGTGGCCGGTCACGCCAGCAGGTCCTTGACCACGTTGCCGTGGATGTCGGTCAGCCGGTAGTCGCGGCCCTGGAAGCGGTAGGTCACGCGTGTGCTCCATGCCGAGCAGGTGCAGAATCGTCGCCTGCAGGTCGTGGACGTGAACCGGCTTGTCGGCCACCGCAAAGCCGAGAACGTCGGAACCGCCGTGACTGGATCCCGGCCGGATGCCGCCGCCGGCCATGAACATCGTGTAACAGTGCGGGTGGTGGTCGCGGCCCAGGCTTTGCTTCCCGCCAGTGCCCCTCGCGGAAGGGAGTGCGGCCGAACTCGCCGGTCCAGATGACCAGCGTCCTGTCGAGCATGCCGCGTCTTTTTCAGGTCGCGAATCAGCGCCGTGACGGCCCGGTCCATCGGCTTGCAGCGGTTGGGCAGGCCGGTGTACTCGGGTCTCGCCGGGGTTGGTGCCGTGGAAGTCCCACCC
The DNA here is from genome assembly GCA_046350215.1 of Gemmataceae bacterium. Classification (GTDB taxonomy): domain Bacteria; phylum Planctomycetota; class Planctomycetia; order Gemmatales; family Gemmataceae; genus JAXMAU01. The sequence goes on along the minus strand of JAXMAU010000002.1, from coordinate 120,370 downwards.
CCAGTCGAACAGCTGAACGAACCGCACGCCCCGCTGCACCAGGCGACGCGCGAGTAAGCAGTTATTGGCAAATCCGCTGCCGCCGGGCCAGCAAAGCCGTACTCTTCCAGCGTCTTCCTGTCTTCGCGGCCGATGTCCATCACCTCCGGCACCGCCGCCTGCATGCGAAACGCCAGCTCGTACTGGGCGATGCGCGTCACCGTCTCCGGATGGCCCAGTTCGCGGGCCTGCAGTTCGTTCAGATCCTTCAAGCGCGTCGAGGCTCAGCCGCCGCATGGCCCGACTCACTCCCCTCGGGGTTGCTGACGTACAGCACCGGGTCGCCGCCGGAGCGACACTGCACCCCCTGGAACACGCCGGGCAGGAAGCCGTTGCCCCACGCACTCTTGCCAGCCGACGGCAGCACCCCGCCGGAGACGAGCACGATGAAGCCGGGTAAGTCCTTACTCTCACTGCCGAGGCCGTAGGTCACCCACGACCCCATCGACGGGCGGCCCTGGCTGCGATCCGGTGTACAGGAGCAGCTCGGCCGGGGCGTGGTTGAACTGCTCGGTCCACATCGACTTGACGAAGCACAACTCGTCGGCGATCGACGCGATGCCGGGCAGCACCTCCGACACCCATGCCCCGCCCTTGCCGTGCTGCTTGAACTTCTGCGGCGTGCCGAGCAGGGCGCGGCACTCCGGAGGTGAACGCGAACCGTTTCCTTGACCATCGAGTCGGGGCACAGCTCGCTGTTCCGCTTTACCAGCTCCGGTTTGTAGTCGAACAGGTCGCGAGGTGCGGCGGGGCGCTGACATGTGCAGGACGATCACGTTCTTCGCTCCGGTAGTGCGGCGGCCGCGGCGCCAGCGGATCGGCCGGTGCGGCCGCGCTCTCCTGAGCGAGCAGATCGGCGAGGGCGATGCCGCCCAAAGGCGACGCCGTCGCGGAGGAACTGCCGGCGGGTCTGGTGGGCGAGGCGGTGCAGGTGCGTGGGAGTCATGGCGTCACCGCTTGGCGAGGGTTTCGTCCAGATTGAGCGGCTTCACGTTACTGACGACGGTCCAGGCGGCCAGTTCGGCGGGGTTCGCTCACGGGTGCGTCGAGGGCCGTCGCCATCGCCGTCGCCCGGCCGGGGCCGCGGCGTACTTCTGGCGGGACCGCCCGAACAGCGCGGTCAGCCGGTCGACCTCGCCAAGCGCCGGCGGACGCCTTCCAGGTGCACAGAAACGCGAACGTCACCCGTCCGCGAACATCGGCACCGCCTTCGGCGACGACCTGTCGCGCCAGCCCTGCGCCGCCTGGACGAACACGGGGTCATTGAGCGTCAACAGCCGCCTGCAAGGCGTGTTGGTGCGAATCCGGCGGACGGTGCAGGACGTTCGCTCCGGGGCGTCGAAGGTGGTGAACGACGGGTACGGCGCTGCGCCGCCAGCGGGTGTACAGCCCGCGGCGGTGACGGTCGTCGCCGCTGCTGGTGGTCCAGTCGGTGGTCGAGCCGAACGCCGCGGACAGCCCCAGGTTCGGCCGCGGCGGCTGCACCGGCGGGCCGCCCATCGTGCGCGACAGCAGTCCCGCCGATGGCCAGCCGCCTGGTCGCGGATCATCTCGACCGGCAGGCGAACGCGCGGGCCACGCGCCAGCAGCCGGTTGCGCGGGTCGCGGCGCGCCAGTTCGTCGCTCACCTGCGCCCCCTGCCGGTACGCGGCCGAGGTAACGAGGAGCTTCACCATCCGCTTCGTGTCCCAGCCAGTACGCACATACTCGGTTGCCAGCCAGTCGATCAGCTCGGGATGGCTGGGCGGGTCGGCCTCGGTGCCGAAGTCCTCGCTCGTCTCCACCAGTCCGAGGCCGAACAGTTCCTCCCACAGCCGATTGACGGCGACGCGAGCGGTGAGTGGATGGGCGCGGGTCGACCAGCCAGCGGGCCAAGCTGCCATCCGGTCCACCTTCGCCGGCGCCGGCAGGTCGGCGATCGCCGCCGGCAACCCCGCCGTGACCAGGGTCGCCCTTGCTGAGAAACTCTGCCGCGGATGAGGATGTGCGTGTCGCGCGGCTTTGGCAGTTCGCGCAGCACCGGCGAGGTGGCGGCCAGCGCCTTCTGGCGGGCGTCGAGCGCTTTTGCCTCGGCGTCGAGCCGGCGGTACGCTTCCGACGTCGCCCGGTGATGCGCCTGCAACTTCTGCTTCTGCTGCGGCTTCCGCTTCGCCGCGTCGACAGCGATTTCGGCGATCTCCTTCGGCAGTTTCGCCCGGTCGGCCGCCTTCTCCCAGGCGGCCTGAGCAGCGTCGAGCCGGGCCGTCTCCGCCTGCAATTCAGCGCGCGCCTTCGGCAGCCGGGCGGACACGGCGGCGTGCTCCGATTCGCGGCCGGGCAGGACGACCGGGACCGTCGGGCGCGTCGTCGCCGCCGTTGGCGTCCTGGCTGCCGTTGAAGATCGCGAATATCTGGTAGAATTCCTTCTGCGAGAACGGGTCGTACTTGTGGGTGTGGCACTGGGCGCAGATCATGGTGGTCGCCGTCCACGCCTGGAAGGTGGTGACGACGCGGTCGGCGACGGCGGCGGAGCGGAACTCCTCGGGATTGGTGCCGCCCTCGGTGTTGGTGAGCGTGTTGCGGTGGAATCCGGGTGGCGACCAGCTGATCCGGCGTCGGGTTCGGCAGCAGGTCGCCGAGCTGCTCGATGGTGAACTGGTTTCCAGGGCAGGTTGCGGTTGAGGTGCGCCGGGATCACCCAGCGCGCCACGGCCAGATGGTGCGGTCGGGGTCGCTGGCGAATCCCTGCGAATCAGCGTAGCGGGCCGTGTCGAGCCAGCCCGCCGCCCACCGCTCACCGTAGGCGGCGACGCCAGCAGCCGATCGACCAGCCGGTCGTAGGCGTCGGGGCGGGTGTCGGCGAGGTAGCGGTCGGTCTCCTCGATCGTCGGCGGCAGGCCGGTCAGGTCGAGGGTGACGCGGCGGAACAGCCAGCGACCGGCTTCCCGGGCGTTGGCTTCAGCCCCTCCGCCTCCAGCCGTGCCAGGATGAAGCGGTCGACCGGACTTCGCGACCATTTGCCTTCTTTACCACCGGAACGTCGCACCGGCGTGGTGTAGGCCCAGTGCCGGGCATACGGGCGCACCCTGCCGCACCCAGCGTTCGAGCAGGTCAATCCTTGCTGGGCGGTGAGCTTCTTGCCGGACTTCACCGGCGGCATGATCTCGGTTTCTACCGCAGTCTTGAGGCGAGCGATGAACTCGCTTTTTTCCGGATGCCCGGGGACGATGCCGCGCAGCTTGCTGCGCTCCGCCCTTGATCGCCGCGTCGCGATCGTCGAGACGAAGACCGCCTGCGCGTCTTGTCGTCGAAGCCGTGGCAGGTGAGACAGCGGTCGGCGAGCAGCGGGCGGATGTCGCGGGTGAAGTCGACCGGCGGCGCCGTCGGCGCGGACGAACCGACGAGCAGGACGGCGAGCGGCGCCAGCCGAAGCAGCGGGAGACGCATGGCGGGAGTCCCCGGGAGCGGGGCGCTCCGGGCGCAGAGATCAGGCAGGAGAATGAGCGTCGGGATTCTATTGAACTGCCAGCGCGCGGCGGTGGGTAGGGGAAGGCCGGACGTTTTTGGTCGGCCCCTTCGGTTGGCAGCCGCTCCAGCGGTCTGCTATCCTGAGTCTCGGTACGAAACCGAGATACGTCCATGCCTCCCGAAGCATTGGCTGCCGCCCTTCGGGCGAAGACCGTTTGTCCCCTTCCGATCACGCTTACGGAAGGGAGTTGCCTATGAGGTGCGCCATCCGGAACTGTCGTGGGCGTTCCGCGTTCGGCCTCGGGCGCCGGGCGACCCCGACCTGCTCTACGAACGATCGGTGACGTTCGATCTCCTTCATGTCGTCAAACTGGAACCGCTGGAAACCGCCGCCCCACCGAAGCCGAACGGGCCGGTGAGCGGCGACTCGCTTACAGCAGCTTGCGGAACTCCTCGACCGTCAGCCTCGGCGTCCTGCACGATCCCGCCCATCGTGAATGCTCAATGTGCTCGTGACGCGGAATTGTGATCTGGCGGGTGCCGTCGCTCATGACAATGTGCTTACCCTGACGGATGATCTCGAAGCCGGCCTTTTCCAGCCGCGCGAACCGCGTCCTGATGGTTGACCCCGGGGATACGCGGCATGGCTTTGCTTACCCGCACCTCGACCTCACGGACCTCGGCGTCACGGAAGCGGTCTTCCAGCGCGGCGAGGTACTCGCGGATGGCGTCCTCGATGTTCGCCAGTGCCTCCTCTTCCGTGGCGCCCTCCGACCAGCAGCTGGCTGCCGGTACCGATACGCTGATCCCCTCCTCGCTGCGGTGTAGCACGATCTTGTACTTCATAGCTCTTTCATCTCCTCATCGATCCGGCCCGCTCGCCGACGTGCCGACCGGCTCGATGCTGGCGACGTGCAGCAGCGAACAGATGCGGAACGCGGCCGGCACGCCCTCGTCCGTCTCGCCCACGCCGACCAGGAGGTCGGTGCGGGTGAGAAAGGCTCGTTCCGGGTGCCGCACCTTCGTAGCTCTGTCCGCTCGACATGACGAGCCGAAACGGTCGGAAGCGCGATTGGATAAAGGTCGCGAAACGTCTGGACGTCCACGGTCGTGCTCCTTTCCCTGCACTCTACCCGCCCGCGCACCGGCTGACAACCGACCGCCTCTCCGCCCGCATGAACCATGCAACTTGCACGAAAAGTTGCCCTATCTTGTTGCGTCGATCGGCTCAGCCTGGTAGGATTCACCCACTTTACCCTCACCTTTGATTCCTACCCACCGATCCTCCATGCGTCGCCAACCTTCACGCCGCCGTGGTGTTCGTCTATGCGCCTGGAAACCCTGGAAGCACGCCTGGCCCCGGCGGTGACGCCCCAGCCAGGCAGCTTCACCAACCTGGCTCCCGTCGTGGTCGCCGGCGCGACCGGCACGAGCATCAGCGTTGTCAAACAGATGGTTACCACCGACCTGAACGGCGACGGGGTACTCGACCTGGTCATCGCCAACGACAACAGCGTTAGCCTTCGCCTCGGGGTCGGGGGTGGACAGTTCGAGGGCACCACCGAATTGCCGTTTGTTAGCGGCACCAGTGACCTGATCCGCGGCATCGCGGTCGGCGACCTGAACGGCGACGGCGCCCCCGACCTGGCGGTCGCCCGCACCTACACGATCAGCCCCACCAGCTATCGTCAGGTGGACGTCCTGCTCAACGACGGCAGCGGCGGGTTCAACACGGCCGCCCCGGTCACGATCCCGCTCACCAATGTGCCCAGCGACCTCGTGATCGCCGAACTGACCGGCGACGGTCGGGCCGACCTGCTGATCAACCACGGGTCGACCCCGAGCATCTGGCGGCAGCAGGCCAACGGCACCTTCACTGCCCACTCGACCATCACCGGCGTGTCGTTCACCACGTACGCGGTGGGCGACCTGGACGGCGACCTCGACCTCGACGTGGCGTTCCTCGATCGGTACGCCAGTACCAACCAGGTCCGCTTCTACGCCAACAATGGCAGCGGCACGTTCGCCCTGACTGGCTCGCCGGTTACCGTGGGCAGCGCCCCCACGAACATCGCGCTGGCCGACCTCGACGGCGATGGCCGAACCGATTTCGTCACCGCCAACTCGAACAGTTCGTCCCTCACCGTCGGCTGGAACGACGGCGGCAGCTTCAGCCTGCTCACCGTGGCGGTCGCCGCCCAGACCGACCGGGTCGGCATCGCCGACGTGGACGGCGATGGGGATCTCGACCTGGCCGGCGTGTCGAGCCAAAACGCGAACAGCGGGATGAGCGTCCGCCTCAACGAAGGGTTCCGCTCGTTCACGGGATCCCGCCAGGTGGACGTCGGCGGGACGACCGCCTCCGCGGCGTTCGGCGACTTCGACGGCGATGGCACCGCCGACGTGGCCGCCGCCTTCAACGACCCGGTCGGTCTGTACGCGACGAACGCTGTGTTCATCCGGCTGGCCGGCCCGGTCGGCGACTTCCCGGTGCCCGGCGAGGTGCGCGTCGGCGACCAGCCCACCTCCCTCGCCTACGGCGACTTCAACGCCGACGGTATCCCCGACCTGGTGGTCGCCAACTACGCCTCCGACACCGTCACCATTCATTACGGCGACGGCTCCGGCGGCTTCAACAGCATCACGCCGATTACCCTCAGCGTCGGCGACGGGCCGACCGGGGTGGCGGTCGGCGACCTCGACAGCGACGGGCAGGCGGACGACCTCGTCGTCACCAACCGGACCGCCGGGTCCGTCACTGTCCGCCGCGGCAACGGCAACGGCACCTTCACGAACACCACGCTCACGGGCTTCGGCTCGCCCGAGGCGGTCGCCCTGTTCGACGTCAACAACGACGGCAAGCTCGATTTCGTCGCCGTCGGTACGCAGATCGTGTGGCGGGTCAACGACGGCACCGGCACCTTCAGCGGTGGCGGCAGCGTCAACCCGAGTACCACCCTGACCAGCGTCGCCGTCGGCCGCGTCAATCCCGACAGCTTCCCCGACCTCGTCGTGGTCAACAACAGCAACCAGGTTCGCACCTACTTCCACACCGGCGGCGCCACCGCCTTCACCACCACCTCGGCGGGGACCACTCTCGGCACCGGGATCACCGCCCGCGGCGTGACCCTGGGCGACGTCGACAACGACGGCGACCTCGACCTGGTCACCGCCAACCCGATCGCCAATCAGTCGGTCGGCAGCGTCAGCATCCGGCTGAACAGCGGCGGCACCTTCTCCGGCAGCACCAACCTTCCCGTCGGCCGGCAGCCCTACGCGGTGGCGCTGGCCGACCTCGACGGCGACGGCAAACTCGACCTGGCGGTCGCCAACGGGCGGAACACCAGCGGCACCAGTATCGGCAGCACCGTCGGCATCCGTCGCGGCAACGGCAACGGCACCTTCAGCGGCACCGAGGCGGTGGTCGTGGGCGACGGCCCGGTGGCACTGGCCCTGCGCGACGTCAACGGCGACGGCCTGGCCGACCTGGCCGCGGCCAACTACGACAGTGACACCGTCAGCATTCGCCTCAACCGCGGCGGCTTGCGCTTCACCGGCCGCGAGGACGTGATCAGCGAGGGCAGCCCCAGCTTCGTCGTCGCCACCGATCCGGCCGGGGCACCGCTCGACTTCAACGGCGACGGGTTCGCCGATCTGGTGGTCGCCAGCCAGGCCAGTGCGACCGTGAGCGTGTATTTTGGCGACGAGAGCGGACGATTCACCTCCTGGACGACGCTGGCCCCGTTCACCACCAACTACTCTCCCGTGGCCGTCGTCGCCGCCGACTTCGACGGCGACGGCTTCACCGACCTGGCGGTGGCCTCGAACGTCAACAACGCCGGTGAGGTGCAGATCCGGCATGGCGACGGCGCCGGCGGGTTCACGGCCGGCGTCACCCGGCCGATCACCGGCCAGCTGATCCGCTCGCTTCAGGGAGGCGACTTCGACGGCGACGGCAACGCTGATCTGGTGGTGATCCACGAGGTCTGGTCCGGCGGCGCCGGCACCGCCAAGTTCTGGTTTGGCGACGGGATGGGCGACTTCCCCAACCTTCGTGACGTCACGCTGCCCAATGCCCCGGTCGCGGCGGCGGTCGCCGACCTCGACCACGACGGCGACCTCGACGTGGTGGTGGTCCACAACATCAACCCGTCGCCGGTCCATTTCCTGATCAACCAGGACGCCCAGGGCGGCAACCGCATCGTCACCAGCGGCGGCAGCCTCTACACCTTCTCCTCCAACGTCGGCCTGCTGTCGGTGGCCGTCGGCGACCTGACCGGCGACGGCGTGCTTGACCTGGTGGTCGGCAGCAAAACGAACCAGACCGCCAGCGTCCTCCGCGGCGCCTCCACCGGCGCGAACAACTACTCGGTCGCCAGTCGCGTCGACGTCGGCGTTGGCCGCTTCCCGACCGCGCTGGCGGTGGGCGACGTCAACGGCGACGGCCACCTCGACCTGGTGAGCGCCGCCGGCGGCCTCGACAATTCCAACCAGTTCAACAACGACACCGTCAGCGTTCGCCTGGGCGACGGCCTCGGCGGGTTTACCGGCACCGCCGAGATCCAGGTCGGCAACAACCCGACCCGCCTGGTGCTGGCTGATTTCACCGGCGATGGCCTGCCCGAGATCATCACCGCCAACACCGGCTTCGGCTCGTACCCCGCCTACACCGTCTCCGTCCGCGGCGGCGTCGTTCCGACGGTCGCCGTCACCAGCGGTAGCGTCGGCTACAGCGCGATCGGCCAGTCGCTGGCCGTTTTCGCCTCCGTCACCCTCGATGGCAGCGCCGTCGCGTCCGGCAGCGTGACGTTCATCGTCCGCCAGGAGACTACCGTCATCGGCACCCCGATCACCGTGCCGGTGAACGCCACCGGGATCGCTACCGGGCTGTACCCGTTGCCGGCCGGGATGGTGGTCGGCGGGTACACGATCGAGGCTGACTACACCGGCCGCGGGGCGAATGCCGGCACCGGCGCCCTGACCGTCACCATCGGATCGAGCACCACCAGCCTGGCGACCAACAGCCCCACCACCTACGGCGACGACATCGTGTTGACCGCCACCGTCACCGCCACTGGCGGCGTCGACCTGACCGGCCGGCAGGTGCGCTTCTTCCGCGGCAGCACCGAACTGGGCGTGGGCGTCGTCGCCCTGGTCGGCGCCGCCTACCAGGCCGGCTACACCCTCGTCGGCGGTCTGCCGGCCGGCACCTATACGAACCTGCACGCCGAGCTGGCCGGCGACGCACTGGTATCCGGCAGCACGTCGGCCGACGTCGGCCACGTCGTCGACCCCAAGGCCCTCACCGTCCTCGCCGCCGCCAAGACGCGCGTCTACGGCCAGGCCAATCCGCCGCTTACCTACAGCGTCACCGGGCTGGTCGGCAGCGACACCCTGTCCGGCGCGCTGGCGACCTCCGCCACCGTGGCCAGCGGTGTTGGCCAGTATGCTATTACTCGTGGAACGCTGGCGGCCTCGGCCAACTACACGCTTTCGTTCACCGGGGCGACCCTGACCGTCGACCCGAAGCCGCTCCCCGTCGTGGCCTACACGCAGACCAAGGTGTACGGCGCAGCGCTGCCCGCGCTCACCTACAACGTCACCGGGCTGGTCGGCACCGACACCCTCACCGGGGCGTTGACGACCTCCGCCACCGCCGCCAGCGATGTCGGACCGTATGACATTACTCAGGGGACACTGGCTGCCTCGGCCAATTACACGCTGGAGTTCACCGCCGGCATCCTGAACGTCACCCCGGCGCCGCTGGCAGTCGCCGCCGACAACCTGACCAAGCTCTTCGGCGAGGCGGTGCCGCCGCTGACCTTCCACCTGGTCGACTCGCTGGTCAACGACGACACGCTCGCCGAGGTGTTCTTCGGCGCGCTGGCGACCGCCGCCACCGCCGCCAGTCTGCCCGGCACCTACTCGATCACTCGCGGCAGCCTGGGCGTAAACGCCAACTACGCGCTGGCGTTCACTCCCGGCACCCTGACCGTCACCGCCACCAGCACCACCGCCCTGGCGACCGACAGCCCCACCACCTACGGCGACGACATCGTGCTGACCGCCACCGTCACCGCCACTGGCGGCGTCGACCTGACCGGCCGGCAGGTGCGCTTCTACCGCGGCAGCACCGAACTGGGCGTGGGCGTCGTCGCGCTGGTTGGGGCCGCCTACCAGGCCGGCTTCACCCTCGTCGGCGGACTGCCGGCCGGCACCTATACGAACCTGCACGCCGAGCTGGCCGGCGACGCGGCTGGTCTCCAGCAGCACGTCGGCCGACGTCGGCCACGTCGTCGACCCAAGGCGGCTCACCGTCCTCGCCGCCGCCAAGACGCGCGTCTACGGCCAGGCCAATCCGCCGCTCACCTACAGCGTCACCGGGCTGGTCGGCAGCGACACCCTCACCGGCGCGCTGGCGACCGCCGGCACCGCCGCCAGTGACGTCGGTCAGTATGCCATTACTCAGGGTTCGCTGGCGGCTTCCGCCAACTACGCGATCTCGTTCACTGAGGCTTTGTTGACGGTCACGCCGGCGCCCGCTGGCGGTCGCCGCCGACGCCCTGACCAAGCAGCACGGCGCGCTGCCGCCGCTCACCTTCCACCTGATCAACCCGCTGGTCAACGACGACACGCTCGCCGAGGTGTTCTCCGGCGCGCTGGCGACCACCGCCACCGACGCCAGTTTGCCCGGCACCTACCCGATCACTCAGGGCACCCTGGCGGCGAACGCCAACTACTCGCTGGCGGTCACCGACGGCGCCCGGCCGTCACCGCCTTCACGATCGGCACCGTCGCCGAGGACGCGACCACCGCGCCGGGGTTCACCGTCGCCTCGTTCGCGGCCGCCAACGTGGCGGACTGGAACACCACCTACCGCGGCATCGCCGTCACCCTGATCAGCGGTGGCGGCCGGTGGCAATACTCGCTCAACAACGGCGTGACCTGGCTGCCGCTGACCGTCGCGTCGGACGCCTCCGCCCTGCTGCTCCGCGCCACCGACCGCGTCCGCTATCTGCCCGGCAATTGGAACGGTGAGGCGTTGCTGGGGTTCCGCCCGTGGACCGCCACCGGCAAGTCGGCCGGCACGCGCCCGACGTCGGCCTGCCGTTCACCGGCGGCAGCATCGGCACCATGCGGCACGGCGGGGTGAATGTCGTCACGCCGCGGCCGGACGCCCCGGTGCTGCCGGCGGCCACGCCGGTGTTGCCGCCGGTCGGCCGCACCGACAGCGACCCGCCGGCGATCCCCGTCTCCGCCCTGCTGGCCGGTGTGACCGACCCCGACCCGGCGGCGCTGACCGGCGTCGCCGTCACCGCGCTAGCGGGCAAGGGCATCTGGCAATACTCGCTCGACGGCGGGCCGTGGACGGATTTCTCCACTCCCACCACGGCCGCCGCCGCCCGGTTGCTGCGCGCCACCGACCAGATCCGCTTCGTCCCCACCGCCGGGGTTGCCGGCAAGGCGACGATCAGCTACCGCGCCTGGGACCAGGCCAGCGGCAGCGCCGGCGACACCGTCAACCTGCAGCGCCCTGGCACCACCGGCGGACTGACGGCGTTCAGCGCCACCGGCCGCACCGCCAGCCTGGCGATCAATGACGCTCCGGTGCTCACCGCCGTGCCGGCCACGCGCACCCTGGCCGAAGATGTCCGCCCGGCCGCCGGCTACACCGTCGCCTCGTTCGTGCCGGCCGCCTCCCTCGCCGACGCCGACCCGGCCAGCCTGCGCGGCATCGCCGTGGTCGGGCTGAGCGGCAGCGGCACCTGGTATCTGAGCACCAACAACGGGCTGAGCTGGGTGCCGATGCCGGCCGCGTCGGACAGCGCCGCCTGGCTGCTCCGCGACACCGACCGCGTTCGTTTCTTCCCGGCCGCCAACTGGAACGGCTCCGCCGCGCTGACCTATCGCGCCTGGGACCGCACCCAGGGAGTGCAGGGAACCAAGCTCGACCTGACCGTGCTCGGGACCGGCGGCCACACGTCGGTGAGCGACGCCACGGGCGCATTGACCATCGTCGTCACGCCGGTGAACGATGCGCCGACGCAGCCGGCCGCCAATCTGACGCTGCCGGGCGTGGCGCGGACCAACCTCGACCCGGCGCCGATCGCCGTGGCGGCCCTGCTGGCCGGCGCCACCGATGTGGACGTTGGCACGTCCCTCGGCGTGGCGATCATCGGCGCTACCGGCAACGGGGCCTGGCAATACCGCCTGCAGGGCGAGACGGAGTGGCGTCTCCTGAACACGCCGATCGCCGCGACATCGCGGCTGCTGGCGAGCAGCGCCGAGATCCGCTTCGTCCCGGCGGTCGGCGCGGCGGTCGGATCAGCGACCTTGCGAATCCGCGTCTGGGACCGACAGACCGGCGTCGACGGAGGAACGGCGAACCTGGCGGCCGCCGCCACGGTCGGCGGGGTGACGGCGTATAGCACAACCATCCGCACCGTGGTGGTGCCGGTGATCTGACCGGCGTCAACGCCGCTGGGCAAAGAACAGGCCGACCGGCGTGACGCCGCGCGACAGTGGCTCGACCGTCACGGCAAACCCCTGCGCCTCCAGGTGGTGGGCCAGCAGCGCGGGCGAGTACGGCGTGTGGCCGGCGACGTCGAACAGCGGCGGCAGGGAGCCGAGGTGATACTCGCCGCACAGCGCGTCGACGCGGTCGAGCCGCCGCGCCGTCAGCAGGATCGGCCACTCGGCGCCCTCGCAGTCGAGCTTCACCAGCCGCAGTCGCCGGCCGTCGGCGGTCAGCTCGTCGACCAGGGCGTCGAACGCCGCCACTGGCACCGATGCCGCCGTCGCGTCGGCGGTTACCTGGTTGGCGCCGGTGTTGCGCTCGTCGAGCGGATTGTGCAGACATAACGACGCCACCGGCTCGTCGGACCGCCACACCGCCGCCCGCCGCAGCCGCAGCCGGTCCGTCCACGGCCGCAGGTTGTCCTCCAGCAGCGCGAAGTTGTCGCGGTCCGGCTCGCAGCAGACGACCGTCCCGGCGCCGCGCCGCAGCGCCGCCAGGGCGAACGACCCGGTGTGCGCGCCGATGTCGAGCAGCACGTCCGCGGCGTCGAATCGATCGGGTAAGCGATACTCATTGTCGACGACGACGGTGCGAAAGATGCGCCGATCGATCGTGCCGGTGCGCAGCTGCCAGTGCGGCGGCCGATGGCGGGCGATCAGGTAGCGGCGGTACAGTTCGCGCAGCAGCCCCATCCATGCGCTCCTCTCTCACGCCACCGGCCGCGGCGTCATGCCGACGGCGCGACGCACCACCACACCTTGTTGTGGCCCGGTCTCCCGACCGGGCCACTCCGGCCGACCGAAGGTCTCCCGTACGACCCGGAGGAGACCTGCGGTCCGCAGAGTGGCAAGGTCGGGAGACCTTGCCACAACAGCCGCGGTCGGGAGACCTTGCCACAACAGCCATCCGCACCTGGAGCGCGACGTCGCGCTCGGGGCGACGCCCGCGCGTTGTGGCAAGGTCTCCCGACCGGGCTCCGGCGACCGAAGGTCTCCCGTACGACCCGGAGGAGACCTGCGGTCCGCAGAGTGGCAAGGTCGGGAGACCTTGCCACAACAGCCGCAACAGCCCGCTCGCGCAGCAGTCCCATCCGTGCGCCTCCTCTCTCACGCCACCGGCCGCGGCGTCATGCCGACGGCGCGCCGCACCAGCTCCATCGTCTTCTGCGCCTCCGCCCGCGCCTTGCGCGCGCCGGCGGCCAGCACCTCGTCGACGTACCCCGACCGTGCCGCCAGCTCCTTGCGCCGCTCGCGGAACGGGCCGAAGGTGCCGTTGATCTTGTCCAGCAGCAGCTTCTTCGAGTCGCCGTAGCCGAACGGCCGCCCCTGCCGCGCCTCGGCGTCCTCGGTCGGGTTACGGTAGAGCGACGCCAGCTTGGCCTTCTCCGCCTCGGTGGCGAACAGGCTGTACAGCGCGACCACGTTGCACTTCGTCGGGTCCTTCGGCGCATCGACCGGCGTCGAGTCGGTGACGATGCTCATGACCGTCTTCTTGAGCGGGTTACCCTCGGCGAAGATCTCGATGGTGTTGCCGTAGGACTTGCTCATCTTCTTGCCGTCGATCCCCGGCACCGTCGCCGCCGCGTCGAGGCGCTCGGCCGGCGGCGGGAAAACGTCGACGCCGTAGCTGTTGTTGAAGTAGCCGGCCATGTCGCGCGTCATCTCCAGGTGCTGCACCTGGTCCTGCCCGACCGGCACCACATTGGCGCGGCAGATCAGGATGTCGGCGGCCATCAGCACCGGGTAGGTGAACAGCCCGACGCTCGGCAGGATACCCCGCGCCACCTTGTCCTTGTAGGAGTGTGCCCGTTCCAGTAACCCCATACTCGTCACCGTGGAGAGGATCCACGCCAGCTCGCATACCTCCGGCACGTCGGACTGGCGGTAGAACGTGACCTTCTCCGGGTCCAGCCCGAGCGCCAGGTAGTCCAGCGCCACGTCGCGGACGTTGTCGCGCAGGATGGCGGCGGCCGGCCGCGGCTTGTGGCCGCCGCGCGGGTCGTCGGCCTCCGCCTTCGCCGCCTCGCGGACGGTGGTCAGCGCGTGGTAGTCGGCGATGAAGAAGAAACAGTCGCCCTCGTCCTGCAAGGCGATGTGCTGGCGGATGGCGCCGAAGTAGTTGCCCAGGTGCAGCTTGCCGGACGGCTGCACGCCGCTGAGGATACGCTTGCGCATGATGGCTCGCTTCTCGGATAACGCCGGTCGGTGGTCGGCGGTGGAACCGGGGGTTCGGGTGGGTGCCATGCCCACGCTTGCGTGGGCATGCGGCGCTTCCCCGACGTGGCCGGTTCGGGGAATGAGGCTCCGCCACACATGCCCACGCCAAGCCGTGGGCATGGCACCCGGAGGACGCATCAGACGTCGAACGGGTGCCACTTCCCCGAACCCCATTCCCTTGCCCATCCCTCCCGTGACGGTTGCTCTGTACCTGTCCCGTTCTACCGGGTAGACTCTCCGGCGCGAAGGGAGGGTTCGCGGCGATGGAAGCCCGGGACCGGGTAAACGATCTGCTTTTGGCCGCATTGAAGCAGGCGTTGAGCGTGCCGGGCGAACACCGGCTGTTCAAGGCCGGCAAGCTCGACGGCCTGTTCCCCGGCCGCACCGGCGCCAGCCTCGACGCCGCCGGCCACGCCGTCGACCACGAGCTGCTTCGCCGCACCCGCATCGAGATCAAGGGCAAGACCGAGATCGAGTGGGTGGAGATCACGCCGCGCGGCGTCGAGTTTCTGCACGAGAACGAGTCGCCGCTGCACGCGCTGCACGAGCTGCGCGACACCCTGCGGGCCAATCGCGACGCGCTGCCCGGCTGGCTGGCCGGCATGCAGCAGCTGCTCCGCGACCTCGAAGCGCATCTGCAGGCTGACTCGATCCGCTGGGACGAGCGCCTGGCGGCGATGGAGCAGCGCGTCGACGACACCCTCCGCCGTCTGGAAGCGGCCGGCCCGCTGGTCCCGCCCGAGGTGCTGGAGCGGCATCCGTGGACGGTCGACGCACTGAACTACCTCGACCGCCGTCGCTCCGGCGGCGGGCCGGAACTGTGCCCGCTGCCAGAGCTGTTCGCCGCCGTGCGCACGCACTACCCGGCGCTGGCGCTGGCGGCGTTCCACGACGGATTGCGGCGGCTGCACCAGCGCCGGGCGGTGGCCCTGCGCCCGGTCGACGATCCGACGGCAATGACGCAGCCGGAATTCGCCCTGCTGGAAGGCGACTGCGTGTTCTACCTGGCCGCGCGCTGACCGATCGGTCACGGCTTCAGGTCGAAGTTCTGCGTCTGCTTCCCGCCGGTGACATGGAACGTCAGCCCCGACCCCTCGGCGCTGCCGTACCGCGGCGGGATCGGCACGTACTTGCCGGGTGCCATCGCCTCACCGCCGCCGGGCGGAGTGATGTCCTTCGGCTGGTTGGGCACCGGGGTGCTCTTGAACTCGAAGGTTTGCAGCGTCACTTTCACCGCGCCGACGGGGACCCCGCTGAAGGCGTACGCGCCGTCCTTGATGGTGCCGGTCAGCACCGGCCGGTCGCCGCCCTCGCAGATGAACACGATCCGCCCGGACGGCAGCGGCGCCTCCTTGAACCGTACCGTCCCGGACACGTCGCCCTTGCTTGCCCCGCAACCGGCGGCGGCAGTCGCGACCAGCACCGCCAGGATACGAACAGACCGCATGATGCCTCTCCGGAACCGGGGGTCAGAAGCTGCCCAGAGACTCGCCGCCGTTGGGGGTACACAGACCCCACCACAGGTTCGCGTCGAGCGACATCGCCAGCGCGCGAACGCTGCCGTCGCCGAGCAGTACCTGGATCACGCCGGTGTGCGCGGTGGCCGCCCGGCTCGGGTCGCACGCAGTCGCCCACGGCTCCGGCTGCGATTGGAACTTCGACGCAGGCCCGACCACTCCGGCCGGGGCCGAGTTCGAGCTGTAGCCGGTCGTCCCGGCCCGGTTGCCGTAGGCGAACAGCGACATCCACGGCACATTCCACGAACCGTGCCCGAACAGGCTGCCGTTGTTGCCGCAGCGGCGGTACTTCTCGGCCAGCAGGATGGTGTTCGACGTGCCGTCGGCGATGTTCTGCAGCTTCAGCGATCCGTCCATGTTGGCGCCGGCGTTGTCCCCGGCCTCCGGCTTGCCGAACACCTGAAAGTTCATGCCGTAGTTGCTGAACGACCAGTTGCCGACCTCGTTGGCCACCCCGCCCCGCGCCCACAGCCCGTTGTCCGGCGCCGACCCGTCGCTCGGGCAGAGAAACGTTTTGATCATCACATTGCTGCCGTAGCGGTTGCCGGTGCCGTCGGCGAACGTGTTGTTCACGTTGGTGGCGCACTTCTGGAAGGCATTGTCCTGCTCGATGTACGGCAGCAGGCACCACAGCGCGGTGCCGACGCCGTTGCCGGTGCCCCAGGCGGGCGGCAACCGGCCGAAGCTGTCGTTGACGTTGTGACAGGCCAGCCCGAGCTGCTTGACGTTGTTCGAGCAGCTCATGCGGGCGGCCGCCTCTCGGACCTTCTGCACGGCCGGCAACAGCAGGCCGATCAAGATGGCGATGATGGCGATCACCACCAGCAGCTCGATCAGCGTGAAACCGCTGCGAGCGCGACGCGGGAGAGACGACATGGGAGAGACCTCGAGTAACGACGGATCGAACAAATCACTTCATAAGCATACCGTATAGGTTGTACATGTTCAGAACGAATCGTCCGCTCACCGTTTCCCCGCCAGCACCTCGCGAATGCCGGTCGCCTCGACGATCGGCCAGCTCGCCCGCAGCGGCGACTCGTAGGGGCCGATCTTCTCCACCGGGATCGGCTCGAAGCCGAGCTTGAACGCCGGCGAGTCGGGCTTCAGGCGGTAATCGTCGTGCTTCGGGTCGACAAAGAGCGGATCGGCCACGATCGACTTCCGATCGTGCCCGGCCGCCTGCCACGACGCCCATTCGTCCAGCGCGGTACAGCGGTGCAGCGACACCGACTCGACGAACAGGCTGCCGTCCGGCTCGTTGAAGTCGAAGCGGACGCGGATCGCCGCCATCTGGTCGTGGTGGCCGCGTTCCCCCTTCGCCGGCAGACGGAAGGTGTGCTCAATCGTCCGCGCGCTGGTGCCGACGCGGTGCGCCTGGTAGCTGCTGCCCCAGAAGTAGGCGCCGGCGACGTAGGACTGCGCCATCACCTGCACCTTCGCGTCGGGCTTGCTCGCCCGCAGCCGCACCTTCAGGCGGAACGCCTGGCCGGGCGTGGCGGGGACGTCGCGGCTGACGACGATCGGGTGTTCCGGCTTGCCGCGGCGGTCGGTGGCCTCGGCGCCGTTGATGCGGAGGACGGATCGGCCGCCGACAGGCACCGTCAGCGCCGTCGCCTTGCCGCCGGGGCGGATCTGCCACTGCCAGCCGTCGGGCAGCTGGCCGGGCGTCTTCGCTATCAAGCGCGGGTTCGGCGCCAGCTCGCCGCCGGTGTCGGGGCCGTAGCGAACCTGCCCGGTCCGCAGCGGTAAACCGTGATGGTAGAACAGGTTGCCGTCCGACTCGTTGGCGGTGAACGAGTAGCTGTGGACCTGGAACAGTCGCGCATCGGCACCCGTATAGCTGACGACGTTGCGGCGGAAGCGGTTGCCGGCCATGATCGTGTGGTCGGGCAGCACCGCCTTCGTCGGGTGCAGCTCCATGTGCCGCATCCGCTGCCACGCCGGGTTGCCGATCACGCTCTCATACCCCTTGATCATCGACGGCAGGTGGTCCTTCCAGTAGGAGTGCGTATCGGTCCACCCGCCATATTCCACCTGCGCCAGACCGTGGTCGACGAAGACGTTATTCTCGATGTGGTTGTCGCGGCCGTTGTGCAGGTGCAGGCCGGCGCGGGAGCAGCGGGCAACGATGTTGCCGATCACGTCCACCCCGCCGGCGTTGTCGTCGAGGTAGACGCCCCAGGCGAAGTAGGGAAACGTCCACTTCCCGTCGTGCTGGCCGAAGCCGAGGATGTCGTGGAAGTAGTTGTGGCGGATGACGGTGCCGCGCGACGAGATCCAGTCGCGTCCGCCGGTGTAGACGGCGCCGGTGTCCTCGGTCTCCAGGTTGACGTGGCGGATGTGGTTGCCCTCGATCAGCAGGTTGTTGCCGCTGAACATGATCCCCATTCGCGGTCCGTCATGGATGAGGTTCCGCGTGGCCCGGTTGCCGACGCCGTTGAGCATCACGCCGACGCCCTGCTTGTAGAACACGCCGACGTGGTGGATGTAGTTGTTATCGGCCGCGTTCTCCGCCGGCGTCAACGTCGTGCGCTCGCCGCCGGACAGGGCGACGCCGTGGCTGCCGGTGTGCGCGATGTCGTTGCCGACCACCGTGTTGCGCCGTCCGCCGTCGACCGACACACCCGAGCCGTGGTAGTCGCCGACGTTGCGGATGACGTTGCCGGCGAGGACGCAATCGTTCGTGCCGCGGAGGACGACGGCGGTGCCTGCGGAGCACTCCAGCGTGAAGCCGCGGACGGTGACGTGCTCGGTGCCGGGTGCCAGGTCGAGAATGGTCGGCACGGTGGGCGCATAGACCGCCTCATCGCCGAGCGGGCCGGGCGGCCAGAAGTGCAGCGTCGCCGTCGCCCGGTCGAGATACCACTCGCCGGGGGCGTCCAGCTCCTCGCGCAGTCCCTGGACGTAGTAGCGGTCGCCGGGGCGGATGGCGTAGCTGGCGTCGCCGGCGAGGGTGAGGCGGCGAGCGGCCGGGTCGTAGCCCTGGATGCGGAGGACGTTGTTCCACCAGTTGTAGCGGGCGAAGACGAACACCTCGCCCTCGGTCGGGTCGGCCCAGCGGCGGGCGTCGGCCTCCCGGACGGTGAAGGCGCGGCGGTTGTCGTCGGGGCGGTCCAGGTACATCGGCACCGGCTTGCCGTCGGCGTAGGCCCAGCCGCCGTGGTAGGGATTGCTGGCGTCGTGGTTTGGATAGCGCGCCAGCGGCTGCCGCACTCCCTGGTAGAACAGCTGGCGGAACGTCACGCCGTCGAACCCCTGTCCCTTCAGGCTGGCCTTCATCACCGCGCCGCGATCCTTGACGAACCCGGTGATGAACCGTCCGCCAAGCAGCCGCGGCCGTTCGTTCTCGTAGCCGCGCCACACCACCGGGTGTTCCTTCGTGCCGGAGTCCTCCTTCGTCAGCTGGAGCGTCCGTCCCAGCGGGTAGGTGCCGGCGCGGACGTGGACGGTGGCGCCGCGCCAGTCGCCGGCCTTGCGAAGCCGGCGAGCCTCGTCGCGCGCGCGTTCGAGCGTGGCGAACGGCCCGTCGCCGCCCTCCGCCGCCGGCTTCCGCCCCGACCAGCCATCGTTGCCGGTACGCGCCACGTACAGGTCGACGGCAACAGACTCACCACAGAGGACACAGAGGAACACCGAGGCAAGCAATGAACGGAAGAAGGCGGACATGGCAGGACTCCAGGCAGGGGTGGGCCACCGGCTAACATACGGACTTTCCGCTCCACGAGTCTGCTTCCGTCTTTCGTTCTGCATTCTGCATTCTGCCTTCTGCACTGGTTTGACGGGGACCGGATCGTGACCTACTCTTGGTTAATACCCGTCCGATCTTGCGGGGATACTGCGTATGCTGGGCACGTCTGTCACGAACGCCGTCGCCGTCGACGAGCGTCGCGAGTTTGATCGGTTCACCTGCGAGATCCCAACCACCTGCCAGCCGCCGGCGGCATGGCGGAAGGATCCGTGGCCGGCGACCATTCGCGACATCTCCAACAGCGGCATCTGCCTGGTGCTCAACCGGCGGTTCGAGAAGGGCGCCGGACTGGCCGTCGAGTTACCCACCGACCAGGGGAAGACATCCACCAGCCTGGCCCGCGTGGTTCACGTCCGCCCGCTGCCGGAGGGCGGCTGGCTGCTCGGCTGCCACTTCATCAGCGAGCTGAGCGACGACGAGATCGACGCCGTCCGGGCGTTCGCCGCCGCCGCCGCGCGCATGGACACCGAGAGCGACGCCCCGGCGCCGGTGCTGCCGACGCTGGTGGTCCACGGCGTGCTGTTCCAGATGCGCACCGGGCCGCACGACCTGCTGCGCTGGTTCGTCAAGCACCTCGACCTGACCGCGCGCTGGCCGCTGACGCGCGGCGCCGTCGTCGCCCTCCGCCTGGGCGGACCGGCGGCCGCCGAGCCGCCGGTCGAGATCGGCGTCAAGCGCTGCCGGCTGATCGGCACCTACTGGATCATCGACGGCAAGCTGCTGGCTCCGCCGTCGCCGGCGGTGCTGCGTGCGTTGAGCGGACCGGCCGCCCCCTGACCGGCGGCCCGCTTCCCGGTGCCCTTTTTCCTTCACCCCGCCCCCCGGCGGCGATAGGATACCATCAGGCGGCCTCGCCCCGTGCGGGCGCCCTCCCTGCCGGTCGCACCGGGAACTCGAGCCATGCACAAGCCGGACAGTGAGCCGAATCCGCGGAACATCCGCGATATCGAAACCATCTGGCCGCTCTTGCAGCAGGCCCACGCCGGCGGCGCCGCCGAGATCAACGCGGCGCAGCAGGCGGTGCTGCAGCGCTACCGGCCGGCGGTGTACCGCTACCTGCTCGCCTGCCTGGGCAACCCCAACGACGCCGACGAGGTGTGCCAGGAGTTCGCCTTTCGCTTCGTCCGCGGCGACTTCCGCCGCGCCGACCCGGAGAAGGGGCGGTTCCGCGACCTGCTCAAGTCGGCCCTCTACCACCTGATCATCGACTTCCACAAGAAGAAACAGCGCCAGGGGATGGCGCAGCTGTCGCCCGACGCCCCCGAGCCGGCCGACAGCGAGCCGTCGACGTATGACTCCGACCGCCAGTTCCTCGCCAGCTGGCGCGCCGACCTGCTCAACAAGGCGTGGGAGGCGCTGGCCGACGAGGAGCAGCGCACCGGCCGGCCGATGCACACCGTGCTGCAGTTTCGCGCCTCGCACCCGGAGCAGCGCTCGGCCGAGATGGCCCGCCACCTGACCACCCAGCTCGGCAAGGAGATCAGCGACGACTGGGTGCGCAAGTGGCTCAAGCTGGCCCGCGATCGCTTCGCCGAGAACCTGCTGCTGGAAGTGCGGGCGTCGCTGGAGAAGCCGACCCCCGACGACGTCCTGCAAGAGCTGGTCGACCTCAAACTGCTGGAGTATTGCAAGGACGCGCTGGAAACCTGGCGGAAGCGGCTCGACGAGGAGTCGACCTGACCCGGCGGGGGCGGCGCGGCCGACCCTTTTTCTGGAGAACGGCCTTGATGCGAATGCGATCCTGGGGTGTGGCGGCGATGGCAGTGATGACGGCCCTGGCGTCGGCTCCGGCCGAGGAGGCGAAACCCGGCAAGGTGCTCGTCTACGTCGGCACCTACACCGCCGGCACCAAGAGCCAGGGGGTGTACCGGATGGAGCTGGACCTGGCGTCCGGCGCGCTGTCGACCCCGACGCTGGCCGGCAAGACGACCAATCCGTCGTTTCTCGCCCTTCACCCCTCTGGTAAGTATTTGTATGCCGTCGGCGAGGTCTGGAGTGCGCGCGGCGGTACGGTGACGGCGTTCGCCATCGACGCCGCCGGCGACCTGACGCCGCTCAACCAGCAGTCGTCCGAGGGCGCTGGCCCGTGCCACGTCACCGTGAACAAGGACGGCACCTACGCCTTCTGCGCCAACTACGGCAGCGGCAGTGCTGCGGCGCTGCCGATCGCCGCCAACGGCCGGCTCGGCAAGGCGACCGGGGTAGTGCAGCACAAGGGCAGCAGCGTCAACAAGTCGCGCCAGGAGGGGCCGCACGCCCACTCGATCAACCTCGACCCGACCGGCCGGTTCGCGTTCGTCGCCGACCTCGGGCTGGACAAGGTGATGATCTATCGCTTCGACCCGGCCAAGGGCACGCTCACCGCCAACGACCCGCCGTTCGTCGCCGTCAAGCCCGGCGCCGGCCCGCGGCACTTTGCCTTCCACCCCTCCGGCAAGTTCGCCTACGTCATCAACGAGCTGGATTCGACCGTCACCGCCTTCCGCTACGATGCCGCCGCCGGCGCACTGGAGGCGATCGACAGCGTGTCGACGCTGCCGAAGGGGTACAAGGGGAACACCTCCACCGCCGAGGTAGTGGTCCATCCGTCGGGCCAGTTCGTGTACGGGTCGAACCGCGGGCAAAACAGCATCGCCGTCTTCACCGTCGACGCCGAGACGGGCAAGCTGACGCCGGCCGGCCGCCAGGGTAAGGACGTCAAGGTGCCGCGCAACTTCGCCATCGACCCGACCGGCAGCTTCTGCCTGGTCGCCAACCAGGACGGCCACAGCGTCGTCGTGTTCCGCATCGACGCGAAAACGGGTGCCCTGACGCCGACCGGCCACCAGGCGCGGATCGACGCCCCGGTGTGCGTGCGCTTCCTGAGCCGCGGCGCGAAATGAGCGGGCTGTGAGGCGAACCGGAGGCTATCGGCCGGCGGAGGCGGCCCACCCGCACACGTCGGCCAGCGCCACGTTGCCGCCGCACAGCAGCAGCACAACGTGATCGGTCGGCGTGAATGCGGATCGCCAACGTCTCGCCGCCGCCAGCACGCACGCCGCCGCCGGCTCGGTCAGCACCTTGGCGCGCTCCAGCAGGAACACCAGCGCCGCCACCGCCTCGGCGTCCGGCACCACCACCACCTCGCGGGCCAGGCGGCGGGCGGCCTCGAACGTGAACGGCGACACCTTCGGCGACCCGAGCGTCCGCGCGATCGAGGTGATCGCCGGAAGCTCGACGATCTCCCCTGCCGCCCACGCCTGCGCCATCGCGTCCGCGCCGACCGTCTCGACGCCGATGATCTGGGCCTCGGGACGCGCCGCCCGGACCGCCGTCGCCACCCCGGCAAGGAGTCCACCGCCGCCGATGCTGACGAACAGGTGGGTCACGTCCGGCGCGTCCTCGACGATCTCGCGGCCGATCGTTCCCTGGCCGGCGGCCACCAGCGGATCGTCGAACGGGTGGACCAGCGTCATCCCCGCCTGCCGCAGCCGCTCCGCCTCGGCGAACGCCGCGTGAATGTCGGCAGTCAGCACCACCTCGGCGCCATAGCCGCGGGTGGCGTCCAAATAGTTGGCCGGTGTCGTCCGCGGCATGCACACCACCGCGCGCAGTCCCAGCTGCCGTGCGGCATAGGCCACTCCCTGCGCGTGGTTGCCGCCGCTGACCGCCACCACCCCACGCGCCTGTTCCTCGGCGGTGAGCGAAAGCATCTTGTTGAACGCCCCGCGCGGCTTGAACGAGCCAGTCTTTTGCAGGCATTCGAGCTTGAGCGACACCCGCGCGCCCAGCTCGGCGGACAGGGTGGCGGACGGCACGAGTGGAGTGCGGGGGAGTCGGCCGCGAAGGCGGTCGCGGGCCTGGTCGATCTGCGCGGCGGTCAGCATGGCGGTATCCAGGAGGACGGTTCGGGACGTGTCGTGCATGATCCGGAACAGCGCCGCCGACGTCAACCCACCGGCCAGCGCACGAGCGGTGAATACACTACCGGCAAACCGACCGTGGCCCGCGAGGGATGCCGATGGCGACCGAATGGCTCTACTACTTCAACGAGTGGCTGCTGGGACTGGTCATCCTGGGGCTGTTGCTGCTGGCGACCGAGGGCGGATTCCGGCTCGGCCGGCGCGACCTGCTCATCGCGGACGACCGGCTGCGCGGGCAGATCGGCACCCTCCAGGCGGCCATCCTCGGCCTGCTCGGGCTGCTGCTCGGGTTCAGCTTCTCGATGGCGGTCAACCGCTACGAGCTGCGCAAGGAGCTGGTGGTGACGGAGGCGAACGCCATCGGTACGGCCAGTCTGCGAGCGCAGCTGCTCGCCCCGCCGGTGCGGGCGGAGGCGGAGCGGCTGTGGAAGGAGTATGTCACCCTCCGCATGGAGATGGTGCGGCTGGCACCCCGCGAGAGCGTCCGCTTCGAGGAGCTGCGTGGGCGGTGCGAGGCGATTCACGCCGACCTGTGGCGGCAGGCGACGGCCGCCGCACGGGCCGACCCGCGCTCGGTCCCGGCCGGCCTCTACCTGGCGGCGCTGAACGTGGTGATCGACACGCATGCCAGTCGAATAACGGCTTATCGAAATCACGTCCCGGAGGCGGTCTTCCTGCTGCTGCTCGGGGTGGCGGGGCTGGCGATGGGGTGTGTCGGTTATGGGGCCGGACAGACCTCCCGGCGGCTGGCGATGGTGACGATGTCGACGTGCGCGCTGTTCGCCGTGGTCATCGTCACCATCATGGACCTCGACCGACCGCAGCGGGGGATGATCCAGGTCAGCCAGGAGCCGATGATCCGCCTGCAGCAGCAGCTGAATGAGGGCGCGGCCCCGTAAGCGCCGCTCACGGCCGCCACGCAGCGTCTTCAGCTCGCCGTCGATCTGCACGCGAACTGGGTGCCATGGCCACGCTTCGTGGCCATGTGGTGCGGAACGTGGTTCTTCTGACAGGGCCGATCGGTGAAACGCCGCATGCCCACGCAAGCGTGGGCATGGCACCCAAAATGCCAGGCGAGCGGGAGCGGGTCCGTACCTCGAGTCAGCGCGCCGGTCCGCCGCTCACGGCCGCCAGTCGAACGTCAGCGCCAGCCAGCGCTGCAGCCGCCACGCCAGCGTCTTCGGCTCGCCGTCGATCTGTACGCGAACCATCCCGCCGGGGTGCAGCTGCCGGCCGGGACGGGTGAGCCGCACCGCCACCAGGTACTGCTGCGTCTGCGGCCGTTCCTGGCGCGTTTGCGGGTCCTGTTGCGTCGCCACCTCGCCGCCCGCCCGCCCGGTCAGCGCCGGCGGAATGTCGGCCGCGTCCACCTGGGCCATCTCCGCCACCGCCCCGCCGCACGTCTGCCCGCCCCGCTGTGCGGATAAACCACCGCTCGCGCGCCAATCTGAATACGGCGATACTCGGAAGGATCGAGGACGAGTACGGCCCGCAGCGCCGCCGGGTCGCCCACCCGGCACAGCTCGCTGCCTCGCTCCAGCCACCGGCCGACCGACTCGGCCGGCTGCAACCCGAGCACCACCCCGGCGCGCGGCGCACGGACCAGTAGACTGTCCCGCTGGCGGCGCAGCAGCCCTGCTTGCCGCCGCAGCGCCTCCAGCTCGAAGCCCGTCTGCTGCACATCGCCGCTCGCCCCGTTCTCCGCCCGCGGCGACTCGGTCAGCCACGCCACCTGCGCCTGCTGCTGCTGCTGCCGCAGCCGCTGGTCCTCCTCGTTCAGCCGGCACGCCACCTCCAGCTTCGGATTGGTCAGCACCGCCAGCACCTGCCCGGCGGACACCGCCTCGCCGTCGCGAACGCGCAGCTCGGCCAGGAACCCGCCGCACTCCGGCACCGGCACCCGGTCGATCTGGCCCGGCTCGACCTCGATCGTCGCCAGCGCGCTGGCCGAGTCCGGCAGCGGCACCAGGGTGACGAAGCCGGCCGCCGCCAGCAGCAGCCCCGCCGTCAGCCCGAGTCGTGTCCAGCTCATCTGCGTCCACCTTCCCTGCCGCACCGCCGCCCGCGCCACCGCCACCGCCGGCCACACCAGGCTGACGGCGATGGTGGCCAGGCAAGCGAGCAGACACAGGATGCCCAGCTTGTATGGTTGGAGGAACAGGTACAGCGCATAAAACGTGCCCGCCAGCACCATCCATCGATAGACGAAGCTGGCCGCCGCGTACCCCGCCACCAGCCGATCGCGGCCGCGGCCGAGCGACGCCGGCCGCTCTGCCGGCAGCCCCAGCCAGCGCAGCACCAGCCAGCGCAGCGTTCGCGTCGCCGTGTCGGACAGATTCGGCAGGTCGGCCAGGTCGCTCAGCAGGTAATAGCCGTCGAACCGCATCAGCGGGTTGGCGTTCACCACCAGCGTGCCGGCGCCGCACACCACCAGCACCGCGAACGCCAGGTGATGCGTCAGGCAGGCCGGGTTGGACGCCCACCACAGCAGCGCCGCCATGCTGGCGACGAGCAGCTCGACGTACACCCCGGCGGCCGCCACCGCGGCTCGCTGCCACCGCCCCGGCAGCTTCCAGGCGTCGGTCACGTTGCAGTACAGCGCTGGAAAGAAGAAGATCACCAGCACGCCCATCTCGTGGACCTCGCCGCCCAGCGCACGGCAGCAGAGGGCGTGGCCGAACTCGTGCAGCACCTTCACGACGAAGAACGCCGCCGTCAGGTACAGAAGAGTAACGGGAGTGAAGAAGGTGCGATAATCCGGGAGCCGGTGCAGGAACGCCGACCAGTGCGACAGCACCACCCCGACCGCCAGCAGCACCATCACCGCCGTCAGCAGCAGCCCCGGTGTGCGGAACAGCCAGCCGGCCCACGGCAGCAGCCGGCCGAGCAGGCGGTCCGGGTCGAACAGCGGCACCTTGACGCTGAGGAAGTTGACCAGGGTGGCGCGGCGGTCGTCCCGGCGTCGCTTCTGCGTCTGCTGCCACAGCAGCGGGCCGGCCTGCGGCGCCTCGTTGTACGCCAGGCCGTTGTTCACCAGCTGGGCGGCGAACGTCTCCAGCTCCTCCAGCGTCACCCGGTCCGGCCGGCGCGCCGCCTCGTACAGCCGCTGGACGTCCTCCAGCGTGCGGTTCCCGTCGAACAGGGTGAGGACGAACTGCTGCCGCTCGTCGAGCCGATAGTAGCGCAGCCCGACCGGGTCCTTGACGACGTAGGTGGTCCGCCCGCCCTCGGTCCGCGGCACCACCAGCAGGTTGCGGCGCAGCCGCAGCCGCACTTTCTTGCGGCCCTGCAGGTCGGACGCGGCGGCGAGCATGCGACACCTTTTCGAGTATGGCGATACTGGTCTAACCTTACGGCCGCACATCCGTCTCGGGGTAGACGCGCAGGGTGGCGTAGGTGCCGGGGCGCAGACGCCGCGCGGCGGCGGTCGGGTTGGCCATCTCGGCGCGCACGCGCACCATGTCGGTGCCGCGCTCCAGTCCGCTGCCGATGAACGTCAGCCGTGCCTCCAGCGGTGCGGCCGCCTCGTCGGCCGGCGGCACCGGCCAGGCGTGGATCAGCCGATCGGCCCCGGCGGTGAACACCACCGCCTCGTCGGGAGCGAACGCCGCGCACAGGGCGGTGCCGCCAGCCGGCTGGAAGTGCCGCACCTCGCACCCGCCCAGCGGCCACAGCCGCGGAGTCGCATCCGCCCCGCCCAGGCACCAGGCGGCCGGCACCAGGCCGAGCGGCACCGGCCGACCCTGGCCGGCGGCAAACGCCAGCCCCAGCCCGGCCAGCCGCCCGCGGTCGAAGCCCTGCTCCGCCGCCTGCCGCAGCAGTGCCGCCTGCTCGGCCATTATCGGTGTGCCCCACAGCTGCAGCCGGCCGCTGCTCGCCCCGCTCAGGATCAGCCGGCCGCTCGGCGAGAACACCGCCAGGTTCTGAAAGTGCCCCTGCTTCAGACTGGTGAGCGTGCCGACGCAGCTCCAGTCGCCCGGGCGCAACAGCCGCAGCTCCTCGCCGTGGTCGAACAGCACGCGCCGTCCGTCGCGGCTCACCCCCAGCTGGGCGACGTCGCCGGTCCGTCCGGCCTGCGTGCCGAGCAGCCGGCCGCTGGTCGATCCCACCGACCAGGAGCGCACGGCGTTGTCGCGGCCGGCCGACACCAGGGTGCCGTGCGGGGTGAAGGCGACTGCCGTCACCGTCCCCTGGTGGGCGGTGTGGTCGACGCTCTCCGGCTCGTGCAACCAGTACAGGTGGCGGCCGGCGATCAGGTCCCACACACCGATGCGGCGGTCCTCGCCGCCGGTGGCGGCCCGCGTCCCGTCGGCGCTGACGGCGAGGGCGCGAATGGCGCCGTCGTGTCCGCCGTCGCACGCCACCGGCTCGCCGGCCTTGCCGTCGGGGCCGCACGTCCACAGCCGCACCTGCCCGTCGCCGCCGCCGGTGACGATCCGCTCCGTTCCACTCCGGCGGGCAAACGCCACGGCGTAGACCTCGGCCGGGTGGCGCAGCTGTGCCTGGCGCAGCCCGGCCGGCCAGCTCCACACGATCACCGTCCGGTCCTCGCTGGCGGAGGCCAGCCGCCGGCCGTCGGCTGACACGGCGAGGCCGTGGACGGCAGCGGTGTGCCCGCTCAGGCGGGTGAGCGGCTCGCCGCGCAGCTCCGGCTCGACCACCGCCGGCATGCCCGGCCGCAGCGCTGCCGCCTGCGACGCCTTGCACAGCCCCTCGACGCGCAGCCGGTCGAAGTTGGCCACCCGGAACAGCGGCTCGGCCTGTTTGACCGTTTCGCCCTCGCGTTTGTAGATTTTTACCACCTGTCCGTCGAGCATGCTCCGCAGCCGGTGCAGGTCGACCTGCGCCTGCACCCGCGCCAGCTCCTTGGCCGCCGCCTCCTGCTCCTCGCGCGCCTTGCGCATCTCGAATTCGTAGCGATCGCGCTGGTAGAGGTAGTTCTTGAACTCCAGGTCGGAGACCGCCTTCAGCCCCGACTGGTTGGCGCGGCGGGCGTACTCGACCTTGGCGTCGGCGTCGCGGTACATCGCCTCGGCGATCCGCTCGGCCGATCGGCTGGTCGCCTTGATGCGGAGCACCTCCAGCTGCGCCGCCGCCTGCCGGTCGTCGAGGCGGGCGAGCAGCTGGCCGCGGCGGACCGATTCGCCCAGCCGCACCGCCACCTCCTGGCACACGCCGTCGAGCGGGCTGGACACCTCCTGTTCGCCGTCGGGGTACAGGTTGCACGGGCCGATCAGGATCGGGTCGACCGCCGGCCGGGCCACGGCGGACGGGACCGGCTCAACCGGCTCGTCGACCGACGGTAATTCGGGGATTTTGGCGACCTCAATTGGTGCTTCCATGACGTCGATGGGCGCGGCGCCGTCGCCGTGCGCGGACACCGTCGGCCGGTACAGCGCCCAGTAGGTGACGCCGCTCACCAGCCCCACGACGACCACCGCGATCAGCACCCGTCGCATCGCTTCCCTCCATTAGCCCCCCGTGAACACACGGGGAACTTCTGCAAAGCAGCCCCCCGTGTGTTCACGGGGGGCTAAAGCACGAGGGCAAGTCAAAACCACAGCCGCTCATACAGGAATTCGAGCAGCCCGCCGAACCAGACGTAGCCGACCGCGCGCGGACCGCAGTGGACGCGGGCGCGAACCTCGACGCCGACCGGCAGGGTTTCCAGCTGAGCGGCCAGCTCGGCGTCGGCGATCTCCACCCGCGCCGGCAGCACCACCTTGTTGTCCTTCAGCGTCGTCTCACCCGCCAGGCCATCCGCCACCAGCCGCCCCCGGTAGGTGCGGTTCGGCTGGCTGCTCAGCAGCAGGTCGACCGCCACCGCCCCGTCGGGCGAGCGGTGCAGCCCCTCGCGCACCTGGGCGATGTGCTCCTCGGGCACCTGCAGCACCACCTCCCAGGCGCCCTGGCAGCCGGCCACGCGCAGCAGCGGATCGCCCGGCTTCACCGTCTTGCCGAGCAACCCCTCGCGCGCGTCGAACGTCAGCACCTTGCCGGCCAGCGGTGACGGCACCGGCGTTCGCTGCGGGGTACGGCTGCCCTGCAGCAGCACATCGCGCTCGGCGGTCGCCTTGCGCAGCTCGTAGCGCTGGTTGATCCGCTCCTTGACCAGCGCGTCGCGCTCCTCGTCGGTGCCGGGTCGGGCCAGCTGTTCGGCCAGCACCGCCAGCCGGTGCTCGGCGGCGGCGACCTTGACCGTGAGGGCCTCGATCTTGCCATGCGTGTCGAGGTCTTCGAGGAACAGCAGCTCCTGCCCGCGAACCACCCGCTCGCCGTTCTGCGCCTTGACCTCGATCACCTTCCCGGTCACCGGCGCGAACACCGTCAGCCGTTGCCTGGGCAGCAGCTGGCCGCGCGCGTCGAGCCGCAGCGGCGCCGGCACCAGGACCAGGGCGGCGATCACGGCGGCGACCGCCGCGCCGGCGGCGAGCAGCTTGACCCAGCCGCGCGACGCCAGCCACTCGTCGCCGCGCACCAGCCACCGGCCGACGCCGGACAGCGGCGTGCCGGTGTGGGCGACGGCGTTGTGCAGCGCGGCGGCGGTGTGCGGCGCCAGCAGCGTCAGCCGGTCCTCGATCTGCTCCAGCAAAATGCCGGTGTCGAAGTGCTCGGCCACCAGGACGGCGCGGGCCGGGCCGGGCCGGGCGTCGCGGCCGTCGCGCAGCGGCAGCACCACCAGGGTCCGCGACGGACTCTGCGCCAGGTAGCCGTCGAGCGCCCGCAGCACCGCCGGCGGCAGTGCCTCGTCGCGCGTGCCGTGGTATACCAGCTTCTCGCCCCAGAGCAGCACTTGCCGGCACAGCTGCTGCAGCCGGTCGACGAGCCGGCTGCGCGGGTCGACGCGGCCCGCCCCGCTGACTGCGGCCACGCTCACCCGGTCGCCCTTGCGGACGGCCACGCTCAGCCCGTCGCAGCCGACGAACCGCCGCCCCTCGTTGGCGACCAGGTGGGCCACCTCGTCGACCGCCAGCGACCCGTACACGCGGCGAAGGAACGCCTCCAGCCCGACCCACAGCTGCTGCTGCTCCTGTAGCTGCCGCAACTGGTGCCGGTGGAGGAAGGCGGCGACGAACCCGGACACCTCGCCGAGCAGCCGCAGCGCCGGCTTCCACGTCTGCGACTCGGGGTAGAAGTCCTGCCACACCTCGACGACGCCGACCGTCTCGCCGTCCATCGTCACCGGGGCGAACAGCACGGCGTAGCCGGTCAGGTTGGCGGCGGTCGGCGGCCCGGCGCGCTCGTCCGGCCCGCTCCGCGGCGGCATCCACAGCGGCTTGCCGCCCTCGGCCGCCTGCCGCAGCAGCTCGGCGTGACAGGCGCGGCCGTGAGCCACCTTGTCCAGCCCAACCTCGGCCAGGTTCACCTGATACTGCAGGCGGAACGGTGCGTCGGCGGGCGTCAGCCACACGGCGCCGGCAACGCCGCGAACGGCGGCCAGCACGCGCTTGAGGTATTCGGCGTAGAAGTCCGCCGGGGCGAGCGGCTGCTGCAGCAGCTCGGCCAGCTCGTCGACCAGTCGGCTGACGCGGCGCGACAGCCCCTCCGGGGCCGACAGGTCGAGCGCCGGGGTGGGGCCTGGGGTTACCTGATGCATGGTCCGGCCGGGTAGGCGGAGGGGAACGCCGACGCCGTCTCGCGACGCCCCCCGCACCGGCCGACGGTTCGCCGCCGCGGGTTCACGTCCCCCGAGAATTCTTCCGACCGAAGTATAGGTCACGAATCGGTACGATGCGCCCGCATGGCAAGACCGGCCGAACCGGCGCTAGAAGTCGAACCCGGTGAAGCGGAAGTCGAAGAACCCCGGATCGTACTGGACCGCCAGCCCGGTGGTCGCGGCGCTGAAATGCCAGGCATACGGCACCGGATCGCCCGGTAGCGGCAGCCCGTTGGCGCACGCGGTCGAGCACGGCGGCCACATCAGTACCTGGACCGGCAGGGCGAGGAAGTTCAGGTAAAAGTGGAGGGTAGAAACCGCCGGCTGCAAGCCGGGGACGGACCAGCCATACCGCTCGACGCTTCGTTCCTCGAAGTAGAGCGGGTTGTGGCAGATCGGGACCGAGACGAAGGCGGCGTGGGCCGCGCGAGGGCGAGCCGGCAGCGACTGTGGATCGCGCGGCGGGACTGCCGACTCGGGGAACGCCACCCGGATGCCGCGCGCCTCGGCCTCGCGGCGAATCCGCTCCAGGGCGGCGGACTCCGCCTCGACGCGGAACAGCGCGTCCGCGGTCGGCGGGTCCAACGAAATCTCTGGATCCTTCGCCGCCGTCGGGTCGCGATCGGCGCGTTCCTGTTTCGAGGTCGGCGCGGGCGAGCGTGCCGGCGTTGTCTGCCCAAAGGCTGACAGGACGCTCACGAAGAGCGCCAGCAGGGCGATCCGACCGGCCGGAACCCGGCCTCGACGCGAACGCTGACTCGCCGCCATCGGGTCGCCCCTTCCCAGACACGCAGGATGAACCGCGGCCCGCCGATCGGGCTGTGTCACCCGGACTGATACCACCTCTGGCGACGCGGGCAAGAGCAATCGGCGGACAGCGGGAGCCATCGAACGGGGAGAAAGTCGCCGGATGTTCCGGGTGGCACGCTCGGAGCGCAGCGACGGGCGTGGCTGCGCGTCACGGTCATCCCCACGCTCACGCCCTTCGCCAAGCCTCAGGGCGTGCCACCCAGCGCATGGCACCCGGCATTCTGTCTTTCCCACTCTTTTCTCTCTGTCCTCTGTGTTCCTCTGTGTCCTCTGTGGTGAGTGTCTTCTCCTTATGCAGTGTATGAACCGCCGCGGCAATCACCGCGCCGCGCGCAGGGCGTGTACCTTCTCGACGATGCGCGACTCGACCGACGGTCCCCACGGCGACGGCAGGCCGTAGTAGATCATCGACGAGTCGGCCTCGTAGCCGCCCTCCTTCAGCACCCGCAGCGACGGGATGTAGGCCATCACGTCGTTGGCGTAGCCGGCCACCCACACCGTCGGCCCGCCGGCCAGCTCCTTTTTCAACCGCAACGAGTAATCGACTACTACCTCGCCGCCCAGCGCCACCCACAGCACCTGCTCGCCCAGCCGCCACACCTGCACCGGGTAGTGCGGATAGGCGGCGGCCAGCGCGCCGCCCTTCTCCAGCACCGCTCGCTGCTTCTCGGCGCGCTTCCGTACCGCGTGGTCCTTGCTCAACAGCGCCGCGGCGACCTGTTCCTTCGTCGGCAGCTGCTGGAACGGCAGCTCGACGGTGGCGTACCGCGCGAACGGGCAAGCCGGGTGGGCAGGGCAACGACCTCGCCGTCGCCGCCGGACTGGGCGCGGTGAGCACGGTGGTCAACCCGGAGGCGGCGCGGCGGCCGATCGCGCTGGCCGAGTGTATTTGCCTGGCGCTGGAGAACGGCCGCACCGGCGAGTTCTACGACCGCGTCGGCTCGGAGCGGCGGACCAGCGTGATCGGGCTGCTCAATCAGCAGACGGTGAGCGGCGCGACCGACGCCGTCCGGGTGTTCGCCATCGATCCGGCGATCGCCGCCACCGAAACCGAACAGGCGCTGTCGCGGTTCGACGCTATCTGGCGGACGTCGGCGGTGTGGAACCATGTCGACCGGCCGCCCGGCATCGGCCCCGACCAGATCCCGATCATTGGCGTCGGCGTCGTCAACCGGCAGCTGGAAAACGTTCAATTCCGCTCGGAGCTGCTCAAGCCGCTGCCGACCGGCGGCGTGGCCGGCATCACCTTCCGCAACGACTTCGGAGCGGCCAACGTCGAGCCGGGGTCCAAAATCCTCAACCCGGCGTATCAGCCGGGCACCGAGCTGACGTTCGAGCAGCCGCTGCTGCAGGGCGGCGGCGTTCTGCTCAACCAGATTCGCGACACCCTGCCGCAGCCGCTGCGGCACACTCTGCCGTCGCAGTCGGTGCCGCAGACGCGAACGCCCGGCATCCTGCTGGCGCGGCTGAACACCGACCAGACGCGGATCGAGTTCGGCCGCCGCGTCCACCTCCTGCTGCTGACGGTCGAGGAGGCGTACTGGGAGCTGTACGGCGCTTACTGGGACCTGTACAGCCGCGAGAACGGGCTGCGCCAGGCGCACCTGGCCTGGCAGATCGGCAAGCAGCGGCACGCGGCCGGCGGGCTGAGCGATGACGACCTGGCCCAGCTGGAGGAGCAGTACCACTTCTTCCGCACCGCTCGCCTGGAAGCCGCTCGGCAGCGGAACACCTGGCCGGCCGGGCGTGCTGGAAGGCCGAGCGGCGGCTGCGCTGGTCGGTCTGCCGGCCGAGGACTGCACCTGGCTGGTGCCGACCGACACGCCGATCACCACGCCGCTCACCCCTGACCGGTGCGCCGCACTGAAGGCGGCCCGCGAGCTGCGGCCGGAGGTGCGGCAGATTCACAAGGAGATCCAGGTCGTTCAGCTGCTGCTGCTGCGAGCGCAAAACTATCTGCTGCCCGACCTGCGCTTCTTCTCCCGCTACGGCGTCAACGGCCTGGACGCCAACCTCGGCGACGCTCTGAGCAAGATGGCGTCGAAGCCGTTCTCCAACTGGGAGACAGGGTTGCAGCTGGAGATCCCGATCGGCATGCGCGCGGCGAACGCCGAGGTGACGCGCGCCAAGCTGGTGCTCGGGCAGCGGATCGCCTTCCTCCGCGATCAGGAGGGCAAACTGTTCTCCACGCTGCAGCGAAGCTACCGCGAGCTGATCCAGTATCGCGAGGAGATCCTGACGCGGCGGAGTCAGCGCGAGGCGGTCGGGGTGCAGCTGAAGGCCGCGGTACGAGCGGTTCAAGGCCGGCAAGGAGAGCATCGACCTGCTGGTACGAACGCAGCGCAACTGGGCCGACGCCCTGCGCGACGAATACGCCGCCGTGTGCAAGTACAACACCGCCCTGGCCGACTTCGAGCGGCAAAAGGGCACCATCCTGGCGTACCACAACGTGACGGTGGTGGAGGGCGGAGTGCCGACGGCGGCGAAGGAGAAGGCGAGTCTTCACATGGGTGAAGCGACACGCCGGCAGGTGACGGCGGTCCGCACCGCCGACCTGGCCGTCGTCCGCGGTCAGCGCGGTGACGACGAGCGGATCGCCGCCCTGATCCGCTCCGAACCGACGCGCATCCTCGACTTCCTCGACCCGGCCCCCGAGCTGCCGGTCCGGCCACAGGACACCGCCACGGTTCCGACGGCGCGGTAAGCGGTCGACGGCGCACCGCTTCTTTGGCGAGCGGGAGGACGTAAGTCCCCCGAGGGCTGCACGTTGGGCGCGACGACGCGCGGCTGTTGCGGCAAGGTCTCCTGACCTTGCCGCCTCGCGGACCGCAGGTCTCCTCCGGTTGCCCGGGAGACCTTCGGTCTGCTGGAGTGGGCCCGGTCGGGAGACCGGGCCACAACGTGCAAGCAGCGCCCGCCGCGCGACGTCGCGCCTTGTGTTGACTCGGAGCACTGACGTGCCCTGCTCGCCTCGCCGGTGGTACCGGGCATCCTTCGCGTGGTCCGATGATAGGGCCGCAACGAGCAAAGTCACGCTTCCGGCAGTCGCTGGAGTTGCTGCAAATACTGGTGCCGCGCCTGGCCGAGACGGACCTGGAACAGTAGGTGGTTGAGCGCCGGCAGGTCGAACGGGCAGACGGACAACTCGCCCATGGCGAAATCGCCGAGCCGTACCGTCGCCGTGTGCTCGCACGCCACCACCCACATGTCGCCCTTGAAACGCAGATCGACGATGGCCGGACGGGACGCCTTGACGACACGCCGGTACGGGGCGGCCGGGCGGGTCAGTGGGGCGGGCGAGCGAGCTTCCATGTGAAGCATACGTGTCGGTCCTGCACGGTCCGTTCGCGGGGGTTCCGCCCCCGGCGACTGGTTTGTGAACGGATGTGCGAATAGGATGCCAACCGCACGCGATTGACGTCAGGCTTCCTTAAACGGCCAATCGAACGTCATTTGCGACAGAGGCGGCAAACACCGCTCCATCGCCACGGCCGGCCGGTGCCTTCATTTCACACATCCACTGAATCATCCTGAAACAGATGCTGCGCAAGTCAACGCAGGGCGCGCCCTTTGGGGATCTTCCCTGTCTTGACCCGGCCACGTCACCGCCCCAATCCGCACAGTCTGCCCCGGTTTACCTGACGACGGCGCCGGCCACAGGACCGGCGCCGATTCGTCCTCCGGCGCTCGATCGGCCGGGCGGCGCGGCGGCGCCGGTTGGCGCGGGGCGGAGAACGGCCCGGACGGAGGCGGAAACTGGCGGGGGTTGCCGGCGTGCGGCACAATGGGAGATGGAGCAGTCCCGGTGACGCGCGGTGGCGCGCCGCCAGCCCTTGCAGGAGTGTGATCCCCCGATGGCCCCCCTGATTGCCTCACCCCGCTGCGGCCTCGTGCGCGTCGCCCTCC
The DNA here is from genome assembly GCA_046350215.1 of Gemmataceae bacterium. GTDB lineage: Bacteria > Planctomycetota > Planctomycetia > Gemmatales > Gemmataceae > JAXMAU01. The sequence continues at coordinate 84,610 of JAXMAU010000002.1, read as the reverse complement.
TGGTGGCGGCGGCCCTCGCCTGGCGTGTCCCGGCGGTGCAGGCGCAACCGCTCGGCGAAGACCCGGTCGAGCAGTTCCGCCAGGCACTGCTGCTCGAAGAAAACAAGAGCCTGCGCTACAAGAACGAGCTGGACGAGGACGGGCTGCAGTTCGCCCTGGAGTTCCGCGAGCGGAATCTCAAGCAGGCGGCGGCCAACCTCAAGAACCTCAGCCAGCTGGCCCGCGCCCTGCTGCTCACCGACTGGCCGCGCTCGCCGCGCACCGCCATCGAGCTGCGCCAGGAAAGCCCGTTCGACCGCGAGTCGCGCAAGATCGAACGCGGCGTCCGCGAGGCCATCGCTCGGCGGATCGTCGATCGCGCCACCCAGGTAGCCAGGTCCGGCACCGTCGCGCAAAAGGAGACCACCGCCAGCATGATCGGCGAGACGGTCGCCGCCGCCAGTGAGCTGGCCGACGAGTGGCGGACGCTGTCGAAGCCGCTGCTCGAGCTGGCCGACGTGCTGGAGACGATGACCGCCGACGGCAACACCGCCGTCCGCGACGCCGCCGCCCGCGCGCTCGGCCAGTTCCCCAGCAGTCCGACCGTCGCCGCGCGGGCACTCAAGCGGCTGCTGGCCCCGGACAACCCGGTGTCGACTCGCAAGGCGGCGGCCGAGGCGCTGGTGGCGCTGGCCGAGGGTATCTCGACCAACCAGCCGGTCCGCGCGTCGATCCCCAACGTCAGCGTCCGCGAAACCCGCCGCACCAAGCAGCTGTACCCGGTCGATGATCTGTTCCAGGTCGTCGAGAAGATCATCCCGTCGGCCGCCATTGGGCTGACCGACGAGTCGGTCGAGGTCCGCCGCCAGTGCGCCCTCGCCTGCCGCGAGGCGGCCGACGCGGTGGCGTTCGAGATCCGCCAGCTGCCCAACCCGCCGGTGTACACCACCGAACGCGAGTCGCCCTATCCGCCGCCGGCGCGGAAGCGGTGGTCAAAGACGGAGATCGATCGGGCGACCGAGGGGAACAAGGAGCTGGAGCGGCTGCTCGCCACCCTGCTGCCGGCCCTCCGCGTCTACCGCGACCAGGCCGACGCCTTCGCCCGCGCCGCCGTCGACCCCGATCCGACGGTCCGCCTGGAGGCGCGACGAGCGTTCGACTCGCTGGCTCGCGCCCGCAACGCCCTCCGCGACATCCGCGACCTGGCGCCCAAGCCGCCGGCCAAGCCGTCCGTCCCGGCCAAGCCCCGCGAGGGCGCCGACGCCGGCTTCATCCGGCCGACCGCCGCCGTGCTGGTCGCTCAGGGGGAAGGCGTGCTGCCGGCGTTCGCCGACGACAAGAAGGCGGATGACAAGAAGGCGAACGACAAGAAGGCCGACGACAAGACCGAGCCGGACGAGGACCCGGTGTCCTCCCTGCTGGATCAGATCGCGCGGCGGATCACCGAAAGCGGGTTCAGCGACCCCAACCCGCCGGCCCGGCGGGCGATGCTCGAAGCGGTCGAGGCGCTGGGCAAGCCGGCGGCCCGCTACATTGACCGGATCGTCGCGGCGCTGGACGACCGCGACCTGTTCGTCCGCTGGATCGCCGCGCGCACGCTCGGCAAGCTGGCCCCGGAGCGGCCCGACCTGGTGGTGCCGGCGCTGATCCGGCGGCTCGACGACGAGGACCTCGACCCGCGGCAGGCGGCCATGCGGGCGCTGGGCAAGTACGGCCCGCTGGCGTGTGACGCGATCGGCCCGCTGGTCGACCGGCTGGGCAAGGGCGACCCGGACGTGCGCGTCACCATCATGCGGACGCTGGAGGATATCGGCCAGAAGGCGGCTGCGGCACTGCCGACGCTGGCGAAGAGTCTGACCGACCCGAACCCGCGAGTTCGCGGCGAGGCCGCCCGCGTGATCGGCCGGTTCGGCCCGCTGGCCGCCGATTATGTGTCTGCCCTGCAGCCGCTCACCAGCGACCTCGACCTGGAGGTCCGCCGCAACGCCATCGCCGCCATCCTCAACATCGCCTCGGGCGAATAACCGGCGCGACGCGACACGCAAGGCCCGCGCCGATCCCGGCGCGGGCCTCGTTCGTTTCTCAGTAGGCCGGCTCGATGATCGCCGTCATCGACCCCGCACACTCGCGGCTGCTGAACGGATCGGCGCCGAACGCATGGATCTGCTCCTGCTTCAGCTCGGCGTGCTCCTTGGTGGTGGTCAGCACGATGCACCGGCCGGTGGTGTGGACCTCCAGCGCCATCTCGTACCCCTTCTCCATCGGGTAGCCGAACAGCTTCTGGAGCATGTGAATGACGTAGTGGAAGGTGTGATGGTCGTCGTCGAGCAGGACGACGTTGTACATCGGCATCCGCCGCGTCTGTTCCTCGGGCTGGGTCTTCGGCGCGGCGGGAAGAGTGATGGTCTTGGTCATGGGGTGTACTTCCCAGCGGCGGACCCGGAACGGACGAAGCGCTCGGTGGCAGTCATCGGGCGGTCCGGTCAAGCCGGGTGCGGCGGATGGCAGCCCATCCTTCATTCTACACAGACGTCGACGCCGGACCGAGGGTTCAGGCGCGGCGGCCCATCACCAGCAGGGTGACGTCGTCGTGCGGGTCGCGGCCGGCGGCGTGCTGGCGGACCGCCTCGATCACCCGCTCGCCGATCTGCCTCGGCGACCCGTTCCCCGCGGCGCGCACCACCTTCTTCACCCCGTCCAGCTTGAACTCCTCGTTCTTGACGCTCATCGACTCGGTGATGCCGTCGCTGAACAGGATCAGCGTTTCGCCGGGATGCAGGGTGATGGTGTGCGAATCGAAGTCCAGCCCGTCGATCATTCCCAGCGGCGGACCGCCGACGTGGTCGGGCAGCGGTTCGCTGAACTCCGCCCGCGTCGGGTTCCACAACAGCGGCGAGCCGTGTCCGCCGCTCACCATGGTGACGGCGTGCGTCTTCGGGTCGAGCACCACCGCCACCACGGTGACGAACCGATCCATCGGGCTGGTGAACTCGTAGAGCAGGTTGTTCAGCTTGGCGATCGCCTTGCCCGCGTCGGGTTCGGCGAGCATGCTGAAGCGCACATCGCTGGACAGCTTGGCCATCAGCAGCGACGCCGACACCCCCTTGCCGGCGACGTCGCCGACCGCCGCCACCATGCGGCCATCGGGCAGCGGGATGAACCCGTAGTAGTCGCCGCCGACCTCGCGGGCCGCGGCGTAGTGGCCGTAGAACTCGTAGCCCGGCAGCTGCGGCGGCTGCTTGGGCAGGAAGCTCTCCTGCACCTTCTTGGCCAGCAGCAGATCGCGCTGCACGCGCTCCTGGCGCACCGTCTCGTCGAGCAGGCGGGCGTTCTCCATCGAGATGGCCGCCTGGTTGGCCACGCCGCACAGCAGCTTCAGGTCTTCCTGGGTGAACTTCTTGCCGCGGTCCTGGGTGTCCAGCTGGATCACCCCGAACGCCTTGCCGTCGGCGCGGCACAGCGGCGCGCACATCACCGAGCGGATGCGGAAGTCGACCACGCTCTGGCTCAGCTGGATGCGGTCGTCGCGGCTGGCGTCGTCGGACAGAAACGCCTTGGCCTCCTCCAGCGTCTTGCGGACGATGCTCTTGCTGAAGCGGGCGGTGGTCTCGTCGGTCGACCGCCGCGCCTTCACCACCCGCGGCAGCAGCCGGTCGCCGTCGGCCTGGATCAGGAAGCAGCGATCGGCCTGGCGAAACAGGTGGAACAGGCTGTCGGCGATCTTGGGTAGCAGCGTCTGCAGCTCGAGCGTTTTCGACAGATTGTTGGTGATGTCGATGAGCAGCCGCAGCTTCTCGGCCGGCTGCGTCTCCAGCAGCAGCTGGCTGGAGTGGTTGAGCGTGGCCTCGACGGTGCTCTGGCCCTCCTCGCTGGGCTCGTCTTCGCCGCCGTCGAGAGTGGCCGGCTGGTCGAGGAAGGCGGCGATGAAGTCGCAGATGCGGATGCGGTCGTTGTGCTTGAGCGAGGCACGGTTGGCCGGGTCCAGCTCGGTGTTGTTCAGGAACGTCTTGTTGCGACTGTTCATGTCCTGAACGTAGAACTTGCCGTCGACGCGGACGATCTGGGCGTGCTCGCGGCTGACCGACGTGACCGGGATGATGACGGCACAATCCTGGTTGCGACCGAGGATGAAGCGGTCCCCGTCCAGAGGGATGACGGCCCCTTCGTTGGGGCCCTTGAGGATCTGCAGCGTGGGCATCTCTTCCACCCGGGGGAGCGGTTTCCTGCAACAGGATGTAAAATGACGAGGAAACTGAAGGATTGTAGTATTCTACCGCCGCCCGGAAAGGCGTGCAACCATCGGCAGCCGAGTTTGTTCGCCGGGGGGCGGGTCAGAACCCGCCAGAGAGCGGGAGCGTGAGGACGGGACTGGCGGCGGTCTTGGCGTTCAGCTCCAGCCGGGTCAGCTCCAGCATCAGCGAGAAGGTGGACTTGCTGTCGGCGTCGCGCTCGTCGAGGTAGAACCAGTAGCCGCGATACGGAACGGCGACATGAGCGAACGGCGGCCGCTCCTTGCCGCAGGCGACGTGGACCTTGAACAGTCCGCCGAGTACCTGCTGATAGTCGAACACCCGGCCGTCCGGCTCCAGGGTGACGCGAACGATGCCGGCCGCCAGGTGGTCAGGCGGCACCTCGACGCCCTGGCAGAGGAAGTAGAGCACCTGTAAGAGCGACCGGGTTTCCAGGTCGAGCGTGCGCAGCCCGTCGGGCGGGGCGTCGGCGAGGAACGGGTCGACCTTCTCCGTCTCGATCTGGTACGACCGCAGTCCGGGGCGCAGGCGGAACAGCCGGCAGAACTCCAGCACGTCGGGGTCGGTCAGGCGGTCCGGCCGCACCCGCAACGACGCCTGTCGTCTCTTCTTCACCAGCGTCCACCCGTCACCCTTGTCCGTCTTGCGATAGCTGTAGCCGGCCTTGGCGGCCTCCACCACGTCGCCGCCACGAATCCGCTCCTCGGGCACGCCCTCGGTCACCTTCTCCTCGCTGTCCTCGCCGAACAGGGCGACGATCTTGCGATCCTGCAACCGCTGCAGCACTTCCATGCCGCGGACGAACTCGACGAACACCGGCGGCTCGACCGGCGTCGGCCCGCTCGCCGTCTCGGCGTTCGACACCCAGTTGAGGTTCTCCAGCCACAGGCGAAAGACGACGGAGATCGGCCAGGTGGTCTTGCTCAGGTAGAGGACGCCCTCCAGCGGCAGTGGGGTGAACAGCCGGCGGGTGAACTCCTGGTCGTCCTGCGGGGTGAAGGTGAGGGTCGGCCGGTCGGCCTTGTTCAACTCGGCCTGCGGCAGCACCGAGGTGAACGATCGCGTGTCGCCGGCGACAAAGAACGGCATCGCCTTGAGGCTGCCGGTCAGCTCCTTCTGGTCGGCGATGGCGGTGATCGCCAGGCTACTAGGCGTGTCGAGGTAGCGGAGGCGCACGATGTTGAGCAGCAGCTGTTCCTCGGAGGTGGTCTTGACCGCCTCGTTGTAGCGGATGCGGTCGGATTCCAGGGCGCGCGGGCCGAGCGCACAGCCGACCGCCAGGGCGGCCAGCAGCCCGACGACGCCCGTCACCATCCACCGCCGCCCGTCGCGCATCGCGCAACCCTCACGACCGAAACAATCCGTCTCCTTTCTCCCATCGGCATTTCAGGTCGGGCGGATTGTGGGGATTCGGCGGCGCGGCGGATTCGGCCGGACCGGGCAGGCAAAGGACGGAGGATGGGTGCCATGCAACGCATGAAGCCAGGGAGTCGGTTCCGGCGCGGTACCCGCCAGCCGGTCTTGCGGCGGCGAGCGGGGTCATGGTATCCCAGGGAACCTGCGGTCTGCCGCGGCGGACGGTTCTCGACCTGACCGGACAAGGAGCGACAATGGGCCTCTATCAGCTGGCGGCCGTGGTGGTGGCGATGGGAACGTGGGGCGGATTCGCCGGTATCATGCGGAAATACTTCCGCCACAGCAAGGAGTCGACCCCGGCCAAGACGCTCCTGCTGATCACCGGGTTCCTCGCCACCCTGGCGCAGCTGGTGGCCATCGCCCTGTCGCCGGCGGCGACGCCGACGTGGTTCTGGGCCGGCGTCGGCGGCTTCGCGGTCGCCAACGGGCTGTTCTGGTGGGCGCTGCAGTCACACGGCAAGGCGCACCCGGCGTTCGTGTTCATCCCGGTGCCGCCGTCGGCGCTGACCACCGCCGGCCCGTACCGGCTGGTGCGGCACCCGATCTACGCCGCCTACCTGCTGGCGTGGATCGCCGGCGCAACGATCGTCGCTCAGCCGTGGCTGCTCACCCCGGCGGTGCTGATGAGCCTGTTCTACGTCACCGCTGCCCGGCAAGAAGAGCAGGCATTCCTGACCAGCGAGTTCGCCGCACCGTACCGCGAGTACCAGCGGCGGACCGGCATGTTCGTGCCCAACGTGATCGGCGTGTTCCAGCCCATCCGCAAGGCCGGCTGAAACCGCGGTTCACGCAACGGAGGGAGGGGAACGGTCGCGCATGGACCGTCCCCCTCCCTTTCAGGTTTACCGCTGCAGACGCCCGTCACTTCGGCTTCGCCGCGTCGACCTTGTCGGCGGCCGACTTGTCCGCCGCCGGCAGCGGTAGCATGAACTGGAGGTCCTTGTTGCCCATGTTCGTCCACAACGTGCCCGGCCCGGACTGGAACAGCCGCAGCCGCAGGTTCGGGTTCAGCTCCTTGGCCATCGTGTAGCGCAGGTAGGCGTCGGCGTCGCGGCCGAACAGCTCCAGCTTCATCTTGAACAGCGCCGCCTCGGCGGTGTCCTTCAGCTTCTTCGCCTCCGCCTCCGACTCGCCCAGCGTCTTCTTCCGCTCGGCGTCCACCAGGGCGATCTTGGCGGAAAACTCGTCCTTCATCCGCTCCAGCTCAGCCTTGGTGATGTCGGTGATGCTCTGCGTCTCGCGCTCGACGGCGGCGGTCAGCTTCTCCGTCTCCGCCTGCACCTTCTGCACCTCCAGCTGGATCGTCTGCTTGGCCTCGGCCACCTGCGCCTCGCTGTCGGCGGTCAGGGTGAGCGCCTCGCTGGTGACCGCCGTCTCGACCGCCAGCCGCTCCATCCGCTTCTGCTCCAGGAAGTTGTCCGGGATGATGATGTTGCGGATGAAGGCGCTGCGGACGAGCACGTTGTGCTTGCCGCACGCCTTGTCCAGCTCGTCGCGGAAGTCCTGCTGGAACTTCTCGCGCTTGTCGCCCTCCAGAAAGTCCTGGGCGCCGTAGTTCATGCCGCGATCGCGGCAGCTCTTGCGGGCGTGCTGATCGATGACGATCCGCTCGATGTTTTTCAGCGCCCGGAACGTCGTCAGCCAGTCCGGCCAGAACTCCGGGCGCAGCTCCCACTCGATCGTGCAGTCCAGGCTGATGGTGTTACCGTCCTTGGCCGGGAAGGTGATGGCGGTGTTCGGCGGCCCGCCGTCCTTGTTGTACGAGTAGGTGGTCTGGTAGATGCCGACATCGCACGGCACGACCTCGAACTCCTTGGTGTTGATCGGGTAGACGCCCGGCTGCAGGATACGGTCGCGGACGATTCCCTCCTTGCCGTCCTTCGACGCCAGCAGCCGCCGCATCACGCCGACGAACCCCGGCTCGATGGCGGTCATCTTGACCTCCTCCACCTTGTAGCCGTAGGGGTTCAGCCGATACGAGCCGGGCAGCAGCACCTCGCGGTGAATGCCGCGCTCGCCCTCCTCGGCGATCACCCGGCCGTCGGGCGGGGTAGTGCCGCCGAGCGAGGTGACGATGCCGATATTGCCCGGCTTGATGATCACGTTGGGGTGCGGCTCGGTGGTATAGACGATCGGCATGACGAAGTGCCAGCCCTCCCCGTGGACCTTGCGCTGCACGCCTTTCTGGCCATCGCCGGCGAGCACCTGGCCGGACTCGAGCGGGGCGCCGGACTTGGAGATCACCACCAGCATGTGGCCCGGCGGGACGTACTTGAAGAACGTGTTCCACATGATCAGGAACAGGATCAGCAGCGCCAGCAGCGGGACAGCGATCACCAGGGCCAGGCGTTTGAGGCGCGGCCCCGACGGCAGGGCGAACGAGGAGCTGTCGGAGTTGCGTGAGGTAGCCATATCAGATCGACCTTTCGGGTGATTCGGGGGTGGCAGCCCCCGTCCGCCATCGGGCGGACGAGGGCGGTCCGGTCAGCGAGTCGGCTTCTTGGCGTCGGCGGTGGCGGCCGGCGGGGCCGGCGGCGGAGTCGCCGCCGTCGTCGTCGGCTTCTTCCCGCCCGGCAGCAGGTAGCCGGAGAACACCTTGGCGAACTCGCTGGTGTCCGACGCGAAGATCTCCGCCAGCGCCGGCGCCATCCGCATCAGTACGTGGTACTGGGCGAACTGCTCCGGCGACGGGAACCCGCCGACGGCCGTCTTCAGGCTGGCGACCTCGGCCTCGTTCTTGGCGGTGATGACGGCGGCCTCGGCCTTGCCCTCGGTGACCGTTGCCTCGGCCCGCTTCTTGGCGCCTTCCAGCCGCGCCTCCGCCGACTTCAGCTCGGCCTCCAACCGCAGCCCCTCCACCTCCTTGAGTCGCTCGGCGTTGATCTTCTCGCGCTCCAGCTTGGTGCTCGCCTCGACCACCAGCTTGCGCTGATCGGCCAGCGCCTCCTTGGCTTTCTGCTGCTGTTCGGCCTTGTGCTGCGCCACCAGCTTCTTGTTCTTCTCGCGAGTGATGCGGGTCCGCTCACGCTCGGAGATCTGGTCGGCCAGCTTGCTCAACTCCTTGTTCATCTCCAGCTGGGCGACGGTGATCTCCTCGATCAGTACGCCGACCTTCTCGCACGCCGGCGCCACCTTCTTCATCAGCTCCGCCTGCAGCCGCTCGCGCGGGTTGACGGTCGTGCCGGCGTCGGCCGCTGGCTTGTCGTCGGCCGCCTTCCCCGCCGGCTGCTGGCTGATGTAGTCGCGCGCGTCGTACTTGCTGCCCTCGATGCGGACGTGACCGCGGATCAGCGGCAGCACGAACTTCTGCAGGATCGGGTTCTTCTGCTGGTCCTCCGGCGTGTCGTCCTTCTGGTGCAGCTTGCCCTCGTCGGTCAGCAGCACGAACAGCTCCGGCGCCTTCTCCGGCAGCACCTTGTACGCCACCAGCACATGCGGCTGGATCATGAACCCGTCACGCGACGGGAAGACGATGTCGGTGAACTCGACCGGGTGGCTGCGAATGTCGACCGGGACGATCTGCTCGAGATACGGGTTGATCGGATACCACGCCGGCGGTACCGGCTTCTCCTGCACGCCGCGGTAGCCCTCCGGCACCACGTACACGCTCTCGTTGTGAATAATGCGATCGCGCAGCCAGACGGCCAGCTTCGGATCCTTGGCGTTGGTCGCCAGCCACTTGTCGACGGCCGCCGCCAGCTCCTTCTCGCCGACCGCGGCGCCGTCCTTCTGCCGCTGCAGCCGTTTCAGCTGGTCGATCTCCTTGTGAGCGCGGCCGAGAAGACTGGTCAGCTCGCGCGGATCCTTGCCGTAGCGGAGTACCTTGACGCCGACCTGGTTGGCCTCGACCTTGATGGCGTCGACCAGTTCGTGGGTGTACTCATACGGGTTGATGTAGTACTTGCCCGGCTGCAGGGCGGTGGCGAGGATGCCGCGCGAGCCGAGCGCCTCCTGGGCGAACTCGTCGAACGGCTCCGGCGCCAGGTACTCCTCGGGGCTGGCCAGCGCCTTGCCGGCCTTGCGGGTGAGGATGGCACACTTGCCCTCGGGAACTTCCAGCACCTTCTGCTTCTCGTAGGAGTAGAAGATCGGGTTGAGGAAGTGGCGGCCCTCGGTCAGCACGCGCCGCTGCACCCCCTTGTACGAGTCGTCCGGCGCGACGATCTCGCCGTCGGGCAGGTCCTTGCCCCACAGGTTGATCTTCACCAGGAAAGAGTTCGGCGGCACCTCGACGCGCTCGACTTCCCACACCCACATCTGCTGCAGCAGGAGCAGACCCAGGGCGAGAACGCCGAGGATCACCCAGCTGCGCGGTTTACTGAGCCATTCCACGATGATGCTCCCTTCGGGCGGACGATGGCGGACGATGGGCGTCCACCGGGTTGTTCGGAGGTCAGCGGTCGTTGCCCTGGCGGACCTCGTCCTTCAGCTCGGCCAGCTGATGGTCGAGCAGGGTCGGGTCGACGCGGGCGGGCTGGCCGGTGAGCGGCAGGTCGGCGGTGTCATTGAACACCTGCTCGACGGCGCGGGCGTTCTGCGCCGCCTGCTGCACCGTGCCCTCGGCCCGGTTCCAGGCGGCGACGGCGCTGAACGGGTCAAACTGGCTGGCCAGCGCGTATTGCTGTTCCACCGTCTTGGCCTCGGCCAGCTGGGCCAGCAGGATACTGCGGCCGACCTCGTACTGGCGTAGCTGCAGCTCGAGCAGGTGCAGCCGGCGGCGGGCGGCGTCGAGCCGTCCCTTGAGCTGCGCCAGCTGACCGCGAAACCCCTCGGCGGCCAGCCGCTCCAGGTTCATCTTGTGCAGCGCCGCACGGGCGCGGAGGTCGTCGCTCTCGACCACCGCCTGCCGCGCCTCGCGCTCCACACCGGCGACGTTTTCCTCGCTCTTTTTCAGGTTGCGGATCACCTCGGCCTGGGCCGCCTCGGTCTGCGACAACACGTCCTTCAGCTGGCGAATGCTCCGTTCGTGTTCCTGCACGACGCGAGTGAGCACCTGCGTCGGCTCCTGGCGGCGATCATCGACCCACGCCCAGATGCGGCGGAAGAACCGCCACGTCCGCGCCGGCCCGACGCCGATGGCAATCAGCAGCAACGGGATTCCGCCCCAGACGAGCAGACGGAGCAGAAACAGTTCCATGATTCTCTCCCGGTAGCACCCGGGGCAAGCTGGCTGATCGGGAGAAGATGGGTAAGGGTTCCGATCCGGTTCAGCTTCAGACGGGTGTCTTCGCTACCTTATTCGTGACCGACGGGGTGGCGTTGACAAAATCCGCCCCACTGGCAGCGATTTCACCAGACGTTCCTCCTGCGATCGGATGCATGGTGGCTGATCGGTGGCGGAAAAACCACCAAAAATTGCCCAGCCCACCACCGATTTTGTCGAAGAAGCGGCGCCGCGGGGCGAATACAATGAATAGACAGCATTGTGTCGGTGCCGATCGGCCGACACGACCCGATAGCGAGGCACCCATGTCGGTGTCAGCCTTCTGCCAGGCCGTTCGCGAACAGTGGGTCTTCGTCGCGCAGCTGATCTGGCCGGAAAGCGTCGAGCAGCGCACGCAAACGGTGACGTCCGCCCTGGCCGACGAGCTGGCCCGGCGCTACCGTGCCCTGGTGCGGCGGCGGCAGCGGATCGAGCGGCTGCGTGCCCGGCTGGCGTGCCAGGAGCGGCATCTGACGGAACAGACCGCGCGTGTCGCGACGGCGCTGTTGACCGTTTCCGCTTACGATCGCGGCCTGGCGCTCGACCGTATCCGCCGGCAGGTCGATTGCACGCGGCAGCGCCTGGCCCGTCAGGAACTGGTCTACGCCGGCAAGCGTGAGGCGCTGGAACGTCGCAACGCCCTGTACCGCGAGATGTTGCGCGGCCACGTCGTGGTCGCGGACGAGTCCAGCGGGCTGGTCGGCTAACGCTCCGTGGCGACCTGCGCCGAGGGCGCATGCGGACCATTGTTCGGGGAGTAGCCCCACAACCGTTCGGGGCGGTTTTTGCAAGCCCCCGGTGAAATCACACCGGGGGCAAGTGCGTCAAGAATCCAAACGGGCGACCGCATCCGCCGCAACCACGCAGGGCGACCCACATTCGCCCCGTGTTCGGGGCAAGAACCGGCGACAAGTGCGTGTCGACGATTACCCACGCAGGGCGACCCGCATTCGCCCCCGGTGTGTTCACCCGGGGGCCAACGCAGGCCTGCTTCACCGAACGATGGTGGAAAGAGGCCCTGCCGGATACCCCTCGAACCCGTGACCCGTCGGCCCGGTCCTGCTATGAAAGAGGGTGTTCGCCGCGCGGCGGCGCGCGACGACGACCCTCGGGAGGACGGACCAGCTCATGGCGGACCCTGCACGCTTCTACCTGACCACCGCGATCGACTACCCCAACAGCCGGCCGCACATCGGCACCGCGTTCGAGAAGATCGGCGCCGACGTCCAGGCCCGCTATCGGCGGATGCAGGGTTATGACGTCTTCTTCCTGATGGGCACCGACGAGAACACCGTCAAGGTGTCGAAGCGAGCCGCCGAGCTGGGCCAGTCGACCCAGGCGTACTGCGACGACATGGCGCGGCAGTTCCGCGAGGTGTGGGACGCGCTCGGCATTCGCTACGACATCTTCGTCCAGACCAGCCACGAACGGCACAAGCAGTGCTGTCGCAAGTTCATCCAGACGGTGTACGACAACGGCCACATCTACAAGGGGCCGTACCAGGGCTGGTACTGCGACGGCTGCGAGGAGTTCAAGACCGACAAGCAGTACACCGAGTCGAACGGGCTGTGCCCCAACCACCAGCGGCCGCTCGTCCGCCGCTCGGAAGAGTGCTACTTCTTCCGTCTATCCTCCTTTCAGGATCGTTTACTGAAGTATTACGAGGACAACCCCGAGTTCATCCAGCCGGAGAGCCGGCGCAACGAGATCGTCAGCCTGATCCGCACCGAGGGGCTGCGCGACGTCAACATCACTCGCGCCGGCGAGGACTGGGGTATCCGCGTACCGTTCGACGAGCGCTACACCATCTACGTCTGGTTCGACGCCCTGCTCACCTATATCACCGGCATCGGCTACGGCGACGACCGCGCCACCTTCGACAAGTGCTGGCCCGCCGACGTCCATTTCATCGGCAAGGACATCACCCGGTTCCACGTCGCTCTGTGGCCGGCGATGCTGTGGGCGGCCGGCGAGCAGCGCCCAGGCGGGTGTTCAGCCACGGCTTCGTCTACCGCAAGAACGAGGCCACCGGGGACGTCGAGAAGTTCAGCAAGGCCGGGCAACGTGATCGACCCGATGGAGGTGATCTCGAACTCGCCGGAGGCGTTCCGCTACTACCATGCGCGAGTGTCCGTTCCCCGGCGACGGCGAGTTCAGCCAGCGCGGTTCATGGAGGTGTACAACTCGGAGCTGGCGAACAACCTCGGCAACCTGCTCAGCCGGCTGATCACCATCCCGAGCAAGAACTACGACGGCGTGCTCGCCGGCACCGGCGGGACCGGCGCCCGAGTCGGTGGTCTCAGCCTCGACCTCGGCGGCGTTCGTCGCTGGCGTTCGCGGCCACATTGAAGCCTGCCGCTACAAACCAGCGCTGCAGGCGATCATTCAGGAGTTTCTGATGCCGACCAACCAGTACCTCGAAACGCATGCGCCGTGGAAGCTGGTGAAGACGGATAAAGAGGCGGCGAAAAAGGTGTTATTCAACGCGGTGCAGTCGCTCCCGCATCGCCGCCATCCTGCTCAGCCGTTCATCCCGCAGGCCGCCGGAGCGGTGTACGCCAGCTTCAACTTCCCGGACGCCGTGGGACGCGGCGCTTCGAGGACGCCGCCGAGCTAGCGCCCAGCCGGACGATCGCGTGATGCGCGCCGCTGGTCGACGGCAAGGTGAAGCCGCTGTTCCCGCGCGCATCGACCTGAAGGAGAAGGCCGGCAACTGACGACGCGGCGGGCGGTGGTATTGCTTGTCGGGCGGGCTGGACTCGGCGACGGCAGGCGGTGAAGTGCGCGCGACGGGTTCGTCTGCCACGCCCTGACGATCGCCTACGGCCAGCGGCACGCGGTCGAGCTGGCGGCGGCCCGGCGCGTGTCGCCGCGCGCAGGGGGTGGCGGAACACCGCGAAATGACGCTCGACCTGCGGGTGTTCGGCGGATCGCCGCTGACCGCCGACCTCGCCGTGCCGACCGATCGCACCGAGGGCGCGATGACCGCCGGCATCCCGGTCACCTACGTGCCGGGCGCGGAACACCATCTTCCTGGCCCTGCTGGGGTACGCCGAGGTGATCGGGCGCGTTCGACCTGTTCGTCGGCGTCAACGCGGGTCGACTACTCCGGCTACCCGGACTGCCGGCCGGAGTTCGTCCGCGCCTTCGAGCGCTGGCCAACCCTGGCGACGAAGGCGGGAGTGGAGGGCGGTCGATTCCAGCATCCACGCGCCGCTGATCGACCTGACGAAAGCCGACATCATCCGCCTGCGGGACCTCGCTGGGCGTCGACTACGCGCTGACGCACAGCCGACGCCGGCCGCCGAAGGCCGGGCGTGTGGCCGGTGCGACTCGTGCCAGATCCGCCGCGCCGGCTTCGTCGCCGCCGAAATGCCGGACCCGACCCGATACGCCTGAAACAACCACCTTCGAAGATGGAAAAAGGATGAAGTTCGCCGAAATCTTCTACTCCATCCAGGGGGAGGGAGCTGCTGGTCGGGGTGCCGTCGGTGTTCGTCCGCACCACGGGGTGTAACCTTCGCTGCGACTGGTGTGATTCCCCGTACACCTCGTGGGAGCCGGCCGGCGACGAGCTGTCGATTGACACCATCCTGGGGCGAGTATCGTCTACTCGTGCCGGCATGTCGTCGTCACCGGCGGCGAGCCATTGCTGCTGCCGGACATCGTCCGTGGCAGGCGCGCGCTGCGCGAGCGTGGCCACCACGTCACCATCGAGACGGCGGCGACGCTCTTCCGCCCGGGCGCCGTTCGACCTGGCCAGCCTCAGTCCCAAGCTGTCCGGCTCGACGCCGCACCAGCCGCGAGGGCGGCCGGTGGCTTTGCGGCACGAGCAGCGACGCCTGCGGCCGGACGTGATCGCCGCATTTCCTCCGACCGCGGGCCGTGCCAGCTCAAGTTCGTCGTCGACCGCCCGGACGAGGTCGACGAGATACTCGCCCTGCTCCGCCAACTGCCGCCGGTCGAGCCGACGCGGGTGCTGCTGATGCCCCAGGAGATAACCCGCGAGGAACTGGCCGCCCACGGTCCGTGGCTGGCCAGGTGTGCGCGGCACGGCTTCCGCTTCGCCCGCGGCTGCACATCGACCTCTACGGCAACCGGCGGGGAACGTGAGACGGCGCGCCTGCCGTTGTCCCCGTCGCGCTCGCCGGGCGCGACGGAACGACCGGGCGCCGAGAGGTGGCGCGCATCGACTGCCTTTTTCCTTGCGGATGCGGTAGAATCGTGTAATCTGCGTCATCAGGACAGAGAAGACGGACGCGGCCGCGAGGTGCGGCGCCCCGCCCCGACGGGCGCGGCCACTGAAACGGGGCGGCGGGGCGGAACCCCGCGGCGACCCCTGCCCGCCGGATCGCGGTTTCCATCGCCCCCGCCACGAACGAGAAGAAGCCGCCCCTCCCCCCGCCGGGTTCGACCCCGGCGGTTCACGGCCGGCGGAGGGTCCAGAGTTGTCGCGCGTGGTCGAGCGGCAGGGACCGAGCCTTCATGATAATCCTGCACGCCGGGATCGACAGCGACCAGTTTCTCCTGTGGGGCGAGGTGCCCGGCGACCCGCCCCCTGCCCCGGTCGCAAGCCGGCCGCCCCGACCGTTGCCCCATACCCGTTCGACGCCGGCCTGCTGCGCTCGCCGGGCGCGCTGATCGCCACCTTGCCCGGCCAGGGCGCCGCCCGGCGGGTCGGGCGAACTGCCGCTGGCGGGCTGCCAACGGCGCGGACGGCCGATCCCGTCGAGCGGACTGGTCGCCGACGTGCCGGCCATCGGCGAGGTGGTGACACTGCAGCCGAAGGTCACGGCGCCGCTGTGCCGCCGCTGCTGGTCGAGCTGCTGTGCGCCCGTGTCGACCACGGGACGCTCGGCCAGGGCATCCTGATCGGCCCGACGCTGGCGTACTGGGTGAAGGTGCTGCGCTTGCCGGCGCGCTGGTGGCACGCGAGCGGATCGTCCTCGGCGCGCTGCCGACCGACGGCTCATGTGCCGGGCGGTGTGGCAGCCGGTGGTGACCGGCCCCGACGGGCAAGCGGCTGGGCGCAGCTGGGCGCGGGCCATGCCGGCCGCCTGCCGGGCGCTGTCGCGCTCGGCGGACAGGCCGCCGGAGGCCGCCCCGGTCACGCTGCTGACCGGCTTCCTCGACCGGGTGTGCGATTACCTGGTGCGGCTGGCGATGCTCGGCCCCGAGAGCCGCGCCGGCAAGGGCGGGCGCGTGCAGGTGGTCAACCTGACCAGCGTCCACGACAAGTGGCTGTACGGGCTGAACAGCACTCACGACGGGGCGATGGCGGTGACCGCCGCCGAGGCCGCCGAGCTGGTCGAGCAGGTGCGGGCATGGCAACGGCCGATCGCGGTGTCGTCGGCGACCGCGTTCGGGCTGTGCTTCCGCGTCGAGGAGCCAGGCGAGGGCAAGCCGCCAAGCGCCCCGTGGCGCGTCCGTTACTTGCTCCAGGCTCGCGACGACCCCAGCCTGTTTGTGCCGGTGGCCGAGGCGTGGAAGCCGAAGGGGAAGGCGACCCACGTCTTCGCCACGCGCGGCTTCAATCCGCGTGAGTATTTGCTTACTGCTCTCGGTCAGGCGGCGGCGCTGTGTCCGCCGGTGGAGAAGAGTCTCAAAAGCGCCGCCCCGTCCGAGTTCTACACCGATGCCACCGGCGCCTATCGCTTTCTGAGCGAGACGGCGTGGCTGCTGGAGCAGGCCGGGTTCACCGTGCTGCTGCCGGCGTGGTGGACGCGCAAGGGCAGCCGGCAGCGGCTGAGTGTGCAGGCGGAGGTGACCGGCCCGGCGATGAAGGGGCCGGCCGGGCTGTCGATGGACAAGGTGGTGCAGTTCGACTGGCAGGTGGCGATCGGCGAGGAGCCGCTCACCCTGGCCGAGCTGCAGGAGCTGGCCCGGCTGAAAGCGCCGCTGGTCAAGGTCCGCGGCCAGTGGGTGCAGGTCCATGCCGAGGAGATCCAGACGGCGATTGCGCTGCTGGAGCGTCGCGCCGGCAGCCAGGCCACGCTGCGCGAGGTGGTGCAGATGGCGCTGGGCGGCGGCAAGGGGCCGGGCGGGCTGCCGTTCGCCGGCGTCAAGGCGACCGGGTGGGTGGCCGAGTTTCTGTCCCAGCTGGAGGGCAAGGGAGCGTTCGCCGAGCTGTCGCCGCCGGACGGGTTCCACGGCACCCTGCGACCGTACCAGGTGCGCGGCTACTCGTGGCTGGCGTTCCTGCGCGGCTGGGGGCTGGGCGCCTGCCTGGCCGACGACATGGGGCTGGGCAAGACCATCCAGACGCTGGCGCTGCTGCTGCGCGAGTACGACCTGGCGCGGAAGCCGAGCTTGCTGGTGTGTCCGACGTCGGTGGTGGCCAACTGGAAGAAGGAGGCCGAGCGGTTCACTCCGGAGCTGCCGGTGCTGATCCACCATGGCGGCGGTCGCGTGCGGGCCAGGTTCGCCAAGCAGGTCGCCAGCCAGGCAATCGTGGTAACCAGTTACCGCTTCGCACCGCGACCGCGAGCTGTTCGCGCAGGTGCCGTGGGCCGGCGTCATTCTTGACGAGCGCAGAACATCAAGAATCCGACACCAAGCAGCGCAGGCGCGCACCCTGCCGGCCGACTTCCGCATCGCCCTGACCGGCACCCCGGTGGAGAACCACGTCGGCGACCTGTGGTCGATCCTGGAGTTCCTGAACCCCGGCTGGCTGGGTACGCAGAACGACTTCCGCAACCGCTACTTCATCCCCATCCAGCGCAGCAGGACGCCGAGGCGGCCAACCGGCTGAAGCGGCTGACCGCCCTGTTCATCCTGCGGCGGACCAAGACCGATCGGTCGATCATCGCCGACCTGCCGGACAAGCTGGAAATGAAGGTGTTCTGTAACCTGACGCGCGAGCAGGCGACGTTGTATCAGGCGGTGGTCGGGGAGCTTGAACGCACGCTGGAAGAGGCCGAGGGAATCCGCCGCAAGGGGGTCATCCTGGCGACGCTGACGAAGCTGAAGCAGGTGTGCAACCACCCGGGCGCACTTCCTGGGCGACAACTCCGCCATTGCCGGCCGCTCGGGCAAGCTGGCGCGGCTGACGGAGATGCTGGAAGAGGTGGCCGAGGCGGGCGAGCGGGCGCTGGTGTTCACCCAGTTCACCGAAATGGGCGATCTGTTAAAGCGTCATTTGCAGGAGACGTTCGGCCGCGAGGTGCTGTTCCTGCATGGTGGAACGCCGCGCGAGCATCGCACGCGGATGGTCGAGCGGTTCCAGACCGACCCGGCCGGGCCGGCGTGTTTCTGCTGTCGCTCAAGGCCGGCGGTACCGGGTTGAACCTGACCGCCGCCACCCATGTGTTCCACTTCGATCGCTGGTGGAATCCGGCGGTCGAGAACCAGGCCACCGACCGCGCCTATCGGATTGGCCAGAAGCACACCGTCGAGGTCCACAAATTCGTGTGCGTCGGCACGGTGGAAGAGAAGATCGACGAGATGATCGAGCGGAAACAGCAGGTCGCGTCCCGCGTGGTCGGGACGAAGGAGGACTGGTTGACCGAGCTGTCGAACGACCAGCTGCGCGACCTGTTCGAGCTGCGGCAAGAGGCGATCGGAGAGTGACCGATGGGATCGCGAGAGTTCTTCCCGCCGCGCTCGAAGCCGCTGGCGGCGGAGGGCGGGATCAAGGCCCAGTCGCGGCAGGGCGACTTCGGCAAAAGCTGCGGTGGGCGAAGCGGTGGCAGGCGGTGCTGGAGCGGTTCCGCATCGGCGGCCGGCTGGCGCGGGCCGCACCTACGCCCGGACCGGCCAGCGTGCTGAACATCGACGTCGGCGTCGGCGACGTGAAGCGCGCGTGCAGGGGTCGCGGCCGAAGCCGTATGACGTGAGCATTCGCGTCAAGGTGCTATCGGAGCACCAGTGGGAGCAGGTGCTGGAGGTGCTGTCGCGGCAGGGCGCTGTTCGTCGCCAAGCTGCTGGCCGGCGAGATGCCGCAGCACATCGAGCAGGTGTTCAGCCAGGCGAAGGTGTCGCTGTTGCCGGAGAAGCGCGGCGACCTGAAAACGCACTGTTCGTGTCCGGACGAGGCGAACCCGTGCAAGCACATCGCGGCGGTGTACTACCTGCTGGGCGAGGAGTTTGACCGCGACCCATTCCTGATCTTTCGGCTGCGCGGGCTGGACCGCGAGGCGCTGCTGGCGCGGCTGGGGGCGAAGGCGGGGCACGACGAGCCGGAGCCGGCGGCGGTGGTCAAGGGCGAGCCGCTGCCGACCGAGCCATCAGGCTTCTGGACGCCGCGACCGCTGCCGGACGACTTTTTCGGCGAGGTGCAGGGTCCGCCGGTGTCGGCGGGTCTGGTGCGGCGTCTGGGCAAGTTCCCGTTCTGGCGAGGGGAAGACCCGCTGGTCGAGGGTGTTGAGCCGACCTACCTGGCGGCATCGGCGAAGGGGCTGGCGGTGTTCCTCGGCGAGTCCGCCCAGGCGTCCGCGTCCGCCGCGCCGAAGCGTTGAGGCGTGCGCATGCCCAGCCCCAAGCGGCTGAGCATGGCACCCAACGTCGCCTCATTGGCTGCCGACAGGTGCCATGCCCACGCTCGCGTGGGCATGCGGCCTCCCACCGACTGGCCCTGTCCGAGATGGGCGACTCGCACTGCATGGCGGAACCGCCGGCGCAATTGAGCGTGTGCTTCCTGGCGAGCCTGGTCCCGTCAGGTCCGGGAGGTTCGGCGTTATCCCCCGGCGCCGCCTGCGGTTGTCCTCATGGACCACGGCGGTTTCAACCGCGACTGAAAGGCTGGAAACGTCTGTCGGCGTCCGGTACAAAAACGGGTACACCGACCGGGAGCCACGGACGAAGGAGCGCGATGCGATCATGAGCCACGACACACGGCTGGCGGCGATCCGCGAGAAGGTCGAGGCGGGCGTGCGGCTGACGTTCGACGACGGGATGACCCTCGAACAGCACGCCGACCTGTTCACCCTCGGCGAGCTGGCCAACCTCGTCCGCGAACGCCACAACGGCACCTTCGCCTACTACAACGTCAACACCCACCTGAACCCGACCAACGTCTGCGTCTACCGCTGCATCTTCTGCGCCTTCCGGTCCGACCTGAAAGGCCCCAACGGCTATTTGATGAGCGACGCGGAAATCCTCCACCGCGCCGCCGAGGCCGATCGTCGCGGCGCCACCGAGCTGCACATCGTCGGCGGACTGCACCACCAGATGCCGTATGAGTGGTACCTGAACGTCGTCCGCCTCGTCCACCAGCACCACCCGCGGCTGCACCTCAAGGCGTACACCGCCGTCGAGTGGGACTGGTTCGCCCGGCTGACTAAGCGGCCGGTCGCCGACCTGCTGGCGGAGTTCAAGGAGGCGGGACTGGGCAGCCTGCCCGGCGGCGGGGCGGAGATCTTTCACCCCGAGGTTCGCGACATCATCTGCGAACACAAGGCCGACGCCGAGGGCTGGCTCGACCTCCATCGCCAGGCGCACCGCCTCGGCCTGCGCTCGAACGCCACCATGCTCTATGGCCACATCGAGAAGCCGCACCATCGCATCGACCACCTGGTCCGCCTCCGCGCGCTGCAGGACGAGACCGGCGGATTCCAGACGTTCATCCCGCTGGCGTTTCATCCGGATAATACGAAACTCGCGCATCTGCCCAGGCCGAGCGGCGTGACCGACCTGCGCGTGATGGCGATCAGCCGGCTGATGCTGGACAACTTCGCGCACATCAAGGCGTACTGGGTGATGCTCGGCATCAAGACGGCGCAGGTGGCGCTGAGCTACGGCGCCGATGACATCGACGGCACGGTGGTCCACGAGAAGATTTATCACGACGCCGGCAGCGACTCGCCGCAGGAAGTGACCGTCGCCGAGCTGCGCCGGCTGATCGAGGAGGCCGGCCGCGTGCCGGTCGAGCGCGACACGCTGTACAACGAGGTGATCCGCCCGTCGCCGGACAGCTGGAAGACCGGCCGGTCGCTCAAGCTGGTGACGGCCTGAGCGGTGACTCAGCTCGCCGCGACGAACTCGCCGATGGTCACGTCGAACAGGCCGTGGTCGGTGATGCGCAGCTCGGGGATCACCGGCAGCGCCAGGAACGACAGGGTGCCGAACGGGTACGCCAGCGAGCAGCCCAGGTGGCGGGCGACGTCGTTCAGCTTCGCCAGGTCGGGCGCACACCGCCTCCAGCGGGGCGGTCGACATCAGCCCGGCCAGCGGCAGCGGTAGGCACGCGCACCTGGCCGTCGGCCGCCGCTGCCCACCCGCCGCCGGCGTCGATCACCGCGGGCGGCGGCCAGCAGGTTGCGCGGGTCGGTGCCGACCACGATCAGGTTGTGCGAGTCGCGCGCCACCGACGACGCCAAGCGCACCGGGACGGCGGAACCTGAACCCGCTCACCAGCCCGCGGCCGATCCGCCCGCCCGGTGCGCTCCACGCTCGCCACCAGCGCCACGTCGCGCTCCGGGTCGAACGCCCACCGGCCGTCGCCGGAGCACGTCGGCCTCCAGCCGGCGGGTGACGATCTGGTCCGGCACCACCCCGATCACAGGACAGCAGTCGGCGGCCAGCGGCAGCTCGAAGTCGCCCTCGCTCAGCGGCGCGACGTGCATGGTGTTGGTCGCCTTCAGCGGTGGACCCTGCACCGGGGCGCATTGACCGTCTTCAGCCACGATCTTCCCGTCCTTGAGCGTCAGCCCGACGCGGAAGTCGCGCAAATCGTCGACGACGGCGAGGTCGGCGCGATAGCCGGGAGTGACGGCGCCGCGGTTGCGCAGGCCGTAGTGCCGCGCCGGCACCAGCGTGGCGTGGCGGACGGCGCGGGCCGGCGCGACGCCGCCGGCCACCAGCCGGCGCAGCAGCCCGTCCAGGTGGCCGCGAGCGAGCAGGTCGTCGGGGTGGACGTCGTCGGAACACAGGCACCAGTCGATCGGCCGGTCCTCGCGCAGCAGTGGCAGCAGCGCGTCGAGGTTGCGCTCGCTCGACCCCTCGCGGACCTGCACCAGCATGCCCAGCGCCGCCTTCTCGCGCCTCGTCGAGCCGCCGTCGACTCGTGATCGGAGCGGATGCCGGCGGCGGCATACGCCATCAGCGGCAGGCCGGTCAGCCCGCGCGTGGCCGTCGAGCGGCCGGCGCAGGTGCCACGCGGTCAGCTTGCACAGCGGCTCGCGCGCCCCATTCAGCACCCCCGCCACGTCCATCATCTCCGCCAGCCCGAGCACCTGCCGCGCGCCAGCAGCCGCGCCGACCACGGTGGCGTCGATGGCCGCCCCGGCGTCCTCCCAGCGGGCATCCGGAACGCACGACGACGCCATGAAGAAGAAGTCGATCGGCAGCCCCTCGGTGGCGTGCAGCAGCAGGTCGATCCCCTGCACCCCGAGTACGTTCGCCATCTCGTGCGGATCGGCGATCGCCGCGGTGGTGCCGCGCGGCACCATCAGCCGGCACAGCTCGGCCGCCGCCAGCAGGGTGCTTTCGATGTGAATATGCGCGTCGATCAGCCCCGGCAGGACGTACCGGCCGGCCACGTCGATCGTCCGCGTTCCCTGCCACCCGCCGGGGCCGACGCCGGCGATCCAGCCGTCGGCGATCACCACGTGCCGGCTCGACCTCGCCGGTGAACACGTTGACCACTCGCCCGCCGGTGAGCAGGAGGTCGCCCGGCTCCTCCCCTGCCGCTACTCGCAACCGCCGCTGTAACTGCGGCAGGTTCGGACACACGACCCCGCTGACCAGATGGTTGTTGCCCGCCACCGCTCACCTCGCAGCTCGCCGAAGAGATGAAGAGATCGGAGCCGGACGCGATTCCCTGCGAACGTGACGTCACCTCCTTGCCTGGTCCGCGTCGGTCAGGACGCGCGCCAGGAAGGCGTCGATGCAGTATTCTAGCTGGCGGGCGCACGCCTCGTAAATTTCGAGCGGCGCGCCGATCGGGTCGGGGATGTCGTCGCCGGTCGGGCTGAGCAGCTCGGCGCGGGCAGCTTCGGCCGGCCAGGCATCGGCCAGGGCGCGGGCGTGGCCGGCGGTCATCAGCAGCAGGTGATCGGCCTGCCGGGCCAGTTCCGGCGTGAGCGGCTGGCTGCGGTGCCGATCCAGGTTGCTCGCCCAGCGTGCGCGCGACCGCCATCGCCTCGGCCGCCGCCGGCATCCCGTCCGCCGCCGCCATTCCGGCCGACGCCACCACGAAGCCACGCATTGGCAGCTCGTCCACCGCGCAGCCCAGCCGATCGGCCAGCCGCCGCTTGCAGATCGCCTCCGCCAGCGGGCTGCGGCAGGTGTTGCCGGTGCAGACGAACACGATCCGCCGCGCCAGGCGAGCGGCGATCTCGCCGGCCGACAGCGCCCCCTCGCGCGCCACCGCCCACTGATCGCCGTCGGCCTCGACGCCGGTGGCCGGCTGGCGATAGCGGCCGGGACCGTCGTCGAGCACCAGGTCGATGCCCTGGCCGCCATTTTCCAGCAGATGCCGGACAGTGAACGCCTCGCCGCCGCCGGCCGGCAACGGGGCGACGACGAGCGGGCCGGGCAGCCGCCGCACCAGGTGGTCGATCGCCGGATGGGTGGAATAGCGCAGCCGCAGCCGGTCGCCGGCCGTGACCTCGTCGCGAACGGCGGCCGGCAGCCGTGCCGCCAGCCCGTCGCCGACCCCTCGCCGCTGACCAGCACCACCGGCCCCGGCCACACCCGATCGGCCAGCCGCCGGCCAGCGCCGCCCAGTCCCGGCAGCCAGTCGCGAGCCGCCGCCGCGCCCGCCACCGCCACTTCCAGCGCGGCGGCCCCGACCGCCGCACGCAGCCGGCCGACCGCGTCCGGATGCAATCCGTTCGCCGCCGCCACATAGGACGCCTCGGTCGGCAGCCCGACCACGCCGCCCCGCCGCAGCGTCGACGCGACGAACCGCGCCACCAGCTCCGGCTGGCCGACGCGCCGCCAGTCGAGCAGCTCAGGCATGGACCGCCCCCTCGCGGCCCAGCTCGACCACGATCCCGCCCAGCCGCAGCCGCCGGTGCAGCCCGCTGAACCACAGCTCGCGCCGCCAGCGCAGCCCGCACTCGTCGATCGCCTGGCGCAGCATCCGCCGGTTGTAACTCTGGCACTTCCACAGCCAGCAGCACAGCCGCCCGGAGAACGTGTCCTCGGTGGTCATCAGCAGCAGCTTGCCGCCCGGCGCCAGCACGCGCGCCAGCTCGCGCAGGCCCATCCGCGGGTCGGGCAGATGCTCCAGCACCCAGCCGCAGACGATGGCGTCGAAGCAGCCGTCGGGGTACGGCAGCCGGGTCAGGTCGGCGACCGCGTGGCTGACCCGGTCGCCGCCCAGCCGCCGCCGTGCCCGCCGGAGCATGACGGCCGACAGGTCGAACGACGTCAGCACCGCGTCCGGGTCGGCCTGGCGCATCAGGAACTTGGAGTAGCGGCCGTCGCCGCAGGCGGCGTCGAGGATGCGCTTGCAGCCGCGGACGTCGAAGCCGCTGCGGCACACCAGCCGGCCGGCCAGCGCCGCGTGCCCGGTCACCAGCCCGGTCAGCCCGGTGAGCGCGCCGGCCAGGCCGTCGTAGTGGTTGCGGATGTAGCCGCGGTAGTCCAGGTAGGAGCGGTTCCGCAGCGGGGCGGGGGCGAACCGGCCGCGACCGTGGCGGTCGCCGTCGGCCGGAGCCGGCCCGTCCGTCCGCGGCGGCCGGCGCGCCTCGGGGGACTGCCGCGGCAGCAGGTGGGGGGGTCGTTTCCGGCCGGAGATATGGGTCATGGCTCTCTCGGGGTGTCAAAACCAGGCACGGCGGTGATGGACCGCCCATTCCAGCACAAGGAAGGCCAGGGCGGCGGCGGCCGCCCATTTCCAGGTATCGTAGGTTTTCTGCCGCGGCCGGTCCGCCGCCACGCGCTGATCGCCCAGCCGCACGGTGTCGCGCGGCTGGGGGTTGCTCTCCTCGGCGTCGAGCAGATTGACGGCGAACGCCCGCCCGCCGCCCGTCCAGGCGGCCCGGTAAACACCGACGCGATCGGTCGCCGGGTAAGCGAACTCGCCGCCGGGGCCAGCCGCCTCCGTTCGCGTCATCCCGGCCGGGTCGGCCACCTCGATGCGCGGCACCGCCCGGTCCGGCCGCAGCCGTTTCACCTGACCCGGCTGCACCGTTTCCTCGGCCGCCGCGTCGCTCACGTTACCCAGCAGGTATAGCACATTGCGCAGGAACACCGGGAAGCTCAGCTGCAGGTTCCAGCTGGTCGTCCACTCGCCGCGGTCGTTGACCAGCGGGAACGCCAGCACCAGGTCCTGGTACGCCCCTCTAGGCACCACGAACAGCACCGCCGTCTCGCGGTCGGTTTCCAGCAGCCGCGGAATGCGCGGCGGCAGGCGCGGATCGCGGAGGTCGACGCGGAACGCCTCGCCGAAGGCGATCTCGTCCAGCCCGCTCAGGTGTCGCATCAGCGGGTGCGGGCTGGTCGGATTGCGGATGACCGCTCCGCGCAGCGGCGGCAGCCCCTGGCGCGTCAGTGGCGGCGGCACGTCGCCGACGAAAAAGGTGTTGGCCCGCGGCAGGGCGTCGGCGGTCGGCGGCGCGCAGCGGTCGAAGATCACCAGGTCGAACTCGCCGTTCCGCGCCGGCCGCGTGTACCGGGCGGCGTCCGTCAGGTCAGCGGGCGTCAGGTAGCGCACCTGCGCGACACGGGCGGTCTCGTCCAGATCGAAGAAGGTGCGGAGGACGGCGTTGCCAGGCGTGACGATCAGCACCCGCGCCTTGCGGACCACCCCGGCCACCAGCCACGCCTCGTCGTCGAGCGGCATGGCGTCGCGATGGTTCTTGAGCCGCAGGTGCAGGACGGCCTCGCTCGACTCATCGACGTCGTCGAGATCGAACGTCACCGCCCCCTCGCCAGGGGTGTCGCCCGGTTCGACGACGCGCGCCGGCAGGCGCAGGCGGCGCTCGCGGAGGGTGAAGTCGGCGCGCCCGCCGTGGCGGCACTCCAGCTCGACCGTCACCTCGGCCACGACCGGGCGGAAGTTGAGCAGCCGGGCGAACACCTGCAGCCGGGCCGGGTCGCGGTCGTCGCGGACGGCCGAGCAGCTCACCAGGGCGACGTTGTCGACCGCCTGCGCGCCGGGCACGCCGATCCGGTGATAGTGAACGCTCAGGTTGCCGGCGGCGAACCCCGGCAGGTCGGGGAACCGCCCGTCGGAATACAGGTGGACGTCGGCGGCCACGCCCTCGGCGGCGACGTAGGTCCGCGCCTTGGCCGGGTCCTCGCCGGCCGGGCGGACCAGCTCGTCGTCGGCGGTGCGGCTGGGGTTGGCCAGCCCGTCGGCCAGCGCCAGCGCCTCGTCGAGCCGGGTCGGCCGCTGCGTCTGACGGATGCGGCGTACGGCGGCCCGGAGCAATCCGCGATCGTGTGTGTACGGCTGCAGGATGGCGGCGCGCGCGTTGAACTCGATCACCATGCCGGTGTCGCCGTCGGGGCGGGCGTCGATCTCCGCCAGCGCGGCGGTGCGGGCCACCTCCAGCCGGCTCGTCCCGGCATCGCTTACCGCCATGCTCGCCGAGTTGTCGATCAGCAGGATGTAGTGTCGTCCGCCGGCGACCGCCTGCCCGTGGACCTGGAACGCCAGGGCGGAATAGATCAGCAAAAGCACGACCGCCAGCTGCGCCAGCAGCAGCACGCTGTCGCGGAGCCACTGGAACAGGCTGTTGACGCGCAGATCCTCGATGCTCTGCCGCCACAGGACGGTGCTCGGCACCTCGACGGCCTTGCGACGGAGTTTCAGGAAGTAGAGCAGCACCAGCAGCGGCGGGACGAGGGCCAGCAGCACCGCCGCCCACGCCGGCAGCGGATTGTGGTAGCTCAGTCCGACGTGCCGGCGGAGCCAGCCGTTGACGGCGTTCTCGTGGCCGAGCAGGCTGAGGCCGAGCAGCAGCACCCCCGGCAGCGCGAGCAGCACCACCGCCCCCAGCAACAGGGGAAACCACAGGCCCCGCCGGACGCGAGACCGCGGGGGTGTCCGCCGCGACGCCATCTTGTCTCTTCGCCCCCCCATGCACCGGCTACCCGGGCGGTCGGGCCAGCGGCCTCGACCCTCGCCGAACAGTGGTGTTTATCGTAGTAACCCGCGCTGGCGCAGGTAAGTCAGTACCAGCCGATCGAACGGCACATCGGTGCCGGTAAACAGCGGGGTGATGCCCCGGCGGGTGCAAAAGGCGTGCAATCCGGCGCGGTGAGCGGCCAGGTTTTCCTGGTAGCGGCGCAGCAGCGGCAGGCTGACGGTCACCTCGGCGGCATCGCGGTCCTCCACGTCGACCAGCTGCAAATCGCCGCTCAGGTCGGGGTCCAGCTCCTCCTGCGAGAGGATCTGGATAACGTACACGTCCATCGGCCGCGCCACCAGATAGCGGAGCGCCTCCTCGTAGCCGCGCCGGTCCATGAAGTCGCTCAGGACGACGACGATCCCCTTGCCGCTGCAGCGCAGCGAGAAGCTCCGCAGCGCGGCGGCCAGGTCGCCGGCGCCGCCCGGCTCCAGCCGGCCGAGGAAGTCGAGCAGCCGCCACAGGCTGCGCCGGCCGCGCAACGGCGGTAGTGCTGGCCCGTCGGGGAACGCCTCGACGACCACCCGGTCGAGGTTCACCAGCCCGACGAACCCCAGCGCCGCGGCCACCTGCCGGGCGTAGTGCAGCTTGGTCGGCGTGCCGAAGTCCATCGACTGGCTGCGATCGACCAGCAGGTAGAAATGGAGGTCTTCTTCCTCCATGAACAGCCGCAGGAACAGCCGGTCGAGGCGCGCGTACAGGTTCCAGTCGAGGAAGCGCAAATCGTCGCCGACGGCGTAGTTACGGTAATCAGCAAACTCCACCGACTGACCCTTGCGGCGACTGCGGCGCTCACCCTTGAGCCGGCCGACGAAGATCTTGCGCGTCACCAGCTCCAGCTGCTCCAGCCGGTGCAGGAACGCCGGCTCCAGCAGTGGCGAGGGCGATTCGGCCATGCGACGCTCCTCCGGCTCAGCCGAACACGTCGAGCAGTGCCTGCCGCATCACCGCCGGGTCGGGATCGCGGCCGGTCCACAGGCGGATGCCGATCACCCCCTGGTTGACCAGCATGCCCAGCCCGTCGAGCACGGTGCAGCCGCGCGCCTCGGCGTCCCACACCAGCCGCGTCCGCGGCGGGTTGGGGATGATGTCGCACACCACCATTCCCGGCCGCAGCGTGGCGACGTCGAGCGGCACGCGCGCGTCGACGTCGGGCACCCGGCCGATCGCCGTGGCGTACACCAGCAGATCGGTGCCGGCCGGCACCGCGTAGTCGCCCCGCCACGGGACGAACGTCGCCTTGCCCGGCGCCACCCGGTCCAGCACGGCGAGCAGCTCGCGGCCGCGGCCCTCGCTGCGGTTGACCACGGTGATCGCCGCCGCCCCGGCACGCAGCAGCTCGACCCCAACCGCCCGCGCCGCCCCGCCGGCGCCGAGCAGCACCGCCTTCTTGCCGGCCACCGGGCCGACCGCCTGCACCGATTCGAGGAACCCCTTGCCGTCGGTGTTCTCGCCGAGCAGCCGGTCACCCTGGCGGACGATGCAGTTGACTGCGCCGATCGCCTGCGCTGCTGGCGTCAGTTCGTCGAGCAGGCGCGTGACGGCGACCTTGTGCGGGATGGTGCAGTTGCCGCCGCGGAACCCCATCGCTCGCATGCCGCGGATGGCGTCGGGCAGGTCGGCGGGCGCAACCTCGATGGTCAGGTAGCGCCAGTCGAGGCCGAGAGCGCGGAACGCCGCCTCGATCATCACCTGGGTCGGGTTCTCGGCCACCGGCTGGCCGAACACGGCGACCAGCTCCTGCTTGAACGAGCGGACGGTGGGCATGACAGGACCTCCATCGTCGGGACAGGTGCGGACGCGCCGACCATGATTCTAGCGGCCTCCGCCGACGAAGCCCACCGGGCTGCCGAGCGAACCCGGCTGGCGCCGAGTTATGGATGGTCTTCCGGCTGTCCGGAGGGTATACTGGACTTACCTATCCTCTCACGCCGGGAGGCGTGTAAGGCGCTGGTGGGCCAACGGCCCGATCCGATTCTTCAAGCATCGGGGACGCGGAATGACGCGCCCCCGGTCGGAACCATGCCCGCAGCGCCGTAGGCACGTCGCGAACGAGCCTGACCGTTGTTATCAATGAACATGCGTTTCCGATCCGTTCGGGGTAATGCTGCCAATGAGCGCTCCACAGATCGAGGTATACCTGATACCGCACGGCAGTTATCGGGAGGTGGCCTGCTGTCTGTGCGGCAAGGAGTGGGCGGAGCAGCTGGTCGGCGTGGCACTGCTGTACCGTGCTCGCGCCGTTGGCGACCTGTGCCCCCGCTGCCTTGACCGCACCCCGGCAGAGTCGGTAGCCATCCTGTTCCGGGCGCTGGCGTCGACGGACGCACCGACCGACGGCCTGCCGCCGGCCGATCTGGGTCGGCGGGTCGAGGAACTGCTGGCCCGCAGCGCGGCCGTGCAGGCGGTGTCCCGCCGGGTCCGCCAGTTCAGCGCCAGCCAGCGAGAGGAATCGGCCCAGGCCCGGGGCGAGGTGCGCCGGACGATCGAGGAGCTGGCGGCGAACCGCCGCTTGCGGACCGCTCCGCCCGACGAGGACGGGCTGGGCTGGCTGATCGACCTGACCGCCCAGCTGGCCGGGCTGGACGGCTGGCCGACCACGGTGAACGACGTGATCCGGGCGGAGCGGTCCGCGTTCCTCCAGCGGGTCGCCCTGAGCGAATCGGACCTGGATCGGGTGGTCGACGCCCGTTACCGCGAGGCGCTCGGCGTGGCGCTCTGAGCGACTGACCGGGCACGACCGGCGCCCGGGCGTCCCGCCCTCTGGTACGGTCTGTCTCGGGTCGGACGAGCGTGGTCAGGCGCGCGCCGCCTGCACCGCTGCCGTCGCCGTATGTCGTGGCGTCGCCCCGGCATCGCCGGAGACGGCGCGGAAGTCGCCGCGGATCGCCTTGAGGGCGTACCGTTCGTGGTCGATCTCCGGCTGGGTGCGGAACCCCAGGCGGCGGAACACCGGCACCGGCGGACACCACCCCTGGACAGCGTGCTGCAACAGGAACGTGGCGACCAGCGCCGGCAGCATGAAGAAGCGCCGGTCGACCGTCGCCCCGAGCGTCAGCCCGACCAGCGCCACGCTGGCGGCGTTCGCCTCCAGGGTGCGCTCGATGTCCCACTCCTCCTCCAGCTCGCACAGCCGCCGGTCGATCGCCTCCCGTCCCTGGGCGGCAACGCGAGCGACGTTGTCATCGGTCTGGCGGCGGATCTGCTCGTTGACGTGCTCGGCGGTGTGGGACGGCACGCGGTTGACGGTCGACGGTAGCATGAGTCGGTTCCTTCGCTGGGGTGACGCAGTCGATGCGCCCACCGCGGACGCCATCGACGACAGGACCGTCCGTGCAATCGGTGTGCCGGACCGCCGCCGGGGGGCGCGTGGCGGCTCTTGCGCAGTCCGCCTCTCACCTGCGCCGCCTTCGGGTGCCGGTTACGCGGGTTACGCCGCCGGCGGGACGAGGGCGGGACGGCCGCGTCCGTGGGTTGCCGTTCCGACGGGTGGCGACGGTAGGATAATGGGACGATCGGGACATCCGCGGTTCGGGCAAGGCACGCACATGACGGCGAATGATACGGGCGGCTGGTGGCAGGAGCTGGGGACGGCGGGGCAGGTGGAGCAGCTGCGCCGGCGGGCGTGGGAGCGCAACTGGGGGCTGGCTCTGCTGCTGATCGGCTGGCTGCACCTGGCGGCGTTCCTGGCGTGCTACTACCTGACGATCGTGTGCGACTACCACGAAGCGCCGGCGTACCTCAGCATCTGGGTGGGCGAGTTGATCGGCCTGGGGCTGCTGTTCCGGCTGTGCGGCGGGCCGGACCGCGGGCCGTTGCCGCCGCTGGAGCGGTTCGTCGTCCGCGTGTGGGTGGCGTACTTCCTGCTGGCGTTCAACCTGGGGTCGATGAACACGCTGCGCGGACACCACCTGTTCGAGCTGTTCCCGGCGATGGCATCGCTGGCGTCGTTCGCGTTCCTGGTGCTGACGTTTGCGGTCGACCGGCGGTTCTTCTATGCGGTGCTGGTGATGTTCGCCGCCGGCCTGCTGATGGCGGCGTTCCTGCTGCACGCCTTCCTGGTGTTCGCCATCGCCTGGTGGGCAGTGCTGAACGGGATCGGCGTGGCGCTGTGGCGAGACCGCCGGGCAGCGCTGGCGAGGACGACGGTCGAGCGGCGGCCGGCCGCCGAGCGCATCGGAGTGAGTTAGAGGTTACTCACTTCTTGGCCATGGCACCAGCGCCGAGTTCTGACGAATGCTCCTGGGGGAAGACAGGACGACGCACATCGCGAACGCAGTGGGCGTCACTTCTTGTCGACGGCCGCCCGTGCTCTTCTTCGGCCTCGACGGCGCGGGTGCGCTCGGCCTCGGCCTGGTGCCGCGCCTCCTCGGCGACGCGCAGCGACATCACCGCATGCTCGCGAGCGACCAGCGACTCCTCGACCGCCCGCAGCGCCTGCCGCTCCTGGTGGATGACGAATGGGATGCCCGCTCCCAGGCACACCAGCACCCCGGTGATGAACCCCGCCGCAAACCAGCCCGCCTTGCCGTCGCTCTCGTGCTCGGACACGTCGCACCTCCCCGAAACGGTCGCCCTCACGCCCGCGCCGCCGGGGCGTCGGACACCTGCGTCTTCACCTCGGCCAGTACCTCCGCCAGCACCGCGTCGGCCGACACGTTCTCCGCCTGCGCCTCGAAGTTGAGCAGGATGCGATGCCGCAGTGACGGATAATAAACTGCGCGAATGTCGTCGAACGAGACGTTGAACCGCCCCTCCAGCAGCGCGCGCACCTTGGCGGCCAGGACCAGCGCCTGCGCGCCGCGCGGACTGGCGCCACAGCGCAAATACTTGCCGGCGGCCGCGGCCGCGAACGGCCCGCCGGGGTGGTGCCGAGCACCAGCCGGATGGCGTAGTCCTGCACCGCCGGGCGCCACCAGCACCTCGCGGACCAGCGCCTGATAGCGCACGATGTCGTCGCCGCGCAACACGCGCTCGACCGCCGGCCAGTTGTTCCGCGTGGTGCGGTCGAGGATGGTCGCCATCTCCTCGCGGGTCGAGTAACCGACGATCAGCTTGAAGAAGAAGCGATCGAGCTGCGCCTCGGGCAACGGGTACGTCCCCTCCTGCTCGATCGGGTTCTGTGTCGCCATCACGAAGAACGGCTCCTGCAAGCGGTGGATCGTCCCGCCGACGGTGACCGAGTGCTCCTGCATCGCCTCCAGCAGCGCCGACTGCGTTTTCGGGGTGGCGCGGTTGATTTCGTCGGCCAGCACGATTTGAGCGAAGATCGGCCCCGGCTGAAAGCTGAACGCCCGACGGCCCTCCGCCGTCTCGGCGATGATGTTGGTGCCGAGGATGTCCGCCGGCATCAGGTCCGGGGTGAACTGAATGCGGTTGAACTGCAGGTCGAGCACCTGGCTCAGTGTACGCACGAGTAACGTCTTACCAAGTCCGGGGACACCCTCCAGCAGTGCGTGTCCGCCGACGAACAGGCAGGTCAACACGCCGTGAACGATCTCGGCGTGGCCGACGATCGCCTTGCCGATCTCGGCGTGGAGCCGCCGATAGACCTGGCGGAACTCGTCGGCGCGGGCCTGCATCTGCGCTGCGTCGCTCATGACGGGCCTGTCTCGCTTTCACTCTCGGGCCGGTTGCGGTCTTCCCACACCTTCTTCTTCGCCTTGAGCAACCCCTCCAGCCCGCCCGCGGCAGGCGGCGGCTCGGGCGGCTGTGCCGGCGCCGGTGTCGGCTTCGGCGGCGGACTGACGGACGGCTCGACCCGGTGTCGTGACAGGTCGGCTGGTTGCGCGACTGCGGATGTCGCGCGCGGGCGGAGTCGTTCGACCGCCACCGTCACCCGCGGCGGCGGCAGCGGAAAACCGCGCAGCCGCGCCCACGTCGTCCGCAGCCGCTCGGCGGTCGCGGCCGCGTCGACCGCCAGCCGCCGCACCGCCACGTCGAGCAGCAGCAGGCCGGCGGCGAGGAACAGCAGCCAGAAGTGAAACGGCAGCGCGGTGCGGCCGCGCTCGACCGGCGGGCGGAACACGGCGCCGGAAGTCGCCGCCTCGGCCAGCAGCTCGTCGTCCTCCACGAACACCCGGCCGCCGGTGTGCCGGGCCAGGGTTTCGAGCAGCGGGGTGTTGCTCTCCAGCTCGGCGAACTCGGGCGAGTACGGCAGCGTCACCCCGCCGCGGACGCTGTCGGCCGCCTCCTCCACCGCGCGCGGCGCCGGATCGCCCGGCCGCTGCACCTGGCGCACGCGCGTCGCCTGGGCGGTGACGAAGTACGACCCGGCCTCGTCGGCGCGCACCTCCGCCTCGTACTGCCCGCTCGCCTTCTGGACGAAGCTGCAGCTCGCGCTTTCCCGTCGCCGCGGCCGGCCGGCGGAGTCAGCCCACCGCGGAGCCGCAGCCCGGTGTCCGGCTTGCCGTCCGGCGTCCGCGCCTCCACCACCACCCGCACCCGCCCGTCGCGGTACTCGGTGGTCATCGCCAGTCGACCGCTCTCCACCGGCCGCACCGCCCAGCCGAGCACCTGCTCCCAGAAGCCGGCGAAGATCCCCTCGCGGCCGTCGCCGCCGGCCAGCCAGCGCCGCGCCCAGAAATCCGGCCCGCCGGCGTCCGAGGTGAACGCCACCGCCTTGCCCAGACCGTAATTCCAGTAAGACAGTATCGGAAACTCGCGGTCGCCCAGCACCGGCGTGACAATCGGCGTTTCAACCAGCGGCGACTCCTTGGGCGTGGTCCGCACGAATCCGCCGAGCGGCAGCAGTTCCGGCAGCCGCGCCGTCGGCCCGCTGCGGTACACCAGGCGCGGAGTGAACGGCCGGGGGTAGACGAACGCCTGGCTGACCAGCCGCGTCTCCTTGATGTAGATCGCCGGCAGCTGCTTCGGGTCGTCCACCTTGTAGTAGCGCCGCGGGGTGGACGCCATCTCGCGCATCTTGTCGTCCTCCGGCGCGCCGTGCGTCGCCACGCCGACGGTGGCGATGGTGATCCGGTCCGCCTTGATCTTGCGGAGTAAGACCTTATTGGTCTGAAGCGGATCGCCGTCGCTGATGACGATGATGTGCCGGGCGGTGAGTTCCCGGGCGCGGTCCGTGAGGGCGACATGGGCCATCTCCAGCGCCGGGTCGAAGTCGGGCATGTCGCCGGGGGTCATGCGGTCGATCTTCGCCAGGATGGCGGCGCGGTTGGGGCCGACCTCCTGCATGGGGACGTGCCACTTGCAGCGGAAGTCGTAGTCGATCACCCCGACCTCGTCGGCCGGCCCGAGCCGCTCGACGGCCAGTTTGGCGATCCGCTTTTGCCAGTAATTGCCCCGCGCCATCTCGGAGGCGTGCATGACGAGGACGAGCCCGCCCTTGCCCTGCACCTGCGTCGACTTCAGCTGGCAGTCGACCGGCAGCGCCTTCTCCACCGCGGTGTTCTGCCAGCCGCCGGCGCCGAACCCCTCGCGCCCGCCGATCATCACCAGCCCGCACCCCTGGTCGTGGGTGTTGCTGCGCAGCACTTCCTGGTGCTCCTCGCTCACGCGCTCGGCCGGCACGTTGGCGAGCACCACCAGGTCGAAGTTGCTCAGGAAGACGGTCAGCTTGTCGCGCCCTTGTAGGCGTCGAGCAGCTCGACCGGCTCGGCGACGACCTGGAACCGGCCGCGGCCGGCCTCGACGAGTCGCTCGACCAGCTCGCGGTGAGCCGCCGGCGAGGCCCTCCAGCAGCAGGATACGGCCCTGTCCGCGCGCGACGACGTGCGTCGACGCCCGGTTGTTCTGCACCCGGTCGCCCGGCAGTCCCCGTTGCACCACGCGACCCGTCTCGTCCTCGACCGCCAGCGGCTGAAACTCCGCCTCGTAGGTGTACGACCGCTGCTCGTCGCTGAGCGGCCGATCGAACGAGAAGGCGTTCAGCCCCAGCGCAGGGCGCACCCCGTCGCGGACGGCGACGATCTTCACCGGCTGCGCCGCACGCTCAGCCGCACCGCTTCCCCGGCCTTGCCGCGCCAGCAGCACTTCCAGCCCGCCGACGCCCTGGACGTCGGGCGCCGTCGACCTGCCGCACCTCCTCGCCCACCTCCAGCCCGGCGCGATCGGCCGACGAGCCGCGGTGTCACGCGGACGATCCGCACTCCCGCGGCCGTCGCCCTCGATCGGCTCGGTCTGCAGCCCCAGCCCGCCGTCGCGGTCAAGACGGAGAGTTATACTGCCCTCCTTGTCGGTGATCTGCCGCAAGGTCAGCCGGCCGACGACGATCTGCGGGTGGTGGCTACGCACGAGCACGCGGATCGGCAGGCGGGCGCCGCGCTCGATCACCGGCGGCGCCTCGACGCGCTCGACCAGCACCTCCTCGGTTTGCCGGCGCGTCGCCGCCAGCGGGACGACGTCGATCTGCACCCCGAGCGTCTTCGCCAGCCGCGCCTGCTCCTCGGCGTCGCCCTGGTTCTCATTGCCGTCGCTGAGCAGGACGATCCGCCGGCCGCCGCCCTCGGGAAACGAGGCGAGCGCCAGCTTGAGCGCGGCGGCGAGGTCGGTGCGGTCACCGTCGTCGGCGGGCGGTAGCTCGCGCAGGTCGAAGCGCGGCACGTCCGACGGCGGCAGCTCCAGGCGCGGCTGGCGGCCGAACACGATCAGCCCGGCACGATCGCGCTCGTGTCCGGCGCCGCGCTGCGCCACCGCTTCGTTGAGGAAGCGGAGAATCCGCCGCGTCCGCAGGTCGGTCTTGCCGCCCGGCACCGCCGGGTCGTCGCCCATCTCCTCGGGCACGCTGAGCGAGCGGTCGACGACGAATAACACAGTCATGTCATGACTGGACTGGCTAAAGAACGGCTCGGCCAGCGCCACCGCCAGCAGCGTTACCCCGGTCGCGCGCAGGCCGAGCGCCAGCCACGGCCGCAGCTCGTCGCGGCCCAGCCGCCGCCAGCTCAGCGCCACCACCGCCGGCACCAGTGCCAGCAGCAGCAGCCACCACGGCTCCTTGAGCCGCAGGTCGGCCAGGCTGCGGGCGAACTCCGCCGCAGTCGTCGTCGTGGCGGTGAACCCCACTCCACCCAGCCCGAGCAGCCCGGCCGCCACAATCGCGAGCGCCAGCGGCGGCGACCAGTACCCGGTGAGCAGCAGCAGAACCGCCAGCGCGGCGAACCCGGCAGCACCGCCGAGCAGCAGCGGCCAGGCCAGCCAACCGGCCGGATCGAGCAGCAGTCCCCCCACCGTCCCCGCCAGCAGCGCCAGCCCGCTCCACCACAACACCGCCGCCGTGACCAACCGCCGCCGCGCCAGCACGGACGCCGCCAGCGCACCGCCGGCGACCACCACCGCGGCGAGCGCCGGCCACCCGCCGGGCAGCCAGTCCGGCAGCGTTGCGAGGGCCAGCAGCAAGGGCAGGGCGGCAGCCATGAGGTTGTTGGTTAAAAGCGGATGCGCTGAACGCGGTGGTTCTCGGTGTCGAGGACGTGGACACGGCCGTGGCGATCGACGGCCAGCCCCCACGGCGAGTGCAGCCGGCCCGGCTCGCGGCCCGGCCCGCCCCACACCCCGAGCGACGCGCCCGCCGGGGTGAACCGCTGCACCCGGTGATTGCCGTACTCGGCGACCACCAGCGTGCCGTCGGGCGCGAACGCCAGATCGTAAGGATATCGCAGCTCGCCCGGAGCGTCCCCCGCCGTCCCCCAGCAGCGGACCAGCTGCCCGTCGCGGTCGAACACCTGGACACGGTGGTTGCAGGCGTCGGCGACGTAGAGCAGCCCGTCCGGCCCCAGCGCCAGCGCTCGCGGCCGCGCGAACTGACCC
Source organism: Gemmataceae bacterium (assembly GCA_046350215.1). Classification (GTDB taxonomy): domain Bacteria; phylum Planctomycetota; class Planctomycetia; order Gemmatales; family Gemmataceae; genus JAXMAU01. The sequence goes on along the minus strand of JAXMAU010000002.1, from coordinate 47,975 downwards.
GGCGCACTCCCCTCGCTGCCCCACTGCCGGACAACGGTGCCGTCGTCGCTCAGTTTACTGATCCTTTGAAACTCGCCAAACTCCGCGACATACCAGAAACCGTCGTCGTCCTGGACCACATCGCTGACGTAGCCGAACGGCCCGCGGACGCACCGCTGCTCGCGGCCGGACTCGTCGTAGACGCGGAAGCAGCTGTAGTGCGAGTCGCTGACGACCAGGCGGCCGGCGCGATCGAGCGACAGTCCGCTCGGCCGGCCCTTACGGTAGTCGGGAGTGGTCCACGTAAGGCCGAGGTGTCGGCCGGCGAGGTCGAACGCCTGGATGCGGGCGGTGAAGTCGACGACGAACAGCCGATCGGCGCGGTCGATGACGGCGGCGCGGGGCCGGACGAGGTCGCCGTCGCGGACGCCCTTGCGCCCCCACACCGCCTCCGGCCGCGCCGCATCGCCGCCACAGCCGACCAGCACCGCCAGCCCGACCGCCAGCCACCCCCGCCGCATGCCGTGTCTCCCCCGGAACGTCCCGCTCAGGCTACCACGTCGAGGTAGAGGAGAACAGGGACAGCAGTCGCATAGAATGTATGGATGGTTGGGTCGAGTAATGGTGCCATGAAATGACAGCGGGTGACGCCAACGCGGAGATGTGTCATGTCGTTGGTCGACCGGCTCAGACATGCGAACCCGAAGGTGCGGGAAGTCGCCTTGGTTAATCTATCCTGCAAGACCGAGCCGACCGATCAAGAGTTTCTCGCCCTGGCGGACTTGCTGCAGGACGACAGCCCACTCATACGCGAACTTGCCGCGCAAACCCTCGAACATGGAGCGGTGGTTCGCTGGAGGCCCGAACAGATCATCTCTGCCATTCCAGGCGACCGGCTATTACCGGCCCTCGGGGACGGCTCCTCCGCCATGCGGCAAATCGTCCTCCGGGTGCTTCGCCCCTATCCGGTTGACGGTCGTATTCGCGCCGCGGCGATGCGTTTGCTCGACGACCCCGTTTGTGTCGTCCGCATTTGCGCGGCAGCAGTGGTGTGGGCGCAAACGCAGGACCAGTCCGCCATACGGCCAGTGGTGGACGCGGCGATTCGCTCAGGCGACCGATGGGCAGTGAGGTATGGATGTGGCCTGGTGATGGAATTCGGCCCAGCGGCCGGCGACGTGGCCCCGCTCGTCTGGGATTACCTCCGTGATCCGGACGCCGCCCTTCGCCTCAACGCCGGCTATGCTGTGTTGAAGTGTTGCCTCGATAAGCAGGTGTTAGCCGCAGCGGCTGCTCTGCTGGAAAGTACCCTGCGATCGGGAGCGGATGACGAAGCGATCATCCGATTTACGATCCGCAAACTACGTCGAGCGGCGGAGAGTTAGCACCCCGTCACCCGCCGCTCCGCTTCTCCGCCAGCCGGTGCAGTACCTCCAGCGCCTGGTAGCGCGCCAGCGGGTCGACGCCGCCGAGCGCTAGCTCCGCCGGAGTGCTGCCGGTCAGCGGGTCGAGCAGGCCGGTGAGGAAGCGGCAGTCGTCGAGCGTCTGGTCGGGGGCGTTCTGCGGAAAGCCGCGCGACAGGATACCGGGGGCGAAACGGATCACCGCCGTCACGTCCGGCCCGGCGAAATACTTCACATAGGCGCCGACCAGCCCGAATCCGCCATACCACCCGCCGACACTCGGCCGCTCCCAGCCGTACTTCTCCAGCGTCCCCGCCAGCGACGCCGCTGGCAGGCGCACGCCGCGAAACCGGGTCCACGCCGTCGCCGTCTCCTCGCCCGGTTCCAGCGGGTACACCGCGCGGGCCAGCTGGGCGAACGGCTGCACGATCTCGTGATCGGCGAACTGCTCGCGCCAGCGGCGACGGGTGTCGTCGTCGAGGTCGAGCGGGTGCGCCAGGCAGACGCCGTTCGCGGCGTCGAGCGGATAGAGGGCGTCGTCGATCGTCCGAGGATCGCGATCTTCATTGACGCGAAACAGGGCGACGATGCGCCTGCGGTCATCGCGTGCCGCCCACAGCAGCCGCTGCGCCAGCAGGCCCATCACCGGATGGCCGAGCAGGTAGGCGCGGAAGTCGCGGACGGCCCACAGCCGGCCGGTCAGCATCGCCGTCTCCAGCCGCGCCGCCTGCATGCCGAGCAGGTCGCGCAGCTGCTGCTTCACCAGCTTCCACTCCGCCTGCGCCTCGGCCGACCGGGCCGGGTCGTCGGCGCGCGTCGGCTTCGGCAGATCGGTCCGCAGCTTGCCGTCGGCATCACGGAGCACCGGCCGCAGGTCGCCCGCCAGGACCAGGCGAAACTGCCGCGAACCGTAATCGAATACTCGTCCGCCGCTGGTGTCGAGGCCGAGCGTCGGCGACGATGCGGTCGTCGAGCATGGCGGCGGTCAGACCGCGATCGCGGGCGATGGCGATGAGCAGGCCGGCGGCCGTCTGCGCCACCTTCGGCGACCGCACCTTGCGAGCGACGGCGGACAGCTCCATCAGAGCGGTGTCGCTGCCGATGGCGCGCAGCACCTCCAGCCCGAGGACCGCGTCGCGGGTCCGCCGCTGTGTCGGCCAGGCGCGGACCAGCGGCCCAGCTGCACGCCGCCGCATCGCCGCCCCAGTGGCCGATCGACTCCAGCGCCCAGCCGTCCTTCGACCCGCGCTGGCCGAGCCACGCCTGGAACACCGCCCACGCGAACGCCTCGCGGTCCGCCGCCGGCAGGCGCGGCTTTCAGCTGTTCGACCAGCGGCGCCGGCGCTGCCAGCGTGCTCTGGCCGCTGCGTGACGACGGCGTGGATGTGACGCGGATCAAGCCGCACGCCGTCCAGCCGCAGCGGCGGCAGCTGGTCCAGGTCGAGCCACGCCGGCGGCGGGGTCGGCCGTCCGCCCAGCTGGTCGTCGACCGCCTGCCGCAGCCAGGCGGGGAGGTTTCGGCGTCGAGCGTCGGTTCCATCATGGCGGCCTCCGGCCGGGCGACGCTCTCATTGTGCGACGGCGGGCACGCGACTACCAGCCCGGCAGGGAGGCGTGCCACCCAGACTGCCCAGCTTGGGTGGCACGCTCGGAGCCGCAGCGACGGGCGTGGTAGCGTGCCGGGTGTACTCGCACTCACGCCCTTCGCCAGAGCCTCAGGGCGTGCCACCCAGAAAGGTGCCCCCGATGACTCTGCCGGGTGGCACGCTCCGGGCCAGCGACGGGCGTGGTAGCGTGCCGGTGTACTCGCACTCACGCCCTTCGCAGAGCCTCAGGGCGTGCCACCCAGAACAACGCCTTTTCGGGTGGCACGCTCGGGCCAGCGACGGGCGTGGATACGCTTCACGCTCACGCCTTTCGCAGAGCCTCAGGGCGTGCCACCCAGTCAGCCCGGTAGCGCTCGCTCCGCACATTCCGCGCAGTGAGCGCAAGTTCCGCCATCGTCTGCATTTCTCGGGCAGAACGCGGTTGACACCACCACCCTGGACCGCCAGCCGCAAAAAAACGATCCGACCGGCGTCACAACTCGATCCGACGCCGTAAGTGAAGCAGACCAACCAACAACCCGGAGTATCGCCATGTTCGCCAGCAAGCTTTCCACCGCGGCGGTTGCCGCGGCGCTGATCGTCGCCTGCCACACCGGCATCGCCGGCGCCCACACCTTCGGCGTGTGGGCACACCCGTCCGCCCACGGCGGGATGCACGTCCACTCGGTCAACTCCGGCTCGCGTGCCGAGGCCCTCGGACTGCAGGCCGGCGACCGCATCCTGAACATCAACGGCTTCGCCACCAGCTACAGCGGCTCGATCCGCCACGCCATTCACCGTGCCGACAACCTCGGCCTGCCGCTGCGGGTGGTCATCGTTCGCTTCGGCTGCGTCCAGGTGCTCCGCGAGGACACCGGGCCGATCCTCGAAGAGTACTCCGCTCGCCCCGGTGGCGTTCGCATGCCTCGCCGACGGTAATCGCCTTGACACGTCCGCCGGCCCGAAGCTGCCCCAGTGGCGCTTCGGGCCGGTGGCGTTTGGTCACCCCTTCGTCGGCTCGATGCGGCCCTCCCACGGGCTGGAGGCGGTGGCGTACAGCTTGCGCGGGATGCGGCCAGCCAGGTACGCCAGCCGGCCGGCGTCGCACGCATAGCGCATCGCCCACGCCATCCGCAGCGGGTCCTTCGCATGGGCAATGCCGGTGTTCAGCAGCACGCCGTCGCAACCCAGCTCCATCGCCACCGTCACATCGCTCGCCGTGCCCACCCCGGCGTCGACGATAACCGGATAATCCGGATCGCCTTCCTTCAAATATTCGAGGATGATGCGCAGGTTGTTGGCGTTGAGGATGCCCTGGCCGGAGCCGATTGGGCTGCCGGCCGGCATGACGCTGGCAGCTCCGGCGTTTTTGAGCCGCTTCGCCAGGATCGGGTCGTCGCTGGTGTAGACCAGCACCTGGAACCCTTCCTTGACCAGCGTCTCGGTCGCCTGCAGGGTGGCGATCGGGTCAGGCAGCAGGGTGCGCGTGTCGGCGAGGCACTCCAGCTTCACCCAGTCGGCGCCGGGGTTGCCCAGGTTGGCGAGCAGCTCACGGGCCAGCCGGGCGTGGCGGATGGCGTCCTCGGCGCTGAAGCAGCCGGCGGTGTTCGGCAAAATGGTGTAGCGCTTCAGATCGAGGAAGTCGAGGATGTTCCGGCCCTGCTTGTCGACCAGCCGCTCGCGGCGGACGGCGACCGTCGTCACCTGGCAGCCGCTGGCGGCCAGGCAGTCGCGCATCTGGTCGTAGTCGGCGTACTTGCCGGTGCCGGTGAACAGGCGGCTGGTGAAGGAATAGGTGCCGACCTTGAGCGGCTTGTCGGCCGGCACCGGCGGATCGCCCGACCCGCCGCCGACCAGGGTAACGATCTCGACGGCATCGCCTGCGTGCAGCTGATGCTCGCGGTGCCGCGCCGCCGGGACGACCGCCTGGTTCACCTCGACGGCGATCCGCTTCGCGTCGTGGCCGAGCCGGACGATCAGGTCAGCCACCGTCATCGGGCCAGGCAGCGCCTGCCGCTCGCCGTTGATCTTGATGTCGAACACGGGACACTCTCGCAGGAAGGACGACGATCCAGTCGCGTCATTCTAGCGAGGGGCCGCGAGGGGAGAAAGAGGGTTGATATCCGAGTATGCTGTTACTCGATGATTGCCCTTGTGGGTGTCATGCCCACGCAAGCGTGGACATGACACTAAAGGTTACTTCTACGACCTCCCTTATGGTCGTTCCTATATCAGAACTCGGCGGCTCCCTGGCGTTCGGGGGAACGGGATGACGTCGCGGATGTTGCCCATGCCGGTGACGAATTGCACCGTCCGCTCCAGACCCAGCCCGAAGCCGGCGTGCGGCACCGTGCCGAACCGCCGCAGGTCGAGATACCACCAGTACGCCTCCGGCGGCAGGTTCTGCTCGACCATTCGCCGCTCCAGCACGTCGAGCCGCTCCTCGCGCTGGCTGCCGCCGATGATCTCGCCCACCCGCGGCACCAGTACGTCCATCGCCCGCACCGTGCGGTCGTCGTCGTTGAGCCGCATGTAGAACGCCTTGATCGTCTTCGGGTAGTCGTACAGGATCACCGGGCACTGGAAGTGCTTCTCGGTCAGATAGCGTTCGTGCTCCGACTGCAGGTCAACGCCCCAGGCGACCGGAAACTCGAACGTCTGCTCCGACTTCAGCAGGATCTCCACCGCCTCGGTGTACGATAGCCGCTGGAACCGGCTGCTGACGATCCCCTCCAGCGTGCTGATCGCCGTCTTTTCGACGCGATCGTTGAAGAACGTCATGTCATCGCCGCATTTGTCCAGCACATCGCGGAAGATGCGCTTCAGGAACGCTTCGGCCAGGTCCATGTTGTCGACCAGCTCGAAGAACGCCATCTCCGGCTCGACCATCCAGAACTCGGCCAGGTGCCGCGAGGTGTTCGAGTTCTCGGCGCGGAAGGTCGGGCCGAAGGTGTAGACCTTGCCGAGCGAGCAGGCGAATACCTCCGCCTCCAGCTGTCCGCTCACCGTCAGGAACGTCGGCCGGGCGAAGAAGTCCTTCGAGAAGTCGATCGCCCCGGCGTCGTTCTTCGGCGGCTTCGCCAGGTCGAGGGTGGTGACGCGGAACATCTGCCCGGCGCCCTCGCAGTCCGAGGCGGTGATGATCGGCGCGTGGATGTAATAGAAACCGTTCTCCCAGAAGAACTCGTGGATCGACCGGGCGATCTGGTGGCGGACGCGCATGACGGCGCCGAAGGTGTTGCTCCGCGGTCGCAGGTGGGCGATCTCGCGGAGGAACTCCATCGTGTGGCCCTTCTTCTGCAGCGGATACTTGGCCGCATCGGCTGCACCGTGGACGACGACGCGGGCGGCGCGGACCTCGGTCGCCTGCCCCTTCGCTGGCGACGCCTGCACCGTGCCCTCGACGGTGACGCTGCTGCCGACGCCCAGGTGGAGGATCTCGCTCTGGTAGTTGGGCAGCGCCGCCTCGGCGATCACCTGGACGTTGCCCAGGCAGGTGCCGTCGTTCAGCTCCAGAAAGCTGAAGCCACCCTTGGAGTCGCGGCGCGTGCGCACCCACCCTTGCAGCCGCACCTGCCGGCCGACTGCCGCCACCGTCCGGGCCTCCGCCACCGTCATCTTTTCCATGATCGCGCCCTCCACCACGCCGTGGCCCCGCGCACGGCTCCCGCCCATCAGGGTACGAGACGACGGCGGCGATGGGAACACCGGCGACCGGACGGCGGCGCGGCGAAAAAGTCGCCCGGTACGGCGATGCTTTTTCTGCCCGATGGGGTTCAACGGTGGTACATTCAGGCCACGACGGACGACCCGCGTCGTCCGTTTTCCTGCCCGATCCTCCTCCCCGAGCGACCCGCCGGAGACCAGCCCGATGAACGGTGTCACCACCACGCTGCGCTGCTGGGCGGACTCGTCCTGTTCTCCGCCGTCTGCCTCGTCGCCGGCGATCCGCCGACGGTGCTGGCGCAGAAGAAGAAGAAGCAGGCCGCAAGCCCCGTCGCCCCGGTCGCCGCCGATCCGACCAAGCGGTCCGCCCGGCGCATCGCCGCTGCCGGAAGAGCCAGCGGCTGTCGGCCGAGCGGCTGGCGCAGCGGATCGACCGGCTCATCGCCGACCGGCTGGCGCCGAGAAGCTGCCGGCGTCGCCGCGGCACGCTCCGACGAGGAGTTCGTTCGCCGCGTCTATCTCGACCTGACCGGCCGCGTGCGACCGCCGAGCAGGCGGCCCGGTTCCTCGACGGCAAGGGCCGAACCGCCGCGCTCAAGCTGATCGACGAGCTGCTCGCCGACGGCAGCGGCCAGCATCAGGCCGACGTGTGGCAGGCGGCTCTTGCTGCCACGGCTGGGCGAGAACCGCCGGCTGATCCGCAGTGGTATCCCAACCCGACGAAGAAGTGGCTGGAAGAGCGGTTCAACACCAACGCCCCGTGGAGCGAGACGGTCAAGGCGCTGCTCACCGCCAGCGGCCCGGTCGACCAGCCGAACCCGGTCATCTACTGGGTCGCCAACCCGACCGTCGACAAGGTGACCGACAACATCAGCCGCCTGTTCCTCGGCGTGCAGCTGGAGTGTGCCCAGTGCCACAACCACCCGTTCACCGACTACAAGCGCGATGAATACTGGGGGATGGCGGCCTTCTTCCTGAAGGTGGCGATGGTAACGAAGGGAGCGGCGAAGAAGGGCGCGTCGATCAGCATCAGCGAGCGCGGCCGTCAGCCCAACCGCAAGCGGCTGCCCGACTCGGCGAAGATCGTGCCGGCCAAGTTCCTCCAGGGCGAACAGCCGGCGCTGCGGCCGGCCGACCTGGCGCGGCCGGTGCTCGCCGACTGGCTGGCGACGCCGACCAACCCGTTCTTCGCCCGCGCCATGGTCAACCGCGTCTGGCATGGGCTGTTCGGTCGCGGCATCGTCATGCCGGTGGACGACATGCACGAGGGCCATCCGCCGTCGCACCCCGAGCTGCTCACCGAGCTGAGCCGTCAATTCGCCGCCAGCGGGTTCGACGTGAAATACCTGGTGCGGGCGATCTGTAATGGCGACACCTATCAGCGGTCGAGCAAGCCGCACGGCACCAACGCCGAGGCCTGCGCTCGGGGCTGGCCGCGCCCGCTCGGCGATCCGTCCGCTGTCGCCGTCGCAGATGTGCGACTCGCTGCAGCAGATCGTCGCTGCCGATGAGCAAGGCCCGGCGGCGCGGCGAACGAAGGCGGCCCCGGCAGGCGCTCAATGCCCGGGAGGCGTTCGTCACCTTCTTCCAGGTGGAAGACAACGGCGACCCGACCGAGTACCAGACCGGCATCCCGCAGGTGCTGCGGCCTGGTGAATGCGCGCTAACGAACAACACCGGCCTCGGCCCGGTCGTCCGCGACAGCAGCGGCCGCGAGCAGGCGGCTGGAGAAGCTGTACCTGACCGTGCTGGCCCGCCGACTGACCGCCCGAGGAGCGGGACCGCGTCGCCGCCTACCTGCGGACGAACACCGGCGAGCCGCGGACCGCTACGCCGGTGTGCTGTAGGCGCGCTCGCTCAGCGAGTTCGCCCTCAACCGCTAACCTCAACGCCGTTTGGATTAGCCCCGGTGAATACACCGGGGGCGGATGCGAGTCGCCCCCGTGAGTCCTAATCGACACGCACGCCCCGGTGTGTTCACCGGGGGCTTAAGCTCCACCGAGGGCGGATGCGAGTCGCCCCGTGAGTCCTAATCGACACTTGCCCCCGGTGTGTTCACGGGGGCTAAAGCCAAAACCTCACCCAACGGTAGTCCCGAGCGATCACCCCGAAAGGATCCCGCAGCGATGTGGAACGACCCACTCCCGCGAGCTGTCTCGCCGTGACGCCTCAAGCTGGCCGCCGCCGGCATCAGCAGCCTGTCGCTCTCCGGCTGGTTCAACGTCCTTCGCCCGCGGCGCGCACCCGCGGCAAGCGGCCGAAAGGCGTGCGTGCTGCTGTGGATGGACGGCGGGCCGAGCCGCAGGACACGTTCGACCTTCGGCGGGCACCGCCGGCGGCGGACCGTACCAGGAGATCGCTACCAGTGTCCCCGGCATCAAGATCAGCGAACACTTCCCCCAGGTCGCGACCGTGATGCAACATGCCGCCATCCTCCGCGGCATGTCGACCGGCGAGGGCGCGCACCCGCGGGCCAAGTACAACCTGCACACCGGCTACCGCGAGGGGCAGGGCGGAGTGTCGTACCCGAGCATCGGCTCGATCGTCGCCCGCGAGCTGGGCCGGCCGGAGTTCCCGCTGCCCAGCTACGTGTCGATCGGCAACCGCAGCTACGGTGCCGGCTTCCTCGGCTCGAAGTACCAGCCGCTCGCCGTCGCCGACGCCGCGCGCGGGGTGGAGAACCTGCACCCGCTGGTGTCCGCCGCCGCCTTCGACGGCCGCGTCGACCTGCTCGACCAGATGGAGAAGGCGTTCCACCGCGACTACCAGGCCGGCGCCGGCGTCGCCCACCACACCACCTACAAGCAGGCGGTGACGCTGATGAAGTCGAAGGAGGCCAAGGCGTTCGACCTGACGCTGGAGCCGGCGAGCGCCCGCAAGGCCTACGGCGGGACGAAGTTCGGCGACGGCTGCCTGCTCGCCCGCCGGCTGATCGAGACGGGCGTGTCGTTCGTCGAGGTGTCGCTCGGCGGCTGGGACACGCACCAGAACAACTTCGACCGGGTGAAGGAGCTGTCGCGCCAGGTCGATCCGGCGATGGCGTCGCTGGTCCGCGACCTGAAGGAGCGCGGGCTGCTCGACAGCACGCTGGTGGTGTGGGCAGGCGACTTCGGCCGCACGCCGAAGATCAACAGCCGCGGCGCCAAGCCGGGCCGCGACCACTACCCGCGGGCGTGGAGCACGGTGCTGGTCGGCGGCGGCATCCAGGGCGGGCAGGTGATCGGCAAGACCGACAAGGAAGGCGCCACCGTCGTCGAGCGGCCGATCCCGACGGTCGACTTCCTCGCCACCCTCTGCTCGATCCTGGGTGTCGACTACACCCGGACGAACACGACGCCCAACAGCCGCCCGGTCCGCGTCGTCGACAAGGGGGCCAAGCCGATTAGCCAGCTGCTGTGAGCGGCGAGCAGCGAACGAACCGCCCGCCGGGGAGCCGATCGCGACCCCGGCGGGCGGGCCTGTGTCGTCACGCCTCCGAGGCCACCATCGCCGTCGTGCCCGGTCGCGTCAGGTCCGCCGTTTGCGCCCGGCCGAACAGGCGGCCCAGAAGCAGGTGCGTCGGCAGGTAGATGGCGACCGGCAGCACCACCATCAGCAGCGCCAGGTACGCCAGCGGCGGCATCCACTGCTGCGGGCCGTCGGCGCTGAACCCGTGGACGTAATTCACGTTCACCGGCAGGTTCGGGTCGCCGACCGGCGCCGGCGGCGGCGGCAGGAAGAAGTACGCCACCAGCACCAGCCCCCACGCCACCACCGTCCAGATGACCAGCGCCCGCCGGTCGTAGCCGAGCCGCCACACCAGGTACACCAGCAGAAACGGCAGCCAGAAGTGGAAGAACGATAGCCCGCGCGTGATCAGCGGCAGGCTGGCGTCGAACATGTACCCGGTCATTCCAGGCGGGCAGCCCGATCAACGCCGAGGAAGTCGATGCACCACAGCGTCTGTGGCAGCAGAATGCCGACCGCCGGCGGCGACGCCAGCAGCGGGCTTTCCAGCCACACCGCCGCCACCGCCATCAGCAGCGCGACGTCGCAGAAGTAGACGAAGTTCGTCGGCCCGTAGGCGTGCAGGTAGTACGGCGCGAGAACGGCGACGAACGCAGTCAGCAGCTTGATCCCCAGCGGCAGGCGACGTTCGGGCATGAATGGTCTCCCATCGAGCGGACAGGATCGGTCAGGGCATCCCTCTGCGAGACAGGGCACGCACCGCCGTCAGGCTGTCACGCCTTGCCGACGGCGAACGCGAAGATACCACCCGCTGCGCGGCGACGACGACAGATTCCGGCCCGGCTGCCGGCGGCGTTCGCCGACCGCTCACTCGGTCGCGATCGGGATGTCCCGCTTGATCGCGCGGATGAACCGGATCACGTCGTCGAGCGCCGGCTCGACCGTCTCGTAGCGGGTGCCGTCGGCCAGGTGGATGCTGACGCGGCGGTCGTGCGTCTGGAACACGCTCGCCACCTTGGCGGTGCGGAGCACGTCTTTCGCCTCCTCCCACGCCAGTGCGACGGCCCAGCGGGCGGCGGACGGCACGGCGAAGGCGCGGGCGTGCGGGCGCAGGTCGCGGGTGCGGCCGGCCTGGTAGGTGAACGTCACCGGGTCGCGGGCGGTCTTGCCGGCGGCGGCCGTCGGCCGGTCCTGCCCCGACCCGCGCCAGGCGAACAGCAGCACCGCCTGCGTCGCGAAGTCAACCCGCTTCTTCAGCTCCGCCGCCCCGTCCGCGGTCAGGTGCTCGGCCGCGTCCTTCTCCGAGCGCAGCACGCGCGGCTGCGGCGGGCGGCCCGGCCGGTACGCCGCCTCCTTCACCTCGACCGTCCCCAGGTCCTTCACCGCTCCACCCCCCTCCGGCTCCGGCTCGACCGGCGGCGCGCCGTACGCCGCCACCCCGACCGCCACCCACGCCGCCAGCAACCACCGCTTCATGACGCACCTCCCGGAACGCGGACCGGAATGGTCAGGCATCGTCACGCCCATTCTACCGCGGACGGCCGACCCGTCACACCGCCGTCAGGTCGGCGAGGACGGCGGCGGCGACCGGCTGCGGGCACGACCACACCAGGAAGAACGCCGCCTGCCGCACCCACCGTTACCGGGTGCGGCGTGACAAGCCCGGTGCCCTTGGCGCACCGCCAGCTGCGTCGCTCGCAGCACCAGCCGCGTACAGTCGACCCGCAGCGCCCCGGCGCCTGCGTCGGCGTCCGGTGTCGCCTCGCCGGCGAGGGCGTGCAGCCGGTCCCGCGCGCCGTCAGCGCGGTGTCGAGCCGGGTCGCAGCCGGCGCCACGTCGGGACGACGGGCCGCCTCGGTGCGCAGGTAGTCGACCGCCGCGACGGCCAGCCCGATCGCCGGGCAGGAGGTGTCCAGCCCGCCGCCGGAGCGGACCAGCCGCGGTCCCGGCCCGGCGACGACGTGATCGGCCGGCACCTCCACCGCGTCGCACCGTACCGCACGCCGTCCGCGACCCGACGACCGCCGCCAGCGGCAGCGGCAGGCCGACCGTCACCCCGGCGAGCGTCCGCGGCACCGCCAGCACGATCTGCCGATCGTCGGACAACGCCGCCCCGGTCACGACCAGGTCGGCATGGTCGGCACCACCCGTCACCCACGGCACCTCGCCGTCGAGCCGATGTAGGCGTGCGGGCTGTCCGGCGGGCCGACGGGCGTCGCCGCCAGGGACGGCGGCCGGTGCTGCCGCGACGTGGTCAGCTGCGACAGGCCGACGGTGGTGAACAGGTCGCCCCGCGGCAGACCGGGCAGGTAGCCCGCCGACCGGCCGCGGGTCGAGCAGCCAGCGGACCGCTGCCTCGCGGCACGGCTGAGGACGAACGCCGTCGTCGAACACGCCGCCGCCAGCCGCTCCGTCGCCTGTAGCTGCGCCCACCCGGTCCAGCCCGTCGCCGCCGAACACGTCTGCGGAATGCTCCACCGCTGCGCGCCCGCCGAGGCCGCTTCCAGCGACGCCGCCGGCCAGTCGGCGTGGACGTCGGCTGCCTCGGCGACGTGCGCGCCAGCGCGCCAGCCAGTCGGGGTGGGTGGTCGTGGTCGTCATGGTGTCCCCAGTCCGGTCGCCGCCGAAGGCGATGCCGTCATTGTCGCACATCGGCCGGTCGATGGCGGCCCTTGCGTCCGCCCCCAACGGTTCGCTATCATTCACCCTTCGGGCCGCAACGGCCCGGAGGGTGTCATGGCCACCTGCACCTTCACCTTTCTCGGCACCCAGGGCGTCCGTCGGCGTCCCGATGGTCGGCTGTGACTGCGCTGATCTGCCGCTCGCCCGACCCGCCGGCCACCGCTACCGCTGCGGCGTCCTGCTCCGCGTGCCGCAGGGCGCATCCTCATCGACACCCCGCGGAACTGCGGTTGCAGCTGCTCCGCGCCGGCGTCGGGGTGATCCACGCCGTCCTGTACACCCACTACCACGCCGACCACCTGTTCGGCCTCGACGACCTGCGGCCGGTCGGCTCGCCTGCTGGGCGGATCGGTACCGCTGTACTGCGCCCGGCGACACCGAGGGGAAGATCCGTACCGCGTTCTCCTACGCCTTCGGACCGGAGGCGGAGCGGCTATCCGCCGGGTACATCCCCAAGCTGCACTTCGAGCGGATCGACACCGCGCCGTTCCGCGTGCTCGGCGAACAGGTGGTGCCGATCCCGCTCGTCCACGCCCATTTCCCGGTGCTCGGCTTCCGCGTTCGCGACGTCGCCTACTGCACCGACGTCAACGAGATTCCGCGGAGCAGCTGGCCGCTGCTGGAGGGGCTGGACGTGCTGATCCTCGACGCCCTGCGCTTCAAGCCGCACCCCGGCCACTTCAGCGTCGACCAGGCGCTCGACGTGATCGACCAGTTCCAGCCGCGCCACGCCTACCTCACCCACCTGAGCCACGAGATCGACCACGCCGCGGTCAGCGGCCGTCTGCCCCGCGGGCTGGAACTGGCCCACGACGGGTTGAGCTTCCCGTTCTGACCGCACCCCATCGCCGGAGGGATGCCCGCCATGATCCATGTTCCCGACGAGCTGCGACAGGAGCTGCAACGGCACGGCCAGGGGCGTCCTGGCGTTCTGGCACACGCTCGACGACACGCAGCGGCAGGAGCTGGTCGCCCAATGCAGGCGGCTCGACACGGACGAGCTGCACGAGCTGTACGCTCTCCGCGAGCGCGGCCAGCCGATCCCGCCGGTCGACCGCATCGAGCCGGTGCCGTTCATTCCCCTTGACGCCCCCGACCGCGACGAACGGCGGCGCGACGGCGAGGCGGCGGCTTGCGGCTGCGGCGAGGTGGCGGTGCTGGTGGTCGCCGGCGGACGAACAGCCGGCTCGATTCGACCACCCCAAGGGGATGTATCCGGTCGGCCCGATCAGCCGCAAGTCGCTGTTCCAGATCCACGCCGAGAAGGTGCTGGCGCTGAGCCGCCGCCACGGCAAGCCGGTGCCGCTGCTGGTGATGACCAGCCCGGCGACGCACGACGAGACGGTCGCCTACTTCGCCGAGAAGAAGCGGTTCGGCCTGCCGGCCGACGGGTGTTCTTCTTCTGCCAGGGGACGATGCCGGCGCTCGACATGCAGACCGGCCGGCTGCTGCTGGAGGCGCCGGGGCGGCTGTTCCTCAGCCCCGACGGTCACGGCGGCACTCTCACTGCGGCTGGCGAAAAGCGGACTGCTGGAGCGGCTGCGGCATCGCAAGATTCGCCACGTCTCCTACTTCCAGGTCGACAACCCGATGGTGACGGTGGCCGACCCGGTGTTCCTCGGCCACCACATTCACGCTCCGCGCCCAGTGTCGAGCAAGGTGATCGAGAAGAACGCGCCCAAGGAGAAGATGGGGGTGTTCGCCCGCATCGAGGGCCGCTGCACCGTCGTCGAGTATTCCGACCTGCCCGACGAGCTGGCCCACGCCACCGATGCGACCGGCCGTCTCCAGCTGTGGGCCGGCAGTCCGGCGATCCATCTCTTCGACGTCGCCTTCCTCGACCGGATGACCCGCGAGCCGCAATACCTGGCGTTTCACGTCGCCCGCAAGAAGGTGCCGCACATCGACGCCGACGGCCGACCTGTCGAGCCAAGGACGGAAAATGCGCTCAAGTTCGAGCGGTTCATCTTCGACGTGCTGCCGGCGGCCAGGCGGCACGGACGGTGGTCGAGGCGAAGCGCGGCAGGAGTTCGCGCCCTTGAAGAACGCCGACGGGCTGGAATCGCCGGCGACGGTCGCGCGGGCGGAAGGCGATCAGGCGGCCGGCCGGATACGCCGCGCCCGGCGGCACGGTGCCGCTGCGGGATGGGCACGCCTCGCCGTCGCGGCAGATCAGCCCGCTGTGCCGCGGCGGACGCCGAGGAGCTGGCGGCCAAGCTGCCGCCGAACACCCGCATCGACGGGCCGCGCTCTATTTCGAGTAGGGTACGGTCCACCGGAGCCGGTAGGAAACGCCGGCCGCACAGGGAGGTGAACGACGCATGTTGCACGCGATGATCATGGCCGGCGGCGGCGACGCGCTGGCTTCTGGCCGCGCAGCCGAGGCGCTCGGCCGAAACAGTTCCTCGCCATCGCCGGCGAGCGGACGCTGCTCCAGCAGGCGTATGACCGGATCGAGGCGTGCGTGCTGCCGCCGGAACGGCTGTGGGTCATCACCGGCGAGGCGTACCGCCAGGAGACGCAGACATGGCTGCCGGCAGCTGCGACCGGATCAGGTCGTCGGCGAGCCGTGCGGCCGCGACACCGCTGCGTGCATCGCCCTGGGCGCGCGGCGCGATCGCCCGCCACGACGCCGACGCCACCCTGCTCGTCACCCCGGCCGACCACGTCATCGAGCCGGTGCAGGAGTTCCGCCGCGCGTCCACGCCGCCGGAGCGATGGTGGCCGAGCACCCCGGCGCCCATCGTCACCTTCGGCATCCCGCCGACGTTCGCCGCCACCGGCTACGGCTACATCCACCGCGGCGCGCGGGTGGCGCAGCGGCAGGGACGTGGGCGTGTATCGCGTCGCCTCGTTCCGCGAGGAAACCGCTTCAGCCGCAGGCCGACGCCTTCTTCGCCAGCGGCGAATACTTCTGGAACAGCGGCATCTTCGTGTGGAAGGCGGCGACCGTGCTGGCGGCGCTGAAGCAGCACCGGCCGGGCGTTCACGACGCCGTCGCGCGCATCGCCGCCGCCTGGGACACGCCGCGGCGGGCCGAGGTGCTGGCGAGGAGTATCCGCTTATCGAAAAGGTGAGAGCATCGACTACGCGGTGATGGAGCACCACCCCGAAGTGCTGGTGATCCAGGCGCCCTATCGCTGGGACGACGTCGGCTCGTGGCTGGCGGTCGAGCGGATGCACCCGCAGGACGGTTCGGGTAACACCATACTCGCTACCCACTGCACGGCCTGGACACGAAGAACTGCGTGATCGTCGGCGAGCCAGGCCCGGCTGATCACCACCATCGGCGTGAAGGCGACCTGATCGTCATTCAGGACGGCGACAGCACGCTGATCGCCCACCGATCGCAGGAGGGGGCGGTCAAGCAGCTGGTCGACGAGTTACGCAAGAAGGGACTGGGACGCCACCTGGCGGGCGCACCCGTCTGCTCGGCGTCGACCCCGGCAGCGTTCGCATCGGGCTGGCGGTCGGCGACCCCGGACCGCAAGCTGGCGTTCCCGCTGGAAATCTACACGCGGCGCGGCCGGGACGCCGACGCGGCGTTCCCCGCACCTGGTCGGCGAGGAGGTGGGCGGGCTGGTGGTCGGCCTGCCGGTGCATCTCGACGGCCGCGAGGGAGTGAAGGCGGTCGAGGCGCGCGCCCAATTCGCCGCCTGGCTGGCGGAGTCCCCTACCACCCGGACTGCCTGTGACGCTTTATGATGAACGGTTCACGACGGTGCAGGCCGAAAGCGCGGCTGTGGGCCGCCGGCCTGACGCACAAGCGCCCGTCGCGAGCGGCGCGACAAGGTGGCGGCGCAGATGCTGTTGCAGGCGTACCTCGACGCCGGCTGCCCGCCGGAAGCGCCCACCCGCCGCCCTCGACGCGGACAACAACGAAGTAACCCCTTATGTCAACGACCATCCTCGACCGCATCGTCGCCACCAAGCGGGACGAGATCGCCCAACAGCGCGGCGGCGCTGACGGTGCTGGAGCACCTGATCGCTGCCGCCCCGCCGGTCCGCGACTTCCGCGCGGCGCTGGCTGCCGGGCCGGGGTGCAGGTGATCGCCGAGGTCAAGAAGGCGTCCGCTGCGTCCGCCGGCGTGATCCTGCGCCCGACTTCGACCCGGTCGCCATCGCCCCGCACCTACGCCGCCGCCGGCGCCGCCGGCATCAGCGTGCTGACCGACGCACCGTACTTTCAGGGCCATCTGCGCTCACCTGGACGAATTCGCCCACCGCCATCGCGGACCGCTGTTGCGCAGGGCTTTCATTCTCGATCGCTATCAGGTGCTGGAGGCGCGCGCCGCCAGCGCGACGCGGTGCTGCTGATCGCCGAGATCCTGCCCGGCGACGCGCTTGCCGCGGCTCTGGCCGACATCCGCGGGCTGGGCATGGAGGCGGCTGGTCGAGCTGTACGACGCCGACAACCTGCCGCGCGTGCTCGACGCCGGCGCGCACCTGGTCGGGGTGAACAACCGCGACCTGCGCGCTCACCGTGCGCTGGAGCACCCTCGACCTGGCGGCGGATGCCGCCGGGGGTGCTGCTGGTGAGCGAAAGTGGCATCCGCGACCGGGCCGACGTGGACCGGCTGCGCGCGGCGGGGGTGAAGGCGATCCTGGTGGGCGAAACGCTGATGCGCGCCCGGCGACGTGGCCGGCACGCTCCGCGGCCTGCGAGGTAGCGAACCGTGTCGCTGGTCGACGCCGTCGCGGGCGGCTGGCGGCTCTCTCGGCGATCCGCCGCCGGGCCTGGTGGTCGCCGTCTCCGGCGGGCCGGACAGCGTCGCTCTGTTCCGCGCCGTCGCCGCCGTCCGCCTCGATCCCAGCATACCGCTGGTGCTGGCGCACCTCCAACCAACCACGGGCTGCCGGCGCCCGACAGCGACGACGATGAACGCTTCGTCCGTCATCTGGCCGCCACGACACCCAGCGTCGCCCTGGCGTGCGACCGGCTCGACGTGCGGCGAACATCGCCGACACCGAGCGCGGCAACCTGGAGGCGATCGCTCGCCGCGAACGCTATCGCTGGCTGGCGGAGGTGGCGGCGGCGGCGGCGTGCGCTCGTCGCCACCGGGCACACAGCCAACGACCAGGCCGAGACGGTGCTGCACCGGCTGCCGCATGAGCACCGGGCTGGACGGCCTGCGAGCATCGCCTTCCGCCGCCCACTGAGTGAAGCTGTCGAGGCCGTGCAACTGCTGCGCGCCCAGTGACGCGCCCGACGTGCTGGCCTACCTGGCGAGCCAGAACCAGACGGTCCGCCACGACGCCAGCAACGACGACCGCCGGCACACCCGCAACCGCATCCGCCACGAGCTGTTACCGCTGCTGGCGCGCGACTACAACCCCGCCGTCGTCGCCGCGCTTGTGCCGGCTGGCGGCGCAGGCCGACGAGGCCGCCGCCGCCGAGACGGAGGCAGCCGACGCGGCTGTTGCGCTACGCCGAGCGCCCCGCGGCGGGGCGGCACCGGTGATCCTCGACGCCGCGACGCTGGCAGCGGCGCCGCGCTACACCTGGCACGGGCGGCGGCGGCGGGTGTGGCAGCGCGAGGGCTGGCCGCGTGGCGATGGGCTTCGCGGACTACGACCGCGTGGCACAACGGCGACGGCGGCCAGCGGCGCCCGGGCCTCGCCCGGCGGCGTGCGGGCGCGACTTCGACGCGGCACGGTGCTGCAAGTCGGCCCGGCGGAGCGGTGACGAACGGGTTTCTTTTAGCCCCCGGTGAACACACCGGGGGCAAGTGCGTGTCGACGACCACCCTCTCGGGGCGGCTTCCGCATCCGCCCCCGGTGTGTTCGCAAAGAACCGGGGGCGCGTGCGTATCGTCGACGACCACCCAATCAGAGACGCTCCCGCATTCGCCCCCGGTGGCCACCGGGGGCTAACAAGGCAAGTCGGTCAGGCGACTTGCGCTGGCGCGCTCGATCGCTTCCTCGATCAGGACGCGGGCGAATCCGGCGCTCCAGCTCGGCGCGCTCGTGTACCTGGCGGCTCGGCGAGGAGCAGACGGGACTGGAACCGCCCGCCTCCTGCTCGCGGCACCTTGCTGGCGCTCCTCCTCGGTGGCGGCGGCTGCCGGCGCCACAGTCGGCCACCTGCCGGGTCCTCCTGCTGCCGGGCGACGAGGTCTTCCTCCAGGGCGCGGAGACGAGCCAGGTCGTCGTTCAGTCGGTTGCGGCGCCATTGAGCAGACGGGTCCGCTCGATTTGCACGGCACGGGCGTCGTTCTCCAGGCGGGCGCTCTCGCGGCGGGCCAGCCGCTCGATCCAGGCGTCGGCTTGCCGGGCGGAGTCATCGGTTTGCGTCGCCAGCTCCTGACGACAGCGGTCCAGGGCCATCGCCTGGCCGGCCAGCGCTCGTTCCTGACTGCCCAGCCGCTCGCGGAGCTTCTCGCACTCCTGCCACAAGGCGCTGTACTGGCGGCGAACCTCGTCGCAGCGGTTGCGGGCGACGTGCAGCTCGGTCAGCTCGCGCTTGCGTTGCTTGTTGCGCCGCTGCTGGACCTCGTCGAGCTGGTGCCGCCGCCGCTCCAGCAGCCGCTCCCGCTCCTCGACGCCGGTGAGCAGGTCGTCGCGGCGGGCCTGCCACTCGCTCTGTTCCAGCCCGAGCTGCGCCTGCCAGCCTTCGAGCGAGACACGCAACCGGGCGGCCTGCTCGTGCCGTCGCTGCAGCTCGCCCTCGAACAGCTTGACCCGCCCCTCGGCGGCGGCCAGCTCGCTCGCGGCCAGGTCAGCCGGTCGGCGGGCCAGCTGGAACTCGGCGAGCAACGTTCGCCGTTCTTCCTGCCACTGCTGCTGGACCTGGAGCAGCTGTTCCCACTGCTCGGCCAGGTGCAGCCGCTGATCGAGCAGCAAGTCGGCCAGCGAGTTGACGCGGGCCGGCAGCGCGTCGCGGCGCACCACCTGGGCCAGCGCCAGCGCGAGCGATGGCAGCGCCCGGCGGCATCTCGACCGGGACCGGCACCGCGGGCCGCGTTCGTCGCCTGCACCAGCCGCTCCAGCACCGCCCGCGCGTTGAGGACGCGCGTCTCGACGCCCTCCGCCTCGCGCATCCGAAACGCCTGCCCCTGCTGCCACGCCTCCTTCTCCGCCGCCAGCGTCTTCTCGGCGGCGGCTGCGGCGGCGGTGCGGCTGTCCAGCTCGGTCTGCTTCCGCTGCCGCTCCGACTCCTCGAAGTTGAGCATGCTTCCCACTCCTGCTGCTGCAACGCGAGTACCTGCCACTCCTCGCGCATCGCTGGCGGCGCTGGCAGCTCGCGGACAGCTCTCCAGCACGCCGCGGACCTGGTCGCGCTCGCGGGCCAGCCGGGCGGTGTCGGCGACGACCTCGGCTTCGCGGCGCGTCAGCGCGGCTTCCCGCTCCTTGCCGAGCCGCTGGTAACGACGGTAGAGCCGGCGGCGGAACTCGCCGAGCCGCTGCCGCTGCTTGACCAGCTCGCCCTGCTGCTGGGCGAGCCGCTTCTGCCCGGCTGCCACCTCCTGCCGCTCGCGGTCGAGGGTTTCGCGGGCGGCGGCGCACTCAGCCTTGAATGCGGCCCGCTCCTGCTTGATCGCCTCGTGCGCCTCGTCGAGCCGCTGCTGCCGCTCCTCCAGGTGACTGGCCAGCTGTGTCTCCTGCCGCTCCAGCCCGGTCGCCCGCTGCTGCAGCCGTGCCGTCCTCCTCGGTCAGCGCGCCTGCTGCGCCGCCGCCGCCGCCTGGATGCGCAGGCCGTCGCGGCTCCCTGCTCGGCCAGCACCAGATCGGCGGTCGGCACCTCGCAGGTGGTCGAGCCGTCGAGCACCACGCCCAGCTGGACCGGACCACGATCTCGATGACGTCGCCGGTCGCCAGCCGATGCGTCGACACCGGCTGGCCGTTGACGCGCGTGCCGCCGGGCGTGTCGAGATCGCGGGCCATCGGCCCGCCGCGGTCAGCGACGATGACGCAGTGCAGCAGCTCCACGCCGTCGGCGTGCAGACGGAAGGTCACCAGCCGGTCGACTGGCCGATCAGGGTCAGCGGCGCGCGGAGCCGGGCGGCGAGCGCCCGGCCTGCCGGCCGGAGCGGACCACCAGCTCGCCCTCGGGCCAGGCGCGGCGGGCAACGCGGGCAAGTGTGCCGGAAGGTCCATGACACCGGGTTCTCCGAAGGCTTCGGATGACATCACCTCCCCTATCGGCTGACCAGGCGCGAAAAATCCAGCCGAGTTCTCCGGCGGCGGTAAAACGGGCGACTGGGCAACCCGGGGGAGCGGGCGAACCGAAAAGCCGGCGGGCGGCGGACGGCGCCGACCACCCGCGTGGTCCGCACCGCCCGCCGCCCGCTCCGGGACCGAGCGTGCCAGAGCGCCGCTCAGATGCTCAGTTTCACCACGTTCGGCGTGCCGCTGAAGGAGTCGATGCCGAGGCCGCCGTTGGCCACCGCGTTGGTGATCACGAAGCCATTGTCCGAGTTGTCGGTCAGGTTGAACGTGAGGGCGTCGTTGCCGACGCCGCCGAACAGGATGGCGTCGAGGTTGCCGTCGCTACCGTCGTCGAGGACGATGTTCGCCTTGACCACGTCGTTGCCGGCCCCGCCGTCGAGCCGCACCTTTAGCAGCCCGTCCACCTCGCCGCGGAAGGAGAAGTCGAGCGTATCGTTACCGGCCCCGCCGAACACGTTGATGTCGAGGACCGCGTCGTCGTCGATGTCCACGTCGTTGTCGGCCTTCAGCGTGTACCTGTCGTTGCCGCCGCGGATGAACAGGAAGTTGTTGGCGTCGACCAGGTCGAACTTGACGTGGGCGTCGTCGCTCAGGTCGCCGGCGAGGGTGCCGTCGAAGGTGTCGTTGCCGAAGCCGAGCCGCGTCTTGACGAGCACGTTCACGTCGTCCACCTTGCCGAGCACGACGGTCGCCTTGTCGGCGTCGACCAGCCCGATGTCGTTGATGGTGACGGCCAGGTTGGCGCGAATTTTGGCCTCCCCGCCGTTGCCGTCGTTGTGGAAGTCGAATGACGAGATGTCGTTGCCGACGCCGCCCTGGAAGGTGATGTTCTTGGCGAAGTGGAAGTCCGACCCGCCGCCGAGCTTCCAGGTGAGGCTGTCCGCCCCGCCCTTCAGGTTGATGACCACGTTGGTGATCTTGTTGCTGTCGAACGTCTGGTTGATGCCGGCGGCCTGAACGGTCAGGTGGTTGGCGTCATCGTCCTGAATAATGGTGACGGCGTTGGCAGCGTTGTCTCCGTTGATGACCAGGGTGTGACCGGCGTCGATGGTGCCGACGGTGACACTGAGGCACAGCCGTTCGTCGAGCTGTTCGAGGCCGGGGCGGAAGCCGGTGGGGCGGGCGTGGCGAGCGGGCTTGCGGGTGGCGAACAGGCGGGCGAGCTTGGCGAACAGGGTCGTCATCGTCTGAACTCCAGTGGTCGGGTGTCGGGTGGTGTCGCGGGCCGGTGGTGGTTCCAGTCGTTGCACCTCTTGTTGGCGGCGGCCGGGTGGCTGTGACACAACCCGTCGCGCTCCGGGCCGAATCGACCGGACACCGGCGCGGCGCGAATGGGCGAATCGGCCGTCGGTCGTATCATGTACGGGGAGGCGTGGCGGGCGGAGGGAGTTTGATGAGCACCCCCAGCGAGCTGATCGTCAGTGTGTCGGGGATTCGCGGCATCGTCGGCGAAAGCCTGACGCCGCAGGTGGCGCTGGCGTTCGCGTCGGCGCTGGGTGTCCACATGCAGGGCGGCAGCGTGGTGGTCAGCCGGGACGGCCGGCCGTCCGGGGCGATGCTGCGGCATGCGGCGATGGCCGGGCTGGCCGCCTCGGGGTGCGAGATTCACGACCTGGGCGTTGCCCCGACGCCAACCGTCGGACTGGCCGTCCGCACCCTCCACGCCGCCGGCGGCATCCAGATCACCGCCAGCCACAACCCGGCCCCGTACAACGGGTTGAAGCTGTTCGGCGCCGACGGGCAGGTGCTCTCGGCAAGCGTCGGCCAGCAGGTGCGGGCGCTGTTCGAGCAGCAGGCCAGCCGGTTCGTGCCGTACAACGAGGTCGGGACAGTTCGCTACTACCGGCAGGCGGAGGAGGTCCACGGCGACCAGGTGCTGCAGATGGTTGACGGCGGGCGCGTCCGGGCGGCGCGGTTCAAGGCGGTGCTCGACGGCAACGGCGGCGCCGGCGGACCGCTCGGTCGGCGCTTGTTGCAGTCGCTGGCGGTCGAGACGGTCGGGCTGGCCTGCGACGCCGACGGCTTCTTCCGCCACGAGGCCGAGCCGACCGCCGAAAACCTCCGCGACGTCTGCCCGCAGGTCCGCCAGCACGAGGCCGACCTCGGCTTCGCGCTCGACCCCGACGCCGACCGGCTGGCGCTGATTGACGAGACCGGCCGCTACATTGGCGAGGAGCTGACGCTGGCGCTGGCGGTGCTGTTCCGCCTCCGCCGTGAGCGTGGCCCGGTGGTGGTCAACATGTCGACGTCGCGGGTGGTCGAGGACATCGCCGCTCGGTTCGGCTGCCCGTGTCACCGCAGCGCCGTCGGCGAGGCGAACGTGGCCGACAAGATGCGCGAGGTCGGCGCCCTGATCGGCGGAGAGGGCAACGGCGGGGTGATCGACCCGCGGGTCGGCTTCGTCCGCGACCCGTTCGCCGGCATGGCGATGGTGCTCAACCTGATGGCCGAAACCAACCGCAAGCTGAGCGAGCTGGTGGCCGGGCTGCCGGCGTATCAGATCGTCAAGGACAAGTACACCGTCGACCGCGGCCGGCTGCCGGAACTGTTCCCGGCGCTGCAAAAGCGGTGGCCCGACGCGCGCGTCAACACCGTCGACGGCTTACGGCTCGACTGGGCCGACCGCTGGGTGCATGTGCGGCCGAGCAACACCGAGCCGATCGTGCGGGTGATCGCCGAGGCGCCGCAGGAGGACGCGGCGAAGGCGCTGTGCCGCGAGGTCGGCGGGCTGCTCGCCGGCTGACCCTCATGCAGCGGTATAAAAACGACGACGCGCCCATCCGGTCCGGCGGACGGGCGCATCCGGGTCGGCTCAGGCCGGCGCCTTCGTCTCGGTCCACCACGGACTGATGCGGTGAATCTTCTTGAGGATCGCGTCGCGATCCCGGCCGTCCTTGGCGGCCGCCAGCTTCGCCTTCAGCTTGGCCATCTTCTTCTTGCGCTGGTAACGCGCGTCCAGTTCCTTGCGACGTTCGACCATGTGTGAGTCCCGGTACGCCAGTGCCCTTGAAGCAGGATCGCCCGCCGTCGGTGGCCCGACGCCAAGCGCGGTAAGCCGCTATCGTACACGTTCCGCCGCCACCGACAAGGGGACCGCGGCGCAGACGGCAGCCGCGGGAGCCAATTCGGAGCGAGCCGAGCGGTGTCGGCACATCGTTTGCACTGGCAACCCTCGCGAACCTGGCATCGGAGGATTTGCAGGTATGTTCATCGGTCGCACTTGCTCACTGCGCCTGACCCACCCGCCGACACGGCTCTTCCCGCCGCTCAAGTGATGAATGTGCGTGCATTTGCATCCCATGGCTGATTGTCCTGCCGTCGCTCGCCCACCCTCCCGGCTCTCTCCCCGCTTGAGGCTCTCCAGGCCGACCGGACAATTGCCCTCTCCTCCGGCAGAGTCTGCTCAGGAGGAGGGCACCCCACCGGCTCGCTGACTACCACCATCGCACAGGAGAGGGTTTCATGACCGCTTCCATCCGCCTGCTCGTTAGCCTGATCGTCCTGACCGCCGGGTTTGCCGGCTTCGGGGCGAACCCGGCGGGGTGGTGGCAGTCGGTCGTCGGACAGCGCCGGCCGGCGGACGACCGGCGGACCTGGTTGGAGGTCCAGCCGGCGGAGGCGTTCAGCCGGTTCACGATCCGCCGCATTCAGATGAAGACCGGACTGCTCGATCAGATGGCCGGCGGGGAGTTGGACCTGTTCGAGGCGGCCGCCTGGTTCCGGTTCCTCAACAGCGAACCGGCCGAGTACCCCGAGACGTCCTGGTGGGCGCTGCCGGGCGACTGCGACGGGGAGAAACTGTGCCGTCAGGTCATTCTGTGGACCCGGCTACGCCTCGAAGGAGTCGTCTCCGAGCGGCAGGTCAAGGAACGGGTCCACCAGCTCGAAGCGACGCTGGCGGCGCACAAGCGCCGGCACGGCACGGTGGTGCTCCCCGACCTGAGTCCGGCCGGCGTCGGCCCGTGAGCCGCCCGGTCACGCCAGGCCGGCGAGCAGCTGGTCCAGCTCCAGCTGGTAGCAGCTGGTGTTGCTGTTGCCGGTGTACAGGTAACGGCCGTCGTGGCTGAACGCCACCGCTCGCACCGGGTTGTCCAGCTCCCAGGCGGCGATCGCGTCGCCGCTGCGGACGTCCCACACCCGCAGCGCGCGGTCGTCGCCGCCGGTGACGAGCAGCTGGCCGTCGGGGCTTACCGCCAGGCAGGTGAGCGAATCCTGGTGGCCGCGCAGCTCGTGTAGCACCTGGCCGGTGGCGGCGTCGTAGACGCGGGCGATCCGGTCCAGCCCGGCGACCAGCAGACGGCTGCCGTCGGGGTGCCACGCCATCGCCACGGCGCCGGTCGATCCGCAGCCGGGGCTGGCGGACGTCGATCTCCCCACGGGACGATTTGACCGTCGCGGCGGCTGGTCGCCAGCCAGTCGATTCCGCCCACCGCCAGCAGCCGACCGCCCGGCTGGAACGCCGGCGCCCTCGACCGATGCCGAATCGACGGCGTCGGGGATCAGCAGGGCCGGCTCACCCGCTGGCACCTTCCACAGCCAGACGTCGCTCGACCGGATCCCGCCGGCGGCGAGCAGGGTGCCGGCCGGATCGAATGCCAGGGCCGTAATCGGCGGCTGCTGTCCGTCACAGACCGCCTGACGGCCGCCGTCGGTGGTGCGATGGAGGGCGAGGGTGGTGCGGTCGTCGGCGCTGCCCTCGACGCGGGCGGCGGCGATCCATCGGCCGTCGGGGCTGAGGGCGGCGGTCCGCAGGAGCGGGCTGTCCTGAAGCGTCAGCGTCGTGTCGCCTCGGTCGACGTCCCAGCCGCGCAGCGGCATGCCGGCGCCCAGGCCGTAGAGGGTGCGGTCGTCGGGGCTGAGGGCGATGGCGGTACGCGAGACGAGTGGGTCGGTCTGGCCGGTGCCGCCGGACCCCTGCCGGCTGTCCCACAGGTAAATCAGGCGATCGGCGCCGCCGTAGACGAGGACGGCCGGGCCGACGTTGCCGCGGTCGTCGTTGGGCGAGAAGGCCAGGCAGCGGACCTCGCCGGTCGCCTCGCGGAGCAGGGCGACGGTGACGTGCCGGTCGGTGTCCCACAGGTGGACGGTGCTGCGTGAGTCGGCGCTCGCCAGCAGCTTGCCGTCGGCCGACAGGGCGAGCGCGTGGACCTGGGTGGCGTGGCTGTTGAGCAGGATGATCGGCTCGCAGGTGGTGGTGTCCCAGACGCGGACGGTGGTGTCCCAGCCGGCGGAGAACAGCCGGCGATTGTCCGGGTGCCACAGCAGGCCGGGGATGCGGTCCTTGTGCCCGGTGAGGGTGCCAGCCGGCTGGCCGGTCGTCACGTCCCACAGGTGGATCAGCTTGTCCTCGCCGGCGGTCGCCAGCCGGGTGCCGTCCCAGCTGAACGCGATGGCGCTGACCGTCTGCGGGTGAGCGGCGATCTCCAGTCGCAGCTCTCCGGCGGCCCAGTCCCAGATACGGACGGTGCCGTCCTCGTGGCCGGTGGCGAGCACCGCCTCGCCCGGCTGGAAGGCCAGCGCCGACACCCATGCCGCCGTCGGCATCGCCCAGGACGACAGCTGCTTGCCGCTGGCCGCCTCCCAGACCGTCACCTCGTCGCTGGCCGACGCGAGCAGCCGGGACGCCCAGTTGAACGCCCAGACCATCGCCATCCCTTCGAGCGGCACCGAGCTGGTCGAGTGCCGCTGGCGCAGGTCCCAGCTGCGCAGCTCGCCCGGCTCCTGCACCGAATAGAGGACGCCGTCGACGGTCAGGCCGAGGGCGAGCAGCTCGCCGTCGGTATGCAGGGCGGGCACGCCGAACACGCGGGGCGGCTCGGACAGGCTGAGCGGGAGGGAGGCCGTCGAACTCATGGGGCTGTTCTCGTCGGCGAAGGAGACGGGCGGACCGGGATGGGGGTGGCCCCGGACCATTCTACCTGCGGATCTCCGGCGACGCCGCCCTGACCGACATGGTACGATAACCCAAACGGAACGGGAAGGGCCGACCGGGTGGGTCGGGCAGGGGTTCCGGGCGGGGCGGCGGGGTATGGCCGAGCACGGCGAGTTCGCGTTCATCGACTGGCTGCGGGCGCGAACGCCGGCGGCAGCGCGGGTGGAGGTCGGCCCCGGCGACGACACGGCGGCGGTGCGCTGGCCGGGCGGGCCGAGCTGTCTGGTGACCACCGACATGCTGCTCGAGGGCAGCTGCTTCGTGCTGGAAGGCGGCTCGGTGTCGGTGCCCGGCGTGGCCGCCGCCAGCCCGCGGCGCGTTGGCCGCAAGGCGATGGCGGTGAACCTGAGCGACATCGCGGCGATGGCCGGCGTGCCGGTGGCGGCGGTGGTGGCGGTCGGGTTGCCGCGGCAGGGCGGGCGAACGCTGGCCGAGGAGCTGTACCTGGGACTCCGCGACGTGGCCGATGCGTTCGACACCCCGATCGTCGGCGGCGACACCAACAGCTGGGACGGCCCGCTGGTGGTCAGTGTCACCCTGTTCGGCGAGCCGGGGCCGGGCGGCGTGGTTCGCCGCCGCGGGGCGCAGCCGGGCGACCTGCTGCTGGTCACCGGCCCGCTCGGCGGCAGCATCCTCGGCAAGCACCTGGACTTCACCCCGCGCGTCCGCGAGGCGCTGGCGCTGGCCGGGCTGGCGCCGCTGCACGCGATGATCGACGTGAGCGACGGGCTGGCGGCGGACGTCGCCAAGCTGTGCGGCGAGAGCGGTTGCGCGCCGTGCTGTGGGCCGACGCGATCCCGATCAGCGCGCCGCCCGTCAGCTGGCCGACGGCCGGTCGCCTCTGCGCACGCCCTGGGCGACGGCGAGGATTTTGAGCTGGTGTTCGCCGTCGCGGCGGCCGACGGACGGGCGCTGGTCCGCGACCAGCCGGTGCCGGGCGTCACGCTGACGGCGATCGGCGAGGTGGTGCCGGCGGGCCTGTGGCTGGAAGAAGACGGACAACGGCGGACCCTGGACGCCACCGGCTGGGTTCACCGGCTGGAGTAGCCGGCGGATTGCCCGACCCGGCCGGCCGCGGCGTGCGTAGAAGAGGTGGAGCCGCGGGCATCGACCGGATCGGATCGGGCGGCGGGACGGCCGTCGGGAGTGGGACTCATGAAGCGTGTGCAGCTGGGGATCGCGTTCGCCGTGCTGGTGCTGATGGTGTTCCTCGTCACCTTCGCGATGAACTACCTGGGCAGCAACATCCAGGCGCCGGACGATCGACACCGGGACGGACCGTGCGGACGGTCACCTTCTTGCAGAAGGTGTTCCCCGAGACGGTGGCCGGGCTGGAGGCCGAGATCCGCAGCGGCAGCGTCGACTATGCGCGTTCTACAATCCGAACGCCGAGGTGAAGCTCGGCATGCGATGCCGCTGCGCGCGGCGTCGAGGTGCTGGTGATGGCGGCGGCACGGCGGCTGGTGGCGCCGTGGGCGGTGGCGCAGGCGCACCGGCGGGCTGGCCCCGCGCTGGCGGTGCCGCTCGCCGGGCAGGCGCCGCTGGAGGGGCGTCCTCCACCGAGCTGCTGGAGAAGAACGAGTCGGTCACGGTGCCGGGCAACATGCTCGGCTGGGTCCGTTTGCTCGGGCCGCGGCTGGCCCCAGCAGCCGGCCTCGCTGTGGATGGATGACCGGGCGGCCGGCCAGCCGGCCGCACTACGCTACCTCTACTTCCCGCCATTCGCGAACGAGCCGACGCTGGACGTCGGCACGCTCCGCGACGACGACCTGCAACGGGGCGTCACCCGCTATTTGGTCGTCTGGTCGGCGACGCGCTCGCACCTGCGGCTGGAGGCCAAGTCGACGTTCGTCCGCGGCACGCCGGCGCAGGATCCGTTCGTGGTCGGTCGGCCGGAGCCGATGAGCGTGCAGGAGATCACGCCGATGGGCGGCGGGCCGGCCAAGTGTGCCTACCGGGTGCCGATCACCCTGCTGCCGCGCTCGCCCGACGGCAAGGTGCCGTTCGACGTCGGCCCGTTCCGCCGCTGGGTGAGCGTGTCCAGCCCGGACGTGACCGAGGAACCGCGGCCGGTGGCGGTGGTCGGCCGTGTCCGCGGGCTGGTGGAGATCGGCAGCGACGACGAGATCAACGAGATCAACTTCAGCACCTTCCCGGCGACGCGCGGGCGGCGGGCGGCGATCGAGCTGTACAGCGATTCGCCCGACGTCCAGCTGACGTTCGACCGCGAGCGGACGCCGGAGTTCCTGGCCGCCACCGTCACCGAACTGAAGGGACCGGACCGGCGGCGGGCGTGGCAGCTGCGCGCCGAGGTGTTGCCGAGGAAGGCGGCCGGCCCGTTCCCCCGCCGCGCCGACCCGGCTTACCGCGACAGCGCCATTTACCTGAACGCGCAGGTGCCGGGCAAACCGCCGCGGTCGATCCGTATCGGCGTGGTCGGCACCGCCAGCGCCGGCTGATGCATCTGGACTCGCACCGGACCGGGCCGGTCGATTAGAATGCCGCCGAGCCGTGGTACGGCCGGTGCGGGCGTTGCCCGAACGGCAGGCCGAGCAACATTCGACCGGGGGCGGGTGGCGCAACCACCCTCCTGCCGGCGCAGACGGAGGAAGGCCCGTGGACGAAACCCGACCAACCGAGATGACCACTCCCGACGCTGCCCCGGCGTCTGCCGGCCGCGGTCGGGTGATCGCGGTGGCGGCGGCCGCCCTGGCGCTGACCGTCGCCAGCGGATACGCCGGCGTCGGGTTGGCCCGGTGGCTCAAAAGCGCCTGCCTGGGCACCCCGACGGCGACGGCCCCGGCGTTCCCCGGCGGGCTGTTCCGCGACTGGAAGAAGCCCGATCTGGTGGTGGTGGTCACCGCCGAGATGCACGGCTATGTGCTGCCGTGCGGCTGTTCGCGGCCGCAGGTGGGCGGGCTGGAGCGGCGCTACAACCTGCTGCAGTTGTTCAAGAAGGCCGGCTGGCCGTATGCCGCCGTCGACGTGGGCGATATGGCCCAGAACCACGGGCCGGCGTCGCTGCCCAACCAGCAGGCGCTGATCAAGTACCTCTACACCATGCGGGCGCTGAAGGCGATGGACTACACCGCCGTCGGCTTCGGCCAGGTGGAGGCGGGGCAAGGGCTGTTCACGCTTCTGGCGGAATATGCGCTGCAGGACCCGAAGCCGCGCGTGCTGGCGGCCAACCTGATCGACGCGGCGACCAACTTCCCGGAAATGACTCAGCCGCTGGAAACGGTCACGCCGGCCGGCAGCGGCATCCGCGTCGGGGTGACGGCGATGGTCGGCCCGGCGGTGGCGACCCGGATGAAGGGGCTGGACAAGACGCTCAAGTTCGAGCGGACGACCGACGCGCTGGACCGGGTGCTGAAGCAGATGGCGGCCGACCGGGTGCAGCTGCCGATCCTGCTCTACCAGGGGACGGTGCAGGGCGAGGGGACGGCGAAGCCGAGCGGCGAGCCGGTGGCGTGTGCCGAGGCGTATCCGCAGATCCCGATCATCGCCTGCCTGAGCAGCGGCGACGAGCCGCCGGCACGCCCGGTCGAGGTGGCGACCGCCCGCGGCAAGAGTCTGGTGATCTCGCTGGGCCACAAGGGCAAGTTCGTCGGCGTGGTCGGTGTGTGGAAGACCGGCGACCCGCAGCGGCCGTTCGACCTGCGCTACGAGCGCGTGGAGCTGACCGAGGAGTTCCTGACCAGCGCCGACGCCCGGCCGAAGCACGCGATCGCCGAGCTGATGGAGACGTACACGCTCGATCTCAAGAACCAGAACTACCTGGAGAAGTACGGGCAGGTGAGCCACGCCCTCCAGGTGCTGCCGCCGGTGGCGGGTCTGGACAAGAACGTGCCGGTGAGCTACGTCGGCTCGGAGACGTGCAAGAAGTGTCACAAGAAGTCGTATGAGATCTGGAAGAAGACGCCGCACAGCCACGCCTATCAAACGCTGGCGGACGCGACGGCGCCGAGCAACCGCCAGTTCGACCCGGAGTGCATCGTCTGCCACACGATCGGCTTCGGCCAGCAGAGCGGCTTCGTGACCGAGGCACGCACGCCGCAGCTGAAGAACGTCGGCTGCGAGAGCTGTCACGGGCCGGCGAGCATGCATGTGGCCAACCCCAACGATCCGGAGTGGCAGAAGCGGATCAACCCGTGGAAGTACCTGCCGGCGACGAGCCGGACGGCGGCGATCGACCAGTTCTGCCAGAAGTGCCACGACATCGACAACGACGTGACGTGGATCCACAACGCCTTCCCGAAGAAGTGGGCGAAGATCGACCACAAGGAATCGGAGTGACGTTCGCGGAGTAACGCAATACTCGCTCGACCAGCGGCGGCCGTCAGGCCGCCGCTGGCGTTTGCGGCGGGTCGTCGCTCTCGTCAGGCGGCCTCGGCCGGCGGGTCGAACCAGCGGTAGATTGCCGGCAGCACGAACAGCGTCAGCACCGTCGACGTCACCAGGCCGCCGATCACCACCGTCGCCAGCGGCCGCTGCACCTCGGCGCCGGCGCTGCTCGACACCGCCATCGGGATGAACCCCAGCGTCGCCACCAGCGCCGTCATCAGCACCGGCCGCATCCGGATCATCGCCCCGGCAAACGCCGACTCGATCGAGCTTAGCCCGCTTCGCCGCAGCTGCACTACATAGGTCACCAGCACCACGCCGTTCAGCACGGCCACGCCGAACAGGGCGATGAAGCCGACGCCGGCGGAGATCGAGAACGGCAGCCCGCGCAGCCACAGGGCGAAGATGCCACCCGTCGCCGCCAGCGGGACGTTCAGGAAGATCAGCGCCGCCAGCCGCATCGAGTTGAACGACAGGTGCAACAGCGCGAAGATCATGAACAGCGCCAGCGGCACCGCGAGCACCAGCCGGCGGCTCGCCTCCTGCAGATTCTTGAACTGTCCGCCCCACGTCACCATGTACCCCGGCGGCAGCTGCACGCCCGCTTCCACCGCCTTCTGGGCGTCGGCGACGAACCCGGCCAGGTCGCGGCCGCGGACGTTGCACTGGATCAGGATGCGGCGGCGAATGGCGTCCCGGCTGATCTGCGCCGGCCCGTCCTCCAGCCGCAGGTCGGCCAGCGCCTCCAGCGGGATCTGCCGGCCGGTCGGATCGGCGATCTTGATCTGCCGGATCTTGTCCAGCTCCTCGCGCCATTTCGGCCCCAGCCGCACCTGCAACGGGAAGCGCCGCTGGCCCTCGAACACCTGGCCGACCTCGCGCCCACCGATCGCCGCCACCGCGTCGAGCACGTCGCGCGCGTTGATCGCGTAGCGGGCGATCTGCTGCCGGCGGATGATCACGCGCAGGTACGGCAGTCCGCCGGTCGCCTCCGCCTGGACGTCGGCCGACCCCGGCACGCGCGACAGCACCTTGACCACCTCCTCCGCCTTGTCGCGCAGCGTTTCCAGGTCGTCGCCGTAGAGGCTGATGCCGACGTCCGAGCGCACGCCGGCGACCAGCTCGGCCACGCGCAGCTCGATCGGCTGCGAGAAGCTGTACACGTTCGCCGGCACCTGATCTTCGAGCGTTTCCTCCATCGCCTTGACCAGTTCTTCCTTACTGGAAAACCGCCACTCCGACGACGGCTTGAGCGCGACGAGGATGTCGGTCAGGTTCACCGTCATCGGGTCGTTGGCGATCTCCGGCCGGCCGGTCTTGCACACCACCGACTCGACCTCCGGGAACTGCAGGAGCGTTTTCTCGATCCGCGTGGTCATCTCCACCGATGTTTCCAGCGACACGCTCGGCAGCCGCACCGCCTGGATGGCGATCGCCCCCTCGTCCAGCTTGGGAATGAACACCGCCCCCAGGTTGACCGCCACCACCAGGCTGACCACGAACGCCGCCACCGTACCGGCCACCACCGCCCTCGGCGCCGCGATCGCCCGCCGTAACAGCGGCTGGTACACCGCCTTCACCCAGCGGATCAGGAACGGCTCGGTCTCGCTCACGCTCCGCAGGTAGACGGCCGCCAGCACCGGCATCAGCGTCAGCGCCAGGAGCAGCGACGTCAGCAGCGCGAAGATCACCGTCAGCGCCATCGGCCGGAACATCTTGCCTTCCAGCCCACGGAGAGAGAGGATCGGCAGGTAAACGAGTAAGATGATACCCACACCGAACACCACCGGGCGGGCGACCTCCTGGCAGGCGTCGCGAATCACCGCCACCGGGGCGCGCTCCTCGTGGTGCTCGTGCCGATGCTCGGCCACCCGCCGCACCACGTTCTCGATCAGCACCACCGACCCGTCGACGATCAGCCCGAAGTCGATGGCGCCGAGGCTCATCAGGTTGCCCGACAGCCCGGCGTAGAGCATGCCGACGAACGCCCCGAGCATCGACAGCGGCACCGCCAGGGCGACGATCAGCCCGGCCCGCAGGCTGCCGAGCAGCACCAGCAGCACCACGATGACGAGAATGCCGCCTTCGATCAGGTTCTTCGTCAGCGTGTGGATGGTGTTGCGGACCAGCTCGGTGCGGTCGTAAAACGCCTCGACGGTGACGCCCGGCGGCAGGGTGCGCTCGATCTCCGCCATCTTCTCCTTGACGCGCTCGACGACGACGCGCGAGTTCTCGCCAGCCAGCAGCATGACCACGCCGACCACCCCCTCGCCGCGGCCGTCGCGGGTGACGGCGCCCTGGCGGATGACCGGGGCAAAGCGCACGTCGGCGACCTGGTGCAGGTAGATCGGCGTGCCGTCCTGGCGCGTGTCGAGGACAATCTTGCCGAGGTCGTCGAGGCTGCCGATCAGCCCCTCGCCGCGAACGATGCGCTGCTCGGCCGAGTGCAGGATCAAGTAGCCGCCGCCCTCGTTGGCGTTGTTCTGCCGCAGCGCCTCAAAGACCTTGGAGATCGGGATTTTGAAGTTGAGCAGTCGGTTCGGGTCGATCTGCACCTCGTAGGCGCGGGCCTCGCCGCCGTTGGTGTTCACCTCGATCACCCCCGGCACGCTGCGCAGCTGATAGGCGATCTGCCATTCGAGGATTTCGCGCAGCGCCATCAGGCTGTGCTGATAGCCAGGCTTCGAGCGTACCTCGAACTGGTAGATCTCGCCCAGCCCGGTGGCGATCGGCCCGAGCTTCGGGCTAGGAAGACCGGCCGGGATCGCCTCGCGAGCCGCCAGCAGCCGTTCGCCGACCTGCTGCCGCGCCCAGTAGATGTCGGTGCCCTCCTCGAAGACCACCGTCACCACCGACAGCCCGAACTGCGACACCGAGCGGATCTCCTCGACGCGCGGAATACCGCTCATCGCCGTCTCGACCGGGAAGGTGATGAACTGCTCCGTCTCCTCCGGCCCCAGCGCCGGCGCGGTGGTCATCACCTGCACCTGGACGTTGGTCACGTCCGGCACCGCGTCCACCGGCAGCCGGGTCATGGCGTACACGCCGACGGCCACCAGCAGGGCGGCGTTCAAAAGGACGACGAAGCGGTTGGCCAGCGCCAGATCAATCAGTTTGCCGAACATGTCAGTCTCCCGCCAGCTGGTCGCGTAGCAGCTCGGACTTGAGGATGAACCCGCCGGTGACGACCACCGACTGGCCGGCCTTCAGCCCGTCGAGTACCTCGGTCATCTGCCCCGACGACCGGCCGACGGTGACGTCGGCGCGGCGGAAGCGCTCGCCCTTTTCGTGGACGAACACGAACGGCTGGGTGCCCAGCCGCTGGATCGCGGCGGACGGCACCTGCACCACCGCGCTGCCTTCGCGGACCAACTCGACCTCGACGAACATGCCGGCCTTCAGCGCCCGGCCGCGGTTGGGCACGCGCGCGGTGAGGGTGACGGCGCGCGTGGTCTTGTCGACCACGTCGCCGGTGTAGAACACCTCCGCCTCAGCCACCGCATCGGCCCGGTCGGCGGTGCGGAAGCGCACCTTGCCGCCGCGCAGCTTCTCCACCAGCGGCAGGTCCTTCTCGAAGACGTCGGCCTGCAGCCACAGGCTAGAGAGATCGGCAATCTGGAACATCTGCATTTGCGGCCCGACGCGCTCGGATAGAACGGCGTGCTGCTCGATCACCGTGCCGGCGAACGGTGCGCGTAGCGGGTAAAGCGATACGCGCGGCCCCTCGGCGATCGGGTCCATCGCCGCGACCTCCTGGCGGCTGTAGCCGAGCATCAGCAGCTGCGTCTTGCTCAACGCCTCGGAGGTTTCGGCCTCTCGGAGCTTCTGGGTGCTGGCGCGGACCTGCTGGCCGGTCTGGAACTTCACCTCCTCGCAGATGGCGCGATAGGCGGCCTCGGCCGCCTCGTAATCGGCCTTCATGCGGATGAAGGTGGCCTGCGGGATCGACCCGCGACCGTCCGCCTGGTCGACCGAGGCGTAGTGCGCCTTCGCCTGGAGTCGGCGGCTGTACGCGGTCATCAGCTTCTCGCGCAAATCGCCGATCGAGCGGTCCTTGAACTGCTTTTCCAGCTGCGCCATCGAGCTGTCGCGGGTCATCGCCTCGACCAGCTCGCCGGCGTTGCGGCTGACCGTCTCGGTCCAGGCATGGCCGGCGCGGGTGTGCTCGGCGGCCAGCCGCATCTTGACCAGGTCGAGCTTGGCCTGGCCGACCTCGCGGCAATCGAGCACCGCCAGCACCTCGCCGGCCTGGACGTCCTGGCCGAGCCGAACGTTCACCTCGCGGACGATGCCCTCGACCATCGGCGACAGGTGGGCGATGCGGGTTTCGTCCAGCGCCAGCCGGCCGCTCCGCCACGCCCGTTCGCTGAACAGCCCGCTCGTCGCCGGCTCCAGGCGGATGCCGGCCGCCGACCATTTCGCCTCCGGAAAGTCGACGACGGTGTGGTCTTCGTGGGTGTTCTCGGTGTCCTTCTTCTCCGTCGTCAGCCGGGTGGCGATCTGGCCGGTGAAGAACAGGTAGAAGTAGCACAGGGCGCCGCCGACGAGCAGCGTGGTGAGGGCACGGGACGCCTTGCCGCCCCAGCGCCACAGGCTGCCGGCCGAGTACGCCGCTTTCTCCACGGTCATGACAGGGGGTCCTTTTTCCGGTCACCGGAGGATCGCCGCGCCAGGCGGCACACAGAGACGCGCGAGGAGACGGAGCAGCGCAGCGGCGCACGAGGGCCGCCACGCCGGCGCGATGGTTAGACAGAGAGAACGCCAGAGCGGGCGCGGGTGGCGCAGACGGGGAGCGCGGGCGGCGCGAGAGGAGGCGGCGATGTTGCCGGTTCAGCCGGGCGCAGCAAGGAGGCGGCGGGCGAGGACGGTGCCGGCAGAGTGCGGTCGACCGTTGGCGGGGAAGCCGATACCGTGGGCGCCGATTCGACGCCAGCGGCGAGCTGGAAGTCGGGGTCATCGGCGG
This sequence comes from Gemmataceae bacterium, assembly GCA_046350215.1. Taxonomy (GTDB): domain Bacteria; phylum Planctomycetota; class Planctomycetia; order Gemmatales; family Gemmataceae; genus JAXMAU01. The sequence goes on along the minus strand of JAXMAU010000002.1, from coordinate 11,804 downwards.
TGGGCAGCGGGGCGCCGTCGCCCTCGTAGACCTCGAACCCAAGGAACAGCAGATGCCGGTGCGGCTGGCCCGACCCGCCGGGCAGGCGGGTGGGGGCGGTTCCGGCGAACAGGCCGGCGAGGCCGAGCGCGTGGCCATGCGGCGTGTCGCCGTCGTCATGCGCGTGCCGCAGCGAACCCGTCGTCGCCGCGGTCAGCACGACGAGGCACAGCAGCAAGCACAGCAACGATCGGTGCCTTGACCCGACCATCAAATGGCCTCGGACGAGCGACAGAGATCCATCTCCGTGAGTCTACCCGATGGCACCAGGAGGGTCAAATCGGTCCCCCCACAGGACCCCTCCCCAGTGCCCCGAGTCAGCGCCCAAGGCGCGACGGCACGTCCAAGGCGAAGACCTCGGGGCACTGACTGCTCCCGCTCGCCTCGCAAGTGCGACCGGCCCCGTCTTCCTACTGACTACTGACTACTGCGAGCGCAGCGAGCCGAGCAGTCGTGAGCAATTCCCCCGACTCGTCGCTGCACCCTACGCACTCCCCCCGTCCTCTCCTATAACGAATTCGGACAGACAGACCCACTGGGGCCGGCCTGAAGAGAGGGGGGCGATGACCGCCCCGCGCCGCCGGCCCGGATGGCAGAGGGTGGCCAGGCCCCGTCCTTCCTCCCGGCCGGCCACGGAAGGGACCACGATGACACTCATGCTCCGTCCGGTTCGCTCGTCGTTGGGCAAGAAGTATGTGGTGGCGATTACCGGGTTGCTGCTCATGCTGTTCGTCCTCGGACACATGGCCGGTAACCTGTTGCTGTTCGCCGGCCCCGAGGCGATCAACGCCTACGCCGAAAAGCTCAAATCAACCGGCGCCCTGTTGTGGGTGATCCGCGCCGCCCTGCTGACGATCTTCGTCGTCCACATCGGCATCACCATCCGCCTGACGATGGAGAACCGCATCGCCCGGCCGACCAAATACGTCTACGAGCGGACGATGGAAGCATCGTGGGCGTCGCGGCACATGTTCCTGACCGGGCTGGTGATCCTGGCGTTCGTCGTCTATCACCTGGCTCACTTCACCCTCGGCGTGGTCAAGCCCGCCGACGTGCAGTCGGTTCAGGGCAAGCTCGAACCGCTCAACCCGCCGAAGAACTACCACGACCTGACGGAGCTCAAGCGGTCGGGTGAGATCCACTTCATCGCACGCCCGGACCTGAAACTAAGCGACCTGAAAGAGACGCCGCCAACCGCCGGCAGCAAGCGAGCGGTGCTCGACAACGGTACGGTGGTCCGGCAGGACGTCTACAGCATGGTCGTGTCCGGGTTCCGCAACCCGATCATCAGCCTGTCGTACCTGCTGGCGATGGCGTTCCTCGGGCTGCACCTGTGGCACGGCGGGTCCAGCTTCCTGCAGACACTCGGGCTGAACAGCGGCGCCTACAAGTCGGTGATCGCCCGCGTCGGGCCGACGATCGCCACGATCGTTGTCGCCGGCAACTGCGCCATCGTGCTCGCCGTCTGGCTGGGTGTCGTCAAGTGAGAGCGGCCGACCTGGGACATCATGCACAAGACAGATCGATAGAGACAAGGAACCTCTCATGGAGCTGAAATCGAACATCCCGCCGGGGCCGGTCACCGAAAAATGGGATCGCTATCGTCGGGAGATGCGGCTGGTCAACCCGGCCAACAAGCGGAAGTACAAGGTGCTCATCGTCGGCACCGGGCTGGCCGGCGCGTCGGCCGCCGCGGCGCTGGCCGAGCTGGGCTATCGCGTGGAGACGTTCTGCTTCCAGGACTCCCCGCGCCGCGCTCACTCGATCGCCGCCCAGGGCGGAATCAACGCCGCCAAGAACTATCAGAACGACGGCGACAGCGTGTATCGCCTCTTTTACGACACCATCAAGGGCGGCGACTTCCGCGCCCGCGAGGCCAACGTCTACCGGCTCGCTCAGGTGTCGGTCGACATCATCGACCAGTGCGTCGCCCAGGGGGTGCCGTTCTCGCGCGAGTACGGCGGCCAGCTGGAGAACCGCAGCTTCGGCGGCGCCCAGGTGTCGCGCACCTTCTACTGCCGCGGCCAGACCGGCCAGCAGCTGCTGCTCGGCGCCTACTCGGCGCTGTCGCGCCAGGTCGGCTACGGGGCGGTCAAGAGCCACCCGCGCACCGAGATGCTCGACCTGGTGGTGGTCAACGGCCGCGCCCGCGGCATCGTCTGCCGCGACATGGTTACTGGTAAGGTGAGCAGCCACGTTGGCGATGCCGTCATCCTCGCCACCGGCGGCTACAGCCCGGTCTTTTTCCTGTCGACGAACGCCAAGGGGTGCAACGTCACCGCCACCTACCGGGCGTTCAAGCGCGGCGCCGGCTTCGCCAACCCGTGTTACACGCAGATTCACCCGACCTGCATCCCGGTTACCGGCGACTACCAGTCGAAGCTGACGCTCATGTCCGAGTCGCTCCGCAACGACGGCCGCATCTGGGTGCCGAAGGCCGCCGGCGATAAGCGGTCGGCCGACCAGATCCCCGAGGGTGACCGCGACTACTACCTGGAGCGGATGTACCCCAGCTTCGGCAACCTGGCGCCGCGTGACATCGCGTCACGGGCGGCCAAGCGGGTATGCGACGAGGGCCGCGGCGTCGGCGGCAGCGGCCGCGGCGTCTACCTCGACTTCTCCGCCGCCATCCGCGCGCGCGGCGAGGATTATATCCGCGCCAAGTACGGCAACCTGTTCGACATGTACGCCCACATCACCCATGAAAACCCATACAAGACGCCGATGCGGATCTACCCGGCGCTGCATTACACGATGGGCGGGCTGTGGGTGGATTACAACCTGATGAGCAACGTCGCCGGTCTGTTCGTGCTCGGCGAGGCCAACTTCTCCGACCACGGCGCCAACCGGCTCGGCGCCAGCGCGCTGATGCAAGGGCTGGCCGACGGGTATTTCATTATTCCCGGTACGATGGGCAACTACCTGGCGACCGTCAAGCCGGACGGACTGGATACCAACGCGCCGGAGTTCAAGAAGGTCGAAGGCGAGGTCGGCGACCGGCTGAAGAAGCTGCTGGCGCTCAAGGGCAAGAAGACCGCCACCGCCTTCCACCGCGATCTGGGCAAGCTGATGTGGGACAACTGCGGCATGGGCCGTACCGAGAAGAGCCTGAAGACGGCGCTCGGCCAGATCCCCGACCTGCGCGAGCGGTTCTGGAAGGAGGCCGGCGTCACTGGCGGCGGCGAGGGCATCAACGTGGCCCTGGAGGAGGCCGGCCGGGTGGCCGATTTCCTCGAATTCGCCGAGCTGCTGTGTACTGACGCCCTGCATCGCAACGAGTCGTGTGGCGGGCACTTCCGCGAGGAGTACCAGACGCCCGAGGGCGAGGCGCAGCGGCGCGACGACGAGTACAGCTATGTGGCCGCCTGGGAGTACCAGGGGCCGGACCGGCCGCCGCTGCTCAACAAGGAGCCGCTGGTCTGGGAAGAAGTGCATCCGTCGGTGCGTTCGTACAAGTGAGCTGGATACCCCGGCGCACCGGGTCGCCGGCCGGTCCTCGGCCGGCCTCGCCCGGCGCGCCGTTCACCCGAAGAGGCCGAAATGAACTTCACCTTGCACGTCTGGCGGCAGAAGGGGCCGCAGGACCGCGGCGAAATGCGGACCTACCAGGCGACCAACATCAACGCCGACATGTCGTTCCTGGAAATGCTCGACGTGGTCAACCAGGACCTGATCGCCCGGGGCGAGGAGGCGATCGCCTTCGACCACGACTGCCGCGAGGGCATCTGCGGCGCCTGCAGCCTGGTCATCAACGGGGTGGCGCACGGCCCGCGCAAGACGCTGGCCGACGGCCGGCGGGAGGCCAAGACCACCTGCCAGACCTACATGCGCGACTTCCGCGACGGCGAAAAGATCTACGTCGAGCCGTGGCGGGCGCGGCCGTTCCCGGTGCTGAAAGACCTGATCGTCGACCGTTCGCCGCTCGATCGCATCATCCAGGCCGGCGGCTTCGTGTCGGTGAACACCGGCGGCGCCCCCGACGGCAACGACATCCTGATCCCCAAGGTGGACCAGGAACGAGCGATGGACGCCGCCGCCTGCATCGGCTGCGGCGCCTGCGTGGCGGCGTGCAAGAACGGCAGCGCCATGCTGTTCACCGCCGCCAAGGTGGCGCACATGGCGGCGCTGCCGCAGGGCCAGCCGGAGCGGCGCGAGCGCGTGGTGCGCATGGTCGACCAGATGGACAAGGAGGGCTTCGGCAACTGCACCAACTACAGCGAGTGCGAGGCCGCCTGTCCCAAGGAGATCAGCACCCAGTTCATCGCCCAGATGAACCGCGACTATTTGCGGGCGGCGGTGAAGGGCAGCCCGGAAAAGGTGGGCAGCGGCGGCGCCGGCTGACGGCGCGCGGGCAGCGAGGCCGGGCGGCCGCCCGCCCGGCCCTGAGGCGGCCATGACCAACCGATCGACCGAGAATGCGCAGCGCCCGATTGTCTCGCGCGCGACGCGAGCACTGGGTATGACGTTACTCGTCTACCTGCTGACGGCTTACCTCGTCGTCCCGGCCGGGTGGCGGTTCTACGCCCGGCGGCACCCGCCGTTGCCGGGCATCCCGCGGATCACCCACACCGGCAACGGCATCGCCGGCGACCCGCTCAATGTCGCCCTGGTCGGCAGCGAGGCCGAGGTGCAATCGGCGATGCTGGCGGCGCACTGGTTCCCGGCCGACCCGATCACGTTGCGCAGCTCGCTCCGCATCGCCGCCGGAACCGTACTGCGCCGCCCGTACGACACCGCGCCGGTGAGTAACCTCTACCTGTTCGGGCGGAAGGAGGACCTGGCGTTCGAGCAATCGGTCGGCGACGACCCGCGGCGACGACACCACGTCCGCTTCTGGCGGGCTGGCATGCTGGAGTCGCTCGGCCGGCCGCTGTGGGTCGGGTCGGCCACCTTCGACATCCGCGTCGGCTTCAGCCACCGCACCGGCCAGATCACCCACCACGTCGACGCCGACATCGACCGCGAGCGGAACAAGCTGCTCGACGACCTGCGGACGGCGGGGCAACTGGTCGACCTGTACTGGCTGAACGGTTTCCAGACGCACCGCGAGGGCCGCAATGGCGGCGGCGACCGCTATGTCACCGACGGCAACCTGCCGATCGCCGTTCTGCCGGTACGCGCCGACCTGGCACAGACAGAGAGGAAGTAGAACTCACCACAGAGGACACAGAGGAACACAGAGGGAAGAAGAGAGGAAGAGAGAAAAAAGAGAGGGAAAGAGTTAATTCTGGGTGCCATGCCCACGCTGGCGTGGGCATGCGGCCTTTCACCGACTGGCTCCGTCGGGAGAACGAGGATCCATCCCTCATGACGACAGGAGTAAAGATTCGGAAGATCTTTAATAGCTACTTATCGCCCGGCACGGCCTCGAACTGGCCGAGCAGGCGGTAGGCGGCGGCGGACGGGGTGGTGCGGCCGGCGGCGACGGCGCGGAGGACGGCGTCCAGGTGGTGCCGCACGCCGGGATGATGGCGGAACCGGCTGCGCAGGCCGCTGTCGATCAGCGTCCACATCCAGTCGACCGCCTGCCGTCGCCGCTTCTCCTGCAGCTCGCCGCTGGCGGTCATCACCGCCCGAAACCGCTCGATCGCCGCCCAGAAAGCGTCGATGCCGGCGCGCGTGACGGCGCTCAGCGTCAGCACCGCCGGCCGCCAGTGGGGCGATGTCGGCCGCAGCAGCGTCACCGCCCCCTCGATCTGGTGCTTCGCCAGGGCCGCCGCCTTCGGGTCGAGGTCGGCCTTGTTGATGACGATCACATCCGCCAGCTCCATGATCCCCTTCTTGATCGCCTGCAGGTCGTCGCCGGCGTTTGGCAGCTGCACCAGGGCGAAGGCGTCCACCATCCCGGCCACCGTCGTCTCCGACTGGCCGACGCCGACCGTCTCGACCAGGATCACGTCGTACCCGGCCGCCTCGCACACCAGCATCGCCTCGCGCGTCTTCTCCGCCACCCCGCCGAGCGACCCGCCCGACGGCGACGGACGGATGAACGAGTTGGGGTCCTGGGCCAGATGCTCCATGCGCGTCTTGTCGCCCAGGATCGACCCGCCGCTCAGACTGCTCGACGGGTCGACCGCCAGCACCGCTACCCGTCGGCCCCCGCCGGTCAGGTGCAGGCCGAGCGCCTCGATGAACGTCGACTTGCCGGCACCGGGCGAGCCGGTGATGCCGACGCGGATCGAGTTGCCGGTGTGCGGCAGCAGCGCCTCGAGCACCGTGGCGGCGCGGGCCTGGTGGTCGCGGCGCGATGACTCGACCAGGGTGATCACCTTGGCGATCGCTCGCGGCTGGCGGGCGAGCACACCGTCGACCAGCCGCTGGTCGGTCGGGTCGAGAGGAGGCTTGCTGGACACGGCAGCGGTCCCGAGGGGTGAGGGAACACGGGACGCCCCCGGCGCGGCGGTCGCGCGGGGGGCGTCCGGTAAGCGGTTACTCACAGCATCCAGTCAGGCGACCGGCTGCTTGCCGCGGATGGCCGCCAGCACCTGCCGGGCGCACGCCGGGATCGGCGTGCCGGGGCCGAAGATGCCGGCCACCCCGGCTTGCCGCAGGAAATCGTAGTCCTGCACCGGAATCACCCCGCCGACGAACACGATCACGTCGTCCGCCCCCTGGTCCTTCAGCGCCTTGATGAGCGCCGGCACCAGCGTCTTGTGGCCGGCCGCCAGGGTGGACACGCCGACGGCGTGGCAGTCGTTCTCGATCGCCTGCCGGGCCGCCTCCTCCGGCGTCTGGAACAGCGGGCCGATGTCGATGTCGAAGCCCAGGTCGGCCAGCGCCGTGGCGACCACCTTGGCGCCGCGATCGTGCCCGTCCTGGCCGAGCTTGGCGATCATCACGCGCGGCCGGCGGCCTTCCTGGGTGGCGAACGCCTCCACTTCCTGCTTGAGCGCCTGCCAGGTCGGATCCTGCTCGAAGCCGGCGCCGTACACGCCCGAAATGGTCTGGTTGGTGGCGCGGAAGCGGCCCCACATCTTCTCCAGTGCGTCGGACACCTCGCCGACAGTCGCCCGCACCCGCATCGCCTGCACGGTCAGCTCGACCAGGTTACCCTTGCCGGTGTGGGCGCTGTCGGTCAGCGCCGCCAGCGCCTGCTGGACCTTGGCGGCGTCACGGCTGCCGCGGATCTGCTTCAGCCGGGCGATTTGCGACTCGCGGACCGCGGTATTGTCGATCTCGCGGACGTCGACCTTCTCCTCGTTCGGGTTGCGGTACTTGTTGACGCCGACGATCACATCCTTGCCGCTGTCGATCCGCGCCTGCTTCCTGGGCGGCACTCCTCGATGCGCATCTTCGCCCAGCCGGACTCGACGGCCTTGGTCATGCCGCCCATGCCCTCCACCTGCTCGATGATCTTCCAGGCGGCATCGGCCATATCCTGAGTCAGCTTCTCCATCATGTACGAGCCGGCCCACGGGTCGACGACATTGCAGATGTGCGTCTCTTCCTGAATGAGCAGCTGGGTGTTGCGAGCGATGCGGGCGGAGAAGTCGGACGGCAGGGCGATCGCCTCGTCGAGCGAGTTGGTGTGCAGCGACTGGGTGCCGCCGAACACCGCCGCCATCGCCTCGATGGTGGTGCGGACCACGTTGTTGTACGGGTCCTGTTCGGTGAGCGACCAGCCGGAGGTCTGGCAGTGGGTGCGCAGCATCATCGACTTGGGGTTCTTGGCGCCGAACCCCTTCATGATCCGCCACCACAGCAGCCGGGCGGCGCGGAGTTTGGCGACCTCCAGGTAGAAGTTCATGCCGATGCCGAAGAAGAAGCTGAGCCGGCCGGCGAACTCGTCGACGTCCAGCCCGCGGGCCATCGCCGTTTTGACGTACTCCTTGCCGTCGGCCAGGGTGAACGCCAACTCCAGCGCCTGCGTCGCCCCGGCCTCCTGCATGTGATAGCCGGAGATGGAGATCGAGTTGAACTTCGGCATGTGCCGGGCGGTGTACTCGATGATGTCGGCAACCACCCGCATCGACGGCTCGGGCGGGTAGATGTAGGTGTTGCGGACCATGAACTCCTTGAGGATGTCGTTCTGGATGGTGCCGGACAGCTGCGCCTGCGGCACTCCCTGCTCCTCGGCGGCGATGATGTAGCCGGCGAGCACCGGCAGCACCGCCCCGTTCATGGTCATCGACACCGAGATCTTGCCGAGCGGGATGTCGTTGAAGAGGATTTTCATGTCCTCGACGGAATCGACCGCCACGCCGGCCTTGCCGACATCGCCGGTGACGCGCGGGTGATCGGAGTCGTAGCCGCGGTGGGTGGCCAGGTCGAACGCCACCGAGATACCCTGGCCGCCGCCGGCCAGCGTTCGCTTGTAGAAGGCGTTCGACTCCTCGGCGGTGGAGAAGCCGGCGTACTGGCGAATGGTCCACGGCCGCACGGCGTACATGGTCGCCTGCGGGCCGCGAACAAACGGCTCCAGTCCGGGGAGGGTGTCGGCATACGGCAACCCCTCGACGTCCTTGCGGGTATACAGCGACTGGACGGTGATCCCCTCCGGCGTGACCCAGTTCAGCGCGGCCACGTTGCCGCCGGGGGCGGACTTGCCGGCAGCCTTTTTCCAGACGTCCAGATGGGAGGAGTTCAGCAGCGGGTCGCTCATCGACAGGTCCTCATTCAACGGGGGGCGTCACGGCCCCGCCTGCGCTGCCGGCCCATAAACCCGACCAGGCGGGGGGTCAACCGGCTTCGATTTCCTATTGTATAGGTAGCGGCTTTGAACGGCTGGAACGCGAGCGCGGTGGGCCGGCGGCCGCATCTCCTCGGAAGGAGTTGCCATGAGCGCGTCCTCCCCCTCCCGCCCGTCGACCGACCTGACCACGCCGGTGATCGGCGAGTTACCTGCCAACGGCCACGTCCGCCAGTGGCTCGCCGAGTGCGTCGAGCTGTGTCAGCCGAAACAGGTCCGTGTGCTGGACGGCAGCGCGGAAGAGAAACAGGATTTGTTGACCCAGGCGGTCGCCGACGGGGTGCTCATCCGCCTGAACCAGACGCTGCTGCCTGGCTGCTACCTGCACCGCAGCAACCCGAACGACGTCGCCCGCACCGAGCAGTGTACCTACATCTGCACCACCAGCGAGAACATGGCCGGCGCCACCAACAACTGGATGGCGCCGAAGCTGGCCTACGCCCGCCTGCGCACTGTGTTCGAGGGGTGCATGCGCGGCCGCACCCTCTACGTGGTGCCGTTCGTCATGGGGCCGCTCGGCTCGCCGCTCGCCCGCGTCGGCGTCGAGTTGACCGACTCCATCTACGTCGCCATCAACATGGGCATCATGACGCGGATGGGCAAGGCCGCCTGGCAGCAGCTGGGCGACGGCAAGGAGTTCACCCGCTGCCTGCACTCGCTCGGGGAGGTGGACCCCTCGCAGCGTTACATTTGCCACTTCCCCGAGGATAATACAATCTGGAGCATTAACTCCGGATACGGAGGTAATGCCTTACTCGGCAAGAAGTGCCTGGCGCTGCGGCTGGCCAGCTACCAGGGGTTCCAGCAGGGGTGGATGGCCGAGCACATGCTGCTGATGGGCGTGACCGATCCGCAGGGGGAGAAGACCTACCTGGCGGCCGCCTTCCCCAGCGCCTGCGGCAAGACCAACTTCGCCATGCTCATCCCGCCCGAGCCGTACCGCAAGTCCGGCTGGAAGATCACCACCCTGGGCGACGACATCGTCTGGATGTGGGTCAAGCCGGAGGACGGCCGGCTGCACGCCATCAACCCGGAAACCGGCTATTTCGGGGTGGTGCCCGGCACCAACGCCCACACCAACCCGAACGCCATGACCACCATCTCGCACGACACCATTTACACCAACGTGGCGCTGCTGCCCAACGGTGACGTGTGGTGGGAGGGCAAGACAAAGGCGCCGCCGGCGGAGTGTTTGGACTGGACCGGCAAGCCGTGGACGCCCGACAGCGGCCGGCCGGCCGCGCACCCGAACAGCCGGTTCACCGCCCCGATGGCCAACAACCCGGCGCTCGACCCGCAGGTCCACGAACACGGCGGGGTGCCGGTGTCCGGCATCATCTTCGGCGGCCGGCGGAGCAAGTCGATCCCGCTCGTCCACCAGGCGTTCAACTGGATTCACGGCGTGTACATCGGCGCCACCCTCGGCTCGGAGACGACCGCCGCATCGACCGGCCAGCTGGGAGTGGTTCGCCGCGATCCGATGGCGATGCTGCCGTTCTGCGGGTACAACATCAACCTGTATTTCACACACTGGATCCGCATGCGCAAGCAGATGAAGGACTGCCCGCGGATCTTCATGGTGAACTGGTTCCGCACCGACGAGGACGGCAAGTTCCTGTGGCCGGGCTTCAGCGAGAACATGCGGGTGCTGGAGTGGATCGTCAACCGCTCGCGCGGCCGCGCCTACGCTGCCGAGACGCTGCTCGGCTGTATGCCGCGGCCGGGCGACATCAACCTGAACGGCCTGGATCTCAGCCCCGAGCAGTTCGAGGAGGTGCAGGAGATCGACGCCGACTCGATGAAGCGCGAGATTCTGACGCACGAGGAGCTATTCCTCAAGCTGGCCGGCGAGCTGCCCAAGGAGCTGATCTTCCAGCGCGAGCTGCTGATCGCCCGGCTGTAATGTCTTTGCATTAGCCCCCGGTGAATACACCGGGGGCAAGTGCGTGTCGAGGATTACCCTAACAAGGCGCTCCGCATTCGCCCCCGGTGTGTTCACCGGGGGCTAAAAGAAACGGGGGCAAGTGCGTGTCGACGTCCACCCCTTACTGCCGTTCCAACGTCCGGATGCGTCTACCCGCCGACGATATAGAATAGGCGATGGTCAGGGGGCTGTCCGGGATGCCAGTGAGATGCCAACCATCCTGTTGGAGATGTACGAACGGGGCGACATCACGGCCGACCACCTTGCCGTGCAGTGCTTGCACCTGCTTGACCCGGAGAACCCGGCGGCGGTGCTGGCAGCGCTGCCGGGTCAGGTGCTGGATCGGGTGCTAGCCTATTCACGGTCGTACCGGCCCGATGGGATGCGGTCGAATTACGGTGTAACGCCGGCGGTCGATCAAGTACTGGCGGCGAAGGGCTGGATCGAGGCGCAACGGCGGCAATCGGCCTGACGGAGCGCGCAAGTTCCGCTCGCGGCAGCGTTCCCGATCATCTCGCCCGTTGGCGCGGAGACGGCTCATACGGCCCCTGTTGGCGGCGTTCGCCCTGACGTTCCTGCCGATCGCTGCGCTGCTGCGAGTTTGGCATTACTGGATAATGCGTATCCTCGTCGGCTAGTGCTCGGGTGACTGAGTGACGCTGATCACGCCGGCGGTGCGGGGGTTGGTGGAAAGCCTGCTGTCCGGGCTGGACCAGGCGCGCGCCAGGACAAAGCCGCGTTGACCGCGAGCATAACTCCGATAATTGGCTTGACACCACGAAGCCACGGGGTAGCCTGAATAGCCGGGTACTGACCCCATCATGTCTGTTGCCGAGAGACTCCGACCACGGATGGCATGTCGGCTGGCCACGGTCGTTGGCCACGTCTGACCCTCACTTCAAGGAGTGCGCCATGTCGAGGGGGATGATTCTCTGCGGATTGGTCGGGTTCGCCTTGTTGCCGGCCGCGCTGCCGCTCGTGTCGGCGGCGCACCACGGCCGGGGCTACTACGGCGGCTGGGTCAAACATCCCAGCGCCAACTACCACTTCCGGCACTACTACTACAAACCGAGCGATGACTACCGCGGTTGGCGGCACCACACGGTCGCCTATCGCCCCGGCGACCGCCATTACTACTTCTACAACCCCTAC
>JAXMAU010000001.1:0-14459 GCA_046350215.1 Gemmataceae bacterium | reverse complement strand
TAGCTGTGCTTCGGCCGCTCCCAGATGTCGATCTCGACCAGTGTGCGCTCCGTCAGGTCGGCCGGACGCGCCAGCGGCGCAGGGGAGGGCAGGGACGGCTGCGTCGAGTAACGCCAGTCGCGCTCGATGAAGGTGCGATAACCCTGCACATACAGCCGCCCCGCGCGCGGCAGCGTGCCGTCGCCGCCGCGGATAACGAGGTCGGCGTCGGTGACGTCCGCCGTCTCAGCCAGCAGCGCATCGAATGACACATTGGCGCGCGGCGGCAGGCCGAGGAAGCCCCAGCCGGTCAGGATCAGCCCCTGCGACCCGTCCGGCAGCGCCGTGCGGGGCAGGGCGGCTAGGTCGCTCAGCGGCACGCGCACGATCTGCCAGTCGCCGGTGAAGGTCGCCGCATCCAGCGCGCCGACGCGGACGCGTGCGCCATTGGCATCGAGGACAAAGGGACCGACATCGACGATCTCGTCATCGGTCGGCTGCCGCTGGAAGCGCACCTGGAAGATCAGCGCGTTTGCCGTCGTGGTCCCGCCTGCGGTCAGCGACAGGTGCAGCAGATCGATACCGGGGGCCAGCGTGCGCGTAGCACTAAGCGCGCCGCGGACGTGAATGACATGCGGCAGGGATTCCGGCTCGCGCCGGTCGAGGCGCAGTTCCGGGCGGATGCGCCGCTCCTCGCTGGCGCCGAATTCTTCAATCGCCCAGCCAACGGTGCTGGCGATCGGGTCGAGCAACTGCGTCGCGCCGATCAGGAAGCCGTCGTCCGGCGAGCCCTCGGCCAGATCGCCGCTGCGCCGCCGCGCGTCCGTGCGCACCAGGCGCGCCTGCTCGTTGGCGTCGGAATCGAGCCGCACCCGGCCCATCTCCTCGCCGACGAAGGTAAAGCGCCGACTTTCATCAAACCGGGCGCGCGACGTATACGCCTTCACGTCAGCCTCCGTTGCATGCGGGAGAGGTCCGCCACGGCCCGATCGGCGTGCCATGGCGAGAGACCCAGCGGCAGGAAATCGCCGGTCCGCTCTGTGAGTTCGGTCAGGCGGGCGCTGCGTTCGTCATGTGCGCCCGGCACGCGGCGGCGTTCGCCGGCGGCCAGCGCGGCGGCGCCATTGTTGTCGGACAGCACCAGGTAGTCGGGGTGCGCTGGAAGGAGCGATTCAAAGGAGATCGGTTGCGTTAGGCTTTGGTACAGCAGCGGCAGCCGGCCGCCCCCGTGCGCGATCGAATAGCGCAGCCAGCCGAGATCCGGCCGGTCGCAGGTGACAGCGCCCTTAAAGGCGCAGGAGCTTGCTTCCAGCACGCCGGCCTCGGTGGTGCCGTGCACGGTGCAGTGGCGCAGCCGCACGCGGGCGCCGGCGGCTCTGATGGCTGGCTGGTCGGGCGCACCGCCGTCGAAGACGCAGCCGGCGGCAATGAGCTGGACCCAGGGCGGGACTTCCAGCCGGCCGACCAGGCAGCCGAACAGTCGCACCGTCAGCCGCACCGGCGTCAGGGTCAGATGCGCCAGCGCGGTCCGGCTGCTGGCGCCAATAACGGTCAGGCCCGCCTGTGCGGGATCTGCCAGCCGGCACCAGCGCACATCCAGCACGCCGGCGCTCAGCCCGGCGCGCAACGCGCCTTCCAGCGTCAGGCCGGCAACGAACCAGGATGGGCCGAGATCGGGATCGGCGTTGGTGTCCAGCCGTTCCTGCAGCAGCAGCGAGACGCCATCGCTGGCGTTGACGTAGGGCAAGGCGGTGGCCGCGTCCGGGAATAGCGAGAGCACCTCCGACTGTCCGATCGTCAGCGTCGCCCGGTCGAGCCGCGGCGAACCGCGCATGGCGATCATGTGCCGGGTTACGCCGGGTTGGATCGCCTCATTGAGACTGGCGACCACCGGTGCGGTGTCGGTCAGGCCGGCGGCCTCAGGCGCGACCCAGGCAGTGACCGTGGCGCCGTTCAGATCGGGTGGCGTCGGCACCACGAAGCGCTCCGGCGCGTCCGGGTCGGCCGGTTCCCGCCAACTTTCCGGCACCACGCGGCCGGTCGGGACAAAGCCGGGGCCGAGCGCGGCGGCGCGTCCGAACTGGAAGCTGGCGCCCAGGCGGCCGCAGGCGATGGCAGCCGGCAGTGCGACGCGACCCAGGCGCGGGTCGAGTGCCACGGTGCCGCTCAGGTCGAGCGCCAGCGGCCGCAGCCATGGCTCGAGGTTGCGTTGCCGCAGCCGGAACGGTGCCCAGGCCAGGCGGCCCGGTATGCCGATCCGTGGCGCCGGCGCCGTGCGTTCCGCGGTCGGCTGTTCGCGGCCGGCGCCCAGGCGCAGGCTGCCGCGCGCCGGTTCCCCCGCCGGATACCAACGCTGCGTGCTGCCGTCGCCTTGCAGGAAGAACAAGCGGGCGTCACCGTCATCGGCGAGGTCCACCGCGGGCAGAAAGGCGATGCGTCCCTTACCGCCGACGGTGACGAGCACCTCGCTGGGCGGCAGCGGCGGCGGGCCGATGACGAGGAACTCGTCGCCGACGAACAGCCCGTCGCCCTCGGCTGGCGGGTTCGGCGTCCCGGCGGTCTCGAGCGGACCCGGCGTCCAGCCGCGCGCACCGTCATCCCAGGCGTACCAGCGCGGCGCTGTGCGATTGGCCCAGGTCAGCGCGTGCAGGCGTGTGGGATCGGCCCGCGACCACAACGTGCCGGCGGCGCCGTCGGTGATCGGCAACGGCGGCAACGCTGCCCAGGACGGGCGTGGCCGGCCAGGGCTCACCTCGGCACGCCAGACGCTGGACGCCATGCCGCCGAGGGTGGTGGCGCCGCCAATGAGCACCAATCCGGACGGCGTTGACAGCAGCCTTGCGCCGGTGCGGGCGACCTCGTGCTGGCGGTCGCGGGGCGCGCGCACAAGGTGCGGGATCCAGCCGCCGATCACCGGGCCGGACAGGTCCAGCGACCACAGATCGCCGAGGATGCCGCGCTGTAGATCCTCCCCGCCATGCACGAACAGGTCGCCGCTATGGATGCAGCACGCGGGCGCCATCCGCGCCGCCGGCAGTCGGGTGCCGGGTTGATCAAGCCGGGTGATGGTGGGGGCGGCGGTCAGCGCACCGTCGATGCGCCAGACGCCAAGCGTAGCGTGGTCCGCGGTGGGGGCGACAATCAGCAATGCATTGTTCAGGATGGCGCAGCCGAGGGCGGGGCCATCCTTGGCCGCGGTCAGGTCGGGCTGGTCAGCGGTCGGCAACCCGGCCACATTCAGCACCGCCGCTTGCCAGCCGGGCGCCGCGCCGACATGCCAGGTGGCAACCGTGATGTCGCCGGCCGGCTGCCGCTCCAGCCGCGCAATCACCGGTGTGCCGGAATCGTTCAGCGCCACGGCGGGCGTCAGTGGTGCACCGCGGCGGACGCCCGGCTCGATACCGCTCCAGGCGCCGATATTGTTGCGCCGGTAGCCCAGGCCGAGCCGGTTGCGGCTGAGACGCAGGCCGACGATCGCACCTGAGCGGGGCACCTGCGCGGCGCCAGCCAGCACCAGCGGGTCCTGCACGTTGCGGCGGATTGTGGCGGTGGCGACAAGCGGATTTTCGTCGGTGACGCCAGTATTGACCACGGCGGCATCGGCCGTCGCCGAATCATCGATGGCCAGCGCCTGCAGCACCCATTCATCATTGGGCGAAGGGCGGCCGATATCGGCAAATCGCAGCACCGGCCGCGGGCCCATTGGGGCGAAAGCGAGCGGGCCGGTTTCACCGCCTATGCCAGGCGGACCGGCCACCGCCACGTCGTCGATCGTGACGGTCATGCTGCCGGAGGCCTCCACCGCATCGCCGTCGACCGCCAGCGCGGTCGGCGTCAGCAGCGCCGGACGGACCGGTGTCACCGCCGGCGGCGCCGCTTCGTGCGCGCTCGTCAAGCCGCCGGTTTCATCCGGAGGCGTGACCGGCTGTTCCCAGGCCAGCGGCAGTGCGCGCCCTGACGGATCCAGTGCGAAGCCGATCATCGCCAGGCTTGGATCGCTGAGATGGGCGATCGCCAGGACCGTTCCGCCCGGCTCTGGCGTGCCGTCATCGGCAACCCGGCCGGCCGCAACATCCTCCGCCCGCGCCATTTGCAGCCTGGTGGAGCGGATCACCGCCTGCTCCGGCCGCGCCCAGCCGGTGAAATCGATGGTCCGCGGCGCGGCGGCGTAGCGGCCGGCATCGGCGCGTCCGAGGCGGCGCAGCGCGTGCTCCACCGTCTCGCCTTGCATCAGACCGATCATGGGGCCGCGGTCGATCACGCCGTTGCGCGGCCGCTCCACCGGCGGGGCACGCCGGCTCAACGGGTCGGAGATCGCAATCGGGTCCCACAGCACGGCGTTGCGGCCGCGCCAGGGCAGCGGGAACGCCAGGTCCTGGGTCTGCAGCAGCGAGCGGAATGCCTCGTCGACCTCGGTGGCCCAGCCGGTAGCCTGGGTCAGCACCTCCTCCAGCGTCGCCAGCGTGCCTTTGCGCCGGCGCCAATGCACGGTGCGGGCGATGATGCCGCGATTGGTAACCGTGTCGTCGCCCAGCAGCCGCGCACCGACCAGGTCCGCGATCAGCGGCAGCGCCTCGGCCGACGCACGCTCAACGAAATGGTCGTCGAGCAGCGCCTGGATCGCCTTGTCCAGCGTGTCCAGCGGTGCTGCCAGCACCTCCAGCAGGCTGAGCAATTGATGGCCGTTGATAGCGGCGTCGCGCGACAGGTAGACCTGCGGGATCAGCCTTGCGAGGCGTGCGGCGGCCGGTGACAGGGTGCGCAAATCGGCGGACGCGGTCGGGAAGGGTGCTATCGCCACAGGATCTGCACTCCTTCCTGTGCGCCGACCGTGCCGTCCCAAACCGGCACTTCGTGGTCGGTCACCTGGATGACGTCACGCCGCGCAGGCGTGTCCGCGGCTCTGTGGAACAGTTCGACAGTGGTGGTCAGCAGCCCGCCGATGGCCTCGACAGCCCGGTAGACCGCGGACAGTGCCAGATCGCGTCCGAGATCGATTGTGTCCGACTGCATCAGCCCCGGCGGCTCGCCATCCACGACGTCGGCGCCGAGGCGCAGCCGGACGGTGCGGATGACCGCCAGCGGGTCAGCATCGGCGGCCAGCGACAGGCGCATGCGCAGCCGCACCGGGACGATGGTGCGGTTGACCACGGTGATCTTCGTTCCCGGCGGCATGCGGGCGAGCAGGAAGCCGGCTAGCGCAGCGCGCTCCGCGTCGGTCAGGGCGGCGCCGCCGTCGCCGTCGACGATCAGCGTCAGGTTCTGCCGCGCGTGTACCGGGTCGTGGATGACGCTGGCGCGCTGCACGCCGCCGTAGGTGAGCGCCAGTGAGCGCACGTCGGACAACGAGATGGCGTGGCGCAGCGCGTGAATGCCGGCCGCGGCCTTGGTGCGCGACTGCGCCGGTGGTTCGGCCGCGCTGCCGCCGCTGACCGGCAGCGGGTTGAACGTCTCCAGGATCGCCGCGTCAGCGTCGAGCAGCGCCTTCACCGCGCCCGGTTTGCGGTTGCCGTCCGGTCCGGCGCCGACTCGATAGCGCAGCGTGGTGGGCGCTGGGACCGGCACGGTCGAGCCGTTACGCCCGTCGCCAACGCGCAGGCGGGACGTGCCATCTGGCGCGGTCTCCACCGCAAACACCGGATCACTTGGCGCGGCTGCAAGCAGGTCTTCCGCTCTGCGCCAGGCCTGGCCGGCGACGCTGAAGCCGGCTTGCGGCACCAGCCCATCCGGCGCCGCAGGGTCGCGCAGCCAGGTCAGCGGCGTCTGTTCCAGCGCAATGGTGCCGTCGTCGGCAATCGGCGGCAAAGGTGCATCGACTGTACGGCCATGGCTGATCTCGGCGACATTGCCGATCACCACCGTGTTTGCCAGCAGGTACAGCCTGGTCAGCGGCGGCTGGAACACCACGCGGGTCATGGTGTCGGTCTGGCCTTCCGGTATCTCGTCGAAGACGCGCTCCAGCCGCACCGCCTCGCGGTAGGTGCGCTCGCGCTGCGTCGCGCCGTTGGCGGCGACGGTGGTGGTTTCCTCTGCGAAAACCAGCCAGTCACCCGGCCGCAGCAGCGCGGTCTGCGTCACCGGCACCGGGCCGGTCGTGTCGGGCATCAGGTAGACCGAGTCGGTGCCGACCATGGCGACACCCATTTCGGTGCCGCCGGCCGTGCTTGCCGCTGCACGATCCATTAGCGTCAACGCCCGGTTGCCGCGCAGGCGGACGACCTGATCGCGTGCCTCCTGCAACATTCCGGCGATGAGGGCGTCGAGGAAGGCCATCAACTGGTCCAGCCGCTTCGACCAGTCGGCGTTGGACTCGCCCTGCTGGCGGGCGAGCGCCGTAGAAAGCCCGGCCATCGCGTCGGGTTGGCGCTCGACCAATCGGCCAAGCTGCGCCGACAGCATCTGCTGGCTCTCGGAGAGCGCGATCGGGTCCGCGGTGTCGGGCACCTTGTTGGCTAGCGCCTGGGCCTCGCAGACCTGCTGACAAAGCTTGGCGAAGGCTTCCTGACAGGCCGGGCCGCCACTGGCGCCGGTGCCGGCGAGGTCCTGCGCCAGTTCCGCCAGTTGCAGCGCCTTCATCCGTGCGCGTTCGGCGTTGCGGCGAGCGATGGCGCCACCGAGCGCGGTGCCGAGGCGGCGGTCAAGTGCGCGTGCCAGCCCGGCTGGCGAATTGTCGTCCGGCGGCGGCACGTTCACCTCCGGCGCCAGCAGTGCCACCACGTCGGTGATGGCACCCGGCGTGCCGCCCTGGCCGGCGGTGTTCGGGTCCGGCGGCGGCAGGAAGGGCCGCAGCTCGTTCAGCGCCGCATCGACGGCGGTCGCGCGCAAGGTCTCATAGATCGCGGCCGGAAGCGGCCCGTCGGCGGCGGCGCCGACCTTGAAGCCGGGCGGCAGCGTCGTCTGCTTGCCCGGCTTTGCCCGGAAATGCTGCAACCCGGTGGCAGCGCTGGCCGGGCGCGGCGCGTAGCCGATCAGTTCCAGCAGGCGCGCGGCCGAGGCCGGGAGGCGCGCGGTTGGCAAGAATCCTTCCTCTGCCCAGGATTGCTGGTAGGTCCACAGCACGTGCAGCGCCAGCGCATAGGAGTCCAGGAATCCCCGTCCCAGATCCGGCGCGACTTCGCTCGGCCGCAGCGGGTCCCAGGCCGGCGCGACGTCGCGGAACCGGGCGCGCGCGTCAGTGGCCAGGCCGCGGAGCAGGGCGGCGTGACTGCGCTGCCGGTGCTGGCTGGGCACGCTCCTCATGGCAGGCCACCGCAGACGGTCACCGTCAGCAGCCCATCTGGCGTGCCGTAGGGCCGGCGCAGCACGGCGACCTCATCCTCGGCGATCGGCAGCGTGCCGGCTTCGGCGTAGTCGATCGCGTGCGGCTGCAGGCGGCGCAGGCGCTGCACCCGCAGCGCCGCCACGCCGGGCACCGACAGCGCCGCCCGGTGCAGCGCATCGACATGTACGTCGCCGCCAAGGCCCGACGTATCTGGGTCGAACAACCCGCCATCGCCCGACAGCGCCGCCACCACGCCGTGCCGCACCATTTCGGCCTGCGCCCACGGTTCCGCATCCACCGTCAGGTCGATGTCCAGCGGCACAAAGCTCGGCGGCAGCAGTTCGACGTCCCAGCCCAGCAGGCGAATCGCTTCCAGCCGGCTGCGCACCAGCGCCCAGCGCCGGAGACGTTCGGCCTCCGCATCGGCGCCGAGTTCCGGCAGCGTCAACTGGTCCTCATCGCGCAGCAGCAGCACGACGCGGATCAGGTGGCGCAGTCCGGCGTCGATCACCGCGGCCCGGGTCCCGGCAACCTCCGGCAGGGCATTCAGCAGACGCTCATAGTCCGCCGCCGAGACCGCTGACAGCGTGTCCCGCACCAGGCGCGGCGCACGGTAGCGGATCCGCGCCATCGGCTCCGGGTCGCGACCGCCGATGGCAGGCAGGTCGTTGCGCACCTGCAGGGCCTGCTGCAACGCCAGGCGCTGGTCCTCGCTGCCGGCGATCAGCGCTTCGATGTCCCCGCCGGTGCCGAAGGCGACGATGCGGCGCAGCGCGCCGGCGCCGACATTGCCCTGGGTGCCGAGGCCAATGCGGGCAGAGAAGCTGGCCTGTAGCGGCCGCCGCGGCAGCGCCAGGCCGTTGCCGCCATCGCCGACGCGCACCACGCTGCCGCCGCCGGCCCCGGCGCGCAGCACGAAGGCGGGATCGGCGGGCTGCGCGAGCGACAGGTCGTCCACCAGCCGCCAAGGCTCGTCGTCGACAGCGAATTCCAGGGCAGGCGTTCCGGTGCGCCCGGTCTGGTCCGGCAACGGCCAGCCGGGGGACTGCACGCTGACCGGACCCAGCGGCACGGCGATCTCGCGTATCGTGCCGTCGCTGTTGTCCAGTGTCAGCCGCATCTGCTCGCGCCAGGGTGTCAGCCCGGCGGTGTCGGTGGCAGCGGCGAGGTCGTAGCCGGGATCGAGCGGCGTGACCGGCACGCCGTGCTGCGCCGGCACGACGTTGCCGTAGATTGTCGTCGCATCGACCGGGTAAACAGCGGGTGCCGGGCGGCGAGGATCCCAGACGATGCGGGTGCTGTCGGTGCCGAATTCCACCTGCACCGCGCGGATGACATGGCTGGGCACCGAGGGGTCGTCGTGGCTGATCACCAGCCACCGTCCGGGCCGGATCCGATCGACCAGGTCGCCGGCCAACACCATCGACACCGCGCCCGCTGCCAGGTCGTCGCCCGGATACAGGCTCAGCGCTTCCAATTGCTCGTCGTACGCAAGCTCCGTTTCGGTGGCGAAGATAATCGAGACGTCGTCGAAGTCCGGGTTCACCACCAGCGTGTCGCGCGGGATGGCGAAGGTTTCACCGCGGTCGAAGCGCTCGCGCAAACCGAGTGCAACCTTGCCGGCGTCGGTGAACCAGAAGCGCAGCATGGCGGTGGCGGACAGCCCCGGATCGGCGACGTAGTCGACCAGCCGGGCATGATCCTCAACGGAGCGCTGGCGCCGGGCGGTGCCGAAAAACCCCTCGGCGACGGCGGATTCCTGGGCGTAGGCGAGCTGGTCGAGCCGGTAGGCCAGCAGTTCCATCAGCATCGTCGTCATGTCCGGCGCCGACCGCTCAGTCCAGCCCGGCATGGTTGTCCGCGCCCGGTCCATCATCACCGCCAGCAATGCCTGGGCATCGCGCGCCCGGTAATCGACGAAGGGGCCGGGTTCCGGCGGCGCGGGAGCGGAAGCGGGCGGCGGGGCAAGCGGGTCGTGCAACACGCAGCGTGTGTCGGTTTCCGGCGGGTGGCAGCCGACGAAGACTGTGCTGTCCGGCGGGTCGCCAGGGATGGGCCGAGCCTCGGCATGCAGCGTGGTGCCGGGGGTAAGGCGGAGGTCGACGGGATCGGCGGCAGCCAGGCCACCGGCCAGCACAGCGGCCGGCAGGGCGCCGGACGGGCCGGGGTCGATGTAGGGCAGCGGGTTCGGCGGCGGGCGGAAGGGCACGTCCATGTCCTGGACAAAGGCCGCCTGCGACGCGTCGGCCAGTTCCGTATCCGGGCCAGCGTTCAGGCCTGGTCCTGCGGTGATGCCGGTGACCAGCGTGTTGAAGACGGAGAATTCTCCGGGCCCGAGGTCGAGGCCGGCCTGCAATCGATGCATCGTCAGGTTGGCCAGCAACACGCGCTCGCCCTCAATCCAGCCGCCGCGAATGGCGGTCCAGATCTCGCAGCCGCGCAGGCCGATATCCCGAAGCGCGGCTCCAACCTGCAGCGCCGATCCGCTGACGCGGCGGATGACGGTGTTTTCGATCACCACGGAGCCGGGATCGCTACGGTCGATCCAGGTCTCGAACGGGGTGACACGGGCCAGCACGATCAGGCCGGCGATGTCCTCGACATGGTCCGGGTCGGCCGTGGTCGGCAACGTATCCAGCCCGTCATCGGCCAGCAGCGCGGCGAGCCGTGCTTCCACTGCCTCAGACCAGGTCAGTGGCGCGTCCGGCTGCGTGCCAGGAACGGCGCCGGAAATCGCCTCGATCGCCACGCCGCGGATCGCGACCGAAGGCGCCGCGGCGGATTGCGGCGCTGCCGGCGTGGCAACGCAGCGCACACCGGCGGCGCCGCGGTCCAGCGACTGGACCGGGCCGACATCGCCACCCATCCAGTCGAAGCTACGCCCCGCGGCGGCGAGCAGACCGGTTGCTCTGCTGCCGGTGATGCCGCCGACGGACAGGCCGCGGATATCGATGTCGCCAGCCGAGGCGAGCGCGATGCCAATGGCGTCGCCCTGGCCCGCCACCGTGTTGATGCCGGATGCCGTGGCGTCCAGCACCGACAACTCCCCATCGGCGGCCAGCACGCGCAGCCGCAGGCCCGCGGCACGCTGTCCGCTGAGGTCGCGCGTGGCGACGGTGGACGCCGCAAGGCGGCTTCGGCCGACCACGTCGATGCCTGTCGCTTGCGCCGTTGCCGTTACGTTGCTGATCGACAGATTTGCCAGGGTGGCTGCGTCGGCCGTGACACGTACACCGGTCAGGACGCCGGCAGACGCATGGGCATTGGTCACCGTCACGTCCGACAGGTCGGCCGTAGTCACTGTGGCGGCGATACCGGTGACCGTGGATGCCGACAGATCGCTGCAGCCGATATCCGTCAGTCGCAGCGAAGTTGCCGTGGCGGCAAGGGCGGTCAGCGCGCCGGACGCGTCGGCAGACAGCGCGACTGCGTCGAGACCGACCGCATCGCCCGTTAGCGTCAGGCAGGTCAGGTCGCCGGCGATGGGACCGCCGCCGTTGTGAAAGCGCAGCCGCGTCGGCAAGCCAGCCTGCCGGCTGCCGCGCAGTGTGATGGAGCGGCCGGCAACGCCCAGCGACAGGCCGGCGGTCAGGGTGAAATCGCCGGCGGGTAGCTGCCACGTTTCAAGCGTCCCGGCCGGCGTGTCTGCCAGAGCCGCCTGCGCCGCGGCCAGCAGCGCAGGCAGGTCGGCGCCTGTCAGCGCGCGCTGGTGGCTGATATCGGCGACGACGATCCCCGCCGCCGCCCGCACCGGCACGGCTCTGCCAGAGCTGGCGACGAGGCCGGACAGCGTCAGCCGTTCCAGCCGCCCGTCGGGCGCGGCGGCGCGCAGGGCGGTGACGCCATCGCCGGTCTCGTCGTCGAACGGGCGGCCATCCGCGCCGGCGCCGTGCAGCCCGTCGGCGGCAATGTCCTCCAGCGTCAGGTCGACGGTTGCCGTCGCGCGGATGCCGATGGCCTGGCCGGTCGCGTGCAGCGTGCCGACTGAGAGTTCGCCGCCGGCGATGCGCGCGGCTGACAGGTCCAGGCCAGTGGCGGTGGCGCCGGTCAGGCCGGTGGCGGACACATCGCGCAGGAACAGCGCGTCCTGCGCGGCCAGGCGCAGACCGGTGGCCGCGCCGGTGGCGGTCAGTCCCGTGACGCCGCAGCGCTGCACGTCTATGCCGGTGGCGGTAACGACGATTCCCTGGGCCGCGCCGGTTGCGCTGAGGCTGACGGACAGGTCCGCCAGGACAGCGCTGCCGGCGATTACCGTCAGCGCAGTGCTGTCGGCAGCAGCGGTGACCGACAGGCTCAGCCCCTCGGCACGCACGGTCGACCCGGTCAGGCTGATGGCGGTTCCCGTGATGCCGGTGAAGACCAATTCGGTGTCGTTGCCCTCCAGCGCCAGGCCGCGCTTTGCGGCACCCAGCGTCAGCGGCATGGGAATGGCGAAGCGGCCGGGTGGCAGGCGCCAGGTATCCTCGGCGGCCGAACCGGCAACGAACGATGCCTGCGCATCCGCCAGCGCCTGTGCCAGGTCCGGGCCGGCTAGGGTGCGCACGGTCATGGCGCCGCCGCCACCGGCTGGGCGAAGGACGCGGCCAGTTCGGCGCCGTTCTCGACCAGCGTGTAGAGGATGTCGATGTACAGCGTCGCATCGTCGACGGTGACGCGCACCGCATCCAGCGTGATGCGCTCGGGCATGTGCGTACGGATGGCGGTACTGATGACGTATTCCGCCGCCGCAATGGTCTCGGCGGACGTGCCGGCGAAGACCAGGCGCTGCACGCCGCAGCCGAACAACGGGCGGTTTACCCGTTCACCGGGGATGGTGAACAGCAACTGCTCAAGCTGCTGGCGAATCACGTCATTGAACGAAGATTCCGCCACCACACCGCGGGTGCTGAGCTGGAATGGGAAGCGCATCGACTGCAGCATCAGCCGATCCCTCCCAACGCGTTGCGCACCAGGATGACGTCAGCTTCGTATCGGCGCACCACCGGCTCCTCGTCCGGTCGGTCCACGTCGACCGCCCAGCGATGCCGCACGGCCCGGCAATACCAGCGCCCGTCCAGCAGATGGCCCGCGCCGGTCAGGTCCACCGGGCGGCGTGAGCGGATGATCACCGGGTAGCGCTCCGCCATCACCGTGCCGCTGCCCTGCACGAACCAGTCGGCGCCACGGTATTCGGCGCGCGCCAGTGTCTTCACCTCGGCGGCGTCCATTGGCACGATGGCGGATTGAATATCCGATGGGTCCGGCTTGGTGCCGTTGCGGAATATCTCCGCCAGCCGAGCATCGAGGATCTGGGCACGACTGGTCGTGCCCATGCGGGCATAGTCCGGGTCCGAGACGTCAGTCCGTTCGATGCGTCGCGTGGTTTCGTTGATGTGCCATCCCCGAACGCGCGGCGGCAGGTTGCTCTCCCACTTCGCGCGAAATTCCAGCAACGACGGCGCGATGCGTGGGAACAGGTCGAGCGCCGGCTGCACGTCCTGGTCCGGCCGTGGTGAGCGAAAATGCCCGACGAGTGCGGTGCCCGGATGCGGCCCAGGCTTCACCTCCTGCTGCACGGGGTCGAGGAAAGTTTCGTAACCGTTGCGCTTTGCCAGGAAGCGCAGGAACTCGGCGTCGGTGTGCCGCTGCACCAGCGTCGAGCGGTCGAGGTCGCGTGTCGTCGGCGTGGCGTCGATCGAGGTGCCGGAGACGTCGAAGCCGTATTTCTGGAAGATGCTGCGGGCGATATCGGCGTCCGACATACCGTACCACTCGCGCGCCACCGTCTCGAAATGCATCAGGCAGGAGGCGTCGAGCCCCGAAACGATCAGCCGCGAACCGGGCAGGCGTTCTTCGGTGAACACCGGCTCCATGCCGGTGATGTAGCCGTCCATGACCACGGCACGTTGTTCGGAGCCGTCATCGGACAGCAGGCTGAACTCGATCGTGATTCGCAACAGCAGGCGGAGGTCGGGCACGGCGTTGGCCTGGGCGAAGGCGCCGTGTTCCAGTACGTCCCAGTCGCCGCCATCTTCCGTGCCTACTGGGTTCAGGGCCACCGTAAGCTGGAAGCTGGAGGCTTCATCGGAGCGCTCTTCCACCTCGACGCTCAGCACGAAGTCGCCGATGCGGTCGACGGGTTTGCCGTCGATCCACAGGCGCAACCCGGGCTGGCGCTGGTCGGCCATCAGCGTTTCTCCGGCACCGCGATGCTGCGGCCGGGCGTGGCGAGCTCGTCCAGGGTCAGGTCGGGATTCGCGTCGGCAATGCGCCAATAGACGAACGGATCGCCGAAAAGATTATGCGCGATCAGGTCGGGCCGGTCGCCGGGCTGCACGCGATAAGTGCCGGCGCCGGGCGGCGGTGGGTACAGGCGCGGCTGGTACAGCACGACGGCACTGCCGGGCCGGTCGGCAGCCGGGACCGAGTAGGCCGGTGCATTGTAGAAACGGGACGAGCGGTCCGCCATGCGACCTCCGTCAGATCCAGGTGGCGCCGCTGGGCGGCTGCAAGGCGTTGGCGATGGCAGTGTTCGCGGTGTCGTCCGGCGATGTCGCACTGGCCTGGCGCGACATCGTCTGTCGCTGCTTGAACAACTGGTCAAAGGCGGCCTTGATCCAGGTGTTGTAGGCGCTTTCGACCGGCTCCAGCACATTGAACCGGACATCGGCCTCAGCCCGGATCGGCATCAGCGACGGGTTGAACTTCTGCTCCGTGATCGTCAGAGACGTCAGCACGACCGGAATGATCCGCTGGATGCCCAGGACCAGCAGCAGCGTGTCCGCCTTGATCGGCTGCACGGTCTCTGCCTTCTTCGTCTTGCTGGCGGTTTTGCTGTTACGCGCGTCCTGCTCCTCCCGGCCGAGGGAAATCAGGTCGAGGAAGGCAAGCTCCGGCAGGATGCCCGTTTCGGAAACGGTACGTCCGTCACCGGAGCGGTTGGCAAGGATGGCCTCGGTGGCGTCGAAAATCAGCTTGAAGCCGATCGTCTCCGACTCTGCCAGCAGTGATGCAGTTCCGCCGGTGGCGCGGCCCCGAATGTCGGCCGGTGATCCGACGGAGCCTTTGCGCTGCTTTCGTGGTTCCCAACGCCCCGTGCGGGTCCGGGTGATAGTTGACGGATTGTATTGAAATGTCAGTGTCTCGAAGGTCTCGTTCGTTGGGGTCCCCGGCGCCGGCTTGCCGGATTGCGGCGAAGCGAACCGCACCAGCTTGCCACGCTCCAGCTTCAGGTTGAAGG